>DATAWH010000055.1:0-81068 GCA_036267315.1 Candidatus Cybelea sp. | reverse complement strand
TTGCGCTGCATCGTCCCATAGGCGGCAAACGCGATGTCGACGGCATCGTCGTAGTTTTCTTCGGGCTCGAAGGGCGGATCGAGTAAGACGATGTCGGCGCCGTTGGCAACCGCGTGAGCGATGCCGACGGGGGAGTTGCTCGCCACGCCGCCGTCGCAGTACGAGTTCATCTTGCCGTCGGGGCCCGGCATCGAAACCGGATCGAACGCGATTGGGATCGCAATCGAAGCGAAGATCGCCTGATGCAAGATATCGGGTGTCGCCTCGCGCACGATCGTCTGTTCTCCCAAGAGCGCGACGAGTGCGTGTCTGACGCGTGCCGGAATTTCGGGACGGCCCTGCGGGCGAACGTAGAAATATTCGGGACGCTGAAGCGTAAGGTTCGTGACCGCCCAAATGAGCGGGGCGACCAGCGGCGTCGAAGGATCGACGTGGCGCGAGATCCAGTCGAAGGCCGGTTCGCTCTGCAAAACGGCCCGCTGATTGCGCACTAGGCCAACCAAACTCACCACGGAAGCGACGCGATCCAGGACCCCGCTTTCGGGGTCACGCAACGCCTCATACTGCGGCTTTGGACGAATGACGTCTTCGCTGCTGATGCCGAACCACAACTCCTGCAGCTTGCTGTACTGGGCGGCAGCAACCATCCAGCCGTTGAGCGCCCCGATCGACGTTCCGCAGATCGCTTCATATGGCGCGAGCGGCGCGCCGTCGGGAACGTGCTGCTGCGCGACGAGGGCGCCGACAATACCGGCTTCGTACGCTCCGCGTGCTCCCCCGCCGCTAAAGACGAGCGCGCGTTCGAGTGGCCGGAAGGGATGCTCCTCAGGCGATGCACCTAGGAGTGCCGGAGCGATGGCCGACGCTCCCGCGGCCAGCAAGAACCGGCGCCGATCGATCATGCGAGGGGCTATTGGCTTGAAACGCAAGGATTCCATTTGCGCACGTGGCGTGGCAGATTCTGAAACATCGCTGGGTGCGGACCTATACTACAAGATGCCGACGATGAAAGCATTCTTCGAAAACAACCGGCATGAGTGCCAAGGCCGGGCTCGAACAAGGCGCGCATGACTGATGAGTTGCGCGCCGATATCGGCGTTTTTGGTGGATCGGGCTTCTATTCGCTTATTGAAAACGCGCACGAAACATGGGTTGAGACCCCGTTCGGCGCGCCCAGCGATCGGGTCGCGCTCGGAGAAATCGCCGGAAGACGCGTGGCATTCCTGCCGCGGCACGGTAAGGACCACCGCTTTCCGCCGCAGGCAATCAACTATCGCGCGAACTTGTTTGCAATGAAGGAGCTGGGCGTGAAATGGATCATCGGTCCGACGGCCTGCGGCTCTCTGGTCGAAAGCGTGAAACCCGGTTCGATGGTCGTCGCCGATCAACTCGTCGATCGCACGAGCGGCCGCAAAGACACCTTTTACGACGGCCCGGTCACGACGCACGTCAGCTTCGCCGATCCGTATTGCCCGACGCTGCGCCCGATCGCGACGCAGGCGCTGCGTTCGCTCGATATCGAAACGCACGAACGCGGCACGGTCGTCGTCATCCAAGGGCCCCGCTTCTCCACGCGCAGCGAATCGAAGTGGTTCCAAAGCCAGGGTTGGGAAGTCATCAATATGACGCAGTACCCCGAAGTTTATCTGGCGCGCGAACTCGAGATGTGCTACGTCAACATCTCGCTGATCACCGACTACGACGTCGGTCTGGATGGTATGAGCGCCGTCTCCCATCACGAGGTCATCGAAGTCTTCAATCGCAATAACGAGCGCGTCCGCAGCGCGATCGGCCGCATCGTCGAGCAAATACCGCTCGACGCCGACTGCTCCTGCCGGCACGCGCTCGAGGGAGCTCGCTTCTAAACCGTGCGCCTCCGAAGCGTCGATTTCGCAATGTACGCGCGGGCCGTTCCGCTGCTGCTGCGCCACCCGACGGTCTTCGTCATGCCGCTGCTGGCAGCGGTCGTCGACATTTTGATCCAGCAGATCTCGCCCTACTTCACCGATCCGGTCGGCGGCCTCGGTCTTTTCCTCTTTCAGATGATCACCCAGCTGCTCTACTTCTTCTGCTTCGGCGTCGCGGTGATCGGCGCGAACAACGTCTGGCGCGGCCGCCGAGCCTCGTTCGACGAAGCGTGGGAGGAGGGGCGTCACAAAGCCGGCGGCATCCTCATCGCAGCGATCGGCTTTTACTTCCTGATGTGGGTGGCTCAATACATTGGCGAGTTTCTCGGCGGCGGATACGTGGGCCTCATCCTCCAGCTCGTCGTCGCCTTTTTCCTGATCTACACGCTGCCGGCTTCGGCGATCGGCGGAATGCCCGGCAACCTCGCCATCGGCGCGTCGTTCCGCGCCGTGCGGGAAAATTTGCTTGGTGCGGCTATTCTCGCAATCGTCTTCGTCGCGCTGTGGACGTTTCTCCCGAGCTTCATCCTCACGCGCTTCGTCACCGGCCTCAACGTCATCGAATATCAGCTGACGTTCGCCGTCGTCCGGGCGATCGTTCTGGCGTACCTCGCGTTTCCGTTCGCCAAGCAGTACGACGACGTCGCGTTCCGCGGCTTCTGGTAGTTCAGCTCGCGAGGGAGTTGAGCGCCATCCGCAGCAGTTCGCCCACCATCGCCGGAGGCACGTTCGTCTGCGCGAGGCGCTGCGCTTCGTCGAGCCGGACGAGCAGCGCCGCGGCTTGCCGCGCACCGAGCGGCTGCAGCGCGCGAAGGCGCTTTTCCTGATCGAGCGACACCAGCGCGACGCCGTCGCCCGCTGCGACGACGATCCAGTCGCGTACGAGGGTCTTCAAGGTTTCGATGCCTTCGTCGAGCGTTTCTCGGCTCACCCAGGCGCTCTGCGGCGGTTTTCCCGCCAGCGTTTCGAAAAACCAACCGATGACGGCGGCTCGCAGCGACTCCTCTTCTCCGCCGAGCGCCGCCACCGCGCGGGTGACGCTTCCGCCGCTTAAGCCGGCGCCGAGTTTCGCCTCGGAAAGATCGTACTGCATCTTCGTGAGCGCCTCGACGACTTCGGCGGTGGAAAGACGCGGGAATCGCAGTTCGATAAGCCGAGAACGAATCGTCGGGAGCAGGTTTTCCGCTGCGGCCGCGGTCAGCAGCATCACGACCCCCGGCGGAGGTTCTTCCAAGAATTTCAGCAGCGCGTTGGCCGCAGCGGGCGACGCAAACTCGACGTCCCCGAGCAGCAGCACCCGCATCCCGCCGCCGTAGGACTGCATCGAGAGCTGGCGCACCAGATCGCGCGCGTGAAGCTCCTCTCCTTCGTAAAAGCCAAGAGCTCCATCGCGGTCGCCGATCTTCAACGCGCCGACGTGTTCGAGGAAGTCGGGGTGACGCGCGTTTTCCGCTGCAAAGAGCCCGCACGAAGAACACGTACCGTCGTAGCCGAGCGCCGCTTGCTTCGGCGCGAGACAGAGCAGCGATTGCGCGAGGCGCCGCGCGAACGTCTTCTTCCCGACGCCGCTGAGCCCCGAGAAGAGATATGCGTGCGCGACTTTATCGCGGGTGAGCGCAGAGAAGTAGCGCTTCGGCCCTTCCGCGCCTATAACGTCGAAATGAAGCTCCACGCTACGTCCAGGAGGGTCTCGCCCGGCTGCGTGGCGTCGAGGGTTCGAAACCGCGGCGATTTCGCAAGCTCCAGGTAGCCCCGGCGAACGCGCTCGTGAAACGCCGCGTCTTCGCTCTCGATGCGATCGAACTGGTACGAACGCTCGGCCATCCGCTGGTGCGCAACCTCCACGGGAAGATCGAGCAGGAAGACGAGGTCCGGCTGCACGTCACCGGTCGCTTCATCGCAGAGACGCTGCAGCGCCGCAAGATCGAAACCGCGCCCGTATCCCTGATAGGCGAGCGTTGAGGCGGTAAAGCGATCGCAGAGCACCATTCTACCTGCGTCGACCGCCGGCCGAATCACCTCCGCCACGTGCTGCGCGCGCGCCGCGTTCGCCAGCAGCGCTTCGGTGAGCGCCCCGATATTAAGGGTGCGGTCGAGAAAGATCGTGCGGACCGCGTCGCCAGTTGCCGTACCACCCGGCTCGCGCGTCGCGACGACGTCGCGCCCGTCCATCCGCAGACGCTCGACAAGACCGCGCACCAGCGTGCTCTTTCCGCTGCCCTCGATACCCTCGATTGCGATAAACATTATGCGCGGTCTACGTTAGCGAGACCGGCGTTCGATTCCGCTAGCCCTTCGACGTGCTCAGGGCAACGCTTCGGCGATTTTAAAGATTCGGACGCGCCGGTTGGGCTCGAGGCCCGTGCTGCGGGACTGCAGCCGGTAGCGCTCGGCAAGCTGGTGCTGCATCCGCCGAACGTACGAAGTCTGCGGCGAGAGTTCGATCGCTTTGCTCGTAAGCAGCACCTGATAGATCGCCTCTTCGGCCTCCCGCACCGCGATTGCTTCGTTGTCGATCGAGCCGAGGTTGAAGACGTCGCGCAGCGCGGATTGAATCTGCGTCGTGGTGTTGGTTTTGATCGAGTAGATCGGGACGTTGTCGCTGGCGATCTGCTTGAGCTTCGGCTGCTCCTTGCGTTCCAGCGTCTTGAGCGTCAGCACGACGTCGGCATCGTCCCAGTTCCGGGCGATCGACGCGTTGACGCGAAGGTTCGAGATCGCGCGCTCGATCTTGTTGCGCGAAACGCCGTAAGGAAAGATCGAAAGCGGGTGCTCTTCGCTCTCGTGGTCGTGGTGATGGTCGTAGGCGTCGGAAAGGCGCGGCATCGATTCAGTGTCGGCCTCTTGCACGACGGTTACTTCGCCGCTGGCCGTGCGCTGGCGGATCTCCGGCTGCGGCTGATAGCCGCGCAACAGCGCGTCGATGACCTCGGCGACGTTCTTGTGGATCGCCATCCGGTCACGATCGTGGATCTCGATCACGATGTCGAAGGTTGGGGGTGCCTTTCGCTCGAGGACCGTCTTGCGCGTACCCCGCCGGCGGGCTTCTTCATCGGAAAGCGTTACCGCGCTGATCCCTCCGACGAGATCGGAGAGCGTCGGGTTCATCAAGAGGTTTTCCAGCGTCTGGCCGTGCGCCGTTCCGATCAGCGTCACCCCACGCTCGGCAATCGTGCGCGCCGCGGCCGCTTCGGCCTCGGTTCCGATTTCATCGATCACGACGACTTCAGGCATGTGATTTTCGACCGCTTCGATCATCACGGCGTGCTGCAGCGCCGGATCGGCGACCTGCATTCGCCGTGCGAGGCCAATACCGGGATGCGGGATGTCGCTGTCGCCGGCGATCTCATTGGAGGTGTCCACGATCACCACGCGCTTGCGCTCTTCGGAGAGCACGCGCGCGCACTCACGCAGCATCGTCGTTTTGCCGACGCCGGGTTTGCCCAATAGGCAGATTGACTGACCGCCGCGCAGCACGTCGACGAGAATATCGATCGTTCCGTAGACGGCGCGCCCGACGCGGCAGGTCAGGCCGACGATCTTGCCGGTTCGGTTGCGAATCGCGCTGATGCGGTGTAGCGTCTGCTCGATGCCGGCACGATTATCGGCGCCGAACGGCGAGATGCGCGAGCAAACGTGCGCGATGTCCTCGTGGCCGACCGGTACGTCGGTAAGGTAGATGAAATCGTTCTCGAAGCGCGCTTCGGGCGGACGCCCTAAATCGAGAACCACCTCGATGATATCTTCGAGGTTACGAAGCCGAACGAGCGCTTGCCGAATGGTGAGCGGGAAGATGTCGAGTAGTTGGGAGAGCTCCCAACTGGGCGATACTGAATGAACCCTGGCCGCCACTTGGCCCGGGCCTTAGCCGGAGCGGCGGATCACTCCTTCACCACGCGGATGACGCGCAGTTCGCCGTCGTGCGGCCCCTGGATGCGCACGCCGGCTTTCAGCTCTAAACGCACGTAATCGACGATCTCTTGCGTGATCTCTTCTCCCGGCGCGATGACTGGAATGCCCGGCGGATAGGGCGTCAACGTCTCGGCGCAGATTCGCCCGGCGGACTCCCGAAACTTCACGAACTCCGCTTCGGCCAAAAAAGCGTCGCGCGGCAGCATTCGCACCGGCGGGATCGGCGGAAAGCGAAACGTTCCGCGTTTGAGGCGTTGCTCCAAGACCCCCGAAGGCGCAAACATATCGATCGGCCGATCGTCGCGTGCCATCTCTTGAAATGCAAGAATGAAGCGCTCCGCTGCGTCACGCGTCGTGCCGATCGTAAAGAGGGCCACGACGTTGAAGAGATCGGCCAACTCCACCTGGATGTTGTAGCGCCGGCGCAAGATGCTCGATGCCTCGTAGCCGGTGTAGCCCAAGCCCTTGACCGTCACCGCGATCTTGGTTGGATCGAGGTCGAAGACGCCGTTGCGCCCTTGAATCTCCTCACCGAAGCAATAGATACCGGGAATTTCGTTGAGCCGCGCTCGCGTCTCTTCGGCCAGTTCGATCGTACGCGAAAGCAGTGCGGCACCGTCGGTCGCCATCTGCCTGCGCGCCACGTCGAGCGAAGCGACCATCGGCAAGTTCGGGGACGTCGATAAGAACATCTTCAAGACGCTTTCGAGGCGATCGAGCGCGACTCGCTCGCCGCGATGGTGCAGCATCGCACACTGCGAAAACGACGAAAGCATCTTGTGCGTCGAGTTGATGCAGAGGTCGGCGCCGGCAGCCGTCGCCGAGAGCGGCAGCGCCGGGTGAAAGTGAAAGTGCGGCCCCCATGCTTCGTCGACGAGCAATATTTTGCCGGCCCCGTGCACGATGCGCTCGATGGATGCGAGGTCGGCCGCAACGCCGTAGTAGGTCGGTGAAACGAGGTAGACGGCGGTAAGGTCGGGGTACTCCTCGAGCGTCCGCGCGACCGTCTCCGGCGTGACGCAGTGGTCCACCCGCAGTTCGTCGTCGACCTCCGGCGGCATGTAGATCGGCTGGGCGCCGCTCATCACCAGTCCCCCAAGCATCGACTTGTGCGAGTTGCGCGGAACGGCGATCTTGTCGCGCGGATTAACGGAGGCCATCATCATGCACTGATTGCCACTCGTCGATCCGTTGATCAAAAAGAACGTATGGTCGGCGCCCCAGGCCTCGGCAGCGAGCTCCTGCGCTTCTTTGATAGACTCGGTTGGCTGGAGGAGGTCGTCGATCCCCGGCATCGGCGTGAGATCGATCGCACAGATGTTATCGCCGACGAACTCGCGGAAGGCCAGATCCATGCCGATGCCCTGGATGTGGCCGGGGGTGTGAAACGGAATGACGCCCGCGTCGACGTAGTCGAGCAACGCTTGGAAATAGGGCGCACGGGTTTGATCGAGGGGCACGACGGGAGTTCTGCGCTACGCGAGTACTTCGAAGCCGAGTCGATCCAGCATCGCGAAATCGTCTTTGTCGCTGCGGCCCTGCGTCGTGAGGTAGTTTCCCAAGACGATGCCGCTCGCGCCGCTGCGCATGCCGACGTCCTGCAAGGCCTTGAGCGTGATCTCGCGGCCACCCGCGAAACGCACGAGCGCGCTGGGCAGCGCGAGGCGAGCCATCGCAACGAACCGCAGCGCCTCGACGGGATCGAGCAGCGGCCGCAGCCCGAACGGCGTTCCGGGACGTGGATTGAGAAAGTTGATCGGTACTTCTTGGGGCGAGAGCTCCTGCAGGGCCGTCAGAAAGTCGATGCGATCGGCGACATCCTCGCCCATTCCGATGATTCCACCGCAGCATAACTCCAAGTCGCGCGCCTTGACGCGCAGGCACGTCTCCCAGCGTTCCTCGTAGGTGTGCGTCGTGCAGACCTGCGGGAAGTAGCGGCGCGAGCTTTCGAGATTGTGGTTGATCTTGTCGACTCCAGCCTGCGCCAACCGCTCGATGTGCGCTTCGCTGAGTATTCCGAGCGAAACCGCGACGGTTAGCGGGAGCTCGTGCTTGAGGCGCACCACCGCCTCGCAGACGCGGGCGAGCAGGCGTTCTGATGGTCCGCGGACCGCGACGACGATGCAGAACTCGCCCGCGCCGCGAAGCGACGCGGCACGCGCGGCTTCGAGGAACTCCTCGACGCTGGACAACCGCTCGGGTTCCACGTCGCTTGCATAGCGCGCGCTCTGCGAGCAAAAGTTGCAGTCCTCGGAGCACCCGCCGCGCTTGGCGTTGTAGAGCACCTCGACGGCGATGCCGTTACCGCAAAAGCGGGCGCGCACGTCGTCGGCCAGTGCCAGCAGTTGTGGGACGCGATCGGCCGGAAGCTCCGCGATGTCGCGCAGCAGCGCGGCGCCCGCGGGCTGTTCGCGTTCGAGCAGTTCGGCGCGCGCGCTTTCGATTGTGGGATGGATCATCTCAGCGCTCTTGGTTCACCAAAGGTTGGAAAAGCTTTGCCCCGGCTGCGACCGACTCGAGCTCGTCCGGTGCATTCGCCAGAATCCCGAGTACGCGTACCTTCTCCTGCAACACTCGCGTGACGTCGGAAAGGTATGCGGCCTCCACCGGTTCCCAGCGCTCGACGAGCACCGCGCCCGCGACCGGAAGCGCGATCTCCCGGCAGAGCCGCAGGGTGAGAAGCGCGTGGTTCAGGCAGCCGAGGCGGAGACCGACCGCGACGATCGTCTGCAGCTTCGCCGTCGAGGCCACGTCGCCCAAATGCTCGCGCCCGTTAAGCGGCGCCATGATGCCGCCGACGCCTTCGACGACGAGCGCGCCGCCGAGCGCGGCCAGCTCCGCGGCCAGGGCCCGCGCGGTCAGCGGTTCCCGGCCGGCCGCCAGTGCCGCCGACCACGGATCCGCCGGCCGCTCGAAACGCGCTAGTTCGACCCAGCGAACTCCGGCGAGGCGCGCCGCGCGTTGGGCGTCCCCTTCGTCGAGTGGGCTTACGCCGGTTTGAACGAGCTTGACGATCGCCGGATCCTTTCCGCCGCGCTTGAGCGCGAGCGCCAGCGCCGCGGCGACGCGCGTCTTTCCGACATCGGTGTCGGTGCCGGTTACGAAGTAGCGATGCACTGCTGCAGTTCGGCGGCGAGCCGGTCGATCTGGTCGCTCGTGTGCTCCGCGCGCAGCGTGACGCGGAGCCGCGACGTCCCCGGCGGCACCGTCGGCGGCCGAATCGCCGGCACGAACATCCGGCGTTCCAGGAGCCGCTGCGAAACGTGCATTGCGCGCTCTTCGGGTCCGAGAACGACCGGCACGATGGGGCCTTCGCCCGCAAGCGCGAGCGCCGCGCGCAGCCGCGCAGCATTGGCCGCCAAGCGCTCGCGGCGATCACCCGCACCTCGCGTCAAGTGCAGGGCAATGCGCGCCGCAAGCGCGAGCGCCGGCGGAAGAGCGGTATCGAAGATGAAGCTCCGCGCGCGATTGACGAGCAGGTCGATCGTCGCGGAGGGTCCCGCGATGAAGCCGCCCAGCGTGCCCAGCGCCTTCGAGAGCGTGCCGAGAATCACGATGCGAGGGTCGCCGAGGTCGCGTGCGACGCCCGCCCCTTCCGCTCCGCAAACGCCGAGCGCGTGCGCTTCGTCGAATAGCAGCGCGTCGCCGACGCGCAACCGATGGAGGAGTCCGGCGGCGTCGATCGTGTCACCGTCCATCCCAAAGAGCGTCTCGCTGACGAGCAGCGCCGTCGCTTCGCCGAGTTGCGGCAGCGTCGCGTGCTCGTAGATCTCGCGCGGCCGGTTCGCAAGCCGAATCCCATCGATCAACGACGCGTGGTTCGCACGATCGGAATAGATGCAGCCAAAGAGCGGCGCCACCGCGGGAATCGCTCCGACCCCGGCGAGGTATCCCGACGAAAAAAGCAGCGCCCGTTCGCGTCCGAGCCAGCTCGCGAGCTCTTCTTCGAGCAGCGACAGCTCGCGGTTGCGGCCGGCCAGAAGGCGCGCGCCGCCGGACCCGGCGCGCGTGGCGCGCTTGAGCGCTTCAACGACCTGCGGCTCTTTTGACATCCCGAGGTAGTCGTTGGACGAAAAATCGATGACGTCGGTGAGCTGCCGCGCCGGCAACTCGCGGTATTGGTGCTCGTCGCGAATCCGGCGCAGCGCGTCGTCCGCGCGTTGAAGGTAACTCACCCTTCGACAGGCTCAGGGTGACACACAAGCTCAGGGTGACACACGAGCTCAGGGTGACACACGAGCTCAGGGTGACGCAAATACATGATGTTCCAGTGCATCGAAGAACGCGTGCACCTCGTCGTCGGTTGCGCAGAGCGGCGGAACGAACTGAATGACGTTGCCGATCGGCCGGGTGAAGTGCCCGGCGCTATAGAGGGCGTCCGCCACCGGCCATCCTTCCGACGCGAGCTCGATTCCCGCCATCGTTCCGGCCCGTCGCACCTCGCGCACTTCCGGATGTGCGCGAAGCCCCTTCAGACGCAGCGCGGCGGCTTGCGCGATACCGGCGGCGCGAGCCAGCGTTCGTTCCTCCTCAAAAAGATCGAGCGAGGCGAGCGCGGCCGCACAGGCGATCGGATTTCCCGCGTACGAATGACCGTGAAAGAAGTGCACGTACTCTGCACGGTCGCCCAGAAACGCATCGTAGATCTCACGGCGAACGAGCGTCGCCGACAGAGCCAGCGTTCCGCCGCTCAACCCCTTGCCGGCGCAGACGATATCGGGATGCAAGGCCGTCTGCTCGAACGCAAACATCGTCCCCGTCCGGCCGAAGCCGGTCGCAATTTCGTCGCAGACGATTAGCGCACCGGAATCTCCCAACTCTTCGTAGATCGCCGGCGGCACGAGCCGCATTCCCGCGGCGGCTTGCACGAGCGGCTCGACGATCACCGCCGCAACGTCGTCGCCCAGAGGCGCACCGCTTTCGAACCCACGCGACTCGAAGGTGATCTCGCTAAAGCGGGAGCGAAACAGCGCGATATCTGAAACGCTCATCGCGCCGATCGTGTCGCCGTGATACGCGTCGCCCAGGCGTACGAAGCGCTTCCGGCCCGTCTCGCCGGCGTTCTGCCAATACTGCAGCGCCATCTTTAACGCCGCCTCGATTGCGCTGGCGCCGTCGCTGGCAAAGAATGCGTAGTCCATTCCGGCGACCGCGCAAAGGCGCTCCGCCAGACGTTCGGCAACGGGATTGCTCGCGCCGAGCAGCGTTGCATGATCGAGCTCTCCGGCTTGCGCCGCGATCGCTGCGACGATCTTCGGATGGGCATGGCCGTGGATCGTCGTCCAGATCGAACTCACTGCGTCGAAAAGGCGATGTCCTTGCGCGTCCCAGAGCGCCGACCCAAGCCCGCGAACGAAGGCGTGGGGGCGCCGTTGGAAATCGCGCATCTGCGTGAAAGGCAGCCAAAGATGCGACGCTCGGGAAATCAAAGAGCTACCCCGCGCTTGGATGAATCGTGGGACGGTAGCCTGCCGCCAAAACTTCGACGATGGCCCGCGGCGTCAGCACTTCGACTTCGCCGCGCCGAGCTCGCTTGGTGCGCTCTTTGTAGCCTTCGTCGGACCATTCCAGGAGCGAGTTACCCCAAACGAGGTGCGGCCGCCGCTCCCAGACGACGTAGGCTCCGTCGGGCAACGTTGCAAGCGGCGCGCGATAGGTTCTTTTTCTCTTACCGTCGAGGCGGTCGGCGTGCAGCCGCAGATCCATCGAGTCGGCGTCGTTGGGCGTGGCGATGCTCTGCTCCCAAAAATCGCGGAAGCGATTGTAGTCCGCGCGGCGGCACTCCGCGCAGGGACGGTGACCGGCGCTCAACCCGGCCGCTTCGTCAAGGAAGAAGAGTTCGGTGTAGCGGTGCGGCGCCATCACCGTTCGCTTGCGACCGCGAAACTCGAGCACGCACGCGATCCAGCGTTTCACCGCGAACGAGCGAACGACGCGCCGCGACTCGTCGTGCAGAATTCCGCGATTGCCCATCATGAGTCCCCGGCCGGGAAGCGCTTCAACTTCGCCGTACGGCGTGACCCGATTTTGCAGCGGCATTACAAGACGGCGCGTTCTGCTAGGAGTGAACTCTTCCCGCGCCAAAGCTCGCCTACGTAAAGGAGGACCTAACGATGGTTCGTTTACCGCTATTGCTGGCTTTTGCGCTGGCAAGCTTCGCGCTCCCGCAGGCCGCACGGGCCGATGCGGGACCGCCTGCGCTCCCTCCGCAGCCGGCCGTCCGCCCCGCCGGAATTCCCGCGGGCGCCGTGCTCGTCTCTCCCTGCATTGCAACCATGGGCGAGCACTGGGTCGATCTCAAAGACGCGCCAATGGGCCCAATCTACGGCGTCTGGCAAGGAAAGCCGGTCTTCACCGAGATCATGGTCACCGTCGCCCAGCTGCAAAAAGGCTTCGCGTACGCAAACCTCCACGCGCTGCCGGGCTACTCGATCGACCACGTCGACTTTCGGTTCGAGCCCCAGGGGCATGCGGGAATGCCCGTTCCACACTACGACTTGCACGCGTACTACGTCACGCCCGCCGTGCAGGCAACGATCTGCCCCGACGGCGTGCCCGATCCTTCGATGAAAGCGATGAACGGACAGTAGGGTGGAGCACCCGAAGCTCGCCGTTTTCAGCGTTGGAGCTGCGACGATCTTTGCGCTCTGCTGCTCGGCGGCAGCACGCGCGTCCGTTGAGTTCTGTCCAGCGGTCGCGAGCGTGCCCGCCCCGATCGGGGCGCCCTTTGGAGCCGCGTCGACGCGTTATGCCTACGACCTGACCGCCCAGACACCGCGCGGCGTGGACGCAAACCTCATTGCCGATACCGACAACGGCTGGTACCGCTGGAACGTCTCGGCGATTTCGCTGACGACTGTAAAACGCTACGCCCACGATCCTCCAGGCTACCACCTGCCGCCGAGCCTGCCGTACACGATCGCGTCCTCGCCCACGCTTAGCGTTACCTTTCCCGTGCCGGTCGTGGTACGCCATGCATGGATCGAGTCAGCGCTTGCAGTGGGCGATCCATCGCTGCAGTGGAACGGCAAGAATCTCGCGCCGTGCGAGGTTCCCGCTTTCGAGTCGGCGCAGGATAAAACGCCCGACCCCGACGTCGCACCATCGCCTGCTGCGCTCGCACCCGCGGTGGCAAGCGCGGCGCAAGCACCATTTGACATCGGTTATTGCGCGTTGAAGTTCGCCGACAGCACGGTCATCCGTCCCGCCCGCCCGCAGTACGACGGTTGGGGTGACCCGAGCGTATACGGTTATGCCGCAACGATCGCGACGGCGCTCGACCCGAGCGGTCATTTGATCGACGCCTGGGTCTATGCCGGTTCGGGAAGCGCCGCCTTCGACCGCGCTGCTCTGCGGGCAGCCCGCGATTCAACCTACGTCGGCGCGGTCTCTTACTGTCGGCCGGTGAGCAGCCGGTACCTCTTCATCGCAAGCGCGATCCCCGGTGGGAACCCTTGAAGTAGCGGTACTTAGCACTGTCCCACACGCGCCCTTCGACAAGCTCAGGGTGACACGGTTCTTCGACAAGCTCAGGGTGACGCGTCGAAAGAAAACGCCGGCTTTTTTGCGGAGCCTCGCTAGGTCTCGATCCGTTCGTCGATTGAAACGTTGTAGAGGAACAAAAACTTGCCCCACTCGTCGGGCAGCGTGTTGCGCTTGATCTGAATCCACGGGATGTACTTGGGCTGTCGCGGTTTGCGCTGCAGCGTCATGTTTGCTTCGCGCGGCGTTCGGTTGTTCTTGCGATTGTTGCAGCGCATGCACGCGCAGACGAGGTTTTCCCAGGTCGACTCCCCGCCCCGGCTCTTGGGCGTGACGTGGTCGACGGTCATCAAACGGTCCCCGCGCAATCCGCAGTACTGGCAGCTGTGATCGTCGCGAATGAGGACGTTCTTTTTGGTCAGCGCGACCTTCTGCGTCGGCCGGCGAATGTAGTACAGCATCCGGATGATCGAGGGCATGCGCATCTCGTAGGTCGGCGAGGCAAGCATTCGCTCTCGCCCGTGCAGCATCTCGGCCTTCCCGGCGAACAGCAGCTTGACGGCACGCTGAAAGCTCGTGACGTTGAGCGCCTCGTAGGTGAAGTTGAGCACGAGCACTTCGCTCATGCGGGCCTGCCGGTACGAAGGCGAGGCATCTAGGTGCCTCGCTGCCGGACGAACGTCATTCGCGTTTCGGTTAGCATCTGCGTTATCGCTAACCGTTGATCGGCAGGCAGTCGTTCTTTGACTCGATCGAAAGCAGCCGACGCGACGTCGATCGCGATCTCGGCGGACTCATAGTTGGGTTGGCTACCGTCTTCTTCCGTAAGGTACGCGTGCGCAGCTAACGCGAGCGTCGCAATCACCTCGCAGAGCAAAGGCTCGACGGGCGGAATTTGCCCTTGAAATCCCCCCTGCATTTCGGGAGGGGCGCTTCGGGTGGACATCCCTTTCCCGAAGTTATGCGGCTGCTGAGGCCTTCCCTTGCTGGTCGCGCATTCCCAAAAAGTACCGGTGAATGCGCACGTCGTTCGTCAATTCGGGATGAAAGGCCGTGGCCAGGACGTTGCCTTCACGCACCATGACGCCGTGCCCGTCGCGCTGCGCGAGGAGCTGGACGTTCGCGCCGCATCGCTCGATCCACGGCGCCCGAATGAATACGGCGGGAAACGGCTGGGCACCGAGCGCCGGAATTTCGAGCAAAACTTCCGCGGAATCGTTTTGGCGGCCGAACGCATTACGCCGTACGGTGATATCGATGAGATCGAGCGTCGGCTGCACGAGCCCGGCGACCTCACGAGCGGCCACGATCATTCCCATGCAGGTTCCCCAAAGCGGCATACCGCCGCGGACGCGCTGAGAAATCGGCTGCCCCAGTCCCGAGCGGTCGAGCAGCTTCATCACGGTCGTCGACTCACCGCCTGGAACGATCAGCGCGTCGACGCGGGCGAGATCGGCGGGCGTCTTGACGGCTACCGGCTGGGCGCCGGCGCGCTCGAGCGCCGCGAAATGCTCGACGACGTCACCCTGCAATGCTAGAACGCCGACGTCAATCATGCGTCACCCTGAGCCATGTCACCCTGAGCCATGTCACCCTGAGCCTGTCGAAGGGCGAAGGGCGAAGGGTCAGTTACCACGCGGTGCCATGAGCTCGGCCTCACTCATCTGGCGCACGTCGAGGCCGGGCATCGCTTCGGATTGTCCTAGGGAACGGCAGGCCTCGAGCACGACGGCCGGATCGTTGAAGTGCGTCGTCGCGTCGACGATCGCGCGCGCGAAACGTTTGGGATCTTTCGATTTGAAGATGCCGCTGCCCACGAAGATGCCCTCCGCGCCGAGCTGCATCATCAGCGCCGCGTCGGCCGGCGTCGCGACGCCGCCGGCGCAGAAGAGGACGACGGGAAGCTTTCCGTTCTGTGCGACCTCGGCGACCAGTTCGTAAGACGCGCCCAGATCGCGCGCGCGCGCCACGAGCTCTTCCTTCGGCGCGACGCTCAACTCGCGAATCGAGTCGCCGATGGAGCGCATGTGCCGCACGGCTTCGACGATGTTGCCGCTGCCGGCTTCGCCCTTGCTGCGGATCATCGCCGCGCCTTCGCTGACCCGTCGCAGCGCCTCACCCAGGTCTCGCGCGCCGCAGACGAACGGCGTCGTAAACGCGTGTTTGTCGACGTGATACTTGTCGTCGGCCGGAGTCAGGACTTCAGACTCGTCGATGTAATCGACGCCGAGCTGCTGCAGTACTTGCGCCTCGGCGAAGTGGCCGATGCGAACCTTCGCCATGACCGGAATGGTAACCGCATCCATGATGCCGCGAATCAGGTCGATCGCGCTCATGCGCGCGACGCCGCCGGCAGCGCGGATATCGGCCGGAATGCGTTCGAGCGCCATGACGGCCACCGCGCCGGCTTCTTGAGCGATCGCCGCGTGTTCGGCCGTGACCACGTCCATGATGACGCCGCCTTTGAGCATCTGCGCGAGACCGCGCTTAACTTTTACGGTTCCCTTTTCCATCGAACTATCATAACAGCCGCACCCAACCAAATCGTTGAGGAAAGCCGCTAGGGCGGCGGCTCCGGGGTGGGACTCTCAACGCCGGACGCCTGCGGTGCGGGGGTAATAAGACCGCCCGAGGGGATTGGCTCGGCCTGCTTGGTTCCCACCGGAAGCGGCTTTTGCCGCCAGATCGGGATGTTCGGATTGATCGTGGCCGTTGGAACGGGGGTTGGAGTCGGTGGAGGCTTCGGCGTCGCGGGAATTGGCGTCGGCACCGGCTGGGGAGGCACCCGCGGATCGGGGAAACGGGGGTCGCCCGCCGCCGAAAGCGCTTCGGAGCGCTTCCAATCGGGGCCGTACGGCTGCGGCGACGTATCGGCTCCCGTCGGGAGCGGCGTCGGGATGACGGAGTTCAGCTGCGATTGCGTGGCCTGCTGCATGACGCGATCGCCCATGCGCTGCCCGATGACGACCGCCAGAAGCAGTACCGCAGCGCCGACGGCCAGGACGATCGCGGGAAACTTCACGCGCGAACGAGCGGCCGGACGACGTCGAGTTTCGCGGCGCGCGCCTTACGGTCGCTCGGCTTGCCGAGGAGGTGCACTTCACGTAGTTCGCCGGCGGCCATGTCAACCCGGGCCGTGTGGCCGCGAAACTCGATGAGGACGTTGCGCGAACGGTCGAGGTGGTTGCCGACGAAGATTCGCACGGCGCCATCGTCGTCTTCGAAAGCGATCGCGCCGACCTCGACCGGCGAGGTCGTCACTTCGTCGCTGACGTCCCGGCCGGCGTAGATGCAAGTGAAAGGCTCTTCTGCCGACAGTTCGGGCATGTTGCCGTAGATCGTGTCGCTGCGCAGATCGATGACGTAGGTGCAGCGCCGGCCGCCCCAGTGCACGCGCGCGGCGGCGACCCACTGCCAGCCCTTCGGGCGCAGCGGCGAGAGATGCGGCCGGCCGCTCGTGCGATAACCGTTCAAACCGCCGACCGTTTCGGCGACGGCCCACAGAAACTTTGCGCCGGTCCACGGAGAGAGGTACATTCCGCGGTTGCTCAGCGATCCGCCGTCGAACCATTCGGCAAACTCTCCGGGCACCGTGTTGCGGGGGCTGCCGCCCTCCATCGCCGCGTACGTCATCGTGAGGTAGCGAACGGCGTCGTCGGTCATGTCGTTACGCGCGAGCGCAACTGCGTACCAGAGCGTCAGATCGGGCCAGATCCCGCCGAGCAGCCCAAAGCCGTACGAGGGAAAGTACCAGGCATCTGCCGTCGAGATCGTTCGCAGCCCCACCGGCGTCACGAAATCGGCCTCCTGCAAACGCTTGAGGATCGCAGAGCGCTGCTCCTGATCGCAGATCTGGAACAGCACCGGAAAGACTTCGTCGGCCGTAAAGTTATCCTGATAGTTGCCGTCTTGATCGTAGTTGAGGACGAACGCGCCGGTGTCGTCGTTAAACAGATAATCCATCATCGCGGCGCGCATGCGCTGCGCTTCGGCGCTGTAGCGCTCCCAGTGATCGTGATCTCCGACGACGGCGCAGAGCATCGCAGCCGCTTCGAGCGCGTAGACGCACTCGGCGTTGATCTCGGTCACGGCCCCGTCGAGCGTGTAGTAGGGTATGATATTTCGCCACGACGAGATCCCGTGCATGTCGACGCCCTTCGCCCGGCAGAGGACCAGACCGTGGTCGTCGCGCTGTGAGAGCATGTAATCGGTGAGCCTTACGACGAGCGCCACGTGCTTGCGAACCCACTCGTCGTCGAGCGTCGCGTTGTAGTGATGGAGCATCGCGATCAGATGCAGCGGCGTATCGTCGTTGATGTTCAGGTCGTAGTCGGTTTTATAGCCGCTGACGCCGCGCACGTACTCGATCATCAGCCCCGAATCTTCGGCCGCTTCGTTGAAGACCTCGAGCGCGTTGCGGCTGAACTCGGGCCAGAAATAGTCGAACCCGTGCACGAACCACGACGTATCCCGCGAGACGAGGATGTCCGAAGGCGGCGAGTTGGTGGATCCCCAGCCGTGCGGATACTCCTTGACGACGCGCAGCATGTTGGCTTTCGCCCAGACGACCCCGCGGCTGATCTCCGGCGAAGGCGTGAGGAAACGCGCATCGTCGAGACGTTCGCCGAAGTAACTTTGCGTGTCGTGCAGCGCCTTGGGATCGGCGAGCAGCGCCTCGAGCACCGGCCTGCTCTTCTCGGTTCCGCTCTTGTGGTAGACGACGGCTAAGCGCAGCGATTCGCGCGCCCCCGCCGCGACCGTGACGCGGTACTCGAAGGCGCCAAAGATGCGCCGGCTCACGAGTTCGGCCTGTTGTGGGGTCACGTCGTCGAGCGACGGTGCCGAGTCGCTCTTGACCAGCGTCGCCCGCCGCATCGATTCGAGCAGCACCTGTTCGCGCAGCGACAGCTCGACGGCAACCGGCGGCCGGGATCCGCCCCACCAGCGTTCGCCCCCGGTTTCGAGATTGCGCGAACAGATGAGGCGCCCGTCGTTCCACGCGCGCACCTCGTGTTCGGGCTCGCCGTAGAATCGCTGACCGACGAGCATCGCCCACGGGAAGATCGCGACCTCCATCTCCGCAGCTCCCGGATTGTAGAGCGTGACGTCGACGACGAAGGAGATGGCGCGTTCGAACGCCGGCCCGTGGGGAACGTAGAAGGCTTCGGTGACGTGCAGGCGGTGGTCGAGCGTGAACTCAGAGATCTGCGCGTACGGAAGAAAGGTCAGCTCCCGTTCGATCTGATGCGGAAAGAACGTGCGATCGGAGATTCGGTACGCGATGTGGTGAGTTCCGAAGATGATCTGATCGGTATCGGCATCCCACAGCCCGCGGACGCCGCCTTTGGCGGTCGACTGGGCGTAAGCCTTATAGTTTCCGAGCAGCAGCCCGTACGGGGTCTCCGATTCGTGCAGGACGTAAGCGCAAAACTCGTTGCGTTGCGCGTCATAACTCGAGCCCATCTCCTTCTTCCTACTGCGGCACCCGCCGCAAAGGCGCCTTCTCGCGCGACGGCCAACGGAACGCGGATTGAACGCGCCGGCAAAAATCAACCTCACGCTCGAAGTGCTCGCCCGACGCGCCGACGGGCACCACGGCGTTCGCAGCGTGATGGTCCCGCTCGACTTGGCCGACGAGCTGGCCTTTGAGCCGGCAGGCGCCTTCGGCTTCGAATGCGATCGGATCGAGCTCGCCGGCGAGCGCAATCTCGCCGTCATGGCGCTCGCAAGCGTATGCGGGCGGCTGCCTCCGGTGCGGATGCGGCTGACGAAGCGGATTCCCGTGCAGGCCGGCCTGGGCGGCGGTTCGAGCGACGCGGCGGCCGTGCTGCGCGCGGCTATGAGCGGTATTCTCGGACCGACGCCGCCGCACGATTGGCTGCAGCTTGCGCGTTCGCTCGGTTCAGACGTGCCGTTCTTCCTCGCGGAGACCGCCGCACTGGTCGAGGGAACGGGCGAGCGCGTCACCCCCGCCGGTTCGATTCCGGCGTGGCACGTTTTGATCGTCAAGCCCCCGGTCTCGGTATCGACCGCAGCAGCCTATCGCGAGCTCGATGAACTCGAACGGCCGCAGCGACCGCGCACGGCGTGCGTTTCGATCGAGATGCTCGAAGCGTTGCAGCGCGCGGACTTCGTTGCGGTCGAGAGGCTGCTGCAAAACGACTTTCACGAACTTACCGTCGCAAGAACGCCGGAGGTTGGGGCCGCAATCGACGCGTTGCGAAGCGCCGGCGCGGGCAATGCGCTGCTCGCCGGATCGGGCTCCTGCGTCTTCGCCCTCGCGCCGGCCCACGCTACCATCGAGGCGATCGCCCAGCGTTTGCCGCTTCCGGAAGCGTTCGAACGCATCGTTACGCGCTTCGCGGCAACGCCGCAATGGCGATGAACGCCGTCGTCTTGGCCGGCGGCCCGTGCGACGACGTCGCGAAACTGCAGCCGGGTGCACCGAACAAAGCCTTCGTCGATATCTGCGGTACGACGCTGGTCGGGCGCGTCGTCGCCGCGCTGCGCGATTCTCCGTCGATCGAACGGATCGTCGTGGTAACGCCGCCGGACGAGTGGGGCAACCCCGATCTGCGCGCGGCCGACGACTTTCGGCCCGACGGCGTGCGCATTCGCGATAGCCTCCGCAACGGGCTCGAGGGCTTCGCTTTCGATCGGGCGCTGCTCGTTGCAACGTCGGATCTTCCGGTTCTCACGATCGCAGCCGTCGAAGACTTCGCCGAGCGTTCGACCGCGTTGGACGCCGACGTCGTCTACGGATGCGTCGAAAAGCGAGTCCATCTGCAGCGATATCCCCGCATTCCCCACACGTGGGCGCGGATGCGCGACGGCACCTTTTGCGGCGGCGGACTCGCCGCGATCAAACCGCGCGCGCTGCCGCTGCTCGAGCGGTTCATCGAAGACCTCGGAGCGGCGCGCAAGCACCCGTTCAAACTGGCCTCGCTCTTTGGCTGGGATATGCTCGCGCGCTTTGCGATCGGGCGGCTCTCAATCGCCCAGGCCGAGGCACGCGCCTCACGAATCCTCGGGGCGCCGGTCCGAGCGCTCGTCTCGCCATTTCCCGAAACCGGGGTCAACGTCGACCGCGTTGGCGACGTCGAACTCGCGCGGGAACTCGTTCGCTCTTAGGTTGGGGTTCGCCAGCGCCTGAAGAGCTCGTTGGCGATGCCGAACTGATCCAGCGCCTTACCAACGGTATGGGCGATGATTTCGTCGACGCTCTGCGGATTTGCGTACATCGCCGGAATCGGCGGCAGGATGACGGCGCCGATCTCCGCGAGCTGGGTCAACGTGCGCAGGTGGCCGAGGTGCAGCGGCGTCTCCCGTATCACCAGCACGAGTTTGCGCTTTTCCTTTAAGCACACGTCTGCGGCGCGGACGAGCAAGTTGGCGTTCATCGAATAGGCGATCGCGCTCGCGCTCTTCATCGAGCACGGAATAACGAGCATCCCGTCGGTCTGAAACGAACCGCTCGAAATTGCCGCGGCCAGGTCGTCGTCTCGGTGCACCACGTCGGCGAGCGCCTCAAACTCTTCGCCGCTCATCTCGGTTTCGAGCTCGATGGTCCGGCGAGCCGCCGTCGTGAGGACGAGGTGCGTCTCGATGCCGCCGATCGAACGCAGCGCCTGCAGCACCATGTACCCGTAGAGACTGCCGCTCGCTCCGCTGATGCCGACAATGATCCGTCGCATCGGAGGGCGGTTACACGTCGCGTGCAGGGGCGCCTGGTGGGAACTGTAACTTCAGCACGGTGTTCATTGACGATGCCGAGCGCTGGCATCGGACCGGCGAAGAGGCGACCCTCCTGCGCATGATCCGCTCGCCCCAGTCGGGCGTGGCGCACGATATCGGCGCAGCATATGCAACGCTCGCCTCGCGAACCGGAAACCTGCTCGACGCGATCGACCGCAGCGCGCTGGCGTTGCCCGCACCCGAACGCGACAGCGTCCTGCGCTTTGCGTCGCGCGCGCGACGCGTGCGCGCGCTCGGGGAGGATCTCAGCCCCGCTGAATTGCGCTCGGCAATTACGGAAGCGTTTGCGCCCTCCGGATCGCCCTTCGACTACGCTCAGGGTGACACCGACGACGCTCAGGGTGACACCGGCTACGCTCAGGGTGACACGGCTCAGGGTGACACCGACGAGTTCGAGCTTGCGGAGGCGATCGAACCGGAGGAAGCGCGCGGCGTTGCGGGCTGGCAGCGGCACTTCAGCGCGTCGGCGCTCAATGCGTACGCGGAGTGCGCTCGCAAGTGGTTCTACCGCTACGCCTGCGCGGCCGTCGAAGACGAAGGCTCCTCCGCGTCGGCCTACGGCACCGCTTTTCACCTCGCGCTCGAAGATTTTCACGGCGAGTTTCCGCGCCCGCGGCCGTCCGAAGTTGCGGCGATGCAGCGGCGGATGCGCGAACACGTTGTGTGGGCGTTCGAACGCAACCGCGCCGATTTCGGAACGCGTGTCGAGTTCGAGCTGCAGGTACGGCGCGCGCAGCGAACGGCGCTGCGATACATCGAGTGGTTGCTGGCGGAGGAGGCCCAGGCGCCCTTCGAAGTTCTCGGCCGCGAGGTTCCCGCGAACATCGAAATCGAGGGGCGGCCGTTCGTCGGTTTCATCGACCGCTTGGATCGCGACGAACGAACCGGCGCCGCGGGCGTCGTCGATTACAAAACCGGCAGCATCGCGACCAGCGCCGCGGAGTACGCCGAGAAGGTCCGCCGGTTCGCCGATTTCCAGCTTCCCTTCTACTACTGGGCGCGAACCGCGGAGGGCGACCGGGTCGCCAAGCTGATGCTGATCCCGCTCAAAGACGCGCTTCTGGACGTCAAGCCGATCGTGCTTGAGGTCGGCAAGACGATCCGCCTCGACGAGCTCGAACGATCGCGGATGAAAATGGGGGAACTGAGCGTGCTGCTATCCTCGGGGAGCGTCGAGCACTTCGGGACCGCGCGGTCGCCCTCGGCGTGCACGTTCTGCAACTACGCAACGGCGTGTACGAAAAAGCCCTTCCCCGAACCCGCGCGCTTCGGAAGTTGATCGCGCTCGATCTCACCGGAGAACAACAAGCCGCGGTCGATGCGCCGCTCGACGTCTGTTTTGCAATTTCCGGCGTCGCCGGCACCGGTAAGAGCACCGCGCTCGCGCAGCGCCGCGATCGAGCGCGGGCGATGCATCCTGCGGCTCGGCCGCTGATCGTCGCTTCGCCGCAGGACCTCGCCCAATACGCCGTCGATCGTTTGCGCGAAAGCGGTCGAGAGATCGTGCTCGTCGACGACGTTGAAGCGGAGCTGATCTTCACGCAGGCGTGCGCACCGCTCTTCGAGCTGCAATGGGAAGAGTTTGCAGTGGATCGGCTCGACCCCGAAGTGCCGGGACTCCGTTCGCCGTCGCGGTTCCTGCGATCGGCTTTTCGTCTGATTCGGCGCCTGGGCGACGCGCACGTGACCCCGGCGGCGCTTCTCGCAGCATCGCTGTCCGGTGCCACCGAGTTCTACGCAAATCCGCCGAACTTTGCCGACGCGTCGCTGCTGATCGCGACCAAAAACACCTACCACGATTCGCTCGACGTGACGCCGGCGGAGCTTGCCCGCCAGTATCGCCGGGAGATCGATCTCGCAAAAATCCTCGCGCGCCTTTACGAAGATTATCAGCGCCTGGTCGCCGCCACGGGGCGCATGACCGGGCGCGACGCCGTCGCCGCCGCCGCCGCAATGCTGCGCGAGAAGCCGGACCTCGCAGACCAGCTGCGCGAACTGCACCGCTTCGCGCTCATTGACGACGCGCAGGAGCTTACGGAAGCCGATCTCGCTCTGCTGCGGGCGATCTTTGGTGAGAAGCTCGCGGGCGTGACGCTCTGCGGCGATCCCGCCTCGGCCGTCTCGATGGTGCGTCGCACGCAGCCCGAAGCGATCTTTGCACTCGCCGGCTCGCACGTGCAGCTTCAAGAACGCCGCCGCGCGCCGCGCGTGGAGCTTCACCGTCCGGCCACTCTGGCCGAAGAAGCGGATTTCATCGCCTCACGCGTTGGCGCGTGGATCGGCGAGGGCGTCAGCCCCGAGCGCATCGCGGTCATTTTCCGTTCGGTTCGCACCGTCGAACCCTACGAGGCGGCGCTCCTCGATCGCAACATCGCCGCACTGATTTCCGGTGACGTCAATCTCTTCACCGACCGGCGCGCGCTCGGCGCGCTGGCGTTGCTGTGGAACGTCTACGATCCGTTTCGGCACGAGTGGCTGCTGCGAACGCTGGAAGGACCGGCAATGGGCCTCTCCGATTCGTCGCTGCAGACGCTGTGCGCGGAGCCGAGCGATTTACAGCGTCCGCTCTTTGCCTTCGATGACGAACCCGCTCCGACCGCGCGCAGGAGCCGCTGGAACCCGAAACGCGACCTGCGCCTCGGTTGGAACGTCATCCGCGGCGAGCAAGACGCCGCGCTCTCCGGCGAAGCGGCGCGGCGATTGGGGCGCTTCCGCCGCCTGCGCGAAGGTTGGCGCCAACTCATGCCTTCCGCGCCGTTCGGAGCGTTTGCGCGAACGGTTTGGCGTGAGGGACTGGCGCGCGAAGGCGAACCCGGCTCGGCAACCGCGCGCACGCAGGCGATGCTGCTGCGCCGCCTGCTCGAGCGTCTCGAGGCATTTGCCTCCGAACACCCGCAGGCCGGCATCGCAGAAATTTTGAGCTACGCCGAGCAGCGGATGGAGAGCGATCTCGAGAGCTGCGAAGCATCCGACCCGCTCGCACGCGGGCGCGGCTTCGTGCAGATGCTCAGCGTCGAGGCGGCGCAAGGCCTCGAGTTCGATCACGTCGTCGTCGCCAACGTGCGGCCGGGTTCGTTTCCACTCTGGTACGCCCCCGAAGCCTTCTTGTTCAGCCCTAAGCTCGGGATGATTCCTAAAGAGAACGCGGGCGAAGCGCACGCGTCGCGCACCGCCAAGTTCAGTTACTACGTCTTTCGCACCAAAGCCGGCCGGCGATACAACGAGCGGGAGCGGCGCGCACTCCATTATGCGATGCGACGGGCGCGTCAAAGCGTGCTGGTGACCGCGTGGGGCACGCCCACGCGCGGCATCACCGCGCCAGAGCTGCTCGAAGAGCTGCGCTAGCGTGCGCCTCAAAGACATATCTCCCGAGCGCTACGCGCGGGACGTGCTGCCGCTGACGTTTCCGCTTTGGGCCGGGAGACGCGATTTCGAAGTCTACGTAAACCAGACGCTCGAGATCGCGCACGGCGCCTACGGGCGTCGCCACTATCGAACGGTCGGCCTCTACGAAGGGAACACGCTGGTCGCGTCGTTCAAACGCTACGAACGAGATCTGCACGACGGCGACAAGCGGCTGCGTGCGATCGGATTCGGAGCCGTCTACACGCCCGAACAGTTTCGCGGCCGCGGCTATGCCAGCGTGATGATCGCCGCCGAGCTCGATCGCTCCCGCGACGCGGGCTTCGATCTCGCATATCTCTTCTCCGACATCCGGCCCGAGTTTTACGCGACCTTCGGATTCCGCGCGCTGCCCTCGCGAGACTGGACGCTGCGCGCGGACTCGCTGCCGGTCCGCCGCATACACCCCGAACCGCTGCATAACGACGATTGGACCGGCGTTCGGCGCGTCTTCGCGGCCTGCGAAGGCGCGAGACCGGCCGGCTTTACGCGCAACCAAACGACTTGGAGCTGGATACAGATGAGAATTCGCCATAACTCCGAGCACTCCACGGGTCAAAACTTCAACTTGCTGCTGCGCCGGGCTCGCGGCATCCGCGCCTACGCGCTCGGCGTACGGGCGCCCGAACGTGACGCCTACGTTCTCGACGAGTACGGTTTTGCCGACGACGCTTCGGCCGCCCTGATCCCGGCGCTGTTGCGCGCGGCCGCGGGCGATCTTCAGCGCATCACCGGCTGGGTGCCGCCGGGGGATTTTCGCAATCTGCTGCCGAGCGGTGCGGCGCGCAAGCGAACGCGCTCGATCTTGATGATGGCGCCCCTGCGCGATGCGGGCCACAAGCTGCTGGATCGCGCGCTCGCGCGCAAGGGCGCAGAGTTTTGCTGGACGACCGACCACATCTAAACCCGCTCGTTCTGCAAGCGAGCGAGCCTGGAAGTCGTTGGCGTTGCGGCGACGAACGACCGGCGAATGGACGAAGACATCTCACCCGACGTGATCCCGGAACCACAGCGCCCCAGCGATCCGGCCGAAGCCGTTCGGCGCGAGCGGGAAAAATACGGCGAGGGAAGCATCAACCCCAACCGTGACGACCAGTTTGACGAGCACCACGGCCAACCGGAGGACATCGTTTAGCGTGCGAATCATCGCTGCCGCACTTATCGCCGCGCTGCTCGGCGCGGCGCCCGCAACGCAGAGCGCGGGCACCGCCGACAGTCAATACGAATCTCTGGCAAAAGCCTACTACGACGTATCGTTTCGGCTCAGTCCGATCGAGGCGACCGCCGTCGGCGTCCACGACTACGACGACCAGATCGGCGACTTTTCCGCAGCCGGCGTCGCGACGCAGATGAAGAGCGACCACGACTACCTCGGTAAGCTGGCGACGATCGACCGCGCGAACCTTTCGCCCAGCGTCGCCCTCGACGCGACCTTGCTCGAATACACCTTGCGCGACGACCTGCTGCTCAACGAGACGCTCGCGCAGTGGCGCCACGATCCCGACGACTACACGCAGTCGGCGAGCGCGGCCGTCTTCACCGTCATGAGCAAAGACTACGCACCGCTCGAAAAGCGGCTGGGCTTTGCCGTAGCCCGCGAGCGCCTGATTCCGGCGATGCTCGCCGAGGGCGAAAAGAACATCACGAGCGTCGATGCAATTACCCAACAAATCTCCGCCGAGGACGCCGCCGGTTCCGTGGACTTCTTCAAGACTTCGGTGCCGCAGGCGTTTGAAGGCGTCCGCGATGCGAGCCTTCAGGCTCAGCTCAAGAAGGCCAACGACGAGGCGGCCGGCGCAATGGCCGGCTACGCGCGCTGGATCAAGACGCTCAAGCCGAACGGAACGTTCGCGATCGGGGCGGACGCCTACCGAAAACGCCTCCTCTACGAAGACGCACTCTCGATGCCGCTCGACCAATACCTCGCGGTCGGCGAGCGTGCCCTCGCGCAGACGCGTGCCCAGTTCATCGCCACCGCGCGGAAAATCAATCCGCACGCCACGCCGCTGCAAGTCTACCTTTCGATCACGAAGATCCATCCCGCTCCCGACGCGTTGCTGTCGACCGCGCAGCGCGACCTCGTTAGGCTTCGCGCGTTTGTCGAAGCGAAACGGATCGTCACGCTTCCGCCCAACGCGAACATCAAGGTAATCGAGACGCCTCCGTTCGAGCGCGCGACGACGAGCGCCGCGGAAGACTCGCCCGGGCCACTCGAGACCGTCGCTACCCAAGCGTACTATTACGTGACGCCGGTGGATCCGACGTGGTCGGCTAAAGAGAAAGAGGAGTTCCTCGCGCAGTTCAACGACTTCGAGTTTCCGATCATTTCGGCGCACGAAGTCTATCCGGGGCACTTCACGAACTTCTCGATCGACCGCGGACTCGATCTGAGTCTCACGCGCAAGCTTTCGCAGAGCTCGGAGTTTGCCGAAGGCTGGGCGCACTACAGCGAGCAGATGATGGTCGATGAAGGCTGGGGAGACGGCGATCCGCGCGTTCGGCTCGCTCAGCTGGACGAGGCCCTCTTGCGCGAGTGCCGCTACGTCGTCGGTGTCAAACTTCACACCGCCGGGATGAGCTTGACGCAGGCCGAGCAGCTCTTTACCAGCCGCTGCTTTCAGACGCATCAAATCGCCGTCGAGGAATCGCTGCGCGGCACGCAAGATCCGATGTACGGTTACTATACGCTCGGAAAGCTCATGATCCTCAAGCTGCGCGCCGACTACAAAAAGAAGCTCGGCAGCGCGTATACACTCGAGAAGTTTCACGACGAGCTGCTCTCGCGCGGAGATCCGCCGCTACCGCTGCTGCGCCCCTTCATTTTGGGCGCTAGCGACGACGGGCAACCTCTCTAAAGGAGCACGACATGAGCCTCGACTGCCGTTGCCCGCATCGCCCCTACTCGCCGGCCGTCTTTCGCGAGGCGCAGAACGCGCTTGGGCGGCGCAACTTCCTGGTGGGCGCGGCGGCGGCGGGGGTCGCCGCGCTCCTTCCGTGGCGCGCGCGAGCGGCGGGCGTCACGGTGCTCAAGGCAGCGCGGCTTTTTAACGGAGAATCGGTGCAGACGCCCGGCGTGCTCGTCATCGCGGGCGATCGCATCGTCTCGATGCACGAAGGCGATGCCGGGAGCGCCGCGACCGTTCTCGATCTCGGCGACGCGACGATCCTTCCGGGTTTGATCGATTGCCACACTCACGTCAGCGCATTCATCGTGCCGTCGTACTACATGACGTTGATGCGTCCCAAGTACATGACGGCCGACAACGTACCCGAGGCGACGATCTACAGCGTGCGCAACGCGCAGGCGATGCTGCTCAACGGCTTTACAACGTTGCGCGACGTCGGCGGCGGTGCCGGGATCGATCTCGCTGTCCGCAATGCCGTCAACAACGGCGCGATCGTCGGCCCCAGGATTCTGGCGGCGGGCCAGGCGCTCTCCATCACCGGCGGACACGGCGACTCCAACGACGTACCGGGGTGGGTCGACGAGGATCCGAGCATCCGCATCGGCGCGATTTCTTACGGCCCGTACGGCTTTCGCGAGCTCGTCCGCGAGCACGTCAAGCTCCAGGTCGACGTCATCAAGATCCTCGCGACGGGCGGCGTGCTTTCGTACGGCGACGTTTGGGACGTGCCCCAGTTCAATCTCGACGAAGTGCAAGCGGTCGTCGAAGAGTCTACGAAGTTCCATCGGAAAGTCGCCGCGCACGCCCATGGAGACGAGGGCATCTCGGTCGCCGTCAACGGCGGCGTGCACTCCATCGAGCACGGTACCGGCGTCAGCGAAAAAACGCTGCACGACATGCAGCAGCGCGGAACCTACCTCGTGCCGACGCTGTGGGCGCTCGACTCGATCCTGCAGCCGGGTAACCCGAATCGCGTACCGCCCAGCGGCATCCAAAAGGCCGAATACGCGGCGCAGTTGCGTAACGCCGGCATGCAGCGCGCGGTCGCCTCAAGCGTGCGGATCGCTTACGGCACCGACGCCGGGGTCTTCCCTCACAACCAGAACAACAAAGACTTTACACTGATGACCGGCTTTGGGATGACCCATCTCCGTGATGCGCAGCGCCACCGCGCACGCGGCCGAAATGATCGGCACCTCCGATCGCGGCGTGTTAGCCCCCGGTAAACTCGCCGACGTCGCCGTCTTTAACGGCGATCCGACTCGCAACATCGCCTTACTCGAGGCGCAGCCGAAGCTCGTCCTCTTGGGCGGTCAGAAGGTTACCCTTGGTAGCCTTTCCGAAGGCGCCTCGACGTAAGCGGCGCGGTAGGCAAAAAGGAATTACGGAGGTCGGCCGTTGCATAGCTTCTCATTGTCTTGCGATAAGTTATTCGGAGGAGGCTAAAGAATGAAACGTTGGGTTATTTCACTGGTTTGCGGCGTGGCGGTGGCCGCAACGTCGCTTGCGACGGGTTTAGCGAGCCCGCCGAGCGTTACCGGAACGTGGCAGGTTCAGCAGACCGGCCTGAACGGCAACTCGACCGCGACCGTCACCCTGCAGCAGTCAGGCATGGGTATCGTCGGCAACAACGCCAAGAACGGAAACGGGTTTACCGGAACGTTCGTCAACGATACCCAGATCAACGGTAAGTGGCACGGACCTCAAGGGGCCGGCTGGCTCACCGTTTACGTGAGTCCGAACGGACACAGCTTCAACGGTACGTGGGGTTATAACGGACGCCCCGCCAACGGCTCGTTCGTCGGCAACAAAGTGCTGCCGCCCTCGCCGATCACGGCGGCCGGCTCGTGGCACGTGAAAGGCGCGGGCGGCCCCGATGCATTCATCGGAATCATGAAGTGCAGCCAATCCGGTCCGTCGGTCGTCTGTCACGCAGGTCCCATTCTGCTCAACGGCAAGTTCCGTACGAAGGACAAAGTGAGAGCGACCTATTCGGGTCCGACCGGCTCGGGCTGGTTCTCGTTCTGGTTCAACGACGACAACAACAGCTTCAACGGCGTATGGGGCAAAGGTGCCGATTCATCGCCGGCAGTTGGCCGCGTCATCGGGCAGCGCGCTCTCTAAAGCGTTCAAACCCGAAAAGAAACGAGAAGGGCCTCCGCTTAAAAAGCGGAGACCCTTCTTCGTCTTGCAGCGGATCTTAGCTGCTCGATTTCTTGCAGGTAATGGTCGTCGGCGTCGCCTTTCCGCTGGGATCGGTGACGATGTTGGCGTCAGACGTCTCCGTATCGCTCACCTTGGTTATCACGTCGGTAGCGGTAGTTCCGTCGAGGGCTTTTCCGGTCCACGTCATCGTGCTGCCGTTCCAGCCGGGAGAGGACTGCATCAAGTATCCACCGGTGCTATCCACGCCGGTGAGGACCCACTGCTTGACCGTCGGATCGTACGTCATGTAGTTCGTGCCCGTAATTGTGTAGGTGCGATACTGATCGAACGGGGGAGCCGTGTCTTGCGAAATTAGCCACGTGCCGTCGAGGCCGACGGTCGTCGTGCTCGTGTCCGGACGCGACTTTCCTCGCAGCATCTGCGTGCAGGTCCAGGTTCCAGTCATGAACATCATTGACGAGAAATCGGGCTTTGTTGCGGGAACCGGGGTGAAGGTAGGAGCGGGTTGCGCGGGCGAGACGGCCGGCACCGCGACGAATGCAACTGCCAGCGCGATGGCGCCCAACGCCAATGAGACGGTATGCTTCATTTAACTCTGCCTTTCCGAGAGCGTCCCGCGCACGGCGGGCCTTGGGCGTTCAACGGCAGGCGGACGCTACCTTGGAATACGGGGAGGTTCGTTATGAGAAATGCCATGTTCGGAATTGCGGCGATTCTTGCGATCGTTGCGGCGCCTGCTTGTGGAGGAACGCAAGCAAACGGACCGTTCCCGGCGTTACCTCGCCGTTCCGATTCGGCTCGAGTAACCCCGAACGGGTCGTGGATATTACCCGAGGCGCGCGGGCGCAATCTGCTGTACGTCGGGGACGAGTACGATAGTATTACCGATATCTATGCCTACCCCGAAGGCACGCTCGTCGGCGCCCTTTCCACGTACGGCGAGTTTCAACATGGGCTTTGCTCGAGCGCGAATGGCAACGTCTTCATCGCCGCCGGCTCGGGCATTTACGAGTATCCCCATGCCCGGCCGCGAGCGATTGCCATCCTTGGAGACCCGCAAGGTACCGCGTTGGGCTGCTCGAGCGACCCGGTCACCGGCGATCTTGCGGCAATCAGCGATGGCGGCGTAGCGATTTTTCGTCCGGCGAGGCGAGATCGCTGGCATTTGCCAATCGTCATCGAGTCCTCAACCTATCTGGAAATATACTGCGGCACGTACGACGGCTCTGGGAACCTCTTCTTAGGCGGAGAGGAGTATTCCACGGCAAAACCAGCCTCGAGCGGGCGCGCCGTCTTTCTGGAGATCCGAAAAGGCACGACGAAGTTCGCGCCGGTCACCTTGAACCAAAAGATCTCGCAGGCCGGCGCGATGGCTTGGGACGGTTCGTATCTCGACATCGGTGAGGGAAAAGTGAGTAACTTGCTGATTCATCGCTTCGCCCTGCACGGAGTTCGGGGAACGCAGGTCGGAACGATCCAGCTGCGCGGAGTCAACTCGCTCGCGCAGTTCGCGATCCAGCAGAAGACCTTGATCGGAAGCGGCTACGAAACGCAGCATCTCTTCGGCTTTTGGCGATACCCTCGCGGCGGCTCGCCGATCGAAGTCGTCCCGCAGGCGAGTGCCTACGGCATCGCCATCAGCGTAGCACCGCACTCGTAAGCCGCGGGCCGAAGGCTTTCGGCTCCGCTCCTGCCAAAGGCGCGAGCATCCCGTACGCTTCCTGGAGAGGAAAGGAGTACCGATGAAGAGATCTTTCGTTTTCGCCGTCCTGGCAGTTGCATTGAGCGCCCCGGCGGGCGCCCAGACTCCAATGGCAGACTTTCAATACTACGCCGGATCGTGGTCGTGCATGGTGACCAGCGCGGGTGAAGCGCCGCAGAAAGCTACCGCGGTCTACGCAATCGACAGCGGCCTAATGACCGAGACGGTCGACGTGCCGCCGCAGGGAAAGATGAAGTCGGCCTATCGTGCGAGCGCGGCGACGACCTACGATGCAAAGACGCACCGTTACGTTGAAACGTGGCTCGGCAATCAGGCGGACTGGTCGATCAGCGATATGGGCGCGATGTCGGGCAAGACCGAGCACTGGGCCGACACCCAAAACTCCAGCGGCAAACTCTCGCGCACCGTCGTCACTCGAACGAGCCAAAATCAGTTCGATTTTCTTAGCTATCCCACGCTCACGAGCACGAAGTCGAACTTCAAAGGCTCGTGCACTCGCGCGTAGCGCGATAGCTCAGAAAAGGCTGGTTTGAATCGCGTCGCCTTGCGCCAGCGAGGCGACGCGGGTTCCCAAGAGCCGAACCGCCATTCCCTCGAGAGCGGCGCGCCGCAGGCAGAACGCCGCCGCCCGAAAAATCCGCCGCGCGTCACGCGTCGGTTCGGCGAGGTGCGTTTGGCGCCCAACAACCGTAAAGTCGGCAAGTTTGACTTTGATGCCGACCGTGCGCGCGCTGCAGTCGTCTTGAAGCAGCTTCTCCGCGAGTTCCTTTGCCTGCTCGCGCAGCAACTCGATGAGTCGCGTTTCGTCGCGGACGTCGTATTCAAAGGTCTCTTCGGTCGAGATCGACTTCGTCTCTCGTTCCGGCTCGACGCGCCGCGGGTCGATGCCTTTGGCCAAATCGCGCACGTCGCGCCACCACGAGCCGAAGAGTTCGTGCAATCGCGCGTCGTCGAGTCCGGCGATCTGCCCGATCGTCGCGACGCCGTAAACGCTCAGCCGGGCCTGCGTTTTCGGGCCGATCCCCCAGAGGTGCCCCACCGGCATCGGCGCAAGAAATGCGGCTTCTTCGCCGGGCGCGATCGCGAGCAACCCGTCGGGCTTACACGAATCGGAGGCGATCTTCGCAACCATTTTTGCCGTCGCTACACCCGCGCTGACCGTTAACTGCGTCGCCTCCAAAACGCGCCGGCGAATCGTCGCGGCAAACTCGCGGGCTTGATCCAGCGTCGCAACGCCCACCGCGACGAATGCTTCGTCCATCGAGAGGCCTTCGACGTCGTGACCCTCTGCTCGGAAAATTTCGAAGACTTCCCGCGAAACTCCGCGATACTTTTGCATCTCCGGCCGCACGACGACGAGATCCGGACACGCCAAGCGCGCCTTATACAGCGGCATCGCCGAGCGCACGCCGAACGGGCGCGCCTCGTACGAGGCGGTCAGCACGACGGCGCGACGGCTCGTGCCGGCGATCGCAACCGGCTTGCCGCGCAGCGAAGGATCGTCGCGGATGGCGACGCTCGCGTAGAACGCGTCGATGTCGAAGTGAGCGATGAAGGTGCGAGGCGCGGCGATCATGCGCTTTGGCTGCGCGCGCGCTCGCGGCGGCGCGCGGCCTTGGCCTGATTGCCGCAGGTCGCCATGCTGCACCAAGCGCGCGAACCGTTCTTGGTGTGATCGTAGTACGCGAAGCGGCACGTCTCTTTCCGGCAGGCGCGCAAGCGCGTCCACGTCTCGCGAACTTGAGCCTCGTAGACGACCGCCAAGAGCGAGGCAATCGGACCTTTGTCTTCCTCATGGGCCGGCAAAAGCTCGAGACCGTGGTAAAGATTGACCGAGAGACTCAGGCGGGTACTCGCCATGAACGGGCGCAGCTCCCGCCAGGCGCTCGCGGCGTCACCCTCGCCGTTGTTGGCAAAGAGCAGGTCGCGAAGGGTCTCGCGGAAAGCGATCAAGAGTTCGAGGTGAGCTCGATTCGTGACGGCCGGCAAGCCGTGGCTGAGGCACCAGGCCCGCGCTCCCTCGAGCGAGCCGAGCTCGTCGGGGCCGTTCGGGAGTTCGACGGTATTGACGAAGCGTCTGATCAGATCAAGCGTCCCGGGCGCACGGTCGGACAGCGGCTCCGGGTGCATTATCTGGACACTTTCACCGGCAAAACAGGTTGACAAGTTACTGTCACCACCATATAATGATTGAAGGTTACCACAGCGTCAAGAGGTTCAAACACATTATGTTCCGCGATCCCATTCGCACCGCCCCGCTCGTTTCCGACGTCAGCGACATCGATCTGCGCCTCAAAGTAGGCCGGGCCGACTCGAAGCTCTTCATGGAATCGAACCTGCGGTTGCCCCACCTGCGAGTCTCCTAACAGGTCGCTCGCTCCACTTTCATCTTAGCGGCCGTTTGACGCGACGAGCGGCCGCATGGTATAGTTCAGCCCGACGAACCGAGGGCCGGCTTTCTAGCCGGTCTTAGGAGAACGTCGGGCTGAGGCATTTGGCGCAATCTCCTCAGAATCTCGCCCGACTTCGCTAGCGTGATGCGAGGTAGAAGAAAAGTGGATCACCGCGACATGGGTTTAAATGCCCGTGCATTTGGATTGCCGCGCCTTGGCCCGTCGATCGTTCGGCGCCGTGCCCTCGAAGATTGGCTCTCCCGGTTCAAGAACGTCCCCGTACGATTCTTGGTGGCGCCCCCCGGCTTCGGAAAGACGGTGGCGCTGCTGGGGTACTTGCGCCACTGCGCCACCGACGCGGTCTATTGCGCGCTTCCAGCCGGTGCCGGCGCAGATACAATCTGGAGCTGCATCGGACGCGCGCTCGAGAGCAAGAGCGAGTGCCGCTCGAATGCAGACGTCGTGCGCGCACTTGCCGAACGCGCGCCGCTCGAGATCGCGCTCGACTGCAAAGACGTTCCCGGTGAAGATGGCGTCGCCGCAGTTCTGCGGTTGTTGGAGCAGCTTCCCGATGAAGTGAGCCTGTTGATCGCGTGCCGCTCGCGCGTTGCCTTCAACGTGCGCCGTTTCGTCGCCGAAGCGAGCGCCGTGTTGTGCGACGCCGAACGCCTGGCCTTCGATGCAGCCGAGATCCGGCACGTCGCCGAAACCTGCGGCGTACCGTTCACGCACCTCGATATCTCGCGCATGCTCGACGTGACCGACGGGTGGCCGCAAGTCGTCAGCAGCGCCGTGCGCAAAGCCGCCGAGGATAGCTGCGGCCTCGCGCAAGCCTTTGAGAACTGGCGCGCGCGGCACGGTCACTTCTTCAACGAGTTCGTCGCGTGGACGCGCACGAACGTCGCGCAGCGCGAAGCCGACTTGCTGCGCAGGCTCGTCGACGGTTCGCAGCTCGACGAGCGGGAAGACCTGCAGCGGCTCGAGGAGCAGGGACTCTTCGTCATCCACACCGCAAGCGGCTTCCGGCCGCTGCGCGCGCTCGCGCAGAGCCGCCGTTACGATCGCTGCTCCGCTACCCGCATCGCCAAGGCGATGCACGTCAACGTACTGGGCTGGTTCGAGGCGGCCGTAGACGGAACTCCGATCGAGTGGGTCCGGCGGCGCGACCGGCAGATATTCAAATACATCGCGCTGCAGCCCAACGGCCGCGCCTCGCGCGCGCAGGTTACGGAGATCTTTTGGCCCGACGTCCCCAGCGATTTGGCGGGCAAGAGCCTGCGTACCGCGTGTTCGAACATTCGCAAGGCAATTGCGAAGATCGTCGGCATCGATCGGGTCGACGCGTACTTTCGCGTGCGCGAAGAGATCTCGCTCGACCTTAAAAATACGATCGTCGACGCCAATCGCTTCGCCGCGCACGCAGCCGATGGGGACGATCAGTTTTTACGCGGCCAGTTGCGATCGGCCGCCGCGCATTATCGTAAAGCGTTAGCGCTCTATCGCGGCGACCTGCTCATAGCCGACGTCCGCGAGGCGTGGGTCTCGTCGCTCGAGGTGCAGCTCAAAGAACGATTGGCTGCGGTGCGTGCGCGCCTTGCCGAGGCCGCCGCATCGAACGCGCTGGAGTCGGCTGCCTAGCGGCCTTCAATCCCTTTGAGCATCACGCGAATCGTCTCCATATTGCGCAGGTCGTCTGCGTCGCTGCCGGGAGTTTCGAGGATGGCAGTTTTTTCGCGGAGCTCCGGGTGCGCGAGCAGCGCGCGGAAGCCTTCGAAGCCGATGTTGCCTTCGCCGATGTGCCAGTGACGGTCGCGAGCTGCGCCCAGCGGCACCTGCGTATCGTTGAAGTGAAACATCAGTAGGCGATCGACGCCGATCTTACCTTCGGCCTCCTCGACGAAACGATCGACCCCCGCCTTAGAGTTTATTTCGTAGCCGGATGCCCAGGCGTGCGCGGTGTCCAGGCAGACGCCGAGCTGCGGATGGTCGAGCGCCTTAACGAACCGGCCCAGTTCGTCGAGCGTCCCGCCGGCGAGTTTGCCGGCGCCCGCCGAATTTTCTAAGACGAGGCTGACTCCCGGCTCGACCGTCGCAAGCGCCGCCTCGAGCATCCGGCAAATGGCGTCGAAGCCTTCCCCGCGATCGCGATCGCCGTACGAGCCGAGGTGCGTGTTGACGAACCGCATGCCGCCGCGCGCCGCAACCGTAAGGTCGTGCTGCAGTAAGCGCAGCGATCCCGCAGAAATTTTCGGATCGGCGCTCGCAAGGTTGATCAGGTAGGGCGTGTGGATCGCGCAGGGGTCGAGACCGTGCTCGCGGCGCAGCGCGGCGAAGGCGCCGAGCGCTTCGGTATCGATCGCAGCGGTCCGATAGCTGCGCGGATTTGACGAAAAGACCTGCATCGCGCTGGCGCCGGCCGCTTTTGCGTGGTCGACTGCTTTGACGTACCCCGTCGCGATGTGAACGTGCATGCCGACGCGCATTTTTTATTTTAGACTGGTTGCGTTTGAACCGGAGCGGGCACCTCCGGTGCGCCCAAATTGAACTCGAGTGGTTGACCCGGCTCCAACTCGAGCTCGGGCAGATCGTCGAGCGAACGCAGGCCGAACGACTCGAGGAAGAACGGGGTCGTCGAGTACTGCATCGGGCGCCCGACTACGTCTTTGCGGCCGGCCTCGACGATGAAGCCTCGGTCGAGCAGCGTGCTGACGACGCTGTCGGAGTTAACACCGCGAATCGCTTCGATCTCGCCGCGCGTCACCGGCTGCACGTGCGCGACGATCGCGAGCGCCTCCATCGCCGGCGTGGAGAGCGTCGATTTCGGCGGTAAGAGGTATGCCTCAACGACCTCGCGCGCCATCGGCGAAGTAGCGAACCGGTAACCGCCGGCGATTTCGCGCAAGACGATGCCGCGGTTTGCGTACTCGGCTTCGATCTGCTGCAGCGCCGCGGCGACTTCCGCTTCTTCTGCGCCCAGGAGCTTGGCCAGTTGCGGAATCGAAAGCGCTTCACCGGCGACGAAGAGCAGCGCCTCGATCGGACGCGCAAGATCCGAGCCGGTCACGCCGCCGGCCTCGCGAAGAGCCGGATGTCGTCGAATGCGCCGTCCTGTTCGAAGAGGATTCGGCGGCGACGGATCAACTCCAAAATCGCGAGAAAGGTCACGACGATCACGTCGCGAGTCATGCCGAGTTCTTCGCAAAGCACCGAGAAGCGCACCTCCCCGTGATCCTTGATCCGTTTGACGATGTAGTCCATCGAGGCGATCAGTGAGATGCGCTCGCGCGCGATCGCACGCTTCTCCGGACGGGCCTGCGCGAGCATCGCCAGAAAGGCGCGCTTGAGGCGTTCGGGATCGATGTCGTAGCGCTGTACGAGATCGCCGGCCGGGTCACCCGGCTCGCGGTAAAAATACGAGCTCGCCTCGTTCTGGTAGTCGCGCAGCTGCTCGCCGAACTCCCGGTACTTCGAATAGGCGATCAGACGCCTTCGAAGATGCTCTTCGACTTGCTCGGGCGACTCGGCGGTTTCGTCGACGAACTCTTGCGGAATCGGCGGCAGCAGCGCTTTGGATTTCAGAAAGATCAGCGTCGCGGCAATGACGAGGTACTCGGCGGCAACCTCGACGTCGCGGGCCTCCATCGTCCGGACGAAGGAAAGATACTGCTCGGCCATGCTCGCCAGCGGCACGGTCGCAACGTCGAGCTGATTCTCTTTGATGAGCGTCAGCAGCAGATCGAGTGGACCGTCGAACTGTTCGAGTTGGACGGTGAAAGCGGGACCGCTCGTCATCCTTCGACAGGCTCAGCCCTTCGACAGGCTCAGGGTGACACATGACAGGTTCAGCCCTTCGACAAGCTCTGGATGACACACGAGAGGCTCAGCCCTTCGACAGGCTCAGGGTGACACGGGCCTCTTCTTCGACGGCGGGTTCGCCGAAGAGGCCGGGATGTTCGCCTAGATACTCGAGGGCAAGATCCACGAGCCGTTTTTCGTTGATGTATTTGAGGGTCTTGCGCGCCTGTGCGACGTCGAACCAGCGCGCATCGTCGACCTCGTGGTCGTGGTTGGCCGGATCGCCGGTGCGATAGCGCATCAGGAAAAATGTGACGGCCTTCCTGTGCTTGGCTTTACCGACGTAAAACCAGTACGCGATCTCCGAGAGGCGCGTGATGATCTCACCCCAGCAGCCGGTCTCTTCGCGAACTTCACGAAGTGCCGCTTGTTCGGTCGACTCGCGCGCTTCGACGTGACCTTTGGGCAGCGTCCACACGCGCGGCGGTGCGCCGCGCCCAATCAGCAGCGCATCGTAACTCGAATCGCGCCGGCGCAGCAGCAATCCACCCGCCGACACCTCGTATTTGATCCGCATACGCTCCATTTTTGGACAGGGAAGGGGGCCGTCCGCCCCCCTTGGTTACTCCCAATATTAGGCTTCGCGGGCCTAAAGCGCCTGCGAGAAGGAGATTCCTTTTTTAACCTCTCAGCGGGCCAAAAAACGACGCTGGGCGGCGGGCTCGTGTCATGACCCGCCGCTCGCGCCGACGTTCAGCGCGATCGCGCACCGGCAGGAGTGGAGCCTACCACTGTCCTTGCCCGATCGCGCTGCCGACGAGGGCCGGCTGCGTCCGATTCGCGTACGCCGCCAGAACCTGAAACGCGACGAGCTCGGCCATGGAGCGCAGCTCCGGCACCGCGGTCGCTTCGAAGCGGGAACCCCGAACGGGCGGTCCCACGAGCCACAGACCCGGCGTCGGTTCGCCAGTCGCGCCCACTGCTGCCAGCCGCGAGTCCGCGGCGAGGCCCAAACCGCCTGGGGTGGCCGAGATCAGCCCTGCATCGAGCATCTCGCCGAGGAGCGGATCCTTGGCGAGTGCGACGGCGCCGCCGAAGCCGGTACAATTGGCGATCCAGTCGGGGCGCAACTCGGCGACGCTTCCGTCGCGACGCGCTATTCGCACGAGGCCGTCGCGCATTTCGACGACGCGCCCCGCGTGAGTTTCGAGACGACCGGAACGGCGATAGCGCTCGCGCACGGCGTCCACCGCCTGCGGCGCTCGATGGCGATAGCGCTCCCAGTAAGCACGTACGTGCTTTTCAAACCGGCGCTGTTCGGGCGCCGGCACGCGTCTCCAGATCGCCTCGGCTTCGGGACGAACCGCGTCGACGACCGCGCGCCAATCGAAGCCCCGTTCTGCCGCCTCTCGGACGTGTTCGCGGAAGCTGTGCAGCACGGCTCGCGCATCGTGCGTTTCGAGCGCCGGCGTGACGTCGTACCCCGCGACGTCGGCGTGCACCTCAGGATAACGGCCGCGCCGCGAAACGACGTCGACCTTGCCGCGATGTCCGCCGGCGTCGAGCGCGACGAGCACGTCGAGCGCCGTAAGTCCGGAACCCACGACGAGCACGTGGCCGCCAACCCGCCGGTAGTCGAAGCGCCATGGATCGGAGATGAAGCCGGGGTGCATCCGCATTTCCAGCGGAAAGAACGAATCGAGAGGCGGCGGATTTCCGGTTGCCAGCACGACCGCGCGCGCGGCGTAGGAAGCTCCTTCGCTCGTTTCTACGGAAAACGCCGTATCGTCCGCGCGCGTGACGTGGACTACGCGGCCGCGTACTTGAGAGAATCCCGGACGATCGAACGCGCGGCGCACGCATTCGTTGACGTACTCGCCGTAGAGGCGGCGAGAGACGAAATCTTCAGGTTGAGCCCGCGTTCCCAGCCATCGCACGAAGTGATCGGGTCGCGAAGGAAAGAGGCTCATCATTCGAGCCCGAGTGTTTAGGAGATGCTCGGCGTGCGCCGTTCCGTAGGCGGCGCCCCGGCCGGCATCTCCCGGCTCAAAGAGCACGAGCGAGAGACCGGCCGGAGCGTGGTGGGCAAGATGAGCGGCGACGGCTGCCCCGCAGAACCCGCCGCCGATGACGGCAACATCGCAGACTTCAACTAGGGAGTGTCGGAGCACGGGCATCCTTCTAAAAGTTACGAGTGCGTTAGCGAACCGGAACGAGGCGGCGCGGATCGTCCAAGACGTCGTCGTACGTCCCGAGCGCCGTTTGGCACCGCTCCGAAAGCTCGTCGTAGACGCCGTACTCTTGAAGCGGCGCGGCGTAAACGTGTAAAGAGATTGCGGGCGCATCGGCGGTCGCACCGACCCGGTGGAGATCGAAGGGCCCCGATCGCAGATCGAGCTCCCCGGTACCCAGCAAGCGCGAGTCCCGCGCTTCGATCCTCGCGTAACCGGCTCGCTCGCCGCGATCGAGCCGCGCGTAATCGTCGACCAACAGGCTTCCCTCGAGTACCGACATCCAGCAGTGCCGTCCGCCGTGATCGTGGATTCCCGAAAAAGCCCCGGCGGCCCAGTTGAGCAGCACCACCTCGAAGCGACCTTCGCGATGGACGCTGGTGCGGGTGTAGGCGTTGGCCCGTGCGACCAGCGGCCGCGGCACGGCCCACGATGCGCCGGCCGTGGAGAGCAACCGAGCCATCTCGCGCAGCTCCCGGTCGAGCGGCGCGCGATCTTTCAGTTCGTCGACGAGCGCTTGAAGCGTGGTCATCGCTGCCTCATTTTGATGACCAGGGTCATCTTTCCTTCCCCTGTCCTACGGCAAATGCAGATCTCCCAGGGCGAAGAGATACGCTTCCTCCGCTTGGCGCAACGCATACACCGCGGTGAGGCGATCGGTCTCGGCCTGCGTCAGCCCCGCCTGTGCGTTGAGCAGAAGTGCGAGGTTGGTGATCCCGGCGCGATATTGGACCTGCGTATCGACAAGTACTTCCTGCGCGGTGCGCAGTTCCAACTCCGCTTGAACGAGCGCGTCGCGCGCACCCGTCAGCGTTCCGAAGGCTTGACGAACGTCGGATTCGATGCCGAGCCCGGTTTGCACCAGCGTTGCTTCTTGTAGGTCGACGCCGATCGCCGCCGATTCGCTCTGCGCGTTGCGCACGCCGCGATCGTAAAACGGCAGCGTTACCGTCGCGCCGGCGAAGTTGTTCGCGAGCGAACCCAGACCGCTTCCGGGAAAGCTCGCCACGCCGGCGTTTGCAATCAAACTCACCTGCGGAGCGTCGAGCGTTTTCGCCGCGCGCAGCGTTTGGCCGGCGGCGACCACCGCGCGCTGTGCGCTCCGATAGTCCGGACGGACGCGCATCGCGTGCGCCACGGCGGCATCGTAGGTCGCCGGTTCGTTGGGAATCTGCGAAGCGGACGTTTCGCTCTGGGGATCGGCCGACGGTTCGACGCCAGCGTTCGCGTGCAGTCCCATCGCGTTGGCAAAGGCGGCCAGCGCGGCGACGTCTGCCCCACGAGCACGCGCCGCCGTCACGAGCGCTTGCGCCGTCGGAATTTGGGCGGTGGCGAGGTCGACGCGCGAGGCAACGCCGGCCTCAATTTGCGCGCGGATCAGATCCTCTTGGGCGCGATCCTGCGCGACGATGCGTACCGCAAGCCGAACTGCAGCCCGCGTTTCGAGCGCATTGTAGTAGCTTTGCGCCACGTTGAAAGCAATCTGCTGGGCCGCACGTTCGAGCACTCCGGCCCCCGCCGACTGCGTCGCTTGCGCGGAGCGAATCTGCGCCAACACGTGGCCGCCGTCGAAAACGAGCTGCGAAACGCCGACGCCTGCAAGATCCGCGCTCGGCGACTGCGACGCCGGCGCGCTCGAGCCGGCAACTGCCGAAAGCGCGCCGGAAACGCTCGGCGCAAAGGGAGTTTTGCTCAGGTCGACCGCGGCGCCGGTCTGTGAATAGGTATCGGTCGCGATGCGCAGGGCGGGCGAACGCGCGGCCGCGACGGCAATGGCCTGCGCGAGCGTCACCTCCGCGGCGAACATGAAGAACACGAGCGAACCGAAACTACATCGCCGCCGAAGCAACGGGCGCGTCGACGAGCTGGCCGTCGAGCAGGCCGATGGTACGCTTCGCGTGCCGGGCGAAGCGCGCGTCGTGCGTGACCATGACGATCGTCGAACCGCCTTCGTGCAGTTCGCGCAGCAGCTCCATTACTGCCTCACCGTTTTTCGTATCGAGGTTGCCGGTCGGTTCGTCTGCCAAAAGGATCGAAGGATCGACCGCGAGCGCGCGGGCGACGGCCACGCGCTGCTGCTCCCCTCCGGAAAGCTGTGCGGGATAGTGCTTCGCCCGATGCGCCGCGTGGACGCGTTCCAGTACCTCGGCGACGCGCAGCCGCCGCTCGCCGCGCGTCATCCCCCGGTAGACCAGCGGCAGCTCGACGTTCTCCGCGACGCTCAGGTCGCCGATCAGATTGAAGCTTTGGAAGATGAAGCCGATCTCGCGGTTGCGGATCGCCGCGCGTTCGTCGGTGCCCAGCTGCTCGACGTTGCGTCCGTTGAGCCGGTAGCTCCCGGTGGTCGGCGTATCCAGCAAGCCGATGATCGAAAGCAGCGTCGACTTCCCGCATCCCGACGGCCCTTCGATCGCGACGTACTCGCCGCGCTCGATCGTGAGATCGATCTCGCGCAGCGCACGCGTCTCGACCTCCTCGGTAAAATAGCTGCGGCCCAGATTCTCTAATTGCACCAGCATGACGACCCCTAACGCAAGTTCAGCATAGTTTGATCGATGTCGTTGGACATATCCGAAACGATGACCGTATCGCCCGGTTCGAGCCCGGAGAGTACGGAGATGCGGTCGGCGGAGCCGCGTCCGAAGTGCACGCGCACGCGCAGCGCCGCCTTACCTCCGTCGACGACTTTAAACAGTTCCGTGACGCTTCCGTCGGTCGCGCCGGCTGGGCGCGCGATCGCGAGCGCGTCGCGAATCGTCGCAATGTAGATAACGCCGTCCACGTTCGTATCGGCGCGCACGCCCCGCGGCAACGGTCGCGAGAAGGTAACGTCGGTGGCAACCGTGCCGTTCCCGGCGGCGGGCGCCACCCGAGACACGCGCCCCTGCAAGACTCCGTTTCCGGTATCGATGCTCGCCCGCATTCCCGGCGCGACCGCGTGCACGTCTCCCTCGGCGACCTGCAGCACCGCCTTGAGCGAGCTCGTGTCGGCGACGTGCGCGATCACCGAGTTCTGTGCGGCGCTCGTTCCCGGATCGAGCTCGACGCTTTGCACGATACCGCTGGTCGCCGAACGGACGGTCAGCGCGTCTACCTGGGCGCGGCCGGCATCGAGTTGTGCCTGCGCCTGCACGACGCGCGCCTGCGCCGCCGAGACCTTCGCCCGCGCGTCGGCCGAGGCGGCCCCGAGTTGCGCGCCTGCGATGCGGACGTCGTTGCCGTCCTTTCGCGACGCGATGATCGCCTGGCGATACTGAACGTCGGCGACCAGGCCGCGGCGATGCAAGGTAGCGAGTGACTGCGCCTGCAGCGCGCTCTGCTCCATCTGTGCCTGCGCGCCGTCGAGTACGCCCTCCTGCGTGAGCTGCTCGGTGCGTGCCTGCTGCTGCGCGCTCTCGAGATCGGCTCGCGCGACGGCGAGCTGCGCCTGCGCGTCGCGGGCAGCGGCGTCGAGCGATGGATTTTCCATCTTTGCGACGACGGTCCCCGGCACGACGACGCTGCCGGGTTTAACGAAAATTTGGTCGATCACGCCGCTCTGCGTCGCGGCTACCACGCGAACTCGGTCGGGCACGAACGCACCTTGTGCGCTAACCGAACGCACCAGCGTGCCCGCACGTGCGACATCCGTAACGAGGGTCGCTCGCTCGACGGTTACATTACCGCGCGAGTTCATTCCACGCGTCGCGAAAACGATCGCGAGCAGCGCGCCGGCCCCGAGCGCAACGGCGTAGGGCCACTTCGGCAGACGTCGCGAGCGTTCGCGAATGACGTCCATTCAAACGAACCTAAATTCCGGCGGGCAGCAGCCGCCGCGAACGCGCCACCGCGACGAGGCGGGCCAACCGCACCGCCTCGGCTTGCGCGATCTTGCGGCCCCACGGCGTCAAACGATAGTAGCGGCGTCGCATCGCATCGTCGTCGCCGCGTTCGGTTTCGACGATCCAGCCGTCGCTAGACATCTGCTTGAGCTGACGGTAGAGCGTACCGGGCCCCAGGTTGATCTGGCCGTTCGTCGCCGCTTCCACGGCCTTACCGATGCTGTACCCGTGCCGTTCGCCTTCGGCGAGCGCGAGCAAGATATGAAAAGCGCTCGTCGCGAGCGGCAAGAGCGGCGCCGGATCCTGACGGCGGTTAAGCATGAACGCCCCTTATAACCAACATGGATATATCGCAGTCATGATATATCTGGGATTCTGCGCTGTCAAGCGCGTTGACACCTCAGACGATTATGGATATAGTGGCCTTCAATACATCCGTCTCGTTCTCGTGCGAGGTCGAACGTGTCATCATCAAACGATATCAACGAACTGCTTCCGCTGAGCCCGCGCGCATTTTACGTGCTGCTCGCGCTCGCGCGCGAGGAGACGCACGGTTACGCGATCGCCAAGATGGTCGCGAGCCTGACGGGTAACTCCGTTCGCCTGACGCCCGGCACGCTCTACCCGATCATCCGCCAAATGCTCGTCGACGGTTGGATCGTTGAACTCGGTGCCGATGGAGTAGACTCGCGGCGGCGGCGCTATCGTCTGTCCGCCCGCGGCAGACGGATCGCGCGCGCCGAAGCGACGCGCCTGGACGAACTCGTCCGCATGGCTCGCGAGCTCGAGCTCATCGGGGGCCACGCGTGACCGGGCTAGGATTTGTGCGGCTGGCGCTGCTGGCATATCCGGCGGATTTCCGCGCCGAGTTTCGCGAGCAGATTCTGGCCGATGTGGCCGACGCCGGTTCGGGCACGTGGCGCGCCGCTGCCGATATCGTCGTCACCGGTCTTGCGATGCGCGCCGACACGCTGGCACGCGATGTCTCCTTCGGGATTCGCCGCTTGCGCCGCCTTCCGCTGCTCGTTGCCGTGGTGATCGCTTCTTTTGCACTCGGTATCGGTGCCAACGTCGCGGTCTTCAGCGTGCTCGACGCGGTCTTGATCAAACCGTTGCCCTATCCCAACGCAGCGCGACTCGTCGTCGTCGAAGATCGCGACCGGCGAGGCATCGCCGGCAGCGCGCTTTCGATACCCGACGTCTCCGACTTGCGTGCCAACGCAACGGCGTTCGACGCAATCGCCGGCGAAGCACAAGATTCGGCCGTGTTGACCGGCAACGGGAAACCCCGTCAGATCGACGGCATGGACGTCGGTTGGAACTATTTCTCGGTACTGGGATTGAAGCCGGAGCTCGGCCGGTTCTTCACCTCTAACGACGGCCGCCCAGGGGTACGCCGCGCCATCATTTCGGAACGCCTCTGGCGTACGGAGCTGGGCGCCGATCCGCATGCAATCGGCAAGAGCATCGGCTTTGACGGCGTTCCAATCGAGGTGATCGGCGTCGCGCCGAACGTGCGCGTTCCGGCACCCGACGCCGGGTCGCTGGATCGTGACGACTTCTGGGTGCCTCTGCCCAATACCGTGCCGCCGACTCAGCGCGGCGCGCGCTATCTCGGCGCGATCGCGCTGCTCGCCCCGGGCGCCACGATGCAGTCGGCAAACGCCGATCTCGCGCTGGCGTCGGCGCGTCTCGCCAAGCGCTACGCGCGCAACGACGCCGGCGTCGTGTTTGGCGCCGATTCGATGCGCTCGGCCTTCCTCGGCAACGTCGCCGCGGCGCTCTGGACGGTCTTCGCCGCGGTCGTCGCGGTGTTGCTCATCGCTTGTGCGAACGTCGCAAACCTGCTGCTCGCCGACGCTTCGACGCGCGAGCGTGAGTTCGCGCTGCGGGCTTCGCTCGGTGCGTCGCTCGGGCGATTGGGCGCACAGCTTTTCGCTGAGACCGGCGTGCTCGCCGCGGCGGGCGGCGCAATCGGAATTGCGCTGGCGTACGGCGTCCTTCGTCTTTTGACCGTGACGGTGCTGCGCACGCTGCCGCGCATCGACTCGGTACAGATCGATGCGAGCGTTCTGCTCTACGCCGTAGCGCTCGTCGCCGGCGTGACGATTCTTTCCGGAATGTGGCCCGTGGCGGCGCTCGCACAGAGACGCTTGTCTAGTGCGCTCGAAGCGGGGGGACGAAGCGGCGATCGCTCTGCCGGCGCCCTGCTGCGTTCGGCCCTCGTCGTCGTCGAGCTCGCCGCCACCCTCGTCCTCGTCGTCCTCTCCGGCTTGACCGTGCGCAGCTTCTACGTGCTGACTCACCCCGATTTGGGCGTACGCACTCAAGGCGTGCTCGTCAGCGAAGCGATCGGCCTTCCCTCCACGCGCTACCGGAAATTACCGGCGCGCTCGAGCTTTGCCGATTCGCTGCTCGCCGGCGTCGACCGGATTCCCGGCGTCAGAGAGGCCGCGCTCTCGGTTTCCTATCCGCTCTCCGAGGTGATCGTCACGTTTACGGTTGGCATCGTCGGCAAGGCCTATCCGGTCGACGATCAACCCGACGCGCACCTCAATGCGGTGACGCCAGGATACTTTCGAATCTTAGGCCTCCCGTTGTTGCACGGGCGAATGTTCTCGAGCGACGATACCGGTACGTCGCAACGGGTCGCGGTCGTCAACGAAGCGTTTGTCCGAAAGTATCTCCAGGATCGCAACCCCGTCGGCACGCGCCTGCGCGTATCGGGCTGGAACGGCGCCGCGCGCGGGGTGGCGACGATCGTCGGCGTGGTTGCAGACGAGCAACAACGGCTCAGCCGTCCCCCGCCGCCGATGTATTACCTGCCCTTCGGCCAGGTTGCCCCCAACGTCGTCGACGTCGTCGTTTCGAGCGATACGCTGACGCCCGACTCTCTCGGGCGCGCTCTGGAGCGGGTCGTAGCCCAGACCGACCCGCTGATCGTAACCCCCAACGTCTACACGATCTCGCAGCTCGTCGGCGATGCGGCCTCGACGCCGCGCTCTTCGGCCGTTTTGCTCGGCTCGCTGGCCGCGGTCGCGTTCCTCCTCGCCCTCTCGGGCGTCTTCGGGGTCGTTTCGTTTAGCGTTACGCAGCGATACCGCGAGTTCGGCGTCCGGCGCGCGCTCGGTGCGCGCGCGCGCGACGTGCTCGCCGACGTTCTGCGACGCGCACTCTTCATCAGTGCGCTCGGCATCGCGGCTGGCACGACGATCGCGATTCTCGCTGGGCGCGCGATCGCGCCGCAGCTCGACGGCGTATCGCCCTTCGATCCATTGACCTTCGGCAGCGTTATCGCGCTCCTGCTCGGGTGCGCGGCCTTTGCCGCTTTGCTGCCGGCGATTCGTGCGATGCGCGTCGATCCGGCGCTAGCGTTGCGCTACGAGTAACTCATTCGTGACGTAAGGCCACCACGGGATCGATGCGCATCGCGCGTACGGCGGGAACGAGTGCCGCGCCAAACGCCGTTATCGCCAGCGCCAGCGCGACCACCGCAAAGGTCGGCGGATCGAACGGCGATACGCGGTAGAGCAGCGTCGAGATTGCGGCGGCGCCCGCTGCCGAAAGCAAGACCCCAAGCAGCGTTCCGGCTGCGAAGAGCGCCGCAACTTGTACGAAAACGCTCGAGGCGATCGTCCAGCCCTTCGCTCCGAGCGCGCGGCGAATGCCGAACTCGCGCGCCCGCCGGCCGACGGTGTACGTCACGACGCCGTAGGTGCCCAATCCCGCCAGCAGCAGCCCAACGAACGCCATAAAGCCGAGCATCTGGGCCGCCGTCGACGCGTTCGAGCGGCGATCCGCGATGTACGTCGCGTACGAAGCGACGTGCCGCGGCGGGAGCTCGTGGTCGATGGAACGGATGGCCTGCGAAATCTCGGCTGCGGTTTGCGCGTTTGCAGCCCGGGTTCGCGCAACGATCTGGAATGTGGGCTGCACGTCTTGAAAGAACGGCACTATCACCTGCGGCGTCGGCTCCGCAGTGAGCGCCTCCATTTTGAAGTCGTCGACGATGCCGACGATCGTGCGCCCCCACGGCGGGTTTGCCCCGTAGGCGATCACGATACGCCGCCCGATCGGACTTCCGTTCGGAAAGTTCTTACGAGCGAAGGCTCGCGTTACGATGGCAACCGGCGCCGTCCGTTCGTTATCGCCGTCACCGATTAGTCGTCCCGTTAGGAGGTGAAGGCGCAGCGAACGCAGGCCGCCGGCGGTCACCGCATTGTAATCGACCGTCTGATTCTGCTTGCGGTCGACGGGCCGGTCGACGACGCGATAGTTTTCGGCGTTGTAGTTTTCATCCGAGAGCGGCGTGGATACCATCAGTCCGGGTGACTGCAGATCGGGAAGCGACTGCAGACGCGCCAGCAGAGCGTGCGCGAATGCCAGCTGCGAGGGCGGCGACGAGTACCGGCGCAGCGGCAGCATCACTTCGCTCGTCGCGACGACGCCGTCGTAATCGAAACCAACGTCGATCGACGAGATCGCGATGAAGCTGCGGACGAGCAGCGCCGATCCGGTCACCAGCGCCAGCGCCAACGAAAGTTCGAGCACTACGACGACCGAGCGCGTGAGCTTTCCCCCCCAGTGCGAAAAACGCGGGGAGGCAAGCGTAAGGGCCGGGAGCGTGCCGATGCCGATCGCACACGCACAGGTTACGCCGAGGGTAACGAGCACCACGAGCGGGCTGACGTGCACGCTGACGATGCGTGGAAGATCGAACCCGAACGCCGGCACTACGTGCACCAGCACCGCACAGAGTGCGAGACCAGCCGAGCCTCCCATTCCAGCCAACACCGCGCTCTCGACGAAGAGCTGGCCGATCAAACGTCCGCGCGAAGCGCCGACCGCAAAGCGAATCGAGAGCTCGCGTTCCCGGTCGGCGATGCGCCCGAGCAGAATGTTCGAGACGTTCAGACACGCGATCAGCACGATTCCAACGACCGCGGCGAGCGCAATTCCAAGCATCAATCGCGCCGACCCGAAGAGCTGCTCGCTCATTGGGATCACGTGCTGCGCGAGATTTGCGTTGGCAATTGGATATCGCCCTCGCAACAAGGCCGCGACGCGATCCATGTCCGCTGCCGCCGCCTGCGGCGAGACGCCCGCGTGCAGCCGCGCGACCGTAATCAAATAGTGCGAGTCGCGAGGCGACGCGTTATCGGCGAGCGCCCGATAAACGTCGCTTCCGGCCCCCCCGAGCGACGACGCTCGCGGCATAACGAACTCGTGCGGGAGAACGCCGACAATTCGGTACGAAACGTCGCTGAGGGAAAGGGTCTCTCCGAGCACGTTGGGCGTCGCGCCGAGCGCGCCGCGCCAGTACGCCTCCGAAATCACGATCGTTTTCGGCGCGCCAGGCCTCGCGTCGGACTCGTCCAAGAGCCGGCCCAAGCGCGGGCGGACGCCGAGCGTCGCAAAGAAGTCGCCGGTGACCACCTGGCCTGGAACGGCCTGCGGTATCGCGACGCGGGTGCGGGTCGGCATCCAGTTGGCATACGAGCCGATCGAACGAAACGAGCGCGCCAGCCTCGGCCAGTCCAGCGTGTTTGGAAGGCTCGTTTCCGAGCCGTGCGCTGCCGGATCGTCGTAGGGACGATCGAAGATGAACGCCAGTTGCGAGGGATTTTCGTACGGCAGCGGCGCGAGCAGCACGGAGTCGATCGCGCTAAAGACGGTGGCTCCGATTCCAATGGCAAGCGCCAGCGTGGCGATCACGATCGCCGAGGATACCCACGACTTCGCCATCAACCGCAGCGCAAAAGAGACGTCGCCCCCCACGATCGCTGCGTGCTCCCGCAGCGCGGTAAGCACGATATCGAAGTACGCGCTCAACGCAAAGGTCAGCGTTTTGGCCGGTTCGCGCCGTTCGTGCAGGCGCGAAAGCGCTTCTGCAAACGTGCTCGCTGCCTCCTCACCGTAACTGCGGCGGAACTCGCGCGGACAGAGCCGCAAGAGCGCCCGGTAGAACGTGAGGCTCGGCGCCATTTCGCTATGCGTGGCCGGCCAGCAGCCGGTTTTTGCGCACGAGTTTCACCATGCTTTCCAGGCGGCCGGCTTCGGCAGCGAGTGCTCGGCGGCCGCTGGGCGTCAAACGATAGTAGCGCCGGCGCGGATCGTCGCTGGGTGCGCCGCGCACCTCGGTAATCCACTTATCCCGGGAGAGCTGGCCGACCAGCCGGTAAAGCGTGCCTGGAAGCAGGACCACTTCCCCGTCAGTGAGGCTTTCAATTTCTTTGATGATCGCGTAACCATGGCGATCGTTTTGCGCCAGGGTGACGAGGATGTAGAAAACGGCGGCGCTCAAAGCGGCTATTCTCCTTACGACTATATTCCGTTAGAGTATAGTAGAGCCGCGGCGAGGCCGCCGTCAAGCCCGCCGCGGCAACCGGAAGGGGGCTACTGGGGCGCGCGCCACCTCAGGTCGGGCTGACGGGCGGCACGAGTCTCGTCGACGCGGCCGACGACGGTCGTGACCGGCGCTTCGAGCAGCGCCTGCGGATTCGTCTTCGCCTCTTCGACGATCTGATGAAGCGCCTCCACGAACTTGTCGAGCGTCTCCTTCGATTCTGTCTCGGTCGGCTCGACCATCAAGCACTCCGGTACGATCAAGGGAAAGTACATCGTCGGCGCCATGTAACCGTGGTCGAGCAGGGCTTTGGCGATGTCGAGCGCGCGCACGCCGTGCTCTTTCTTGAGCTCCTGTGCCGACGCGACGAACTCGTGCCGGCAGATCTCCGGATAGGGCGTGTCGAGAAACTCCGCGACCTTCACCCGTAAGTAGTTCGCGTTGAGCACGGCCAGCTGCGAAACGCGCTTAAGGCCTTCCTCGCCGTTAGCGTAGAGGTAGGCTAACGCCCGCGCGACGTGCGCGAAGTTCGACCAGAAGCTGCGCAGCGGCCCGATCGATTTGGGCCGGTCGAAATCGAGCTTGAAGGTCAGACGGTCGCTCGCAGCCGATCCGCTTTCGCCATTGGCGCGCGCGGCGGCGGCGATGACCGGCACGGGGAGGTAGTCGACGAGATGCGCCGCGACGCCGAGCGGGCCGTGACCGGCGCCGCCTCCGCCGTGCGGAATCGTGAAAGTCTTGTGCGTGTTGAGGTGCATGAGGTCGAAGCCCATGTCGCCGGGGCGCGTGTAGCCCATGATCGCGTTGGCGTTGGCGCCGTCGTAGTACATCAGACCGCCGGCCTCGTGCACCGCGGCAGCGATCTGCGCGATCTCGTCTTCGAAGAGCCCGAGGGTATTGGGATTGGTCATCATGCAAACGGCGGTATCGGGTCCGAGCACCGAGCGAATCTCGCTAACCCCGACGCGTCCGCGTTCGTTGCTCGGCAAGGAGACTACCTTGAATCCGCACATTGATGCCGAAGCAGGATTGGTACCGTGCGCCGTATCGGGTACGATGACTTTGTCGCGCCGCGTCTCGCCTCGTTCCTTGAAGTATTTTTTGGCGATCAGCAACGCACCGAGCTCCGCGTGCGCGCCCGCCGACGGATTGAGCGAAAAAGCCGCCATGCCGAAGAGCGAGCTCAGGGAACGTTCGAGCTCGTACATGATCTGCAGCGCGCCCTGCGCGAGCGCATCGGGAACGAACGGGTGCAGCTGAGCGAACTCGCGCTTGGCGACGATCGCGTCGTTCACCCGCGGGTTGTACTTCATCGTGCACGAGCCCAGCGGATAGAAGCCGAGATCGATGCCGAACGTCCGGTGCGAGAGCCGCGTGTAGTGCCGCACGACGTCGAGCTCGCTATTGTCGGGTAACGGCAGGTCTTTGCGGACGACTGCTTCCGGCAAAAACGCATCCAGCGCTTTGCCTTCCTCCAGATAGCGGTTCGCTCGACCCTCTTGACCGAGCTCGAAGATCAGCGGCTCGGCGGTCTTGCTAGATGTGGGCGTGGACATTGAGAGCTCCGTCGAGGGCGGCAGCGAGAGCGTTGATATCGGCAGTGGTCGTAAGTTCGGTCGCCGTCATCAAGATGCAGGACGCGAACTCGGGGTAGAAGCGCCCGAGGTCGACCCCGCCAAGGATCCCTAGCTCCGCAAGCGACTCGAGTACTTCGGCAGCCGGGCGCCCTACGTCGGCGACGAACTCGTTGAAAAAGGGCGTCGGAAACTTCAAGGTAACGCCGTCGACGTTGGCGACGGCACTGGCCAGCTCGCGCGAGCGAGCCAGATTGAGCGACGCCGCATCGCGTAGGCCGCTCTTTCCCATGAGCGCGAGATAGATCGTAGCAATCAGCGCGCAGTGCGCCTGGTTCGTGCAGATGTTCGAGGTCGCGCGCTCGCGGCGAATGTGCTGCTCGCGGGCCTGCAGCGTCAGCACGTAAGCCGTACGTTCCGCGTTATCCACCGTCTTGCCGACGAGCCGGCCCGGAATGCGGCGCATGTGCTCTTTGGTTGAAGCGATGAAACCGGCGTACGGGCCGCCATACGCCTGCGCGACGCCAAAGCTCTGCGCTTCGCCCGCAACGATCTGGGCGCCCCACGCCGCCGGCGGCTCGAGCGCCGCTAACGACAGCGCCTCCGCGACGACGGCAACGGGTACGGTGCCGCTGCTGCTAATCGCCGCTTGCGCATCTTTGGTCAAGGTGTCGACGCATCCGAAAAAGTTCGGCGACTGCAGCGCGACTGCAGCGTACCCTTTGCCGCCGACGGCATCGGCGAGCGCGGAGAGATCGGTGGCGCCGTTTTCGGTGACGGGAACTTCGTCGACGGCGACGTCGAGCCCGTCGCAGTACGTGCGCAGCACCGCGCGATAGTTCGGGTGGATGGCGCGCGAAACCAAAATCTTGTTACGCCCGGTGGCTCCCAACGCCATGATCGCCGCTTCGGCCAACGCCGTCGCGCCATCGTAGACCGATGCATTGGCGAGCTCCATCCCGGTGAGCAGGCAAATGTACGTCTGCCACTCGTAGATCGCTTGCAAATACCCCTGCGAGACTTCGGCTTGATAGGGCGTGTAGGCGGTGAGAAACTCGCCGCGCATCGCCAGCGCCGCGATGGCCGGCGGCGCGTAGTGGCTGTACGAGCCGGCTCCCAGGAACGAACGATAACCGACGCCCGCATTCTTTTCGGCGAAGCGCTCGAAGCGGCGCGCAATCTGATACTCGGGCAACGCCGGAACGACGTCGAGTTTGGCTTTGAGTGCGATCTCCTCGGGAACCGCCAGCAGCGCGTCGAGCGACTCGACGCCGACGGCAGCGAGCATCTCGTCGATATCGCGTTGCGTGTGAGGTGCGTACATTCGAGTACGATGGTTGTGTCGCGAGGCCGCCGGGTCCTTCGTAAAGAAAGCGAGCGACGTGGCGCGGATCGGCATCGCACTGATCGCAGCCGGCACGTTGCTGCGGGCGGCGCTCTATTTTCCGCTCGCACTCTTTCAAATCGACTCCGACGGCACGCTGGCGGGGCTCTGTGCGTTCCGCGTCGCGGCGGGGGCCTATCCGCTGTTCTTCCCCGGGGGCACGCGTTTGAGCGCGGCGAGTTGCTACGTCGCCGCCGCCTACTTTCACGTCTTAGGCGACGGACGCGTTGGTTTGGCGCTTACCGGCCTGACCTGGGGCATACTCTATCTCGTCTTCTCATGGCTGTTCTTGCGCGCGCTGCTCGGCGACAGGCTCGGGTGCGTTGCAATGATTTTCGCCGTCATCCCGCCGGAACAGTTCATGACGGTTACCTACGTGCCGTGGGCCTACGGCGAGATCATGGCGTCCTGCGCCGCGACGCTCTGGCTTGCCACGCTCTGGCGGCAAGACGGCGCGACGTGGCAGCGATTCGCCTTCGGTTTGAGCGCAGGGCTCGGCATCTGGCTATCGCTGCAGACGCTGATGGTTAGCCTTCCCGCGCTCGTATGGATCGGATGGAAACGACGAACGGCGATGCTTAGAGAAGTCCCCGTTGCGTTGGCCGGATTTGTCGTAGGTGCGCTGCCGTTTGCCATCGGAAATATAGCCAATGGGGCGGCGTCGCTCACGCATAACTGGGCATCGCAGGCCGCTCCCAATGGCGCGATCGTTTTCGACAACGTCATTTGGTTCGCCACGACGCAAGTACCAAAGCTGCTCTTCCACGAGCCGGCCGGTTGGTGGTCGCTCTCGACGCCGCTGATCCTCGGATACGCAGCAATCGCCGCCGCCTTCATCGTGGCGCTCAATCGCAACCGAAAATATGCGGATGCTTGGCAACTGATCTGGCTCGTGAGCGCGGGCGTCTTCTTATTCTACGTCGCCTCCCAAGCGGGCTCGATGCGAGGGTGGACGGTTCGATACATCGCGCCTCTCTATCTCACCGTTCCGGTTGCCGGCGCCATTGGAGCGGCCACCTTGTGGCGCTTTCAAAAGTGGCTTGCAATCGCAGCGGTCCTGCTAGTAACGGTGCCAAACTTCTGGCTGTACAGCCTGCCCGGCACACAGACTAGGATCGCTCTAACGCAGGGACTCCACGACGACGCGCGGCTACGCTCGCTGCTCGTGCAGCGCGGCGTTCGAATGATCTACGGCGACTACTTCTGGGTCTACCATATCAATTTCGATAGCGGCGAGCGCATCGCGGGAGTTCCCTCTTGGGAAGGCGGCGACTATTTTCATTACGATCGGCAACTCGGCCAATCGGAGGTGCGCTGGGCACTACTGGGCGGTCACGACGAAGTGCTTGGATGGGCAAAGGCCGTCGGTGCCCGGGGAACGATCGTTCCCGACGGCGATCTCTGGGCGTTCATCGCCGATCGTCCGGCCCACGCCGCAGCGCTCATCGCCTCGCTTCGCCGGCTCTTCCACTAGCCGTACGTTATCAGCCATCCCCACTATGCGGTAGCGAGTAGTTCGTACTCCGCGGGGCTTAAGAGCTTCTCGGTCTCGCCGGCGTCGCTCAAGCGCACCTTCATGAGCCACCCGGCGCCGTATGGTTCGCGGTTGACGGCCGCGGGGTCGCCGTCGAGTGCTCCGTTGATCTCGACGACCTCGCCGGAGATCGGCGTGAAAAGATCGGAGACGGCTTTGACGGATTCGACGACGCCGACGTTACCGAACTGCTCGATCGTCGCGCCGACTTTCGGCAGCTCGACGTAGACGATATCGCCCAGCGACCCCTGCGCGTAATCGGTGATCCCAATCGTCGCCGTGTCGCCGTCGAGGCGCACCCATTCGTGTTCCTTGCTGTAGAGCAGATCCTCGGGCTGCGCCACGTTCTCTCCTTATCGTTACTTGGGGCGTTTGTAAAATGGTAACGGCACGACCGTCGCATTGTGCACCGAACCGCGAATTTCAACCCCCAGCTCCGTGTGGGGGATTGCCGAATCTCGTTCGACCAGAGCGGTCGCGATGTTTTTGTTCTCGACCGACGGCCCGATCGAGCCGCTGCGAATTTCTCCGACGCGGCGGCCGTGGCGTACGACGGGATAGCCTTCTCGCGCGGGCGCCCGCCCGTTCATCACGAGCCCGATGATCCTCGAATAGTCGTCGCGATCGATCTGCGCCTTGAGCGCATCCTTGCCGATGAACTCTTCCTTGTTCATCTTGAGCGCCCAGAGCTGGCCGGCCTGAACCGGGGTGATCTCTTCGGTGAGTTCGTGACCGTACAGAGGCATGCCGGCCTCCAGGCGCAAGACGTCTCGCGCGCCAAGACCGCACGGCTCGAGGCCTTCGCCGGCGTGCGTCCTTAGGAGCCCTTGCCAGAGTTGTGAGGCGGAATCGCTGCCGACAAAAAGTTCGAAGCCATCTTCGCCGGTGTAACCCGTCCGCGCGATGACTGCGGGCACGCCGTCGACCGTTGCACGCGCGCAGAAGTAATATTTCATCGCTGCGAGTTCCAACCCCGCGACGTGGGGCTGCAGCATCTGTACCGAAAGCGGGCCTTGAATCGCAATTAGGGCGTCTTTGCCGTGGCGATTCTCTAGTGAGACCCCGTATTCCGGAACGAAGGCGTTGATATGCTGCCACATCTTATCGGCGTTGGAGGCGTTGACCACCAGGAGCCAGCGGTCGTCCAGGCAGTAAAAAATCGTGTCGTCGCGCGCGCCGCCGGCATCGTTGCAGAAAATATTGTAGCGGGCTTGCCACTGCTTCATCGTAACGACCGAGTTGATCGTCAACGTGTCGGCCCACTGTGCGACCGCGCCGCCGGTCAGCCAGATCTGTCCCATATGCGATAGATCGAAGAGCCCGGCGCGATGGCGGACGGCATCATGTTCTTTGAGGATGCTCGTATATTGCACCGGCATCTCGAATCCGCCGAACGGCACGAGTCGCGCACCGGCCCGGGCATGATCCTCATAGAGTGCGGTTCGCTTCAACTCGTCGGTAGCCACGGCAACGGTTTTCACGATAGCGCACGGCAAAAGCCTGCCGGGCGAGGAACCGGCGCTTACGAACGCTGTTTATTTACCGTCGCGTACGCAATCCGCTTGGCCTCGGCTTCGGACGATGCTTCTGTGCCATAACACCCTCATACCCGCGCTGCGGCTGAGCCTACTCCGTCGGAGTAAAGTGGCCGGACTTCGGCGGCTTCTCCTTGGGGTAGCTGTTGAGGAAGTCCAGGGTCGCATGCGCGACGATCTCCGTTCCGCTCCGTACGTAGACCTCACCGTAGACGATGCGGCGACCGCCGCGCAGCACGCGCGCTTCGGCGACGAGATCATGCGGGGGCCCGGCCGGCGCCAAAAAGTTGCACTGCAGCGCGATCGTCGTCGTGTCTTGATCGCGCCCGTAGATCGAGGCCAGCGCGACGTAAAACACGGTATCGCAGAGGCTCACGATCGCGCCGCCGTGCACGGCCCCCGTGCCGTTGGTGACTTCCGGACGGTACGGCATCCGCATCACGGCCTTCCCGTGTTCGACGCGCTCGAGTTTGAGGTCGAGCAGAGCAACGAAGTTGCTCTTCTCCTTCTCCCAAGCATGGGGCGCGCGTGAGAAATCGATGCTCATTTCGTCGCCTTTCGTGTACCTAAAAAGTATCCCCGCCGGAGGCCAGCATCCGGCGCAAGTAGAGCGGCAAGGAAAAAAGCCGCCGGTGCGTTTGTGCGTCGTAAAAGAAGCTGTCGCCCGCGAGGGAGGCGCAGTAAGCATCGATAGCCTCGGGCTCCAACTGCGCAAGATTCACTCGATCGCTGCAGGCGAGAAAGGCCCAATCGGTATCGAACGCCGGCACGTGCGTGAAGAACGACGCCACGTATTTGTAGTGGCGGCGCAGCGTGCGCGACATCTTGCAGTGCAGCGCCGCGTTGTGGACGGCCGCGGTGCTCGCCTGAAGCGCGTAGACCCCCCCCTCGAGGAGGCGTGACTTGATCAGCGCGAACACGTCTTCGTTGAAGAGCGGATTGCTCGGCGAATCTTCCAGCGGTTCGGTGAGATCCGAGAGGATCACGCCGTACCGATCGTCGCGGTCACGCATGTAGGCTAGCGCATCGCCGACGACGACGTTGGCGCGCGGCTCTTCAAACGCGCCGGCCGACCACTCGGGCAGAAACTCCTTGGAAAGCTCGATCACGCGCCCGTCGATATCGACCATCGTCGCGCGCTCGACGTCGGGGCTGCGCAGCACCTCTCGCAGCGTCGCTCCCTCGCCGCCGCCCAAGATCAGTACGTTGGTACGATCGGCGGCCGCCGCGAGCGCCGGATGGACGAGGCTCTCGTGATAGATGCGTTCGTCGATTTGCGAACTCTGCGTATCGCCGTCGATCACGAGCATCTTGCCGAAGGCCGGCGAGCTCAGCACCGCAACTTCTTGAAAATCGGTGCGCCCCGAGAAGAACAGCTCGTCGACTGCGTGACGGTGCTGTTCGGTCGGCCCGAAATCCTCGATGTACCACTGCCAGTGCTGCGTCTTGGGCATGCTCGCCCTAGATTGGCGGCCCAAAAGAAGAACCCCGCCGTTGCCGGCGGGGTCGTTCTTGGTACGGGTCCAGAGTTTACGTTGCTTTCAGCTACGCTCCGGTGTAGCAGTTCACGCCGAAGTAGAGCGGGGTTTTCGGGGGAATCTCAAAACCGTGCGGCACGCTGTACTGCGTGATCGTCACCGTTTTGCCCTTGGCCGGGAACGAGCCTGGGAAGGACGACCAGGTATACTTTCCGTTCGTTCCCTTCGTGAGCAGCGCGACGCCGCACGTCGTGCCGGGAAGACCCTTTGCGTCGGTGATCACGTACTGAAGAACGGGCTTCTTGCCGGCGGGTGCCGGTTTGATCGTCTGTTTGCTCTGGTTGATGGCGACGGCGTAGATGAACGTCTTCCCGCGGGGCGTGTACTTCGGAAAGGGTTTCCCCTGATACGTCTCCATATCGCCGTTGGTATCGGTTGCGTCGGCGATCGTGATCGTCGCCGTTCCTTTGGTCGTGTTATTTCCGATCGAACCCTTAACCGTAATGCTCTCGTACTCCGCCAGGCTGAAGCTGGCGCCTGTCGGTTTCAGAGTGATCGTCGGATCGCAGGCACCTTTGGCTTTCCACTGGTACTGCGGCGGGCTGGTAGCGCAAGTCGTTATTTTTGCATTTTGCAGCTCGTCGCTGAGCGCAGTGGGGCTGAGCGCGCTTTGACCGAGCCCGCTTGACGACGACGGTACGAGTCCGTGGCTAGCGCACGCTGCAAGGCCCACGCTTGCCGCGACGGCAGCAATGCCGGCTCGAATCATATGTGAACGCATGAGAATCGTTTCTCCCTCACTCCTGAGAGCGGTAACCGTATTTTGTGCGTAGAGAATTAGACGGCAGGCGCATTGCGCCTCCCAAATTGCAACGTAATAAAGGTGATTATTGTTACGCCGAAAGCGTTTCTGCGCTCGCGTTGCGATCGATGACGTGGGTAAATTCACCGTCGCTCTTTTCGATGCCGCGCTTAAGTTCGGTCGCGAGTACGCTCTTTGCAGCGAGCGTCCGCGCGGCATAATCGCAAGCGAGCCACGGGTCGGTATGCTCGCCGCACGTATAAAAATCCATCGCCGCATAACCCATCTCGGGCCAGGTGTGGATCGAGAGGTGAGACTCGGCCAAAATGACCGTTCCCGAGACGCCCTGCGGCTCAAATCGGTGGAAGGCGCTTTCCATGATCGTAGCGCCGGCGGCCTTGGCGGCCGCGTTCATCATGGCAGATATGCCGGTGATGTCAGAGAGTAGCGTCGGATGACAGCCCGAGAGCTCGCACACGATGTGCCTGCCGAGTGCCTTCAATTTGTACAGGTCTCCTTGACCTTGAGGAATCCCACCTCCGGACTACGTCGGCTGGCGGCTGCAGTGCACCCGTTCCCCCGACCTATCGACGAGCTCTTGCCGGCGCTTTTGTTCGGTGCGCGGGCGACTCGGCGCGATGGCGCGATGGGCGCGCCCTCCCTTCCAACCGCGGCCCCCGGCCGGCTCAACTCGCGAACCTGCACCTGGGACCTTCTACCCATCCTCTTAAAGGACCGGCGCCAATCATACCCCCTCGGCCCCCCCGTGTAAAGGCCCTTTTCCACGATGAACTCACAGGTATTTAAAGGTAGCTCTTCACTATCTTGACTATATGGGTTCCGGGGCGTACGCTCAAGAGGCAATGGCATTGAAATTGGACGCTCCGGTGAAGCCGGCCCAGCTCATCGAGGATTACCGTCACGGGTTCCACGACCCCGAGAACTACGTCTTTAAGTCGGATAAGGGGCTGACCCGCGAGATCGTCGAGCGGATCAGCCGCATGAAGGACGAGCCCGAGTGGATGCTCGAGTTCCGGCTCAAGGCCTACGAGCTCTTCATTTCAAAGCCGATGCCGGAGTGGGGCGATACCAAGCTCCTGAGCGAAATCGATTTTTCCGACATCCATTATTTCGTGAAATCGACCGACCAGACGGAACGCTCCTGGGACGACGTTCCGGAGGATATCAAGCGGACATTCGATCGCTTGGGTATCCCCGAGGCCGAACGCAAGTTCCTCGCCGGCGTTTCGGCTCAATACGAGAGTGAAGTCGTCTATCACAACACGAGTAAGGCGCTGGACGAGCAAGGCGTACTCTTCTGCGACATGGACACCGCGGTCAAAAAGTACCCCGACATCGTGCGGAAGTACTTTGCGACCATTATTCCGCCCGGCGATAACAAGTTTGCAGCGCTGAACTCCGCGGTCTGGTCGGGCGGGTCGTTCATCTACGTGCCGCCCGGCGTGACCGTAGCGATGCCGCTTCAGGCGTACTTCCGCATCAACGCCGAAAACATGGGCCAGTTCGAGCGCACACTGATCATCGCGGATAAGGGCGCCAAGGTGCACTACATCGAGGGCTGCACCGCCCCGAAGTTTTCGACTTCGTCGCTGCATTCGGCGGTGGTCGAGTTGATCGCAGACGAAGGCGCGTCGATCCGCTATACCACGATCCAGAACTGGTATCGCAATATCTTTAATCTCGTCACCAAACGCGCGATCGCACACAAGGATGCGACGATCGAATGGGTCGACGGAAACATCGGCTCGCGCCTAACGATGAAGTATCCCTCCATCTACCTGATGGGTGAGGGTGCCCGCGGTGAGATTTTGTCCATGGCGTTCGCCGGCGAAGGGCAGCACCAGGACGCCGGCGCGAAAGTCATTCACGCCGCTCCCCGCACGACGTCGGTCGTTACCAATAAATCGGTCAGCGCTCACGGCGGAAAGACGACCTATCGTGGATTGGTCGAGGTGCACGCCGGCGCGACGGGCGCGAAGACGCGCGTTCGCTGCGACGCGCTCATCATGGACGAGGAATCGTCGAGCGATACGAAGCCGACGATGAAGATTCACGAGCAGCGCTCGACGGTGGAACACGAAGCGAGCGTCAGCAAAATCGGTGAGGAACAGCTCTTCTACGCGATGTCGCGCGGCCTTTCGGAGGCCGACGCAACGGCAATGATCGTCAACGGGTTCTTCGACTTTTTCGTCAAGGAGCTGCCGATGGAGTATGCCGTTGAGCTGAACCGCTTGGTAAAGATGGAGATGGAAGGCGCCGTAGGCTAAGGACTCCGGGGCCCTCACGAATCGTCGTCTGAAGACCCGCGGGGCTGGTCCGGCGAAAGCGCCGCCCATTCTCGGTACGGCGAGCTCAGTGCGCCTACTGGCGCCAGCTTCGCTCGTTCTTGGTGGGCAAAGAGCCGTACCCGCATCACTTCGCGGATCGTGATTTCGTGCTCTTTTGGGCGGTACAGGAGTGTTAGCGTGTCGCCGGGACCAACTCGGCCCTCTTCCACGATGCGAAAGTACGCTCCCGGGCGAAGCGCCTTTGCGAACCGGCTCGGAAAAGCTACGTCGTCGAGCCGGAATCCAAGCTTGTAACACGGGAGGCGCGGCTCCGATACCTCGAGCACTGCCGAGCCGGCTCGCCAGCGTTCGCCGATCAGACAGCTTCCCAGGTCGACGCCATCGGTCGTAAGGTTTTCACCAAAGAGTCCCGGCGCGTACTCAACGGCCTCTCGACTCTGCCACCAAAAGTAATCGTCTAGGCTATAGGCGTAGATCGCCTTGCTGCGGCCGCCGTGTACGGATCGGTCGGCTTGATCGTCGTCGCCGATGTTTACTCCGCGCACCGGCAACGATGCGTTCACCGGCGTCTTTTCGATAGCGGTCGAGAACGTTTGGCCGCGCCACGTGACAACCTTGGGCCGGCCGATGTTCGCCGAAACAACGCGAGCGTCCATGCCGTTCTCACCTACCTTCAAAACGTGTTCACCCGGTTTCGCGCGATCGCGGGAATGCCCCGTCGGCACTGCCGGCGATCCCCCTGGCCTGCAGGGGTCTCAACGCAGCCCAGGGGAACCGTCGAGGAATGGATGATGCTCGAAGACTCGCCGGGGCGCTCAACGCGCTCGTTAAGTCGCCGCAGTTTTCAAATACGAAAGCGCGCGGCGCAGCGCGCCAAGAGCCGGCCGTAAACTGGCCCGCGACCAAGAAGCTCAACGAAGACTTCAACGCCGAGGTGGACGGGTGCGAATCGTTTGTAATGAACGATGGAAGCCTCTGCGCGTGGAAACCCGGACAGTACCGCTACGTGGCAGAGCGCTCGGGCTAGAGCAAGGGCGTCGATGCAGGGGCAGGCGTCGCAATAGCGGGCGCCGACGTGGCGAGAGACCGCTCGATCCGGTAACGTAACTGCCGGCGTCCCATCGCTCCGATAACGTCGCAGGTGAGAAACCCGTTCGGGTCGACGAACAACGACACCGGATAGACGACGTTGCGACCGTTGGCTCCAACTTCCAGCACCTTAACGAACGTGCCGTTGCGATCCATCGCAATGGGGAACGTGATGTCGTAGCGTTTACGAAATGCGCGAACGGTGTCGTCTTCTTCCCGCGCGTCGATACCGACTACCGATAAACCACGCGATGCGAAGTCTTCCTCGGCCTCCACCACGTAGGGCATCTCACCGTTGCACGGGCCGCACCACGTGGCAAAAATGTTGATCAAGACCGCTCGTCCGCGATATTTGATAAGGTCGAAGTCCGGTCCGTCAAGCACGCGCATCGTTAACCCCAAGGGTCGATCGTATGGCAACCCCGGATTCTGCGCGCACTCGTCCCACCGCTTTGGAACGGTCCTCGGCCCAGGCGAGGGTACCCCCGCGCCGGTCAACGCCGAAACCAGAACCGTCAAGAACTCGCCGCGGTCCATAACGTGGGGGATGCCATCAGCCGCCCGCGAAATCCCTCTCCATGGGACGTTCGCTCGCCGCCGCAATCGGAATGACTTGCATAATTTTGACGCCGGTGGTCGCACTCGCCGCACCACCGCCACCGCCACCGGCGGTCGTGCCGGTGTACCGCGGATCGGCTCCTCACGGACAGGCGCGTCCCCCGGAGGGACACCCCGTCCAGCGCAGCGTTTACCGGGCGCCGGAAATCAATCTTCATCCGAGGTCGCTCGAGCCCAACGCCGGGGCACTCTACCCGAGCTGGCACGCGGCTTCGGAACCGGCACGCGACTACGTGTTGTATCAGCCGCCGCCGTGGCTCCAGGCAGGATGCTTAGCGAACGGCTTTATGCCGTCGCCGGCGTCGAGTGCCTATGCCGCACCACAAAACGCGACGATCGGCTCGCTGGTCGACAATCAGTCGAAAGGCCTCTTTTCAACGAAGCCTTCGTACCGCGCCGGGTTGGCGTCGAGCTCTGACGCGACCGCGGCGCCGAGCACGTCGGCGTTCAGCGTGCAGTTTTCGCCGACGCAGTGCGCGCCGGCGAGCTCGATCGCTTTTTAAAGCAGCGCCGCCGCCCTCCGGCAACCGGGGTAGTTGGCCCGACTATTAGCGCGCCGGCAGCGTTAATGCCAGGCGGGAGCCGCGCTTACGGCGGCGTAGGGACCGAGCAGCGAATCTCGACTGGAAGGAGCCAACCTTGAATTTCAAGCACGTGACGATCCTCGCCGCGTTTGCCGCAGCGCTCGGCGGGTGCCAGGCGATCGCCGCGCCGAGCCCGTCGCAAGGCGGGCAGGCCGTCGCGCAAAACGCGCCGGTCGGAGCGGCAAAGAAGTTCACGACAAAGTACGTCCAGCTCGTTATCTTTGAAAACAAATCATACGATTCGGTGATCGGCAGCCAGCAGGCGCCGTACATTACGAGCCTTTCGAAAACCTGGGCGAACATGACGCAAAGCTTCGCGATCACGCACCCGAGCCAGCCAAACTACCTTTCGCTTTTCAGCGGTTCGACCCAGGGCGTGACGGGCGACCAGTGCCCGGTGAGCTTCGGCGTCGATAATCTCGGCAGCGAGTTGCTCGCAGCCGGTGTTTCGTTCCGCGGTTATGCCGAGAGCATGCCGTCTGCCGGTTATACGGGGTGCGAGGCGGTTCCCGACTCACTGCCCAGCGGCTATCTCTATATGCGCAAGCACGTGCCGTGGGCCGATTTCACCAACCTGCCGGCCTCGGTCAGCTACGTTTACAAGAAGCCCCTGAAAAAAGCGCCCGCGCAGTTCGTCTGGATCACGCCGAATATGTGCAACGACATGCACGACTGCTCGATCAACACCGGCGACACCTGGGCGTCGAAGAACTTGCCGGATCTCATCGCTTGGGACACTGCTCACCAGGGCCTTTTGATTCTCACTTTCGACGAAAACGACGGCAGCCCAGGCAACCAGATTCCGACGATCCTCATCGGCAACGTCAACGCGGGGCAGTTTAGTCAAACCGTTAACCATTACAGCATCTTACGGACGATCGAGGATATCTTTGGCGTCAAGGCGCTGGGATCGGCAGCCTCGGCATCGCCGGTCAAAGGCGTGATCAAGTAGGAGACCGTTTCACGAACACCTCAATGCGAGCGGTCCGAACGCGGTCGCTCGCGTTTCTTTTTTACGGATTGCTCGCAACTTCGGCGCTCGCCGGTTGCGCCGGAGCGCCGGTGCACCACCGGCTTGCGTACGACGGAAGCTCGCTGTCGATCGACGGGCAGCCGGTTGCACTGTCGGCAGCGCAGTTCCACTATTGGCAGCTTCCGGCGCCGCAGCTTTGGCCCGACGCGTTCGGGCGCATGAAGGCGGCCGGTTATAACGCGGTCGCGCTCGATCTCTACTGGGGCTACCACGCGGCACGCCCGGGCACGTACGATTTTGGCGGAATCCGCGATCTCGACGCGCTCTTCGACGATGCCGCGCGGGCCGGATTGTACGTCGTCGTGCAGCCGGGGCCGTATATAGATGCCGGAGCCGACGCGAGCGGCCTGCCCGATTGGCTATTGGCGCGCACCGCGAGCCGGACTGCGCTCAACGCGCGTTATCTGCTCGAATCCCGTGAATGGTTTCGGCGCGTCGACGCGATCGTCGCGCGCCACCAGCTGAGCAGCGGGACGGGCACGATCGTTCTCGACGAAATCGGCGAACGTGACGCGGCCCGGACGCGGCGTTTGGAACGCGCCGCCCGAAAGGACGGCGTCACGGTTCCCTTCTCCACGACCGCGTTCGCGCCGGCGTTTCGCGGCGTTGCGTGGGGATGGACCAGCGCAACCGCGGCCGATCCATGGCCGCCCCCGGTTACGCGCCTCGAGCTTCCGGCGATTACTCACTGGCGCTCGCGTTCTGACGACGACGAGATCTCGCCGGGCTTCAACGATCAGGCGTGGCCGCCGCTGTTGATCTCGCGTCCCTTCGATTCCGACGACTTGCAGAACGGTTTACCGGTGAGCGGCAACTTCTTCGGCGTCGACGACTACGGTTTTCACCACGGCGCCGTCTGGTACCGCGGACGCTTTGTCGCGCGCGGGACGGAGCGCGCGCTGGGTCTCGCCGCGATCGCCGGGCGCGGCGGCGCGTGCGCGGTGTGGCTCAACGGCTTCTATCTTGGAAGCGTCGCCGCCGATCCGGAGGGCATTATTCGAACGGCTCTGCCGCTCGCGCGATCGCAGTTGCGCCGCGGCCGCGCCAACGTCATCGCGGTACTCTTCGAAAGCGCCGCTCACGCTCAAGACGCCAATCGCGACACGACGCGCGTACCGCCGCGCGGCATGCTTCGAGCGTCACTGTCCGGAGGCGCGCGCACGATCGCGTGGCGAATCCTGGCCAACGGCGAGTTCAATATTGACGCCGTTCGCGGGCCGCTCGCCGCGGGCGGTCTCGCCGGAGAGATCGCCGGATGGCAGAACCCGCAGTACGACGATCGTTCGTGGGCGCCGGCAGCAGCTCTCGCGGCGCCGCGGCGCGCGGGCGTCACGTGGTATCGAGCGACCGTTCCGCTCGACGTCGCTCTCCCGCGCGATGCCTTTGCGGCGCTGCACGTCGAGGACGCGCGGGGGGCGGACTATCGCGCGTCGATCTTCGTCAACGGCTGGCTGATCGCGCACTACGCCGCCGATGCGCGGCGATCTCACACGTTTCCGGTGCCGGCGGGACCAATCGATCCGCACGGCGACAACACGATCGCGATCGCCGTTTGGCGTCTGAAGAGCGGCGCCCGCTTCGGGAAGGTCTCGCTGACGACGGTCGACGCCTTCGTCAGTCCTCACCTCTCCCTGCCGGACGTACCGGTCGTGCGGGCGCGCGACGGGACCGCAAAGCTCCGGCTTGCCGTTGCCAGCACGACGGCCAATCCGGCGCCGCATTTCGTGTACGACGGCGCCGACGCCGCACCGACGATCCGGGTCCACTCCGGCGACTGGATCGATCTCACGCTGCGCAACGAGCTTCCACGCTCGACGAACACCGCAAATAACGTGAACCTGCACTTCCACGGCCTCAACGTCGCGCCGCTGCCGCCTGGCGACGACGTACTGACGACGCTGGCCGCGCCCGGAACCTCGCTGCACTATCGGCTGCGAATACCAACCACACAGCCGCGGGGGTTGTACTGGTATCATCCCCACGCGCACGGCGAAACCTACTGGCAGGTTACCAGCGGGATGGCGGGCGCGATCGTCGTGGAAGGCCTGCGCGAAAAGCTGCCGTTACTGCACGCGATGGGCGAGCGCACGATCGTCGTGCGCGACGTGCAGTACGTTCCGAACATCATGGCGATCCCGTGGTATGCGCGCAAGAAGACGCCTCGCTTGGCACGGGTTGCCGACGCCGACGATAATCCTGGACCAAACGCGTCGTGCCTGCCGGAACCGGGCCTGCATTTGACGCTCAACGGCATTGCGCAGCCGCAAATTGCGCTCGGCGCCGGCCAGAGTCAGCTGTTCCGCGTCCTCAATGCGACGGCTAGTCGCGTCCTCGACCTCGCCGTAGATAACGAACAGATCGGCGTCGTCGCGCTCGACGGGTATCCCGCCGACTCCTATCCGGGAAATCCCGCGGTGCTCTGGACGGCGCACGTCGTCGTGCCGCCGGGGGCACGCGCCGAGTTCATCGTCACCGGTTTGAAAACGCCGACGCTGCTGCGCACGCGCTGTTACGACAGCGGCGCCGGCGGAGATCGCGACCCCCAGGCGGTGCTCGCGACGATTACTCAAGACGGCGCCCTCGACGATAGCGTCCCGGCGAATGCCCGAGCATCATCGGCAAAGAAAGCGCCGCGTTTTGTCGTGCCGGCCGCGATACGTCGGCGCACGATCGTCCTGAGCGAAGATGCCAACGGCTTCTACATTAACGGCCGCGCGTTTTCGATGACCGAAGCGCCGGCGGCGGTCGTTCGCGCTGGGACGCTCGAGGAGTGGACCCTGCTCAACAAGACCGATGAGGTGCACGACATTCACCTGCACCAGGTGCACTTTCTGGTAGAGTCGCTCGACGGCAGGGCCGTTACGCCGCTCGTGTGGCGCGACACCGTCCTCGTCCCCGTCGCGCGGCACACCGGACGGCGAACGGCCCCCGGGGTCGCGCGCCTCCTCGTCGACTTCCGCGATCCGGCGATCCGGGGCACCTTCGTCTTCCACTGCCACATGCTCGACCACGAAGACGGGGGAATGATGGCGACGATCAAAGCAATTTAGGACGCATGGGACAGGGGCGTTTGCTTCTTTTCGCGGCCGGCGCAATGCTCGCAGCAGCGGGCTGCGCGATGCGGCTCGCCCCGCCGACGGCGGCCGGTCTCCAAAGCAGTTCGATTTCGGGTCCCCGCGTCGGCTCCGTACTCACGCACCACTGTTTTGGCGGCGATTACTATTGCGGAACGGTACCGGTCGATTTCGACCCAGCCGGGCGCGTCCCCGGAAAGATTGATATCGCCTTTGCGTGGCTGCCGCATTCAGGCCGCACAAACGCGCCGGCCGAAACGATCGTTGCAGTCGAAGGCGGTCCCGGTTATCCTTCGATCGAATCGCGAGACTCGTACCGCCAGCTCTACGCGCCCCTGCTCGCGACGCGCGACCTTCTGCTCGTCGACAACCGCGGCACGGGCCGCTCCAGCGCGGTCGTCTGCCGCCCACTGCAGCGCGTTCACTTGATGAAGCTGCGCGACGTCACGCGTTGCGGCGACCAGCTCGGGCGCACGTCCGATCTGTACGGAACGGCGCTCGCGGCTGACGACATGGCACAGGTTTTGAAAGCGCTTCACGTTGGGAAGGTCGACCTGTACGGCGACTCTTACGGTTCGTTTTTCGTGCAAGCTTTTGCTGGGCGCTACTCGGAACGCGTTCGGTCGATCGTGCTCGACGGCGCCTATCAGGTAACCGGCGGCAGCCCGTGGTATCCCAGCACCGCGCCCGAACTGCGCGATGCGTTCAATTCGGCGTGCGCGCGTTCGCCGGTCTGCGCGCGAATTCACGGCTCCTCGGTAGACCGCATTTCGCGTTTGCTCGTGCAACTGCGCAGCGATCGTGGCCGCATCACGCCGGCGAACGTGGCATTCGTCATGGACAGCGCCGGCCTCGATCCGCTGGCCTATCGCGACCTCGACGCCGCCGCGCGTGCGTATCTCGACAAACGCGACTCGTTGCCCCTCCAGCGCCTCGTCACCGAGGCGTACTCTGAGGAAGAGGGCGTCGACGGACGAGCGCGCGGGTACAGCCAGGGGCTCTTCGCCGCGGCGAGCTGCGCTGACAACCCGCAAGCCTACGACATGCGACTGCAGCCGCCCGAGCGCGTTGCGGCGTGGAAGAGCGCGCTCGAGCGTGAGCGCGCTGGCGATCCGAACCTCTACGCCCCGTTCTCGATCGACGAATATCTCGGGATACCGCTCGACTATGCCTACCTGCAGCTCTGCACGACGTGGCCGGTCGCCTCCAAACAACATCCTGCCGGAGAACCGGTCCCGCCGCATACGCGGTTCCCCAACGTACCGGTGCTCGTGCTCAACGGCGATCTCGATACGATCACGACGCCGGAGGAGGGAAGGCACGCGGCGGCGCTCTTTTCACGAGCGACGCACGTCATCGTCGCGAACACCGGACACGTGACTGCACTCGACGATTTCTACGGGTGCGCGGCGAGCATCGTTCGGCGTTTCGGCCAGACGGGGAAAGTTGTTGCGCAGTGTGCGGCGCACGTGCCGGCCGTTCATCTCGTGCCCGCCTTCTCCCGTACGCTCGACGAGGTTCACGCCGTAACCCCGGTAACGGGAAATCAGGCGCCGCAGCTCGAGCGGCGCGCCGCGGCTGCCGCGCTCCTTGCCGCCGCCGACGTGCTCTCCCGTTCGTATGAGTTTTTCTTGAGCTCGGGCCCGGGATTGCGCGGCGGCTCGTACGCCGCGATTCCCAAGAACGCGAGCGATCGCGCAACGCTCTCCGGCGTCCGGTGGACCAACGATCTCGCCGTTTCCGGCACCGCCGATTTTAACGCTCGCAATGGATCGGCTCGCGCTCACCTGACGGTTTCTGGTGCGGTGACCGGAAGCATCGACGCCTCGTGGCCGGCCGCAGGAAGCAACGCCACGGCGCAGATCCACGGGACGCTCGACGGCTACAATCTCGAGGCGACGATGCCCGCGCCCTGAGCCTCTAGTTTGGCGCGCCTTTACTGACCGCCGGTCTCACTCCGACTTCGCCCGCCGGCGTTCGAAGATCGCGAGCTGAGCGTAGGCGGCAGAGAGCAGCGGCAGCCTCAGCCCCGCAGTTTCGACCCTTTGACACATCTCGCCGACGATCGCATCGGCTTCAAGCGCGGCGCCCTTCTGGAGGTCGCGATACATTGAAGAAGTGAGCGTCGAATCGGCCTGCGTCAACATCGCACGCACGCTTTCGATCGCTTGCGATCGCGGCTCGTAACCGCAGGCTTTTCCGACAGAGACGCACTCGTCGTGCATCGCCAGGGCAAGCTCGCGCCCCCGCGGCGCAGCGGCGATCTCGCCAACGCTTCCGCGCAGCAAGCACGTGATACCGGCGAGCGCGGCGATAAAGACGAACTTTTCCCACATGTCCAGCACGATATGCGTTGAGAGTTGCGCCTCGAAACCCGCGCCTTGCAGAGCGCGATCGACGGCTTCAATCCGCAGGGAGCGCGACCCGTCGAGCTCGCCGTAGACGAGCTTCTGCATGCCGGTCAGCTGCACGACGCGCCCCTGCGCGTCGAGCGTTGTAGCAACGACGCAGACTCCTCCCAACAGGTTCGATACCGCAAACTTCGCTTTGAGCTCTTCGAGATGATGCATACCGTTGAGCGCAGGAAAAATCAACGTATCCGGTCCGACCGCCGGCGCAATATCGTCCAGTGAGGTCTTGAGGCCGTGGTTTTTGACCGCCAGCAGTATGAGGTCGTACGAACCGGAAAGCTGGTCGCGGGTAACGACCTTCGGCGAAATCGTCGCATCGCCATGAGGGCTTACAATCTCGAGCCCGCGCTCTCGAAGCTGGGCCGCGCGCCTGTTGCGAACCAAAAACGTCACGTCGCGTCCGGCCTGCGCGAGGCGCCCACCGAAGTATCCGCCTACGGCACCCGCACCAACGACGAGCAGGCGCAATCTACACCGCGATCTCGTAAACGAAGGTGGCCGCGTCGAGACTGTCGAGGCGCTGGCCGTCGACTTCCGCTTGCGGATACATCAGAAACGCAAGCTCGTCGCCATTGGAGCCTGGGAGCTTGACATCGTGGCCATCGTTATAAACCATGTAGTTGCCTTCCCACGAACCGAAGAGCCGCCCCCGCGCTTCGATTACTTTAGGGCTGTTCAGGCTGAGTTTGCCCGGCGGCTCTTCGAGCATAACTTTGCGAACGTCGGCGGGATCGAGCGGGATCCAACCGTAGCCGTTGACAAACGCTTCGGCGCGGCAGTGCTGCGCTTTGGTGATGGTCGTGCCGTTGGCGCCCAGCGATGTATATCCCAGCTCCGACGGGGCGACGCGAATTCCGTACAGATCCCGCGCGGGAATTCCCGAGGCGCGCGCGAGGCCGACCGCCAAGCCGTTGATGTCGGCGCATTTTCCGGTGAAATCGCCGCTTTCGAGCAAGAAGGAAATATCGCCGAGCCCGCAGCCGCGCGTCTTTGGATTGCGCGACGTATTAACGACGATCCATTCGTAGATCTTACGAAGCTTCTCGAGATCGGAGGCAGCGCCGGCCGTCGCCTTATCCGCGGTCTGCTTGACGATGCCGCCGGTCGGGATATACCGCGACGATGCAGTGTAGAGCGCGATCTCTGCCGGTGCAAGCGTTGCACCACTGTCGGGCCGGGAAAGATCGACCGCGAGGTTTCTCGTCGTTACTTGAGAGACGACGGTCAGCTCGGCCTTCCCTCGACTTCTCTTGGGCCACTGTGCGTAGACCATTTGCGCGCCCGAGCGAGAATCGGCGACGATCGCGGCTTCGCCGGCGTTTCCGTGCCAAGTGCTCGCCCCGGGCCGCATCCAAGTCGCTTCCTTGAAAGAAGGGACGGGCACCCACGCTTTTGCGCTTTGGCCTTCAGGAAGCGTTATTACGGTCGTAACCTGAAAAGAGCGCCATGGACCCGGCGAGATCCCCGGCTCTGCTGCGGCCGAGCGAGCGGCCAATGGCGCAAGCGCCAGAGCAGAAGTCGCAGCGACGAACTGCTTACGATTCATCGCTTCCAAGAACGCCCGAGACCCGCATTGGTTTCATCGCCATTCCGTTCTTAGCGGCCCCGGCCGGTGGGTCGTGCGACGACGACGCCGTGGCGTTCAACCGGTGAGCGTCACGCCGCCGGTAGCCGGCGATATCGAGATTCAGCCGTTCGACGCAGCACGCGACTCCTACGAAGAACTTACGGGCCTACTACACGCGGCCTACCACGATTTGGCGCAAATGGGCCTGAACTACGTCGCAGCGACGCAGGACGAACGGACGACCCGAGAGCGCATCGTTGCAGCGACGCAGTGCCTGGTGGCGCGCCGAGGGAACGAGATCGTGGGAAGCATTTGTTACTATGCCGCTTGCCCCTCATTGCATCACCCCGGCTGGTATCGCCGCGCGGACGTCGCTTTTTTTGGTCAGTTTGCCGTCGCACCGGCCCTGCACGGGCGCGGCATCGGTTCGCGTCTGCTGGAGGCCGCGCAAGCGCTTGCGGCCGCCGATGCGAAGACGGAGTTTGCCTGCGATACGGCCGAGGCAGCGCGCCACCTCGTCGCATACTACCTGCGGCACGGGTTTCGTTCGATCGGTCGCCATCGGTGGCCGCACGCCGTCTACGATAGCGTAATTCTGAGCAAGCGAGTCGGCGTCGCCATCCGGGTCGCTGAAGATACGGAGAGCCCGGACGTGCTCCGCATCGCGCATACGCTGCCGTGGACGCAGGACGCGCATCTGAGCTGTCAGCTTGAGACCGGTGCGGTGGACGTCGCGCGTGACGGGGATCGAGTGGCCGGCTTTATCGCCTGGAATCGCGAGTTCTTCGCACGGCCGTTCGTGTGGCTGACCGTCGTGGATCCCGGTTTCCGCGGCGGCGGTATTGGGTCGCTGATGTTCGCGCACGTCGAGCGTGCCTGCAAAGGAGAGCGGCTCTATTCTTCGGCGAACCGCAGCCGAGAGAAAATGCACCGATTCTTCGAGCGGCGGGGCTACGCGCGCGCCGGCGAGATCGATCTAGACCCAGGCGACCCAGAGATCTTTTACTACATCGATCTCTAGCAGATGAAGTGGACGTCACCGAACTCGTGGCAAAAGTAACCGTGCGCCGCCGCCTCGGCGTAGGCGGCTTCGAGCAGCCCTGCGTCGGCGAACGACCGCAGCATGTCGAGATGGGTTGCACCCGCAGCGTGGAAGCCGGAGAGCAACGCGTCGAAGGCACGCGGCTCGTACGCGGAGTCGATGAAAAGATCGGTCCAGCCGGCGCTCGCAACCACGCCTTCTTCGGTAGCCGCGCTCTCCAGGGCGCGGACGACCGTCGTCCCGACGGCGATGACCCGCCGTGCTTCGCGCCGCGCGGCGTTCACCTGCACCGCCGTTTCGACGGGGACGACGAACCGTTCCGAGCCGGGGCGTTCCGGAGCCTCAAAGCTGGCGACGCCGCAGTGAAGCGTGACCGCGCCAAACTCGACGCCGCGGGCTCGTAACCGTGTAACGACCCGCTCGGTAAAAGGCCGCGCGGCGGAAGGCATCTCCGCCGACCCGGGCCTGCGCGCAAAGATCGTTTGATAGTCGGCGATCGGAAAGCTCCGGCGAAGATACCGATACGTAATCGGTGACCCGTGCGCGTCGAGGTAGCGTTCCAACGGCGCGTCGACTGCGAGCGCTGCATACCAGAGGCGCGGCCGCAGCGCGTCGACCGCGGCGAGCATCGTCGCGGCCGCTCCGCCCGGAAGCGCTAACACTTCGCCGGCCTTCACCGCTTTACGGGGCTCGACGATCCATAGGCGCGAGTCGATCTTCGTGCTGACGTGCAGCGGAACCGCGCTGCCGTCGATCCGCCGCCCCGGCAGCGCCGCCGGCATCGTCGCCGAATCGTTGACGACCAGAAGATCGCCCGCGCGCAACAGCGACGGGAGGTCGTAGAATCGTGCGTGCGTGTGCGAGCGTCCACGACGGTCGCTGACCAACATCCGAACCGAATCGCGCGCGACGCCGCGATACTCCGGCGGTTCGATCGCCTCGATCAAGCCGCCAATCGCCGGTGCAGCGCTCACGCCCAGATCAGATCGGAAGCGCTGACGCGCGCGTATCCGCCGTTCATTTCGGCGATCGCACGCAACAGCGCCCGCGCGGAGTCGGCGGGATCGCGCAGTTGGGCCGGATCGGCGTCGGGCACGGCATCGCGATGCATCGCGGTGTTCATGTCACCGGGATCGAAGACGAGCACCCGAGTCGAACGTCCTTCAAGTTCGGCGGCGAGCACGCGCGAAACGTGCTCGAGGGCGGCCTTCGTCGCGCCGTACCCGCCCCACCCGGGATACGCCTCCACACCTGCGTCGGAGGTCACGTTGACGATCGTGCCCTGTTGCGATCGCGCCATCAGCTTGAGGGCGTGCTGCATCAAGTGGATCGGTGCAAAAACGTTGACCGTAAAGAGCAGATCGAAGGTTCGCCGGTCGAGCCGCTCGATCGCCGGCAAGGGCGTCGCCCCGAGGTTCGAGGCATTGTTCACCAACAGGTCGAGGCGCCCGAAGCGTTGCGCCGCATCGATCAGGTCGTGCACGTGATTCGGGTCGCCGGCGTCGCCTGCGATGGCGACGACCTCTCCAGCCTGCGAAAGCTCGGCGCGCGTTCGTTCGAGTTCGCCCCGGTCGCGAGCGTCGATGATGACGCGCAATCCCTTTCCGAGCAGTTCGCTCGCGACTGCCCTTCCGAGGCCGCGCGAACCGCCGGTGACGATAGCCACGTGTTTTGATTGAAACCATTCCATAACGAGGAAGAGTCTACAACCTCAAGTATAGTTGAGGTCAAGAGATGGAATACCTTACCATCGGTGAAATCGCCAAACGCAGCGGCCTGCCCGTTTCGACGATTCACTTTTGGGAGAGCAAGGGGCTGATTCGCAGCTCCCGCAGCGACGGCAACCAGCGGCGCTTTGCGCGGGCCGAGCTGCGACGGCTCGCCGTGATCAAGATCGGGCAAAGAGCCGGCATCTCGCTGATGGAGATCCGCGCGATGCTCGACACCTTGCCGGCCGATCGCGCGGTCTCCGTGCGAAACTGGGCGGCGCTCTCGAAACGCTGGAAGCAAAACCTCGATGACCGCATCGAACGCTTGATGGCACTGCGCGACCAGTTGGGACGGTGTATCGGTTGCGGTTGCCTTTCGCTTAACAAGTGCTGGCTGCAAAATCCGTACGACGAGCTCGCTGAAGAGGGCTCGGGACCACGCCTTCTCGACTTCGACGACGCATGACGGTTCGGTTTTGAAACCGTGGCGCGAATCGGCGCCGGCGTGCCCTGCTGCTCGGCCTGGGGAGCGGCGTGATGCAGAGGCCGCACGCCGAGGCTCGACGGCCTTCTAGCCGCTAGGTCCGCTTTCGCGGCGTTGCGCGATACGCGGCAAGGTCGCGACGATTTTTGTGCCGCGTGGATTTCCATCCACATCCAAGCGCTGGGCCATTTGCGAGACGACGAAAAGGCCGCGACCATGTTCGCTCGTCATCGGCGGAAGCCCGATCGCTTTATCAAAGCCGCGGCCCGATTCCGCCAGCCGAAAGTTCACGTCAACGCCCTCGCATTCGAGCGCGAGCGAAACCGGGCTTGCGCCGTGGCGAATGACGTTGCTCAGGAGCTCTGTAAAAATATTGCGCGCCGCATCCTCGTCGAGCTGCCAACCGTCGTGGTTCGAAACGACCTCCATGAAGGACGTTCGTTGCTTTAATGCGGCCAGCGCATCCACGCCGTCGAGCCTCCACAAGGTCCCCTGACCGCACATTTCTACGATTTGCCCGTTAGGCTCCACGAGCGAAACACGCGAACCGAAAGTAATCGTTATGGCGAGGGAGTGCCTGCTGCCGAGACCGCTTCTTCGAGGGTTTCGAAGGTTGGCCAGACTTCGCTGACGCCGGTGATCTCGAGTATCCGCCGGACCGGGGCGCTCGGAATGACCAAACAAACGGGAACGAAGCTCGGCCGGCCCTGCCGATCTTTGTACAGCTCGATGAGCTTGGCGATGACCGAAGAATCGATGTACGTCACGCCCGTCATATCGACGACCGCGTGAGGTGCCTCGCGAGCGATGCCGAGCAACTCTTGCAGCGTCCCACGGTCGCGGTAGTCCCATTCCGCTTTGTCCAAGCGTACGATCTTCGGCAGAAAAGACAACGCGCCAAACTTCCGCTGCCGGAGGCTCGCACCTTCACCGCAACGACGCCTGCTCTCTCTACGAGCGCTAGCGTACCAGAACGAAGCGGCCCCCATCCGTGAAGAGAATGACGAGCAGCATCGAGACCAGCGTCAAGTCGTACGACCAGCCAAGGCCATCTTTGCCCCAGAATCCGGTCTTCCAGACGAAGATCTTTTTCTGTATTGCGCCGAGCATGATCAAAATGAGGCCGATCGCCGCGAGCTGCGCAAAGACGCCGAGAACCAGTCCGGCGGCACCGGCGATTTCCGCCACGGCGATCGTTCCCGCAAACGGCTTGGGCAAACCGACGCTGCGCGCACGCGCATCGAGATCTTTGAGATCGTTGAAGCCGCTGTCGGCATAGATCGCGGCGGCCATCAGTCTCAAGAAAAGTAAGCCGTAATCGGTGAGGTGGGTGAGATGAAACATTCAACCTCCTGACCGCGATCGTTTCGCGGCGAGCCGCGCCGCCTCCGTTTGTTTCCGAGCGGCAGCCGCGCCGCTAGACGGGCAGCAACAGATCCGCGTTCTCGTCGACGAAGGCTGCCAGTTCGCGCAGCGGCGGCATACCCTTGACGTTGGGCGAACGCTTGGAATAGCGCAGAAAGCGTTCGAGGCTGCCGATCGCATCGCGCCAGCGCGGGTTGACCGGATCGCCGGCGGCGTGATGAAAGGCCGCGGCGAGGTCGTGCGTCGCCCGAGCGGCGGCGTAGGCGGCCGTCGGCGTCGCCGGTTTCATGTTGAGCAGCACGCTTGCGATGTCGTCGCAAATGTGATCGCAGATCGTCTCGTATTGCAAGACTCGATACCTCTTAAGATTGGCGGCGCGATAAGAGCAGCACGCCGGGGGTTACGAAGAGCGCCGCCACGCCGGTCAGCAAAAACGCGTCCGCATAGGAGAGCGCGGCGGCTTGAGCCGCAACCGTTGCGGTGAGCTGCGCGAGGCTGCCATGCTGTACGAACTGCGCGACGGGCAGCCGCGAAATCGCGGTCTGGGCGGCTAAGATCGTTTGGTGAAACTGCATGCGCCGTTCGAGAAAAGCGACGACCGACGCCGACGAGATCGAACCGCCGAGCTGGAAGAAAAGTACGATGAACGAGGCAGCCTTCGCCGCGGCGTCGGGTGCAACCGCGCGCATCGTCGCGACCAGCAGCGGCGTGTAGACAAAAGCTGCGCCGGTTCCAATGAAGAGCAGCGGCACGGCGAACGTCATGAAGCTGCTGTCCGTATTGAGCGTATACGCGAGCCACACCGATCCCAGCCCGCAAACGGCGAGGCCGCCGCCGATCGCCCAGCGCAGATCGAAGCGCGCGATGCCGGCCAACCGCGCGACCGGTATCGTCAGGAGTAAGACGGGCAAGGCGCGCGCGCCGATCAGAAGGCCTGCGTCGGTACTCGTGAAGCCAAGGTTATCGACGGTAAACTGCGGCAAGAGCAGCAGGCTCGGGAAGATGATCGCGGCGTACGCAGCCGCGATCGTCAGGGCCGCGGCAACCGCCGGCTTGAAGATGACGCGCAGGTCGACGATCGGCTGGCGTACGCGCAGCTCCCACCAAATGAATGCCGTGCTCGCGCCCGCTGCCAGCAGCGTGCAGACGACGATCGCCGGATCCGAAAACCAATCGTCGTGCTGTCCTTGATCGAGGACGTATTGCAGGCAGCTCACGGCCACGACGAGCAGCGCGATGCCAGTGACGTCGACGGGCGCGCGTTCGCGCTTGCCGTCGTCGCGCATGTAGCGCCACAAAAGAAAGAACGCGAGCGCGCCGGGCACGAGGTTCACGTCGAAGACCCACGGCCACGAAAAATTATCGACTAAAATGCCGCCCAGCGTCGGACCGACCGAAGGGCCGACGATCGTTCCGAGTGCGAAGATCGATTGGCTCGTTCCGAGCTGTTCGACGGGAAACGTGTCGCGGAGCACGACCTGTGCCGTTGCCAGCAGACCGCCGCCGAACGCGCCCTGCAGTACCCGGAAGGCAATGAGGCCGACGAGCGACGTTGCCATGCCGCAGAGCAGCGACGCGAGCGTAAAGCCGGCGATGGACGCGAGGAAGTAATTCTTTCGGCCGAAGCGCAGCTGCAGCCACGGCGTCATCGGAATCACGATGACGTTGGCGATGACGTAGCCGGTGAGCACCCACGTCCCCTCGTCTACCGTCGCCCCCAGGTTGCCTTGAATCGTCGGCAAGGCGACGTTGACGATCGTCAGGTCGACGGTCTGGAGCAGTGCGGCCAGCATCACGCCGATCACGACGAGATAGCGGCGAACCCCGTACTCGACGAGCGACGCGCTCGCGGCCGGCGTCCGGCCGCTCGGCCTCGCGGGCGGGGGCGCGACCGGGCGCGCGGGGAGCAGGCCCCGCGATGCGGGGAGACGTTCAGCAACTGACATTTTGGATTTTGGGTCTCTACGAGAGTGACTTGCGCTTAGCGTACCCTCCGTGAGATACTATGACTAGTCCCTGGCTTATCCTAGTACTAGCCAGTACACCCTCAGAGGCTTATTGATGAACTCACCTCCCGAGCGCCGCTCCGAGTTAAGCGATTTTCTGCGGACCCGCCGCGCAAAAATTCTCCCTTCCGACGTCGGTCTTGCCGACGGTGCGCGCCGGCGCACGCCCGGACTGCGCCGCGAAGAGGTCGCACTCTTAGCAAATATCGGAGCGACGTGGTACACCCGCCTCGAGCAGGGGCTGCCGATCAACGTTTCGGCTGAAGTGCTCGACGGCATCGCGCACGCACTGCGGCTGACCTCCGACGAACGCCGGCATCTCTTTCTCCTCGCCGGCCTCGCGTTCACGCGCGCACCGCTCGACGAAGAGCACGTCAGCGAACTTGTTGCGCGCGTGCTCGACGGCCTCAACCCGTTACCCGCCTACGTGCGCGGGCGCCGCTGGGACGTGCTCGCGTTCAACGCGAGCTTCGATGCGCTCACCGATTTTTCGAGTGCGAGCGGACCGGCGCGCAACCTCGTTTGGCGCCTCTTTCGCGATCCGCAGTCGCGCTGCCGTTACGGCGATCCGGAGTGCACGATGCGCCGCGCGGTCGCGCAGTTTCGCGCCGTAGCCGCCAAGTATCCGACCGACCCGCGCTTTGCCGAACTCATTTCAGACCTGCAAACGAACTCGGCGGAGTTTCGCCGGCTGTGGGCCGAGCACGACGTGCTGGGATCTGCCGATGGACTCAAGCGATTCAATCACCCGGAGCTCGGCGAGTTCATCCTCGATACGACGACGTTTGAGCTTCCCGGCGACGGCGACATTCGCATGGTCGTCTTGACGGCTGCGGCGGGATCGGAGACGGAACGTAAACTCAAACTACTGAGCGGAGATTTGGCGCTCCGTTGAGGTGACGGCCTGATTCAGGCCGAGATGCGCCCATCGAACCGCATTTGCGCTTCCTTGACTTCTTCCATGTGATCGTGAGCCCACTGCGTGATCGATCCGAGCGGTCCGCAGAGCGTTCGCCCAAGCGCAGTCAACTCGTACTCGACCCGCGGTGGGACCTCCGGGAAGATCGTCCGCTTTACCAATCCATCGCGTTCCAGATCGCGCAGCGTCTGGGTCAGCATCTTCTGAGATATTCCGCCGATCAGGCGCCGCAATTCGTTGAAACGCCGGTGCCGCGATTGGGCCAGGATGCCGATAACGAGGGTCGTCCACTTATCGGCGATCCGATCGAGGATGAGCCGCGACGGGCAGGCCGCCTGATTGTAGACGTCCGCGTCGGTGGGCAGCGGGGGGAGCTTAATAGTTTCCATTAGGTTCCTAGGCTACTTTTGAGTGCGTACTTGTGTTTGGGCTGTCAGTATGGAAAAGTTACTAATACAACGATACCATACTCAAGCGCTACCAGCAACTAAAAGGAGCCCAACCCGATCGTGACCAGCCAACTGCAAGAAAAAAGCGCCTACGCCGTCGATACCGCACACACGACCCTCGAGTTTGTCGTCCGCCATCTGATGATTACCAAGGTTCGCGGACGCTTCACTGCCTTCGACGGACGCGTCGAACTGACGCCGGGGAACGACGTTCCCGTCTCCGTCACCGCGACGATCGACGCATCTTCGCTCGACACCCGCGAAGCGCAGCGCGACGCGCACCTGCGTTCCGCCGACTTCTTCGACGTTGAGAAGTATCCGCAGCTCCGCTTCGAGAGCACGCGCATCGACGGCACGCCCGACGACTTTCGGATCGACGGCAAGCTGACGATCCACGGCGTGACCCGCGAAGTAACGCTGGCCGCGACCTTCGAGGGTCGCACGAACGATCCGTGGGGCGGAACCCGCGTCGGCTACAGCGCGCACGCGACAATCGATCGTAAAGATTACGGCCTCGCCTGGAATGCAGCGTTGGAAAGCGGGGGTGTGGTTGTCGGCGAGCAGGTTCGTATCGAGCTCAACGTCGAGGCAATCCTCCAGCAGTAGCGAAAAAGCCGACCGTGCTCGGCACGACGCTCTTTCGCGCGCAAATCGAACAATTCGCGCTTTCCAAGACGGCCTACGAACCGGCGATGATCATGGGCGCGCACGCGCACGAGTTCGCATACGCTTCCCTCGTCGTCGAGGGTCACTATGCCGAACATAGCTCGAGCGCGCCGCGTCATTTGCACCGCGGCATGCTCGTCTTTCATCCTGCGGGCGAGGTCCACGCCGACTGCGTGCTCGATCAAGCCATGGCAACGTTCAACGTCGAGTTTCTCAACGGCGACCTCCCTCGAGAGTTCATTTGCGCGCGGGGTGCCCGCGTTGACGAACTCACCCACGCCCTTTTATCGGCGCTGCCGGCGTGCGGACGGCCGCTCGAGTCATCGCTCGTCGCGCTGCGCGATTTTCTCTGGAACGAGGCTTCGCCGGCGCCGGCCGCGCCGATCGCGGTCGCTCGCGACACCGTTCCCGACGCCTACGGCGAAGCACCCGTGAGTTCGCTCGCGGCGAAGCTCGGCATGCACCGCGCCCGGTTTCATCGCGCGTTTAAACGCGCCTACGGGGAATCGCCTCGCGGCGACCTCACCAAAAGACGCACCACGCGCGCCGCCCGGCTCCTCGTCGACACTACCCTGAGCATCGCGGCGATCGCCGCCGAGTGCGGGTACTACGATCAGAGCCACTTCTGCCGCCAGTTCCGGACGTGCAGCGGGCTGTCGCCCTCGCGTTTTCGCACGACGTTCGCTCCTTAGCGCGTTACAAACGTACAAGCCGAACCCGGCATGCCCGTGTTAAAAATCTAAACCATGCGCGGTCGAGCGTTCATTTTCGCCTGTTCTCTTTGGGGGTCGCTCGCGCTAAGCGGCGCGCACTCTGGGGGCGTGGCCGCGCCCGAGCCTCCGTGCCAACCCGCTGCGGTCCTGCAAGCGATGCGCTCGGCGCTCGGCGGGGACGCCTGGAACGGCGTCGCGCAGACGTCGGCGTACGGCAAAGCCACCGTTGCGGGGCTGCGCGGGAGCGCGCAGTTCGATGACGATTTACGCGACGGGCGTTATGCGCGGCGCTTCAATATCGCGGTGATGGGGAAGAGCGCTGAAGTTTACGATGGACGCGTCGCGTGGGCGCAAGACATCTCCGGCGGCGTGCGTCCTTACGATTCGCCCTACGCCCGCGAACTAACGCTAACCAAAGCGTTCTTGAGCCGGCACGGCTACCTCGACCGAAGCTCCAGCGCGACAATTCAATGCGCCGGAACGCGGCTCGAGGCGGCTCGCCCGCAGATCGTTTTGCGCCTTGCGCCCAAGGGCGGAGCGGTCGCCGAACTCACCGTCGATGCGCAAACCCATCTCTTGACGAGCGCCGGAATGCGCACCGCGCTCGATCGATCGGTTACCGTCTACTCCGACTACCGCGTCGTCGACGGCGTTGCTCTTCCCTTTTCGATCTCCCGCGACGGCGACGAGTTTCTCGTGACGCGCTACGTCCTTCTCGCGCGTCCCCGAAAAGCCGACTTCGCGCGTCCTGCGGCACCGGATAACGCGCGGATGCGCGGGACGAGCGCCGCGACGACGGTACCGATGACGCTCGACGGACGCCAGCTCTTGATCTGGGCTTCGATCGACGGCCATGCGGCGATGCCGTTTATCCTCGATACCGG
>DATAWH010000054.1:0-82817 GCA_036267315.1 Candidatus Cybelea sp. | reverse complement strand
CAATAATTCCGGACAACGCTTGCCCCCTACGTCTTACCGCGGCTGCTGGCACGTAGTTAGCCGGGGCTTCCTCCAAGGGTACCGTCAATATCGTCCCCTTCGACAGTGGTTTACGACCCGAAGGCCTTCTTCCCACACGCGGCGTCGCTCCGTCAGGCTTTCGCCCATTGCGGAAAATTCCTCACTGCTGCCTCCCGTAGGAGTCTGGACCGTATCTCAGTTCCAGTGTGGCTGGTCGCTCTCTCAAGCCAGCTACCCATCGGAGTCTTGGTAGGCCATTACCCCACCAACTAACTAATGGGACGCAGTCCCCTCTTCGTGCGGATTGCTCCTTTCATCGTTCTGAGATGCCTCAAAACGATCGTATGCGGTATTAGCTAACCTTTCGGCTAGTTATCCCCCACGCGAAGGCAGGTTGACCACGTGTTACTCACCCGTCTGCCACTGGGTATTGCTACCCCGTTCGACTTGCATGTGTTAGGCACGCCGCCAGCGTTAGTCCTGAGCCAGGATCAAACTCTCCATAAAAAGTTTTATGGAGCCTTGATCGGCTCTCAATACTCGCGTGCTATTTGAGAATCGCGTGCGAAACACGATCCACGCCCGAAGGCGCTAGCGAAATTGTACGTTCTCGCGACTCAAAGACATTGTCGAGTGACGTTGTCTTATTACGTCGGAGACCCACAGACTTATGCGCTTGCTGTACTGTTCAGTTTTCAAGGAGCGTATGAAACCCGCGGTTACCCTCCAGCTGCGTATCGACCGACCAGAGTAGGCGCCGAACGCCGCCGAAGAACCGCAGGGAACCGCCCCCGGCCGACGAGAGTCGGTTTGGGGCCGACGGCTATCATAGCGCCGCCGTATCGGCGTGTCAAGGAGACACGCCATGTTACTCTCCAGAACCTCGAGGCCGGACGATTGGTTGCAGCCTCCTCAACTTTTTTTTACAACGTCACGCCACTGCTTCTCAGGCGCTGTACTGACTGACGCTAACAAGAGGAAAGACCGGATGCTCTTCGACCACGTTGACCTCAGAGTCGCCAACCTCGCCAAAGCCCGCGTCCTGTACGACGCGCTGCTCCCGGCGATGGGTTTCGCCCACATTGCCGAGGACCAGAACTCGGTCTGCTACTACCGGCGGGGCGAGGAGCGCTCGAATGCCTTCTTTGGAATCGTCGCGGACGCGGCCCACCAGCCCAACGGCACGCGGATCGCACTTTGGGGGGCCAGCCGAGAAGAGGTCGACCGCCTTGCCGCCATCGCGCGGACCGCCGGCGCGGCCGCCTTCGAACAGCCGCAGGTCTGCGAGGAGTACACGCCGTTTTACTACGCGGCGTTTTTCGAAGACGCCGACGGCAACAAGCTGGAGATCTGCTTCCGGGACCTCGGCTAGCCTTAAGCCGATCTCAGATCTTTCGGGAAATGGTTTTGGCCTGCATGAAGAGCAGCAGGTAATCGTTCCCGCCGGCCTTGCTGTCGGTGCCCGACATGTTGAAGCCGCCGAAGGGGTGAACGCCGACGAGCGCACCCGTGCTCTTCCGATTGAAGTACAGGTTGCCCACGAAGAAATCGCCGCGCGCCCGCTCGATCTTGGCCTCGTCGCTCGTATAGAGCGAACCGGTCAGTCCGAACTCGGTATTGTTGGCGATGGCCATCGCGTCGTCGAAGTCCTTGGCCTTGATGATCGCGAGTACCGGCCCGAAGATCTCTTCCTGCGCGATCGTCGCGTCGGGTGCGACGTCAGCGATGACCGTCGGCTCCAAAAAGTAACCGTTCTCACCGACCCGCTTGCCGCCCGAGACGAGCCGTCCTTCGTTCTGCCCGGTCTCGATGTAGCACATGATCGAGCGCAGCGCCGCCTCGTTGACGACCGGACCCATGTAGTTTTCGAGGCTCGCCGGGTCGCCGACCGTGATTTGCGCGACCCGCCGCTGCAGACGCGCCACGAACTCGTCGTAGACCGGCGCCTCGACGATCGCACGCGAGCACGCAGAGCACTTTTGACCCTGGAAGCCAAAGGCCGACACCGCGACGCCCTCGACCGCGGCGTCCAAGTCCGCGTCGGCGCAGACGACGATCGAATCCTTGCCGCCCATCTCCGCGACGACCCGTTTGATCCACTTCTGCCCGGGCTGCGGCTTGGCCGCCAGCTCGTTGATCCGCAGCCCAACCTCTTTGGAGCCCGTGAACGAGATGAAGCGGATCTGGGGGTGGGTCACGATGAGGTCGCCGATCTCGCTGCCCGAGCCCGGAATAAAGTTCACGACGCCCGGCGGCACTCCGACCTCGGCCAAAAGATCGACGAACCAAGCGGCGATGATCGCCGAGTCGCTCGAGGGTTTGAGAACCACGGTATTGCCCGAGACGATGGCTGCGGCGGTCATGCCCATCATGATCGCGCCCGCGAAGTTCCAAGGCGGGATCACCGCCCCGACGCCCAGAGGAATGTAGATGAGCTCGTTACGCTCGCCGGCCAAGGGCACGACCGGTTGAGCTTTGGAGTACCGCAACGCTTCGCGCGCGTAGTATTCGAGGAAGTCGATCGCCTCGGCGATATCGCCGTCGGCTTCGGGCCAGCTCTTACCGACTTCGTAGACCAGCAGCGCGTCGTATTCGAGCCGGCGACGGCGCAGCAGTTCAGCGGCTTTAAAGATGTAAGCAGCCCGCTGAGCGAGCGTGAGCCGTTTCCAGGAGTCGAAGGCCCGGCTGGCCGCCTCGACGGCCGCGTTGGCCTCGTCGCGAGAAGCCGAACTGACGGATCCCACGACCTGCGACGGATCGGCCGGATTGAGCGAACGGATCTTCTTGGCCGTCTCGATTCGCTCGCCGTTGATGACGAGCGGATACTCCGCACCGAGGCGGGCTTTTACCGCCGCCAGCGCCGCTTTCATCGCTTCCCGGTCGGCCGGATTCTTGAAATCCTTGACGACCTCGTTGGTAAATGGGGCGACTTCCCCAATGGGTTTCTCTGCCGTTGTGGTCATATCGTTATACTACACGCCTTCTCTCGCCGGCCCTTGCTGCTTCTCGCCCACGCAGGGCGGCCACGAGCCCTCGCGGATCGCCGGCGTGCATCAGCGCTTCGCCGATCAGAAATCCTCGGGCGCCGGCGGCGCGCAGACGCGCCACGTCTGAGGCGTCGCGCATCCCGCTCTCGCTAATCGCGAATACTTCCGAGGGAACCTTCGGCAGCAAGTGCTCGCTGACGGCAAGATCGGTTTCGAGGGTACGAAGGTTGCGATTGTTGATACCAACCAGGCGCCCACCCGCGGCGACCGCCCGCCGCAGGTCCCGCTCGTCGTGGACTTCGACGAGAACGTCGAGTGCGTAGGCTTCTGCTTCATCCATCGACTCCGCCAGGGCGGCGTCGTCGAGCCCCGCAACGATGAGCAAGACGCAGTCGGCGCCGTAGGCTGCCGATTGCGCGATCTGATAGCGCGTCCAGAGAAAGTCTTTACGAAGCAACGGGCGCGTCGTCACCGCTCGGACGGCGTCGAGATAAGCGAGCTCGCCTAAGAAGTGATCGCGCTCGGTCAAAATGCTGATCGCATCGCAGCCGGCGCCGTCGTAGCCTTGCGCGATAGCGACCGGATCGAAGCTGCGAGCGATGAGCCCGGCGGACGGCGATGCGCGTTTGATTTCGGCGACGATGGCACCATCGGCTTTCCGCAGTGCGTTCAAGAAGCCGCGACGCTCCGGCATTCGCTCGAGCGCCCGCGCGCGCAGCGCCTCGTATGGCTCGCGTTGCCGCTCTTGCTCGAGCGCAACCGCCTTGGCCGCAAAGATCTTCGCGAGCATATCGGTCATCGACGCAGAGGGGTTCTCGTGGCCGCGGTGCTCGTTTAGGTGGGCGTCGGGCTCGGCGACGGGGTCGGCGTCGGCACGACGGCCGGTCCGACCGTTACGGTGGATCCGGCGGCGCCCTTGTCGATGGTTACATTCTTTCCGCTCGCCCCTGGTGAAAAGACGACCTTGCGGTTGTACTGGCCGTTGCCGTTGGCTTGCTGCTGTTTTGGATTCCAAAAATCGTCGAGTGCGTAGACCGTCTCGGAGCGCCTGGTAACGTCTATCTCCGTAGCGTGCGCGCCGATGAAAACGTTCGAGCCGGTCGATTCGCCGGCTCCGCCTCCGAAGTCGACCGCGCCCGGCGCGACCGAGGCGATCGGTTTGAGCGAATCCTGATACGCGTAGGCCGCGCGCTCGAAGGACTGGCTCTGAGCCGTAATAACGGCGCTTCCATCGGTTGCAATGTCGACGCCTTTCGCGGAGATCGACGAGTCGGCGTTCGAGTGCGTCAAGGTGATCGTCGCAACGCCGGGACAGTTTCCGCTGCCGCTTCCGCCGCTTCCACTTCCGCTGCCACTCCCGCTCCCACTTCCACTGCTGCCGCAACCCGACCCGGAGCTCGAGCCAGACGACGAGGTCGGTACCGAAAGGGCGGCGATACCGAAGGCGTTACCGCGAATTTGACAGGAGTTGCAATCGAACGTGCCACCGATCGTAAGAACGCCGCCGATGTTCGGGAGCGCCGAGACGACTCCCGCGCCAAACGCGGCGTCATCGGCGGTAATCCCACCGAAGTTGTCTGCCGAAACGTACGTTGCCGAGCGGGAAATATTCAACTTCGAGGCGCCGGCGAACAGATCGCTGATCGAAACCGTGACGCCGGGAACGGTCTCCATGGTCGCGTACGCGCTGTGCGCCGGCGCGTGCAGCAGCTTTTCGTAGAGCGTGTCCTCTCCGGCACCGTCGATGAACGCGCCGCTGCGAGGATCGCCGCTGAAGTTTGGACCGGTAAGCGAAACGTTGGTAGGAATGACGATCGGGAAGCTTTCGCCGTTCGCGACGTTATAGTCGCCCTTTGCGATGGAGATCGACACGCCGCTCGAGGAAAGGTTCTTCGATGAAGCCAGCACCGCGACGGCTTTGGTCACCGTCTTGTACGGCTTCTGCAGGCTGCCGTTGCCGCTCGAATCGCTGCCGGCGGTTGCGTCGACGTACAGCGTCGAGATCGGGGAAAGCGTCGGCGTGACCGGACCGGGCTGGCCCCATTTCGTGCAGCCGGCTCCGCTCAGGATGCCGCCCAGACCGACCGCCGCGACGACGACGAAGAACAGGCGCGAAGACCAGGTAGCTCGCATTCGTCTGCGCCCTTTTGCCGTAGCGTCTGCCGGAACCTCGGGGAGAGCGCCCGCGGACCCCTGAAGAGATAAAATGATGGTTAAGAGTCTGCCGGTTCGCTCGATCGTCGACGCCGTCGCGCGAGCGGCCGGCGCGTGGAGCGACCCGGGGTTTGCGCCACGGGAACGCGCCCGTCACGCGGTGAGCGAGCGAATGGAGTATTCCCTGCCGGTCGTCGACTACGCGCTCGACCGCTTGTTTCGTTCGCTCACGTCCGACGCGCTTCGGCAGGCGATCGCCGCCGAACTCGGCTCGCTCGACGTCCTCGACCGTTTCGTCGAACGCGCACCCGGACTGTTCGCGCGAGCTCTTCCCCTCGGTCGCGTATGCATCGTTTCGAGCCGCACGACGATCGGCGTGGCGATCGTTCCGGCGATCTTCGCCCTCTGCGCGAAGTGCGAGGTGCTCGTCAAAGATCGCGACGACCGTCTCGCCGGCGCCTTCTTTACCACGCTCGCCGAGATCGCGCCGGGACTCGCCTCGGCCGCCGCCCGCCCATGGCGCGGCGGCGACGACGAGCGCATCGACCTTGCAGCGTACGACTGCGTCGTCGCCTTCGGCCGGAATACGACGCTCGATGAGATCGCGGCCGCCCTGCCCGCCGCGACGCGGTTTATCGGATACCCCACGAAATACAGCGCCGGATACGTCGCACGAGACGCGCTCCAGAACGAGGAAGACGTCGTGACGCTCGCGCGCGACGCTGCCCGGGACGCGCTGCTCTACGACGGCGAAGGCTGTCTTTCGCTGCAAGCGATATTCGTCGAGCGTGGCGGACGAGTTACGCCGGAAATCTTCTGCGAGTTGCTCGTGCGGGCGATCGAAGAGGTCGAGGCACGCTTTCCAGCGGTTGCACGAGTCGAAGGCTCGGCGCGGCGCGCAATGGCGCGTGACCTTGCGAGCTTTCGCGGCGCCGTGGCGCAGCGCGAAAACGGCGACGCCTCAACCAACGCTCTGGTGCTGCTCGACTCCGGCGAAGCACCGTCGTTTGCGCCGCGCGTCATCGACGTCCGGTCGGTCGACGCGCTAGCGGAAGCGGTCGATTATTTACGCCGCAATCGCGTCGGCATCGAATCGCTCGCCGTCGCCGGCGCGACCGCTGCGTTCGAGCTCGCGGTCGAGACCGGCGCGGCACGCATCGCGCCGTTTGGATCGCTCCAGGCCCCGCGCTTAGCGAGCCTGCACGGCGGCCGGCCGCGGATCGCCGAGTTCGTTCGGTGGCTCGTCGACGAGTCGTGAGCGAGCTGCTCGAACGCCTGACGACGACGATACCGGGCCCGCGCACGCTGGCATTGGCGGCCCGCCTGCGCGCGCACGAGTCGCCAAACGTAACCTTTCTCGCCGCAGATTTTCCCGTCTTCTGGGACTCGGCCGAGGGCGCGACCGTTACCGACGTCGACGGCAACCGCTATATTGACGCGACCGCCGCCTTTGGCGTCGCCAATGCCGGGCACTGCAATCCGCGCGTCGTCGAGGCAATAGCCGTCCAAGCGCGACAGCTCGTGCACGGCATGGGCGACGTGCACCCCTCGCAAATCCGCGTCGAGCTTTTCGAACGGTTGGCCCGCGTGCTGCCGCCCGGGCTGCAGACGTTTTTCCTTGCGACGACCGGATCGGAAGCAGTCGAAGCGGCCCTCAAGAGTGCGATACTGTACACCGGTAAGCACCGCTTCGCCGCATATCGCGGCGGGTATCACGGTCTCTCCTTCGGCGCCCTCGCCGTCGGTGGAATCGAACGCTTCCGCGAACCCTTCGCGGCCGCTCTCGGTGGCCCGCCGCTGCTGCTCGACTATCCGTCGCAGGGTTCGATCGGTGCAGACGCGGCGATCGACCAAGCACGACGCGCGTTCGCCCTGCGCGACGATCTCGCCGCGGTCATCATCGAACCGATCTTAGGGCGCGGCGGCATCGTACTTCCGCCGGCCGGCTACTTGCGAGCGTTGCGCGATCTCTGCGACGAACGCGGCATCGTTATGGTCGTCGACGAGATCTTTACCGGCTTCGGAAGAACCGGCACCTGGTTTTCGGTCGAACGCGAAGACGTCGTTCCCGACATCCTCTGCATCGGCAAAGCGATGGGATCGGGCGTACCGATCAGCGCGGTCGCGGGTCGCCGGGCGATTGTGAGCGCGTGGCCGGAATCGAGCGGAGAGGCGCTGCACACGTCGACCTATCTCGGAAGCCCGCTGGCGTGCGCCGCCGCGATCGCGACGATCGACGAACTCGAACGTCTCGGCCTTCCCGCCAGGGCGCGACGTGCCGGACGCGATCTCGACGCGCGCTTGCAAAAACTGCGCGCGCACTGGGGCGTAGTCGACGTGCGCGGCACGGGCCTTCTCTACGGGATCGAGCTGCGCGATGCCGCGCGCGCGACGGCCGTCGTCACCGCGGCGCTCAAGCGCGGCCTGATCTTGCTGCAGTCCGGCGTCGCCGGGAACGTCATCAGCCTTTCACCACCGCTGGTCATCGGCGATCGCCAACTCGACCGGCTCGTCGAAACTCTCGAACGCGCCATTGAAGAAACGGAGAATCCCACGAAATGAAACCCCTGCGCACCGGAATCGTCGGCGCCGGCTTTGGCGCGTACGCCCATCTGCCAGCGCTTAAGCACCATCCGCGCTTCGAAGTCGTGGCGATTGCTTCGCCGGCGAAAGCACACGACGTGGCACGACGCGAGCAGATACCGCATTCGTTTCGCTCGTGCCAAGAGATGCTCGCCGGCTGCGAGCTCGACGTCGTGACGATCGCTTCACCACCATTTACGCACGCCGAGGACGTGCTCGCCGCGCTCGCGGCGAACAAACACGTGCTCTGCGAGAAACCCTTTGCCATGAGCGTCGCGGACGCGCAAGCGATGCGCGACGCCGCGGCAGCGGCCGGCACGGCGTGCGGCATCTCACACGAGTTTCGTTTCGTCGCTCAGGTCGCAGCGATCAAGGAACTCGCCGCTAACGGTCACCTCGGAGCGCTTCGAAACATCGAGGTAACGATGCTGCGGACGACGCTGCGCGAAGAGCAAACCCGCGCACGCAGCTGGTGGTTCGAGCGCGAGCGCGGCGGCGGTTTGGCCGGCGCGCTGCTCTCCCATCTGATCGATCAAGCCAACTGGATCGCGGGGACTCCGCCGCTGCGCAGCGCCGGCCTTTCGCGCACCGCCAATCCCCAGCGTCACGACGACGCCGGGAGCTTCATCTCGACCGTCGACGACGGCGCAGCCGCGCTGGTGGAATACGGGAACGCGGCGCTCGCGCGGATTTGCGCCGATGGAACCGCGGCCGTCGACGGCTTCACGCTCGCGGTGCACGGCGAACGCCGGACCGCCGTCGCGAGCGGTCCGGACCTCGACAACCTCGCGCTCTACACGATCGACGGCGAGACCACCGACGAGCTCGACTGCAAACCTTCTCCCTACGACCAACGGTCGAGCATCAACGCCAACGTACCGCTGCTCATGGAACTCTACGACCAGCTGCTCGAGCAGATCGAAGGAAAGCCCAACGACCTGCCGAGCTTCGACGACGGCCTGGCCACCCAAAGAGTGCTCGCCTCGGCCGGCTACGGCTCCTGACCTTCGAGGTGCCGCCATAAAAGGTTGAGCGCCACCGTGGTCGCGCGCGCGATGACCGCGCCGCGATCGCCGTTAAGTTCAAAACGCCAGGAACGGCCGCCATAGCGCTGGTCGTCAATGGCGATCCATACTAAGCCCACTCGTTTTTGCGGCGTTCCGCCGCTCGGACCCGCGATCCCGGTGGTTGCCAACCCTATTTCCGTTCCGAAGCGAAGCCGCGCGCCGGCGGCCATTTCGAGTGCCGTCGCTTCGCTCACCGCGCCATCGCGCTCCAGCGTTTCCGGCGAGACACCCAGCGCCGAGATCTTCACGGCATTGTCGTAAGCGACGACGCCCCCGAGAAAAGCCTCCGACGCGCCGGCGATGGCGGTCAGCGCGGCGGCGACGCTTCCGCCCGTGCACGACTCGGCGAGCGCCAGATGCGCACCGCGAGCGCGCAGCGCACGAAGCACCGCGCTCGCCGGCGTCTCCTCGTCAACGCCGAAAACGCTTCCCGCAAGCCGCCCCTCGATCTCACGCTGTACCGGTTCGATCAGCCGCTCTGCCGTCGCTTGCGTACCGGCCTTCGCCATGATTTTTACGTCGGCGCGAAAATCGTGCGCGAGCACCGCGATTTTCGGGTTCTCGCTCGTACGAAAGAGATCGCCGATGCGGTGATCGACCTCCGACTCTCCCATGCCGATCGTGTGCACGACGCGCGTCACGATGAGACCCTCGGCGTGGAGGCGTTCGCGCAGAAACGGAACGACGGCGTTGGCCAGCATCGGCTTCATCTCTCGCGGCACGCCCGGCATGCACGCCACGAACTTGCCGTCGCGCGAAAATGCGATGAATCCGGGCGCGGTTCCGTTGGGATTATCGAGCGGCAGGCTTCCCTGCGGAAGTTCGGCCTGCTTGCGATTGTTGTCGCGCATCGGGCGACCCGTCTTCGCGAAGAACGCCTCCATTTGCGCGAGCGCCGGGCCGTACGTTTCGACGCCGAGAGCGAGCGCATCGCAGACCGCCTCTTTCGTGAGATCGTCGATTGTCGGCCCCAGCCCGCCGGTCGTCACGACACCGTCGGCACGCTCCAGCGCCGCGGAGATCGTGCGCGCGATTCGCTGACGGTTGTCGCCCACTGCCTGCGTCCCCAGAACGTCGATCCCCGCGCTCGCAAGCTCCCGCGCGACGTGCGGTGTATTCGTATCGAGCAGCTGTCCGAGCAGGAGCTCCGTTCCAACCGCGACGATCTCAACGTTGGGCATCGTCGTTCTCGAACCAGTCAGGATAACCGAACCGCACCTCCGCCGAGAAACCGCGGGCCGCTTCGATCATCGCGTCTCGCCGCACGCCGGATTCGTTCTGCTCGGGATGCTCGGCGCGGGTTTGCTCGCGCAGCTGCGCCAGGCGTTCGATGAAGCGCGTGAAGCGCGCGTCCATCGCCTTCCCGAGAGCATTCTTGAGGATCTTGCCGACGCGGGGCGCTAGCCCGGCGGTCGAAATCGCGACGCGCACGGGGCCCGCCTTGACGATCGCGGCCATCGCGACGAAGCCGTATTTCGGCTGATCGATGCAGCACAGCAGGAAACCGTCGCGATCGGCCAGCCCGCGCAAGCGCGCTGAGAGTTCGGCGTCCTGCGGCGTCGAGATCACGAAGAATGCGCCGGATAGATCTTCGTCGCGAAGAGCGTCGCCTTCGTAGATCCGGTGAACGCGCGCTCCGCATTCCTGCAGGGCGGCGGCCTTCTCGACGGCCTCCCGGTCCTGCCGGCCGCCGATGACGACGCACGGGCGCCCCTCCAAATTCAAACTCACCGGAAAGAAGGCGCGTCGCATCAGTAGTCTACGGGGCGCAGGAAGAACTCGTTGATCGCCGTGTTGGTCAGCATTGCCGTCGTCGGCAAGTGACGCTTCCAGTGCGTCGAATCGACGCGCCGCCGGACGAGCTCGACGTCGGCAGCGGCAAAACCGCGCTCGATCAACTCCGCGTTGGTATATCCCGCAAGCAGCCGGTCTAAAATGGCGTCGGCGCGCGCGTAGCTAATCCCGAGATCGGCTTCGTCGGTCTGATCGGCTTCCAGGTCCGCGCTCGGTGCCTTGTCGATCAGCGCCTGGGGGACGCCCAAATAGCGCGCCAGTGCCCAGACCTGCGTCTTGAAGAGGTCGCCCAGCGGATTGAGCGGGGGCGTGTCGTCGGCGTGCCAGGTGAAGTAGCCGAAGAGCCGTTCGGTTTTATTTCCCGTCCCAATGGGGAGCGCGCCGTATTTTGCGGATTGGTCGAAGAGCACGAGCATGCGCGTTCGCGCCATCACGTTGCCGCGCCGTCGCGAATCCGCGTCCGCTTCGTACTGCAGGTAGCCGTCGACCGCAGCGGAGATGTCGATCGTGTCGCAGGCGATACCGAGCGCGTCGACCACGAGTGCCGCATCCTTTAGACTTGCGGCGCTCGACGTGCGGTATGGCATTCGGATCGCGTAGACGTTGCTGGGCCCGAGCGCGCGCGCGCAAAGGTACGCCGTCACCGCCGAGTCGACTCCTCCGGAGAGGCCAACCACCGCGCGCGCAATATTGCGCCGCGCGATCATCTCGTCGCGCAAAAAAGCGACGAGCCAATCGGCCGCGACGGCTACGTCTATCCCCGGCGCTTCGAGGCGTCTGGGCGGCGGCTCAACGACCCGCAGCATCGCTCGCGTGCGTCGAAAAGCGGCCGCGCGGCAGCGGCAGCCGATCGTCGAGCAAGAGGTCCGGGAGCACGCCGCCCAGGTCGCCGAGCAGCGGCAGCGTCGCGCGCGCGATGTCGACCTCGCGCAGGTCGAGGTCGGCGCGTAAAATGCAAGCCTCCGAACGCGGTCCTTCCACGACGATTTGGCCGTGCGGATCGACGATGAACGACGAACCGCTCAAGCCTTTTCCGCCCTCGAAGCCAGTCAATCCGGCATAGATCACGTAGACGCCGTGTTCGATCGCCGCCAAGCGCAGCATGTCGCGCCACTGCGTAACGCTCGTAAGTTCGCCCGCTCCGTCGATTCCGCGCCCGGGTGAGGCACTGGGAACGACGATGACGCGCGCGCCTTTAATGGCGGCGAGCGTGGCGGATATCGCGTGGCAGGCGTCCTCGCAGACGAGCAGCGCCATCGTACCGTATGCGGTGCCGAAGACGCCGAGTTCCCGGCCGCGTGAGAGGAAGCGTTCCTCGTCGAAGACGCCGTACGTCGGCAGGAACATCTTGCGATGGACGTGCGCGATGCGCTGCGAACCCGCCTCGACGCGAAGATACAAGGCGCTGTTGTAGTACGTACCGCCGTCGTTCTCGTAAAATCCGCAGACGATGTCGACGCTGCGCTCGGCGCAGGCATCGCGCCACGCCTTTGCGAGGTCTGCCGCAAAACGACCGGCTGGAAGGGCGAGATCGTAAACCGCGCCTTCCAAGAAGTAACCGGTCAGCGCCGCTTCGGGCAACACGATCAAATCGGGCGGATCGCTGCAAAGCTGGGCGAACGCCTCGCCCGCGGTTCGAAGGTTTGCGTCGTACTGTCCCTTCGCCGGCTTGATCTGCACGACGGCGACGCGCAGACGCTCGGGCGGTTCAGAGACCGCCGATGCTCGTTGCAAGTTCGACCTGCTCGTCGCCGGGCTGTTTTCTACCCAGTTGCGCCGCGCACTCTTCGGCCGGATAGGTCCAGATCTCCGAAAGAGTGGGGTGAAGGTGCGGAATGCGCATGAACTGATCGACGGTGGCCCCGTAGTTCATCGCGACGATCACCTCGTGAATGAGTTCCGACGCCTGGGGACCGATGACCGCCGCCCCCAAGATGCGGCCGCCATCGCGGTCGGACATCATCTTCACGAAGCCCTTGGTCTTGGCAAGGCACTGCGCCTTTCCGTGTTCTGCAAAATCGTAGCGGCCGCTGACGTACGCGGTCCCCGTTCGCTTGAGACTTTTCTCGCTGGCTCCGACCGTGGCGACCTGCGGATCGCAAAAGACCGCATGCGCGGCGACGACGCGGTAGTCGGCCCGCTCGCCCAGCGCCAGGCACGCGTTGCGCGCGGCGACCTCGCCTTGATAGATCGCGACGTGCACGAGCATGTATTCGCCGGTTACGTCGCCGGCCGCGTAGACGTCGGGATTACTCGTCTGCATCGTCTCGTCGACGACGATGCCGCGCTCCGGGTCGTAACGGATGCCGGCTCGGCTCAAATCGAGCCCGTCGACTTCGGGTATGCGCCCCAGGGCGTAGAAGATCTCGTCTGCCACGATCTCCCGCTCGCGGCCCTCGTGCAGGAAGCGCACCGCTTTGCCGTGCGGGCGGCGCTGCGCTTCGAGCAGCGTCGTACGCGTGATGACGTCGATTCCTTCGTCGCGAAAATATTCGGTCAGCGCACCGCCGACGTCTTCGTCACTGGGAGTCAGCAGATGCCCGCTCCGAATAAGGATCGTCGTACGAGCGCCCATGCGCGCCAGAAACTGCCCCAGCTCGCAGGCGGTGTACCCGCCGCCGAGCACGATTATTGATTTCGGAATCGCTTCGAGTTCGAGCACGGCGTCGCTGTCGAGATAGCCGGTTTCGCTCAGTCCGGGGAGCTCGAGGGGGCCGATCGTGCTGCCCGTTGTGACGATGAACTTTTTCGCTTCGAGGACCGTGCCGTCGCCGACGGCAAGCTCAGTCGGAGAAAGAAACCGGGCCGGCCCCTGATAGAGCGGGAAGCGTTCGATGCCCCCGATACGGTAGTCCGCGAACTCCTTGACGAGCGCCCGCTTTCGGGCCGCAATGAACGGCATGTCGAGCGACTCTTCGCCGATCGCGACGCCCAGCGCGGTCGCGTCGCGCGCGTCCTGCACGGCATCGCTCGAAGCCAGCAGCGCTTTGCTCGGCATGCAGCCGCGCAAGATGCAGAGGCCTCCCAGCGGACCGCGATCGACCAGCGCCGCGTCGCAGCCGACGTCGAGAACCGTGCGTGCCGCAGCGTAACCGGCGGAGCCGGCGCCGACGACGACGACATCGTGACGCCGCCGGGCAGTCATTATCGTCCGGCCGGGCGTGCGCCGAGCCGATGCGTCGATTCGATGAAGCGTACCGTCCCGCCGGAGTGGACCAAGATCGAGTGGGTGCGCGCTTGATTGCCGAAAAAGCGAACGCCGCGCACGAGATCTCCGTCGGTGATGCCGGTCGCGCAGAAAATCACGTCGCTGCTCTTCACGAGGTCGTCCAGTTCGAGCACGCGGTCGAGATCGCCGAAACCCATCGCTTTGGCGCGCGATGCTTCCTCGTCGTTGCGAGGCTCGAGGCGACCCATGAAGTTCCCGCCGAGGCATTTGATCGCCGCCGCTGCGAGCACGCCCTCCGGCGCGCCGCCGATGCCCATCGCGACGTGTATTCCGGTCGATTCGATCGCCGTGGCGATGCAGGCGTCGACGTCTCCGTCGGAGATCAGTCGAATGCGCGCGCCGGCCTCGCGGACCTCTCTGATCAGTTCGGCGTGGCGGGGACGGTCTAAGATGATGACGCAGACGTCGTTGATCGGTTTTTCGAGGGCATTTGCGACGGCTTCCAAGTTATCGCGCACGGGCGCGTCGATGTGTACGTACGAGGCCGCTTTCGGTCCGACGGCCAGCTTGCGCATGTACGTATCGGGCGCGTGCAGGAGGCCGCCCCGCTCGGCGATTGCCATCACCGCGATGGCGTTGGGAAGGCCGTTGGCAACGAGGTTCGTCCCTTCGACCGGGTCGACGGCGATGTCGACCTCGCGGCCGCCGCTTCCGACCTCTTCGCCGATGTACAGCATCGGCGCCTCATCGCGCTCGCCCTCGCCGATGACGATGCGCCCGGCAATTTCCATCTCTCCCAGCGACTCACGCATCTTCGTGACCGCCGCGCCGTCGGCCGACTCGCGTTCGCCTCGCCCCATCCAACGCGAAGCCGCGAGCGCCCCGTTCTCCGTTACCTTGACGAAATCGAGCGTATCAACCGAGCATTCCAACCTCGCTCGCATAATCGAGGGAGCCATTCTGGCAGGCTTGCAAGGGAAGCGCCTCATTTCCTGTTAAACACGTTCGGACGTGTTCGCGGGTACCAATCTCTCACATCCCGTACAGCGGCGCTTCTCACAGTTCGCCGACGCGTACTTTGCGGGTTGGCCGTCGGTTTTGGCGGTTGCGCTCGCGGGGCTCAGCCTCGGATTCTTCGCCTGGTACGCGGTCGTCGTCCCGCGCCACCACGGCGCGGTCAGCGAGCTGGGGCTCATCGCCGGAACGCTCGGCGGCCTGATCCTCGCCGTTGCGCTGTGGACGGCGTACGCGCACTACTTCGCCCACCGCGCGGGAATCACGCTCGTTCGTTCCCTGCGCTACGACGCGCTGACGTGGGTACCGTTCCTCCTTTTGTGGCTGACCTTCGTCGTCGCCTCAGAGTCCACGCACGGCGCGCGCCTGTTCTTGATCGCGCTGGCGCTCTTCTGCGCGGCCAAGATTTTAATTGCGGCGCGGTTCAACCAGACGGTTCGCGAGGTGCTGATCGACTTCGCTGCGACGCGTCTGGCGATCATCGTGATCGCCGAGCTCGCGGCGGTGATCATCGGACAACGCGCCGGCACGCACGTCCAAGAGTCTTCGCACGTGCTGCTCGCCGTTTGGGGACGCTGGGATGCCGTCCACTACCTCGACATCGCAACGCAGGGCTATCGCGGCACCGACATGGCGTTCTTCCCGCTGTACCCGCTCCTCGTGCGGATCTTCGGCGCGCTTGCCGGCAACCACCTGATCGCCGGGCTGCTGATCTCCAATGCGTCCTTCTTCTTCGGCTTACTGTACCTTTATAAGCTTTTAGAGCACGAATACGACCGGGCGGTCGCGCGGCGCGCGATCTTCTACGTTTCGATCTTTCCGACGGCGGTGTATTTTACCGCCGTCTATACCGAGTCGCTCTTCTTCATGCTTACGGTCGCCTCGTTCTACTACATGCGCGCGCGGTTGTGGTGGGTCGCAGGCATCCTCGGTTTCTTCGCCGCCCTCACCCGCGTCGAAGGCGTTTTACTGCTCGTCCCGTTCGTCATGGAATGGGCGGCCGCCAAGGAAACCGGGGCGAAGGCCACGCTTGTCAACCTCTTCGCCGCCGTGCTGATCCCGATGGGGTTGGCGCTGTACATGGCCTACCTTTGGGTGCTGCGCGCCGATCCGTTGTACTTCTCGCACGTTCAGATCCACTGGAACCGGCACTTCGCGCCTCCATGGGTCAGCCTCATCAACGCATTTGGAAAGATCTCCGCGCACGGCGCCGGGGCGCAGAACGTCGCGAACCAGTCGCTCGAGGTGGCCTTCACCCTGCTGATGATCGCCGTCCTCGTCGGCGGATGGCGCAGCCTGCGCCCGTCGTACATCGCGTACATGGCGCTCTCGATCCTCGTGCCGATGTCGACCTCGAACTTGATGTCCATGCCGCGCTTTGCGTTGGTGCTCTTTCCGATGTTCGCCATTCTTGCCCGCTGGGGCGAACGGCCGTGGGTCAACAACGTGATCCTCGCGTTTTCGCTTCCGCTCCTGGGATTGTTCACCGTCCTCTTCGCGGATTGGTACTGGGTTGCGTAGGCGCGGTGTCCGCCAGTTCGTCAAGTTCGGGCTGGTCGGCGCCTCCGGCATGCTCGTCAATTTCGTCGTCGCGCACGTACTGGAGAAAACGACGAACTTATCCTGGTTCGCCGATTTCGCCATCGGCTTCATGGTCGGCGGGGTCTCCAACTACATCCTCAATCGCATCTGGACGTTTGGCTCGCGCCGGAATCCGTTCGTGGAGGGATTGCAGTTCCTGACCGTTTCCGCGATCGCGCTGATCTTCGGCCGCATCGTCTTCGCGCTGGCCGAGCACTTCAACGTGCGGCATTTCACGTTGACCTGGCTCGTCGCGACGCTGGCCGGCACGTTCGTCAACTTCTTCATCAACAAATACTGGACGTTCCGCCACCTCAACTGACGTGAAGCCGGCATACTGGTACGGCGGGCTGGCGGCGCTCTTGCTGCTCGCGCTCGCGCTGCGACTCCACGGCATCGGCAACCCGATCCTCGATCATCCGGGCTGGCGCCAGGGTGACACCGCGGCGATCGCCCGCAACTTCGCGCTACGCCGGTTCGATATCATGTACCCGCAGACCACGTACAACGGCCCGCCCCCCAACTACGTCGAGCTCGAACTGCAGATCGTTCCGTTCTTGGCTGCCGTACTTTATAAGATCTTCGGCGTCCACGAAATCTTTGGGCGCACGATCACGCTGGCATTCAGCCTCGGGACCGTCGCAGTCCTAACGCTTTTCGGCCGGTGGCTTTTCGGCAGCGCGATCGCGGGCCTCGCGGCCGGATTCTTCTTCGCGATCTTTCCGGGCAGTGTCTACTACGGGCGCACGTTTACGCCCGACTGTGCGATGGTCTTCTTCCTGAGCGCCGCCCTCTATGCGGCCGCGCGCGCGTTGTTGGATCGCGAAAAGCTCGACTGGCCGCCGCTCTTATGGAGCACCGCCCTGCTGACACTCGCCTACCTCGCCAAGCCGGTCGCGGTGCTCGCCGTCGCGCCGCTGATCGCGCTCGTTTGGCAGCGCGCGTTCGCCCGCAAGCCGACGCCGGTGCTTCCCGTTGCCACCCTCTTCGTCGTCCCATTGCTGCTCCTTTGGCTCTACGATCGCCGCGTCGCATCGTACGCCGAGTGGCACTGGGCGAGCGGGATAACGAAGCTTCACGTCCTTCCGGCGCTGGCGGCCGCGCTGACCGGCGTTTCGGCGCTTGCCGCAAAACTCACGAACTTCCGCATCGTCTTGGGAATGCTCCGGAGCACGATGCTCGGTGGCATCTCGTTTCTGCTTTCGATCGCCGTCTTCGCGTCGCTGAACTGGATCCCGGCGCGCAGCAAAGCGCTGCTCTGGGCGTGGCTCGGCGGCGGTCTGCTCTACGTTTTCGTCGTGGTGACCGTCGAACGCGTCGACTATTATATGTTTCCACTTCTGCCGCTCTGTGCGCTTGCGATCGGGGGATTGCTGGGACGAGTCGTCGATTTCATCCGGGCGACCGATGCCGCACCGGCTGCGCGCTACGCTCTTCTTTCGATTCCGCTGCTGATCGCGGCGGCAGCGGCCGGTACGAGCCGATCGGCGGTCGCGGCCTATTACGGTTACAACGCGAACGCGTACCGCACCGCAAAAGCGCTCGACGCCGCGCTTGCGCCCAATGCGCTCGTCGTTATCGGCCACTACGGACCCGACGTGCAGTACTACATCGACCGTTTCGGCTGGGAAGAGGATCCGATCCTATGGACGCCGTTCGATGAAGAGAGCGCGATCCGCAAAGGCGCGCGCTACTTCATCTCGATCGAAGACCGGCGGCTCCGCCGCAACCTCGAACTCTGCGCGTGGCTCGAGCGATTTCCCGCCGTAGGCTTCGGCGATTGGCGCGTTTACCAAACATCGCCCGGCCGCACGGTGCCCGACGCCGACAAATTCTGGCGCGCGTTCCGGGGGGCCGAACGTACGGGTCGCGGGCGCGAATTCCTCGACGCCCACAACGTCTGCGTCATCCCCCAGCCCTAAAAGCCCTCCTTCCAGCCTTCCAGGAGCACCTGGAACGCGTGCGGCTGCACGGCGATTCCGCCGCGGTACGGATAGTCCAGCGCCAAAACGAGGAAGAGGACGAGCCCGATGATCAGGCTCAGCCCGCCGATCATCAGTTGCTGCATGATCGTGCGCTCGAAACCAAAAAGATAGGTGAAAGCGACGGTAACGTAGGCGCCGGCGACGAGAACGAACCACATGATGCCGCTAATGCCGATGAAGTCGACGGTTAGGCGCGTCTGCCGATCCATCAGGGCCGTCTCCATCGAGGTAATCATCTGCGCGTGAACGTCCGATTGCGACATCGACGTGACCGGCAGCTGGCGAACGTACTTCTCGACCATTTCCGGCAATCGGGTCGAAAACTCGGAGTCGTCGCCCTTGCGCATCAACGGCCACTCCACGTCGACGATCGAGCGGACGTATTCCCGCATCATGCCCCGCAAATGGCCGCCGTCCGGAAACGAATCCGAACCGCGATACACCGTCGCGAGCGCCCCCGCTTCATCGTAGCTGCGCACATCGGCCTCTTGAAAGCGTTCCCAAACGCCGATCGCGACGAACGCGAGCAAAACCGCGTAGATGACCCCGATGACCGCCAGAATGAAACCGGCGCGATCGTTGTGAGTCTGCCGAATGTCCTGCGAGGTGAACTTAGCGACGAGGTACCCCATCACCAGGCACGAGCCGACGAAACCGCCGACGATGAGAACCCCGGCCAAACCCGTGGGAAGCGACTCGAACCAGGCGATCATTGACGCGTCGATTACGGTAACGGTAAGAGCGAGGCCGCTCCGAAGGTCGTCGACTGAGACGGCACTTCGGGTAAGCCGGATGATATTAACTGCCGGTATAGGATCAGGCGGTTCGTGTTCTTGGCGACCTCGAGCTGCAGCGCGTAGCTCCGTTTGATCGCCGCCGAAAGGTCGTCGGTATCGAACGTATATCCGAAGCGGCGCAAATCCTTTAAGAGCAACGCGTTGGCGACGTTGAGCTGCCGGTACGAGTGCACGATCTCCAACGCCGCGCTCTGGTAGGTCGGATAGTTCGACAGAACGATCTCGCGTTTGAGCTTGGCCTGATCGATCGTTATCTTCAAGGCCGCCAGGGGCGCGCTCTGTGCGTTCAGCCGAAGTCCGCTGTCTACCGTCGCGAGCGCATCGTCGAAGTTACCCTTGGCGAACTGCGCTCGCGCGAGGCTCGCGGCGGCTTCGACGTATCCGGTTTGAGCTCTCGGATCGTTGGGCTCGACGCGCAGCGCCAGCCCGTAGGCCAGTTCTGCATCGCGCGCGTCGCCGTGTGCCAGCGAAATCGCTCCCTGATGAATCCGCGTATCCCCGATCCAGCGCTGGATCGAACCCGCGCACCCCGCAAGCGTCAGGGCCGCGCAGAAGGCGGCCGGCGCTGCAAACTTAGATATGGACATGCGATGCAAACCGGGAGACTACCTCGATGACGACGGCGGCCGGATACAGGATCACCTGCGAGAGCAGCGAGCCGATGATGGCCGTGAGCGTCAGATAGAACACCATGGAGCGAACCTCCTGGACGGTTCGCTTCCCGTGGATCGCCTGGTCGGTGATCATCGCCGACGTCGGGTCGACGAACAGCGTAAAGGCGATCGTTCCGATACCGTTGACGATCCCCGAGAGCGTGATCGCGGTTCGGGCCACGTTGACGTCGAGCACCGACGCTAAGAACGAGGACTGCACTCCGACCGAATAAACGCACATGACGACCGCGTTGAAGATCAGGAGGCGTTTGGGAAGATTGCGCCAGTCGAAACTCCGCAGCGTCGCCAGCGGCGGTAAACGTTCGGCGCGCAGCACGTCGGCGAGCACCCGGGGCGAGGCCAGGCGCGCCAGGGAGTGCGGCACGGAGCCGCGGGCTTCGAAAGAGCGCACGCCGCGGCGGAAGAGATACGTAAACATCGGCAAGAGCATCGCAAAGCCGACCATGCCGACCGTGCCGGCCAGAACGATCCAGCGCAGCTGAAGCGTGAAGACCTGCTGCCAGGCCGCCGCTGCGGCGGGATGACCCTGCAGCCGGCCGACCGCGTTCCCGGCCTCGTCGGAGAGCGGTCCGACGAAAAAACCCATGAAGAGATTTGCCAGCCGGCCGGTCGTGACGAGCAAGTTGAAGAGCGAGATCGAGGTCGCGATGCGCTTCGTCTGCACGCCCGCGAGACGCGCCGAGTAGGCTCCGATCGTTACGCCCTGCACGATGAAGGTAATCACCATCGCGCCGATCAGTTTTCCTGACCACAGCTGCGGGAGCGCGGCTACGGCGTGCTGCACGTCTGCGCTTGCCTACGCTGTGCGGAGCACGCTACGCCGCATCAACGGTAAAGTTGATCTCCAACTCGCCGGCGCGCCCGACGATCGCGAGCCCCAACTTCTCCTGTGCGAGAAGCTCCTGCGCGAGTTCCCGGACTTCTTCAGGCGTCACCGCGTCGATTCTGCGCTCGACTTCTTCGGTGCTGACGTGGCGACCCAGCGCGAGCTCGTTACGGCCCAAGCGAATCATTCGACTCGAGGTCGACTCGAGCGACAGCGTCAGATTACCTTTAAGGTGCTCCTGCGCCAGCCGGAACTCGTCGGAACCCACCGGCTTGGTTCCGATCCGTTCGAACTCGGCGACGACGAGATCGACGCAGGCCTGGACGTTTGCGGGCGAAGTACCGGCGTAGACGCCGAACAAGCCTGCGCCTCGATACGCCGCTTGAAACGAATAAACGCTGTAGACCAGGCCGCGCTTCTCGCGGATCTCCTGAAAGAGACGGCTCGACATGCCGCCGCCCAGCACCGTATCCAAGACGGAGAGCGCGTAGCGCCGCTCGTCGCGCATCGAAAGTCCGGCCGTCCCTAAAACGACGTAGGCCTGTTCGCTCTCCTTGTCGCGCACGTGGCGCCCGGGCGTGGTCGCCGGCTGCTCGGCAGGCGACGGAGCGCAGGCACCGTCGAAGCCTTCGAACTCTCGCGCGACCAGTTGGACGAATCGATCGTGTTCGACGTTTCCGGCGCATGCGACGATGACTGAGTTGGGCGCGTAGTGCGCGCGCATGTGCGCGCGCAGATCGTCGGGCGTAATGCTGACGACCGTCTCGGCAAAGCCGATCGTTGGTTCGCCAAGATTCGATCCGCTCCACATCGTCTGGAGAAAGACGTCGTGGATCAGGTCGTCGGGCGCATCCTCGTACATCTTGATCTCTTCGAGAACGACCTTCTGCTCTTTGTCCAGCTCGCTCGGATCGAACGCCGAGTGCAAGAACATATCGGCGAGTACGTCGAGCGCGAGGGGAACGTGACGGTCGATCACCTTTGCGTAGTAACAGGTCGTCTCTTTATCGGTGAACGCGTTGAGGTTACCGCCGACGCCGTCCATCGCTTCGGCGATCTGGCGCGCGCTGCGTCGCTGCGTTCCTTTAAAGAGCATGTGTTCGACCAGATGTGAGATGCCGCGGCGTTCGTGCGACTCAGACGCCGAGCCGACGTCGGCCCAAATTCCGACCGTCGCCGAACGGACGCCCGGCATTTCCTCGGTCAGCACGCGGATCCCGTTGGGAAGCGTCGTCTTCTGGTACATCGCCGCGCTCACGTCGCCGGCCGCAGTGCGTCGCGGACCCACTCTTCATCCCAGAAGACGCCGTCGCTCGTTCGCAACGCGCGTTGCTGCAGCGATTGTGGGCTTTCGTCGCGCGGCACGGTCATCGCGAAGACCGTTTTGGTCGTCGGCTTTGCCAGATCGCCGTTGACGACCACGTCCCTGCCGACGACGATCGGCACGCTCGTCCAAAAGTCTATCTCTTCGGCGTTGGGCGCGGCCGCGAATGCTCGGGCAGCGATGGCGACGATCTCGCCGACGAACTCCTCGCGGTTGAGCGGCCGGTGAAACTTCACCCCCCACAGCCGGATCCCGACGATCAGGTGCCGGCCCAGCTCGTTTGCCGAGATTTGGCTCACCTCTGCCGACCATTGGGTGCTAAAGATCGACTCACCGATGTGCTCGGCGATATCGCGACGGTTGCCGGTGGAACGCGCTTCTGCATCCAGATCGGCCACGCTCGGCGCGTTGGCGAGCGCGAGTGCGCTCACCGGGCCGCAGAAGATCGCGGCCGCGAGCGCGCACCACCAGATACACTTAGTAAGATTGCGCAAAATAGGCTCTCGATCGCGCCGGCTCGCCGCACGCGGTACAGATGGTGTCGCCCGGCTCCAGATCGTGCAAGACGCGCGTCGTAGCGGTAGTCACGCGTTTGACCTCGGCTTCGCATTCGGGGCGTTCGCACCAGGCGATGTCGACCATGCCTGCCTTGTTCGAACAGAGCTCGAAGAACTCGGAACGGTCCCCGGTCGCAAACGTATGCGAGGCGAGAAACTCCTTGGCTTGCTGGTACAGCGAAACTTGGATTTCGTCGAGCAGGCCGCGGACGGCCGGAACGATATCGTCGAGCGACACGCTCTTCTTCTGGGCGGGATCGCCTTTTTCGCGATCCCGGCGCGCGAGAACGGCGGTCTTCGCGTCGACGTCCCGCGGCCCAATCTCGATGCGAACGGGAACCCCGCGCAGATCCCACTCCGCATACTTCCAACCCGGCTGCGCGTCGCGTGCGTCGACCCGGACCCGCAGTCCAGCCGAATCGAGCGTCTTTGCGAGCTCCTGGCAGACTGCGATCGCGCGATCGTCCGCGGAGCGAACGATTGGCACGAGGACCGCCTCGATCGGAGCCATTTTGGGCGGTACGCGCAGGCCGCGATCGTCCCCGTGCACCATGATCAGCGCGCCGATCATGCGCCACGACACGCCCCACGACGTCGTGTACGCGTACTTGATCGCCTGATCGGCGTCGACGAACTTGATGTCGTACGCTTTGCCGAAGTTCTGGCCCAAATCGTGGGAGGTGCCCGATTGCAGCGCCTTTCCGTCGGGCATCAAGGCCTCGATCGAAAACGTTTCGACCGCTCCAGGAAAACGCTCGCTCGCGCTCTTCCTGCCGGCGTAGACCGGTATCGCGGCGACGTTCTCGGCGAAGTCGCGGTAAAGATCGAGAATGCGCAGCGTCTCCTCGCGCGCCTCTTGCGCGTTGGCATGCGCCGTGTGCCCTTCTTGCCAGAGGAACTCCATCGTGCGCAGGAACGGACGCGTCGCTTTTTCCCAACGCACGACGTTCGCCCACTGATTGATCAGGATGGGAAGGTCGCGGTACGACTCGATCCACTGCGCGTACATCGTTCCGATCATCGCTTCGGAGGTGGGCCTGATCGCAAGACGCTCGGTCAACGGTTCGCTGCCGCCCTGTGTGACCCAAGCGACCTCGGGCGCGAAGCCTTCGACGTGCTCGGCCTCGCGGATCAGCAGACTCTCCGGAATGAGCAGGGGAAAATAGGCGTTTTCGTGCCCGGTCGCCTTGAATCGCGCGTCGAGCTCGCGTTGGAGGTTTTCCCATAGTCCGAAACCGTACGGGCGCAAGACGACGCAGCCGCGCACGGGTGAATAGGATGCCAACTGCGCTTTGAGGCAAACGGCGGTGTACCAGGCTGAAAGATCAGCGCTCTTCGGAGGAATCTCGCGAATGGCACCGGCGGCAAGCGCTTCGGACATGACCGGCCCCGTTTCGCTTGGGACGCTCAAACCGCCTTCGCGCGGGGATATCCGTTGCGCGGGCTCGCAATAGCACCAAAATGCCGAAGCTCACCCGTATTTACACGCGCACCGGAGACGGCGGCTCGACTGGACTCGTCGGGGGCCAGCGCGTCAGCAAGCGCGCCCTTCGCATCGAGACGTACGGCACCGTGGACGAGCTCTCGAGCGTACTCGGCGTGGCGCGCGCGGCGTTGCGGCCGCCGGCGAAAAGCCACCAGCGGGCGGCCGCGCTTGACGCGTGGCTGGCGTGGACCCAAGACGTCCTCTTCAACTTAGGGAGCGAACTTGCGACCCTTCCCGAGGACCTCAGCGCGGCGATCCCCCGTGTCGGAGCATCCGACGCGACGGCGCTCGAACGTGCCATCGATCGCGCGCAGCGCGATCTTGCCCCGCTGGCAAACTTTATCTCTCCGGGCGGGTCGCCCGCCGGAGCGCAGCTTCACGTCGCGCGAACGATCTGTCGCCGCGCGGAGCGTCTCGTGGTCGCAATGCTCGAGGACGGCGAGAGCGTTTCGAGCGACGCGCTGCGCTATCTGAACCGGCTCTCCGACGCGCTCTTCGTCTGGGCCCGTTGGATCAACGACGCCCTCGGCGAGCCCGAGCACCGCTGGAACCCGGGGAGCGCTCCACCGGAGGCGTGAGGCGACGGCGCTGCGAACCGAGCGCGGAATGTCGTTTTTCTCTGCGCTCTTCGCTACGACCGACGTCGAAAAGCTGCGCGAGCTCGGCACGCGGAAGATTCTTCGCCGTGCCCTGACGGCAAAAGACCTGATCTCAATCGGGCTTGGCACGATGATCGGCGGCGGAATCTTCACGACGATCGGAACCGGCGTAAAGGGCGCCGGCCCGGCCGTCATCGTCTCGTATTTGCTGGCGGGTCTGACCTCGTTCTTCGCCGCACTCTGTTACGCGGAGCTCGGCGCGATGGTTCCGGTCGCGGGGAGCGCGTACACCTACGCGTACGCGACGATGGGCAAGCTCTTTGCCTGGATCATCGGATTTGCGCTGATCTTCGAATACGGCATCAGCGCGGCGCCGGTCGCGCAGCAGTTCTCGGCGGCAATCCAAGACGTAGCCAAGAGCGCCGGCCTTTCGCTGCCGGCGTGGGCGCAGCAGTCGAACCTGATCGTCCACGGTGTCTGGTGGCTGCCGACGAACTGGGACGTCTTCCACTCGCAGTTCGACATTGTCGCTGCGCTGTTCGTCGTCGGCTTGAGCATTTTGCTTTCGGTGGGAATTCGCGAGTCCGCGACGGTCAACAACGTCTTCGTCGTGCTGAAGATCTCGGCACTCGTCGTCTTCGTGATCGCGGGATTCTTTCTCTTTCACGCCGCCAACCTGCACAACTTCAATCCCGTCGGTTGGGGAAGCCTCAAACCTTTTGGAGGCATGGCGGACTATTCGTCCTCCGCGCAGCCCTACGGCATCATCGCAATCGGCGCGTACGTCTTCTTCAGCTACATCGGCTTTGATACCGCAACGACGACCGCCGAGGAGTGTAAGAATCCCCAGTTCGACGTTCCCGTCGGAGTGATCGGCGCGCTGGTGATCGGCACGCTGGTGTATTGCGCGACCGCGATCGTTCTCGTGGGTGCGGTGCCGTGGAGCCAAGTGCCGATCAAAAATCCGCTGGTCTACGCGCTGGCACCGCTGCATATACCGGCTCTGAGCTGGGTCATCACCATCGGCGTGCTCGCCGGCACGACGAGCGTCGCGCTGGCATCGCTGCTCGGCCAATCGCGGATCTTTTACGTCATGGCACGAGACCGCATGCTCCCGCCGGCGGTGGCCGCGATCCACCCGCGTTTCAAGACGCCGTTCGTCACGACGATCATCACGGGGCTCGCGGTCGCCATCCTGGCGCTGATCGTGCCGCTCAATAATTTACTCAATCTCGTCAATATCGGCACGCTCATCGCTTTTTCGGTGGTCTGCGGAGGCGTACTCTACCTACGCCGCCGCAGCCCGGATCTGCCGCGCAGCTTCCGCGTTCCGTTCGTACCGCTCTTTCCGATGCTCGGCATCGTCTTTTCACTCTTCTTGGCGGTCTTCGGACTCTCGCGTGCGACCTGGACGTGGTTCGTCCTCGCGCTGGTCGTCGGGCTCGTGTTCTTCTTCTCGTATGGCTTCCGCAAATCGAATCCGGCCGACGTGGTCCCGGTCGAAGAGCCCGAGGGCATCACTGACTACACCTAGGGACGTCCGAGGTCAATCGCGGCCTCAGCCGACAACGAATTGCGCTAAATTCGAGGCCGTTACGGTATCTGGCCGACGCCGGGAGTTCTGACCTCAATCCTCGCCGTGCGAGGGTCGTAAACCGCGTGCACGTGCAAGGCCCGAGCCACTGCTTCGATCGATACGAGAACGCGCCCGCGGACTCGGAATGGCGCTCGTTTGAGCGTAAAGGACATGCCGTTGAGTTTTGCACGCGTATCGCCAACCCGCAGACGCAGCGCCTGATCGCCGAGCGTAACGGTGATAACTCCTTGCTTGTCGAGGGTCGTTTCGGCGCCGAGCGCATCGGCGATCGAACGTAACGGTACGAAGGCGCGTTCGCTGGGGGTCGTGACCGGCGCGACGTCGCTGTCGACGCGTTCGCCGTCGACGAACATCGCAATCGGCGTCGAGAACGCGAGCACGCTCGAGATCGCCAGCGCGCAGAGCGCGACGATTCCAAGGCTCTGCCATCGCAGCGGGGCGTACAGCTCGCCGGCGCGGCGCATCACACGGCGGCTCCTCCGGCCACGCCGATCTCTGCGGCGTACGCGGGATACTTCTCGGCGATGACCTTTTCGATTTCTAAGCGCAGCATCCCGAGCAGTTCGCTCTCGGGATAGGTTCCAACCAGCTCGCCGGCGCGGTAGATGGCGCCCTTGCCTTTTCCGCCGGCGACGCCGACGTCGGCCATTTTCGACTCTCCCGGCCCGTTGACGACGCAGCCCATCACGGCAACCTTTACCGGCGCACTGTACGATTTGGCGATCGCCTCGACTGCGCGGCCCAGTTCCAGCACCGAGATCTCCGCGCGTCCGCACGAGGGACAAGCCGTGATCTCAAAGCCCTTTTCGCGCAGACCGAGCGATTTGAGGATTCCCCAGCAAACCGGGACTTCTTCGATCGGATCGTCGGCGAGCGAGACGCGAATCGTATCGCCGATCCCTTCCCACAGGAGGATGCCCAGGCCGATCGACGACTTGATCGTGCCGTCGCGCAGCAGTCCGGCTTCGGTGATGCCCAGATGCAGCGCGTAAGGCGTCGCCCGCTCTCGCAGACGAGCGTCCATCATGCGATAGGCGGCGACCGTGGTGGCGACGTCGTGCGCTTTGAGGGAGATCGCGATGTCCGTGTGGCCGTGCTCTTCGAGAAGGTCGACGTGGCGCAGAGCCGAGAGCACCATCGCTTCGGCCGTATGGCCGAGCGATTTCTCCAGATCGGGCGCCAGCGATCCCATGTTGACGCCGACGCGAATCGGAATTCCCTTGGCTTTCGCGGCCGTGACCACTTGCGCGACCTTTTGCGGATCGCGAATGTTACCCGGGTTGAGGCGAAGCTTCGCGACGCCGGCCTCGATCGCCGCGAGCGCCATCTTGTGATCGAAGTGAATGTCGGCGACGATCGGCACCGGAGAACGGTGAACGATCGCGGGCAGGCCGGCGGCGTCGGGCGGATCTTTCACCGTCACCCGCACGACTTCGCAGCCCTCCATCGTGAGACCGTAAATCTGTTCGAGCGTTTTATCGGCGTCGGCGGTGTCGGTCGTCGTCATCGATTGCACGACGACTGGATGGTCGCCGCCGATCCAGACGCTCTTTGCGTCGGTCTTACCGGTCTTGTTCTGGAGGAAGATCGGTTTGCTTTTGCGTCTCACGCGCAGCATCGAGATTACATTACTCCCTGTCCGGAGACGATTCGGGCGATATCGTGAAAGGCCACCAGCATGATCAGCGCCATCAGCGCGGCAAACCCTGCAAGATGGACCATTGCTTCCTTCTCCGGGTCCACCGGTCGCCCTCGAATGAGCTCCGCGATGATGAAGGCCGCGCGACCGCCGTCGAGCGCAGGAATTGGAAGCAGATTGAAGAGGCCGAGAGCAAACGAGATCGTCGCCGCGAGTGTGAAGTACGGCCCCCATCCCCAGTCTTGAACCGTTACCGCGACCTGCCCCATGCCGATCGGGCCGGAAATTTGCGGAGCGTACTTCGAAAACTGCGTGACGAGCAGCACGATGCTTTCGAGCGTTTGGTCGGCGATGCCGACGAACTCTTCCCCGCTCGCGCGCACTGCTTCAACGAAGCCGACGCGCGTCAGTTCGGGCACGGGTGAAAAGCCGATGCAGCCTTTGTTGCGTCCGACCGGCGCGGGACAAGGCTTGGGCTGCACGTAGATCTCCGTGCGAACGCCGTTGCGCTGATAGACCAGATCGAGCCTTTTGCCCAGCGACGAGTGGATCGTGTCGACCAACGTTTTGCCGCTCGTCACGGCGACGTCGCCAATGGAGACGATCCGATCGCCCGGGCGAATGCCCGCGATCTCCGCCGGCGAACCGGCGTTGACCTCGCCGACGATCGGCTGAACGGCTTGATTGGGCTGATCGGACGTGACGCCGAACGCAAGCGCGCCGATCAGTAAGATGAGGTAGCAGAGGACGAAGTTGGCAAACGGTCCGGCAAGGATGATGCCAAGACGAATCCACGGCGACTTAGCCTGGAAGTTCGATTCTCCGCCCTGTAGGGTCGTGCGGAAGTTCCGCTGTTGCTCGGCCTCGGAGACGCGCCCGTCCTCGCCCTCCATCGCGCAGAAGCCGCCGATTGGAAAGGCTCGTATCGCGTAGAGCGTTCCGCTGCGCGGGCTCGTCCAGGCGGCAAGCCGCGGGCCGAAGCCGAGGGCGAACTCGTTCACGCGCACGCCGCTGCGACGGGCCATTACGAAGTGTCCGAACTCGTGCAGGACGATGAGAACGGAAAGCATGACGAGGAAGGTAAGGACCTTCTCGAACCCGATCAGGCTGACGGCGGCGATGAGGATCAACGACTTAACGACCTTTCGATACCTTCTACGATTACTTGCGCGTTCGTTCGGGCCTCCCGGTCGGCGCCACGCACTCCCTCGAGGGTGAGCTCTGCCGGTGTGGCCCGTTCCATGGCTACCTCGACGATCTCCGAAATGTTCCCGAACGCTACTCTTCCTTTAACAAACGCCTCCACCGCGATTTCGTTTGCAGCCGAAAGAACCGCCGGCATGACTCCGCCCCGAGCCAGCGCCTGGTAAGCGAGAGCGACGCACGGGAACCGGTCCGGATCGGGTGCCTCGAACTCGTAGCGCAAGTCCTGCGCTCCCGCCTTTTCCCCGAGAATCCGCAAAACGCCGGATTGCGCGTCGCCCTCGGGCAGAGGCGGCAGCGGTGCGACCAAGCGATCGGGATATGCAAGCGCATAGCCGATCGGCAGGCGCATATCGGGCGCGGCGAGCTGCGATTTAACGCTACCGTCGGTAAAGATGACGAAGCCGTGCGCAATCGACTGCGGATGCACGACGATCAAAACGCGATCGCCGCTCAAACCGAAGAGGCGGCTCGCCTCGATGGCTTCTAACCCTTTGTTCATCATCGTAGCCGAATCGATCGTGTTTTTCGTTCCCATTCGCCAGGTGGGGTGGGCGAGTGCCGCTTCGAGATCGGCTCCTTCGATCTCTTCGCGCGGAGTGCGCCAAAACGGACCGCCCGACGCGGTGAGAACGATCGCCGCGACGCGCGACTGCTCCTCGCCGATCAGGCACTGGAAGATCGCGCTGTGTTCGCTGTCGACCGGAAGCAAACGTGCGCCGCTCGTACGCGCCGCTTCCACCAACAGCTCGCCCGCGGCAACGATCAGCTCCTTGTTCGCAACGGCCACGTCGGTGCCGCGTCCGACCGCCGCGAAGACCGCATCGAAGGCCACCGATCCGTCGGTGGCGGCGAGCAGGATCTCCGGCTCGCTCTCAACGGCGACGCGCATGAGCCCCACCGCGCCGTCGTGCGCCGTCGTCGCAATAGAAACGCCAAAGCGCTCGGCCTGCGCCGACAGCAGCGCAACGTTACGGCCGGCCGCGAGCGCGCACACTTCGAAACGATCGGGATGCGCGGCGATCACGTCGAGCGCCTGCGTCCCAATCGAGCCCGTCGAACCTAAGATCGCGACGCGCTTGCGTTGACTCACTGAAGCTGCAGCACTCCCACCAGATGAAGGCCCGCAAAAAACGTTACGCCGCCCAGCAGATAGGAATCGAAGCGATCCAGCACGCCACCGTGTCCGACGATCATTGCGCCCGCATCCTTCACGCCGGCGTCACGCTTGAAAGCGGACTCGACGAGATCGCCGACCTGCGCGGCAAGGCTCGTCAGGGCGCCCAGCGCCGCACCCTGCCACCACAGCAGGTGCAGCGGTGCAAACCATGTTGCAGCGGTCGCGAAAGCGGTCGCAAGGAGCAGCGATCCGACGGCGCCTTCGACCGTTTTGTTGGGTGAAATCTTGCTCAAGCGGGTGCGCCCGACCGCCGAGCCCACGATCATCGCGAAGATGTCGGTCAGCGCTATGATCGCGATGACGTAGAACGTTAACCACATCCCGTTTCCATCGATCTGGCGGATGAAGACGAAATACGTCAGGAGCTTTCCGATGTAGAGCACCGCGAGCAGCGTGTAAGCGGTGCGCGCAAAGTAGCCTTTCTGTTCGCCGTACATGCCGATCCAGAAGGCCGCGACGATGATCCCCGCAAGCAGCACGCCTTCCCATTTGTGGAGAACGTCGAAGACCGACATCGCGACGTAGGCGATGACCCCAAGCAGCGCAACGGGATACTCGAGGGGTTGCCCCTTGCTCGCGCAAAGGTTTTTGAACTCGTAGATGCTCGCGAGTCCGATGACGAGCACAAGCAGGTAGAACGCCCACGGAAAGACGACGCAGCAAAGACCGATCGCCGCGACGATCATTCCGACGACGATTCGTCGGGCGTTCAAGCTCCGCCGAAGCGCCGCTGACGTCGGGCGAACTCCGCGATCGCCGCCGCGAGATCGTCCTTTGAGAAATCGGGCCAATACGTGTCGCTCATGACCAGCTCGGCGTACGCGGCTTGATAGAGTAGAAAGTTGGAAAGCCGGTGTTCCCCGCCTGGCCGGATCAGCAGATCGAGGTCGGGCAGGCCGGCCGTGTAGAGGTACTGGCGGATCAAGGTGCCGTCGACTGCGTCGGGGCTGATGGTCCCGGCGGCGACGTCGCGGGCGATGGCCGCGACCGCGCGCTCGAGTTCGGCGTGCGAACTGTAGTTCACCGCCATGTTGAGCAGCAGCCCGGTGTTGCGCGCCGTCTGTGCCTGCAGGTCGGCCAGCGCGCTGCGCGGAGCGGCGGGAAGCGACTCCCAGTCGCCCATCACCTGGACGCGCACGTTATTGCGCCGAAGTTCGATCAACTCCGTGCGCGCAAAGTGCACGCATAGATCGAAGAGCAAAGAAATCTCTTTAGCCGCGCGGTTCCAGTTCTCCGTCGAGAAGCCGTAGACGGTCAAAACCGAGATACCCATGTCCGAAGCGGCCCGGGTGACGTGTCGCAACGCGACCATGCCGCGGCGATGTCCCTCGATCGCGGGCAGACCGCGCGTCTTTGCCCAGCGCCGGTTTCCGTCCATGATGATCGCGACGTGACGCGGCGGCGGCCCTTGGGAAAGCGCGCTCTCAGCACTCCGTGCGAGCGAAATCGTCATGGTTGGCGGTACGACTCGTAACCTGCGGTAACGTCGGCGGATCCGTCCGCGGCGACGTTCACGCACAACACGCGTAACTCACCCGCGCCGATCCAGGCTCCGGCGGGCGAGAGTACTTGCAGTCGGATCGGCCGCGTCTGCAGCATGCGGCGCGCCTGCACCTCCGGCATCAATATAAGTTCCTCGCTCACACTTCCATGATTTCTTTTTCTTTGGCGACGACCAGCGCGTCGATCTCTTTGACGTACTTGTCGGTCAGCCGCTGCAGCGACTCTTGCAGCCGTTTGCTGTCGTCTTCGGTAATCGTCGAAGACTTGAGCTGGTTCTTGAGGTCGTCGTGGGCATGATGGCGCACGTTACGCACCGCAACGCGGCCATCCTCAGCCTTCTTTTTAATGAGCTTTGCGAGGTCTTTGCGCCGTTCTTCGTTGAGCGGCGGGATCACCAAACGCACCGAGGTGCCGTCGACGTTTGGCGTGAGTCCGAGATCGCTCTTCTCGATTGCCTTGCGAATCTCGGGAACGACGCTTTTATCCCACGCCGAAATGAGCAGCGTCCGGGAGTCGGGCGTCGAGACGCCGGCAACCTGTTTGAGCGGGACGGGCTGGCCGTAGGCCTCGACCAGGATCCGGTCGAGCAACGCCGGCGATGCCCTGCCGGTGCGAATCGAGGCGAACTCGCCGCGCGTCGCCTCAACGCACTTGTTCATTTTCGAATCGACTTCTTTGAAATTGGCGTCGGTCATGACGCTACCTCCTTCCAGCGACTTCGGCCGGCTGCCGTCCGACGTACGTCCCGATCGCTTCACCCCAAATCACGCGCCGAATATTGCCCGGCACCGCCATGTCGAAGACGATGACCGGCAGCGCGTTATCCATGCACAGCGCCATGGACGTGGAATCCATGACCTCGAGGCCCATCTGCAGCACGTCCATGTAATCGATGCGCTCGAAGCGCGTTGCGAGCGGGTCTTTCTTCGGATCGGCAGAGTAGATGCCGTCCACCTTGGTCGCCTTGAGGATCGCTTCGGCATTAACTTCTACGGCGCGCAGCGCCGCCGCCGTGTCGGTCGTGAAGTACGGGTTGCCCGTTCCCGCGGCGAAGATGACCACGCGCCCCTTCTCCAGATGCCGGATCGCGCGACGGCGAATGTACGGTTCGGCGATCTGGTGCATGGCGATCGCCGTCTGAACGCGCGATGCCACCCCCATCCGCTCGAGCGCGTCTTGGAGCGCCAGCGCGTTGATCACGGTGGCGAGCATACCCATGTAGTCGGCAGTCGCCCGATCCATGCCGGCCTCTTCGTGCACCTTGCCGCGCCAAATATTTCCCCCGCCGACGACGATGGCAATCGAAACGCCGTCGCGGCTGACGTCGGCGATCTCTTCGGCCATCGCCTGGATTCTTTGAACGTCGACGCTGTTTGCCGCTCCGGTAAACGCCTCACCCGAAATTTTCAGGAGGACGCGCGAGAAACGCGGCCGGTCGGATTCAGTCACCGAGCGTGTATCGAGTAAAGCGCCTGATTTTGAGCTTTTCGCCGAGCGCGCCGATGGATCGGTGCAGCAGGTCGCCGATGCTGATCGAGTCGTCTTTGACGAACGACTGGTCGAGCAGACAGTGCTCCTCGAACCATTTGTTCAGTTTGCCTTGCACGATACGCTCGCCGACGTCCGGCGGCTTACCGGGCGGTACGGCATCCTTGAGCTCTTCGCGGAGCTTCTCGACGACGTCGGCCGGTACGCTCTCGCGATCGAGGTACTGCGGCGACATCGCGGCGACGTGCATCGCGATGTCGCGCGAGAGTTCGGCGAACTTCGGATTGCGCGCTACGAAGTCGGTCTCGCTGTTAACCTCGACGAGCACGCCGATCTTGCCGCCCGCGTGGACGTAGCTGGTGATGAGGCCTTCGTTAGCGACGCGTTCGGCCTTCTTCGCCGCCTGCGCCGCACCGCGCTCGAGGAGCACCGTTTTGGCGCGCTCGAAGTCGCCCGCCGCGTCGACGAGCGCTTGACGGCAGTCCATCATCGGTGCGCTGGTCGCTTCTCGCAGCGCCTTGATCTCGTCGGCTTTGGGCTGATAAGAGATCAACGCGCCGCCTCCGCCATCGCCGGGGTCGCCTCACCCGCATAGGAGGGCTGTGCCTCCTCGTAGGCTGAGTCGTACGCGCTCTCGCTCTCGGTCTTGCCTTCGATGATCGCGTCGGCAATTTTGCCGACCATCAGCTTGACGGCGCGAATCGCGTCGTCGTTCCCGGGGATCGGATAGTCGATCTCGTCGGGGTCGCAGTTCGTATCGATGACGGCGATGATCGGAATCTTCAGCTTGCGTGCCTCGAGGACCGCGATGCGTTCCTTCTTCGGATCGACGACGAAGATCGCGTCGGGAAGGCGGTGCATATCTTTGATGCCGCCGAGAAAACGCTCGAGGCGGTTCATCTCGTCTTGGAGGTTTGCGACCTCTTTCTTGGGCAGGCGTTCGAAGTCGCCCTGAAGCTTCATGTTCTCCAACTCGCGCAAACGGGCGATCCGCTTTTGAATCGTTGCGAAGTTGGTCAGGGTGCCGCCCAGCCAGCGCTGATTGATGAAGTAGGTGCCGGCGCGCTCCGCCTCCTCGCGGACGACGTCCTGCGCCTGTTTCTTGGTGCCGACGAAAAGGATGACGCGGCCGGCGCGAGCGAGCCCCTTGACGGCCTCGTAGGTCTCGCGCAGCTTCTGGACGGTCAGCGCGAGGTCAATAATGTAAATGCCGTTGCGCTCTTGGAAGATGTAGGGCTTCATCTTCGGATTCCAGCGGCGGGTCTGGTGCCCGAAATGGACGCCCGCCTCCAGAAGCTCGCGCATGGTGACGACGCTCATGGAATAGCCTTTCTGGCTCCCGACCCCCGCCCATCCTGGTCGTGAGGCCCGTTTTGGGAACCATGGACACCCAGCCTCCCTGCCGGGTGGAGTAAAGAACAGCCGCGCGATTATAGCATGCGAATCGCGCGGCTCCTAGCGGTTTATTCGGCCGGCGCCCGGTCCGGGCCGCGCGCCGGTGACCCTACGGACGGACCTCGTAGACGAGGGTGAACGGCGTCTGCGCGGCTCGCCGGAAGTGCGAAAAGCCAGCGTTTTTGACGACTGCAGACATGCCACCCTCGCCTGCTTGAGCGCCCATGGCTAGGCCGACCTTCTGAGCGATGGACGCCGGGGTACAGAGCATCGTCGACGCGCCGTAAAAGATCCGGCCAATTGGGTTGAGGTTCTGCTCCAGGGCATCGCCGGCAAAGGGTTCGACGATCATCAGCGTGCCGTTGGGTTTGAGTGCCCGGCGGACCTCGGAGAGGACCCCCACCGGATCCCCCATATCGTGGACGCAGTCGAAGCAGCAGATCAAGTCGAAGCCGGCCGGCGGCATCGTCTCCGCGGTTGCGGTTTCGAAGCTGACCCGGCCGGCAACGCCCGCCTTCTCAGCCGCCGCGCGTGCGGCTTCGATCGATGCCTCGTGATAATCGTAGCCGACGAATCGCGACATGCGGTACGCCTGCGCCATCAAGATCGTCGAACTGCCGTAACCGCAGCCGAGATCGGCGACGGTCGCGCCGAGCCGCAGCTTTGCCTCGACGCCTTCGAGCGCCGGAATCCAATCGCCGACCAAGTGTGCCGCATAACCGTTGCGGAAGATGCGGTTGGTTAATCCGTACAGCCGCGGATCGTGCTCGTGCCAGCCGATGCCCGTTCCGCTTTTGAACGCCTCCGTGACTGCCGGCTCGTCGGCAAAGAGCGGCTGAGCCATCGCAAAGAGTCCGCACATGTTGACCTCGCTCTCGTCGTCGGCGAGCAACGGAACGTGTTCTGCCGGTAGCGAGAACCGTTTGCTTGCGGCATCGTAGCTGACGTAACCCGAAGCGGCCTGATGTGCCAGCCACTCGCGGACGTAGCGCTCGTGCGTGCTCGTGACCGCGGCGAGTTCGTCTGAGGTTTGCGGCCCGTGCGACGCGAGGGCTTTGTACAGTCCCAAACGATCCCCGGTGATAACCGCGGCGGCGCCGATCGCGCTGCCGGCGTCGCCGAGAAAGCGCAGCACCGCAGCGTGAAGCTTCTCCGGATCGAGGGGAGAGGTCGTTGTGGTCAAGGTTTATTCCTCCATTGAAAGATTTTCTCGACCAGCATACGGAAGCTACCTTAATCGTGCATCGGGACGTGTACGGAGGAAGCGCGACCCAAGCCCGGAGCCCGCTGGTCGGCCGCGACGCCGTGCTCGCCGATCTGAAGCGAACCTACCATCGCGCGCGCGACGAGCGCCTCCCAAGCTTCCTTCTCTTATGGGGCGAAGCGGGCGTTGGGAAGACGCGCCTGCTCGACGAGTTTGCGCAGATCATTAAGGCGGGCGAAGCAGAGGTTGGAGCAGCGACGTGCCTGGAAGGGCTCTGTCCGCCGTTTGCCCCGCTGCAGGAAGCCTTTTCGGGGCTTGGCCTCGCGCCGCACTTCGGCGGCGAAGCGTCGCCCGGAACGCCAGACGGCGAGGCACGACGCTATCGCGTCTTCACCGCGGCCGCCGGCGTACTGGCTGCGACGGCGCTTCCCCGCGTTCTATTCATCGACGATCTGCATTGGGCAGATTTCGCCACGCTCGAGTTGCTCGCGTTTCTCGCGCGCAGGCTGCAGCAGACGCCGGTGCTCGTCATCGCTACCGTACGGTCCGACGATCTCGAACGCGACCACGCGCGCTTCGGCGCGCTGAACCGCCTGTTGCGCAACGGCGCGCGCAAGGTTGGCGTGGATCCGCTGCGCCCCGAAGAGATGAACCGCCTCGTCTCGTGTTTGTGGCCCGCGGACGATCCGCGTCGTCTGCAAGAGATCGAGCGAATCTGCACGTTAGCCGAAGGCAAACCGTACTTCGCCGAGGAGTTGATCAGCAGCGCCGTAACGCTGCGGGAAACGCCGGCGGTCGATCCGTTACCGTTGAGCATTCGTGCCGGGATTCTCGCTCGCTGCGAACGTTTGCCGCCAGGCGACCGGGATATCTTACTGCAAGCAGCGGTCGTCGGTCTTACGTTCGCCCCTGAGTTGCTCGGACGACTCGTGCGAAAGGATCGAGGCGAGGTTCTTCGCGCGCTTTCCAGCGCCCGCGATCTCCAGCTCGTTTGCGAGATCGAAGGAAGTGATCTGTTTGCGTTCCGGCACGCGCTGACGCGTGAGATACTCTACCGAGAGCTGCTCGGGGCTTCGCGGCAGCTGATTCACCGCGATCTCGCCAGCCTCTTAGAACGAGAGCGACGTCCTCAGGACGCCGGTCTGATCGCCTTTCACTGGAGCGCCGCCGGCGAGCGAACGCGCGCTGCGGTTGCCTACGAACGAGCGGGAGACCGGGCAGCGGCGCGCAACGCGCATCGCGACGCTCAAGACGCTTATGGGCAGGCAGTTGGGCTGCGCGAAGACGATGCAGTCGGCCACGCACTGCTCGATGAGAAGTACTCGCGCACGCTTTCGATCAACGGCGATCTCGGACAGGCGTGCTTTTACCTCGAGCGCTCGATCGACGCCTACGAGGCACGCGGCGACGCGACGAAAGCCGCGTCGCTGGCGACTCGGCTGGGGCGCCGTTATTTCGAACACGCCCGATCCGACGATGCGGCGGTCGCGGTCGGGCGGGCACTGCGTCTCTGCGGGGGAGCGGGAGCCGTCGCGTACGACGCGCACGTGACCCTCGCGCACTTCGCCGCACTCCAAGGACGCCGCGCCGAGGCCGAAGAGCAACTCGGGCGCGCCGAACGTCTCCTCGGCGCACCCCCGCCGCCGCAACGCCGCGATTTTCACATGGTCCGCGCATACCTGCGCGCGACGACCGCACGGCTGCGCGACGCGTTCGACGACTACGAACGAGCGATCGCTATCGCGCGAGAGATCGACGATCGAGAACAGCTGACGTGGGCGTTGAGCAACTACGCCAGCCGCGCGTTAGCGACCGGCTACGCGCAGCAAGCGCTCGCGGCCTATCGCGAATCTGCCGAGTTGCTGCCCATTGACGAGTTCGGGAAAATTGGCGTGCTCGCCAGTAACGGCGTGGCGTCGGCAGCGCTCGCCGGCGGCGATTTCGCCGCCGCCCGCTCAGCGCACGAACGAGCGCGTCAAACAACCTCGGCGATGGCGATGACGCAGACTGCCGGCATCGCGATGGAGATCAGGCTCGCCTATCTCGCCGACGAGGTGTTGCCGCTGGACGACGCGGCGATCGACGAGGCGCTGGCGGTAGCCTTTAAGTCCGGAGAGACGCAAAACATCGGATTGCTATCGGGAACGCTCGCTGCCTACTTCGATTCGACCGCGCGGCCGGCGGAGGCCGACGCGCTGCGATCGCGGGCGATCGCTGCGATCGCATCGGCCGACTTGTCGCTGCTGCTGATCGACCAGCTCGCCGCCGCTGGGACGAGCGCCCAGTGCGAGAAAGCTCGCGCGCTGCTTTCCGCAGCCGCCGGTGACGACGCGAACCGCGCGGCCGGCGCCCACCTCGCGCTCTTCGACGCTCGCGTCGCGCGGCGACAACGCCGCTTTTCGCTCGCGAAGACGCTTGCAACGCGGGCCGCGGTTGCGTTTGAAGAAATTGGCTGGCCGTGGGAACGCGCCGCGTCGCTGGAGGTCGCCGGGCGCTTGGCGGACGCGCGCGAAATTTACGAGCGGCACGGCTATCGGCGGCAGCTGCGCGAGTTGAACTCCGCGCGGCGTCGCACGCGTCACCGGGCCGCCGGCGACCGGCTCACGGCACGCGAGCTAGAGGTCGCGCAGCTAGCGGCCGCCGGAATGAGCAATCGCGAGATCGCCGCCCGCCTCTTCATCGGCGAACGCACCGTCGAGACGCACATCTCGGCGATGTTCGACCGCTTCGACTTGACGTCTCGGCGGCAGCTGGGCTCCCTGGTCGCCGCCCAGCCACCCTAAGAGTTTCCGGTCCAATCGCGAATGGCGCGCGCAATGCGCTGGGTCGTCACGGGAGGTTTAGGCTTCATCGGATCGCACTTCGTTCGCCTCGTCCTCCGCGAGCGTCCGCAAGTCGAGGTCGTAAACCTCGACGCCGTGACCTACGCCGCCAATCCCAAAAATCTCACGGACGTCGCGAACGATCCTCGATACCGCTTCATCAAGGGCGATATCTGCGATCCGCGCGCAGTGCGCGACGCCATCGGAAGCGGCGCGGACGCGATCGTCAACTTCGCCGCTGAAACCCACGTCGACCGTTCGATCGAGGACGCGCGCGACTTCGTGCGCACCGACGCGCTCGGTACGCACGTCCTGCTCGAAGCGGTTCGAACTCACGGCGTCGGGCGGCTGCTGCAGGTTTCCACCGACGAGGTCTACGGGCACGTTCCCGAGGGCGCGTCGCGCGAAAACGATCCCCTGCGGCCCCGCAGCCCTTACGCAGCCAGCAAGGCCGCCGGCGAGCTGCTCGCGCTGGCGTATCACATCACCCACGGCGCACCGGTCGTCATCACGCGCGGCAGCAACACCTATGGGCCCAATCAGTTTCCCGAAAAAATCGTTCCGCTCTTCGTTACGAACCTGCTCGAAGGCCGGCGCGTCCCGGTCTACGGCGACGGCTTACAGGTGCGCGACTGGCTGTACGTCGAGGATCACGCCCGCGCGATACTCGACGTCTTAGAACGCGGCGAACCCGGAAGCGCCTACAACGTCGGCGGGGGAACGCCGATGACCAACCTGGAGCTCACGCGCGTGCTCGTCGAGGGCTGCGGCAGATCGCTCGCGCAAGCCGTCGAGCACGTTACCGATCGGCTCGGACACGACCGCCGCTACGCCCTCGACAGTGCGCGCGCGCACGCACTGGGATGGAGGCCGCGCGTTCCCTTTAGCGAGGGAATCGCGCGCACGATCGACTGGTACCGTCAAAACGAAGCGTGGTGGCGTCCGGTGAAAGCATCGGCATGAAAGGCGTCATTCTCGCGGGCGGATTGGGCAGCCGGCTGCGCCCGCTCACCAAAGTGACCAACAAACATTTGCTCCCCGTTTACGATCGGCCGATGATTTACTATCCGCTCCAGACCCTCTGTTCGGCGGGAATCAGGGACATTATGATCGTTACCGGCGGCAGCTCGGCCGGCGATTTCCTTCGGCTTTTGGGCAACGGCGCCGAGTTCGGATTGCACGACATCTCCTACACGTATCAAGAGGGTGAAGGCGGCATCGCCGACGCGCTGCGTTTAGCGGAACACTTTGCACGGGGAGAGCGGATCGTCGTCGTGCTTGGCGACAACTTGATCGGCGAAAACATCGCGCCGTACGTCGAGCGCTTCCGCGCGCAGCCGTCGGGGGCGCGGATTCTGCTCAAGGCGGTCGCCGATCCTGGGCGCTTCGGCGTGCCGGTGCTCGACGGCGAACGCATCGTTGCAATCGAGGAGAAACCCGCCGCGCCCAAGAGCGGTTATGCGGTGACCGGCATCTACATGTTCGATCGGCGCGTCTTCGAGTTCATCAAAACGCTCGTTCCCTCCGAGCGCGGCGAACTCGAAATCGTCGACGTGCACAACCGCTACATCGCGGGCGGCGATCTTCACTACGACGTTCTGCAAGGGTGGTGGACCGACGCGGGTACGTTCGAAAGCCTTTTTCGCGCGAACGAGCTGGTCGCCAAGGAACGGGAGCGCACGGATCCGAGCGCCGGGCGCGAACGGACTTAGGAGTGCGGGAGTCCGATCGGCAGCAGGGCGATCGCGACGATGACGAGCACGCACGCCAGCGCTCCGCGGAACCACCGTTCCGGCAGCCTCGTGACGAAGTGCGATCCGACAAAGACGCCCGGAATGGAGCCGAGGAGCAGCGAGCCCGCGATCATCGGATTGACGTCGCCGATTTTCCAGTGGCCGAGCAGCGACGGGACGAGGACCACGACCGCAAAGGCGAGATCCGTTCCGACGAGCCGGCGCAACGCTACGACCGGGGCCGCGAGTAATAACAGCGGAAGCGTCAGCGATCCCGCGCCAATCGAGGTGATGCTGACGGTGAGGCCGACGAAGAACCCGATGAACGCGAGGCGAACCGTCGGCAAGTTCACGGTATCGGAGACGTCGCTTGCGAGCTTGCGGTTAAAGATGATGCCCCCGGCCGAGACCAGCAGCGCGGCCGCGACCGCGAGCCGTAACGTGTGCTCGAGCTGTTTGATGTCGAGGTGGCTGTGCAGCCAGACGCTCAGCGCAACGCCGATGATCGCGCCCGGAAGCCCGCCAATCGAAAGCCGCCAAAGAACGGAGACTTGAACCGTTCGTTTTTGAACGTGGGCGATCATCGCTACCAGCCGCGTTACGAGCGCGAAGAGCAGATCCGATCCGATTGCCGTGTCCGTACCAACTCCGAGAAAGATGAGCAGCGGCGTGGTGATGGCGCCCGCTCCGACGCCGCTGTACGCTGTGCAGGCTCCGACGATGAAGCCGACAACCACGTAGCTCAGGTTCAAGGCTTCGTCTTCTCCTCGATATATTCGATGAGCGTTGCAGCCGACTCCGGGATCGACTGCCGCGTCGTGTCGACCGCGAGGTCGGGATTGGTCGGTGCTTCGTACGGCGAAGAGATTCCGGTGAAGCGCGCGATCTCACCGGCGCGAGCCCGCTTGTAGTGGCCCTTCACGTCGCGCCCCTCTGCGGTCTGCAGATCGCAAGAGACGTAGATTTCGTGGAAGCCGCCTGGGTACGAGGTACGTGCCTTCGTACGGTCGTCGGCGAATGGCGAGATCAGCGCGCAGATGACGACGAAGCCTCCTTCGGCGAGCACCGCTGCGACGGCCGCGGTGCGCCGAACGTTTTCGGAACGGTCCTCTTCTGAGAAGCCGAGGTCGACATTCAACGAGGTCCGCAGCGTGTCCCCGTCGAGAACGTACACGTGGCGTCCGCGATCGAAGAGCATGCGCTGCACGGTCATCGCGAGCGTCGACTTACCGGCACTGGGCAGTCCCGTCAGCCAGAAGACGCCGCCGGTGTGCCCGTTGCGCCAGAACCGTTCGCTGGGCTGCACCGAGGAAGTCTGCGCGACGATATCGGTCGCACCCTCCGAGCGCGGGCGACCGATGACCGAGCGTACGCGACCGCCTGCAACGACGTTGGTGCCGTGGAGCAGAACGAATCGCCCGATGCTGGTGGTCTCCAGCTTGTCATCGGCGGCGATCAACTCGCGCGCCGCGAGGGTGATGACCGCGACGTCGCTCTTCGAAACTACTTCGCCGGGCTTACCGGCGAGCGTGTCGGGATCGATGACTTCGTCGATGCGTTGCAACGTGACGGGCATCTCACGGGTACCGATGCGCAAGCGCAGCGTCTCACCCGGCATGACCGGATCGCTCCCGAGCCAAACGACGGTCGCCTGCACGGCGTGTCCCAGAGCGGGGCCGTCCCCAGGATAACTCGCTACGGCGCCGCGGTCGACGAAGATTCGTTCGTCGAGCGCAATCGCGACCGCATCGCCTGCCTTGGCCGAATCCACTTCGTGCGGCCAGCGATGGATCGCGCTGACGACGGCATCGGTCTGCAACGGCCAAAAGACGACGCGTTCCCCGGAGCGCAGCGTACCGGCCTCGACGAGGCCGGCGATGAGCCGGTTGCCGTCGCGGCGATAGACGTCTTGAACCACGAAGCGCAGCGGTCCGCCGGCCGGCGGCGTGTAGGGGTGAAGCTGATCGAGCGCTTCGAGCAGCGTCGGACCCTTCCACCACGACCAGCGCTGGCTTCCGATCGCGATGTTATCGCCGTCGCGCGCGGCCAGCGGAATGATGTCGATCGGCGTGATATTCAACTGTTCCAGAAACGAGCGGATCTCCGCGCGGCGCGCGACGAAGGCGGTCTCCGGCTCGCTGGAGAGGTCGAGCTTATTGACGACGACCAGCACTTCTTTGAAACCAAACCATTGCAGAAAGAGCGCCTGTCGTCGCGTTTGCAGCGTGATGCCTTCGTCTACGGCGACGACCATGATCGCGGCATCGACTTCGGAGGCGCCCGTGAGCAGGTTTCGGATCAGTTCGCGGTGGCCGGGGGCGTCGACGAAGACGTAGTCCCGCTCGGGCATTCGCAGCCAAATGCGCGAGATATCCAGCGTAATTGCCTGATCGCGTTCCAGTTGGAACGCGTCGAGCAGAAACGAGTATTCGATGGCCACGCCGCGCTTGGTGCTCGATGTTTGCAGTTCTTCGAGCTTTTGCGGCGTGACCTGACCGAGATCGACCAGCATTCTTCCCAAGATCGTCGACTTACCCGCGTCGACGTCTCCAACCATGACTATCCGAACTTGTCTCACATGTACCCCGTAGTGCGGAGGCGTTCGAAAGCGTCTTCGCTCTCGCTATCCATCGTGCGCCCGGCGCGCTCGGGCTCGCGCGTCTTCTCCAACTCGGAGATGATCGCGTCGAGCGTGTCGGCCGTGCTTGGAATCGGAATGGTGATGTTGCTCTCACCGAGAGAACGAAAGCGCATTCCGTCCTTTGCCAGATAGAGCGGCACGTACGGAATTCCTTCGCGCCGCGTGTACCGCCAGATATCCAGCTCGGTCCAGTGCAGGAGCGGATGAATCCGCACGTGCGCGCCGTCGGGAACTTCGTACGGGAAAAAATCCCACAGCTCCGGCGGCTGCGAGCGTGGGTCCCACGACCCGTCGGCATTGCGCGGGCTAAAGATCCGCTCTTTGGCGCGAATCGCTTGTTCGTCGCGGCGAATGCCCAGAATGATTCCGCGGTACCCTTCGCGCGCGAGCAGCCCGCGCAAACCCGCCGTCTTGCGCGCCGCGTGGCGCGCAGCCGGCGGAAGCGTCTGGTCGACGGTGCTCTCCGGCGGGCAGGCTTCGTTTACGACGGGCAGCTGCCATTCGCGAACGAGCCGATCGCGAAACGCGTAGACTTCGGGAAACTCCATTCCCGTGTCGAGCAGCACCATCGGAAAGGGCACCTCGCCAAGAAAGGCTTTGCGCACCATCCAAAGCAGCGCGGTCGAATCTTTTCCGATCGACCACAACATCGCAAGCGGCGAAACGCACGAGAACGCTTCGCGCAAAATATAGATCGTTCGCGACTCGAGGACGTCGAGATCGCTGTCGGTCACAGTCGGCATCACGACGGTGTATCGGCCCCCGCGGAGCCTTTTCCTACCGGAGATGGCCGGTCGACGATTTCGGATCGGCGGACCGGCACGTCGTGCGGCGCCTCGATACCGAGCCTTACTTGATCTCCGTCAACTTCGAGGACGGTCACGCGAATCTCGCGCCCGATGGTAATAGACTGATTGGATTTCCTGGTCAGCACCAGCATGCACACCCTCCGTGGTTTTCCGCTTCGCGCGAGCGCCAGCACGCGCCTTCGCGGGTCGTCCGAGCGAAGGTAGCGCGGCACCCGACCCGGAATTCTGCATCGCCCTTTAGGAGGATCGCGCCATGGTCAGAGACATCGCTTTCATCGCCTACTCCGTTCGAGACGTCCCGCGAGCCCGCGACTTTTATCGCGATGTCCTGGGGCTGGAGATCGGCGAAGCTTTCGGCGACCATTGGGTCGAGTTCAACGTCGGCAACGCGACCTTCGGAATCGGAAACGGCGAAGGCCTAGGCTTCACGCCGGGCGCTTCCAACGGTGCGGCGTTCGAAGTCGACGACATCGACGTGCTCCGCGGACGCTTGAAAGCGGCCGGCGCGAACGTCGGCGATCTGCACGAGTTCCCGGGCTGCACGACCTGTTTTGCCAGCGATCCCGAGGGCAATCGCTTCGCCCTTCACCAACGCAAGCCGCCGCAGCGAGCTGCTGCCTAAGAGCCCGGGCGCGGAACCGCGCCCGCAAACTGCGCCGCATGCAAGCGAGCGTACGCGCCTCCGCGCGCGAGCAACTGCTCGTGGGTGCCGGACTCGACCACGCGTCCGGCCTCCAGATAGAGCACCTTGTTCGCTCGCCGGACCGTCGACAGGCGATGGGCGATGATCAGCGTCGTCCGTCCGGGCAGAAGCCGATCGAGAGCCTCCTCGATCATCCCCTCGGAATGGCTGTCGAGCGCGCTCGTCGCTTCGTCCAGAATCAAAATGCGCGGATCGCGCAGGACGGCGCGCGCGATCGCGATGCGTTGGCGCTGACCGCCCGAGAGCCGGACGCCGCGCTCGCCGACTTCGGTCGCGTATCCCTCAGGGAAAGCGCGGACGTACTCTTCGACGTTCGCGTCGCGCGCCGCGGCACGCACTTCGTCATCGGTTGCCTCGACGCGTCCGTAGCGAATATTCTCGAGCACGGAAGCGCGGAAAAGCTGCACGTCCTGCGAAACGATCGCGATCGCGCGGCGAAGGTCGGCGAGCTTTGCGTGCGCGACGTCGATACCGTCGATCCGAACGCTGCCTTCCTGCGGTGAGTAAAAGCGGGGAACGAGATTGACGAGCGTGGTCTTTCCCGCGCCCGACGGACCGACGAGCGCGACGATCTCGCCCGCGTCGATCCGCGCGACGATTTCGCGCAGCGCGGGCGCTTCGTCGGGGCGATACCGAAACGTCACGTTGACGTAATCGATTCGTCCTTTGACGGCGGTCAGCGCGACCGCATCGGGCGCGTCTTGCGTCTCGGTGGGAAGGTCGAGCAGTTCGAAGACGCGCCCTGCGCCAACCATCGCTTTGCTGATGTCTCCAAAAAAGGCCGCGACCCGGTTCATCGGATTCATTAGGTTCACGAGCAGTCCCCAGTACATGAAGACCCGCCCGGTGTCGAGGCGGCCGACGAGCACCTCGCGCACCGAGAGCCACATGATCGCAACGACGGCCGCGACCATGATCGTCGAGATCACCAGCGGCTGTGTCTGGATAAACTGAGTCAGCTTCATGTATGCGCCGAAGAAATCGTCGTTGCGCTGGCGGAAGCGTGCGACCTCGAACTGTTCGCGCCCAAACGACTTCACGACGCGCTGGCCGCCGAGCACCTCGGAGAGGGTCGCGGTGAGGTCGGCGATCCGGCGTTGCGCGAGGTGGGTGCTCGACGAGATCAACCGCTGAAACTTCGAAACGGCGAACGAGACGACCGGAGCGACGAGCACGAGCGAAATCGTCAGCAGCCAGTCGAGGTAGATCATCGTCGCAAAGGACGAGATAAAGGTTGCCAAGGCGACAACCAGTTGCGGCACCGAAACGCTGACCGCGTCGATCATCATCTGAAGGTCGGTCGAAAAACGCGCGATCAGCTCGCCGGGGCGCCATTTGTCGAACTCGCGCAACGGCAGCTTGAGAAGAGATTCGAAGAGGCGCACGCGCAGCCTCGCGACGAGGTGCTGACCGCTCCAAGCGGTGAGGTACGTCTGGCCGTAGATGGCGGCGTTTGCGAGCACGAGCGCGATCGACGTCAACCCCAAGGAAAGGTACAACGCCCGCAGATCCGGTGCGTGGCCGGCAGGGGGAACGAGCACCTGATTGATGATGATCCGAAAGGCGAGCGGAGGGACGATCGAAAGAACGCCGGCGAGGACGCCCATGGCCATGGCAACCGCGATCCGAGAGTAGTAAGGGCGCGCCTCGCGAGTCAGGCGGTACAGGATCTCGCGACGGCCCAATTGCGACACTACCGGTACCACGAGTTCACGCTGTTGCGGCCGCGCTGCCGTGAAACCTCCCGCAGCGTGCTCCGGTACGTGGGAGTGAAACACCGTGGAGGATATCAGGAACTAAATGGATTGCTATTTCCACCCAAACGTACCGTCCATCGCGCCGTGCATCGAATGCGGAAAACGGATTTGCGCGACCTGTCGCGACGAGCGGGGCGGCTGCCCCAGCTGCCGGCTCGCGGCTAAAGTTGACGCCGCCACGGCAACGCGCCAGCAGATCCCCGGCGCCGTTCCGCCCCGTCCCGCGCCGGCCAGCGTCCGAGGGACCGCGACCGTCGCGACGGTCGGCGATCCCCCCGAATCGCGCGCCCTCGTCTCGCTCGGATACCCGCTGTGGCCGCTCGCCCTAATCTCGCTGCTCGATCGCAAACAGTCACGCCAGCTTCGCAAACAGGCGTATCAGGCGCTTGGCTTCAACGCGGGCATTTTCGGTCTCTGGGCTCTGCTTTCGGTGATCGGCCAGATTCCGTTCGTCGGCGTTTCGGCGTGGGTTCTCGTGCCGCTGATGGCGCCGATCTTCTTAGTCGCCAGTGTCTACTACGGCATCAAAACGTGGAACGGCGACGACGTGCGCGTCCCGATCGTCACCAGTTGGCTCGAGGACCGCTTGCCTCAGAGCGATACGAACGCGCGATAGCGTTCGAGAAAGTCGCGCGCCGCGGATTCGTGCTCGACGACCGGTGCCGGATAGGCGTCTCCGTCGAATAGCGAGAGCGAAAGCTGAGACGAATCGGCCGCCCGTCCGCGCCAGGCAGCCGCGGGAAGGTGGCGCAGTTCGGGTAACCAGCGCCGAACGTACAGACCCGCTGGGTCGTAGCGCCGCCGCTGCCGCTCGGGATTGTAGATTCGAGGAAACTGCGCCATGTCGGCGCCGACACCGGCGATCCACTGCCAGTTCCCCGTCGCCAGTGCCGGGTCGTCCTCGACGAGCAGCTCGTTCCAATAATCGCGTCCGACGCGCCAGTCGACGCCCAGATCGAAGCAAAGAAACGACGCCGCAACGGGCCTGACCAGCGGATGCATCCAGCCCGTTTGTCGAAGCTGCCGGATCCCGGCGTCGACTAGAGGTTGGCCGGTTCGTCCTTCGCGCCACGCGTCGAGCGCCGGATGATCCCGCGTGAACGAAAAGCCCTGCATCTTCTCTTGCAGCGCCTCGGCGGCCGTCTTCGGATGAAACCACGAAAGTTGCAGAAAAAAATCGCGCCGCGCGAGCGCGCGCAAGTACAACTTTAAGGAAAGGCGTTCCTCGGCGATTGAAAAAGGATCGTTCAATCGCTCCCGGACGGCACGCACGATGCTGCGTGCCGAGATCGTACCGAACGAGAGGTGTGCCGAGAGATCGGAGGTGCCGTCGTCTGCGGGCAGCCGTCCCGCTGACGCGTACTGGCCGGCACGCTCTTTCAAAAAACGTTCGAAGCGCCGGCGAGCCCTGATCGGCCCCGAAGCCGGCGGTTCGACGCTCGATCCAAAGTCGGCCGGCTGCGGCAACGGTTCCTCATCGCCCGCGGGTGCCGCAAAACGCAGTAAAAGGGGTGATTCGTAGGAAGCGACCCCGAGCGACGACCAGCGGTCCAAGTAGGGCGCGAAGGCGCGATACCCCTGGCCGCGCGCACCCTGCGCCGAAAGGCTCTCTTCGGGTGGGATTGCCGGAGCGTCGTGGGCGATCGTCGCCGCGAGACCGGCCTCCTCCAGCTCCGATTGCAGTCGATGGTCTTCCGCGGCGCCGGCCGCATCGTACGAAGCGCTCCAGGCCGCGCCGGCAGCGCCTGCTTCGCGCGCGAGCGTTGTGAGGATCCGCCCGCGCGGGCCGCGGCGAACGATCAGCGCGCCGCCGCGATCGCGCAGCTCGCCGGCAAGGGCGGCGACCGCGCCGCAAAAAAACGACGCGCGCAGCGGCGAAGCGCGCAGGCGGCGCTCGATCGCAGCGTCGATCGCGAGCAGTGCGATTACCTCTCCCCGGACGGCCGCGGCGGCGAGGCCCGCGTGGTCGTCGAGCCGCAGATCGCGAGAAAAACAATAAATAATTGGCCGTTCCGGCATGAACGGCCGTTTTTCCGACGGTTCCCTTCCTTCCCTCGGCTGCGGGGCTAACGCCCGCGCATCACCATGTCGCAGAGCGTCGCGACGAGGTGGCCGCCGTTGGGGCGGTGCACGCCTTTACACTGCGTCGGCTTACCGTGCGCGTCGAAGCTGACCTTGACGGTAATCGTCTGCGGGACGTTCTCTCGCGCGCCGAAAGCCAAAGACTCGGCGTGGTGCTCGCGCTTGGGAGCGGCCTGCGTTCCCAGTGCCGCGGCAACGCGCGCCTCTTGCTGCGCGCTCACGCCGGCCTTCGCGGGCAGGGTGACGCTGTGCACGACCACCGGATGACTCTGATAGCCCTGTCGAGCCACGAATACCGCGAGCAAGGCCGCGGCGGCGGCCGCACCCCAGCGCAGCGCCGGCCCGCGCTTCTTCGCGTGGGAGAACAAACCGCGCGCCTGCGGCTGCCAGTGCTCTTGTTCGCGCGCTTCGGCCACCAGCGACATCACGCGTTCGATCTCGCGCTCTCCGCCGATCGAAACGACGCAGCGCCGGCAGACCGAAAGGTGTTGGCGGTACGCATTGCGTTCCGCATCGCCGGCTTCGCCGAGCGCGATCGCGCCGGCCAAAATCTCTGCTTGTCCGCAGTCCGCCCCAAGTCGCATCAGGTATTTTCCTCGTTCATCACGTGCCGCAGCGTTTTCATCGCCCGGCAGACCCGTTGGCGCACGGCGTCGGCGGTCGTTCCGAGTACCTGCGCCGCTTCCGCCGAAGAGTAACCCGCATAGCTCGTCATCAGCAGCGCCGCAGACTGTTCCGATGGAAGGCGCCCTAACGCAGCCTGCAGATCGATCGACGCCGCGCCGCGTTCGTCGATTCGCCACGAACTGCCGTCGAGATCGCGATCTAACGACAGCACGTGGAGGATCTTGCGGCGACGCATGAACGAGATCGCGGCGTTGGTCGCGGCGCGATACAGCCAGCCGACGCGTAGTTCGCGGGTGGGCTCGGCACAGAGCATGCGGTACGCCGAAAGGAAGACGTCTTGCGAGAGGTCCAGCGCGGTTTCCGCGTCGCCCACCATGCGGCGCAGGTATCGCGCCAGCTTGGTCTGGTGCTCGATCACGAGCGCTTCGACTCTGTTCTGCGCAACCGCCGTGGGACTTGCCGCGATGTAATCTTCCAAACCGCTTGTCCTCGTAGTCACGAGGCCTCCTCTTTCCCAGACCAACGGCCGGACGCCCGCGCTTGTGACATCGCGCGCTAGCCTCCGATCTCCGAGAAGGCACGCATTCGCGACGAGCTCTCACCCAGGCGCAGGTGATGGCGGGCAGGCTTGATCAGCATCGCCGAGTGCATCAAGGCCGCCAACCTCTCGGGACCGGCCCCGGAGCGAAGCGGAGTCCGCAGGTCGACGGCGTGGTCCCCGAAGAGGCACAAACGAAGACGACCGTCGGCAGTCAGGCGGACCCGGTTGCAGCGGTCGCAGTAGTCGTGCGAGAGCGGACTGATCACGCCGATCGCTCCAGCGGCTCCGTCGAAGGCAAAGTACCGCGCCGGCCCGTTGCCTGCCGGTCCGCTCACGGGATGCAGCCCCCCGAGCGCGCCGATCCGCTCGAGGACCTCGGCAGAGGAAACGTAGGCGTCGCGCTGCAGTCCGAGGTTCTCGTGCACGGGCATCACCTCGATGAAGCGAACGAAGACCGGGCGGTCACGCGTCAACTCGGCAAAGTCCAGCAGCTCGTCGTCGTTCTGCCCACGCATCACGACGCAGTTGATCTTCACCGGCGTCAAGCCGGCCGCGATCGCCGCGTCGAGACCTTCGAGCACCAGTTCGAGTCCGGGCCGGCGCGCGATCGCTTCAAACCGCCGCGCGTCGAGCGTATCGAGTGACAGGTTGATGCGCCGCAGCCCTGCCGCCGCGAGCGCTCCCAGCTGCTCTTTCAAGAGCAGCCCGTTGGTCGAAAGCGCGATATCCTCGATACCCGGGGTTGCCGCAATCGCCGACACGAGGCGGTCGAGGTCGCGCCGCACGAGCGGTTCTCCACCGGTAAGACGAATGCTGCGCACGCCGGCCGAGGCCGCGGCCGACACGATCTGCGCGATCTCTTCGTAGGTGAGGATCTCGTCGCGGCGCAGCCACGGCAGTCCCGCCTCGGGCATGCAGTAGACGCAACGCAGATTGCATTTGTCGGTAACCGAGACTCTCAGATAGGTAATCGGGCGGCGAAAGCCGTCGACCAGAGCAGTCGTCATTGGTTCGTGAAGAGATCGTCGGAGAGGTTCGGATTGATGGCGTAATCGTCGATCGTCGAAGAGAGGTCGGCGTCGTATCCCGGTTCGGTCACGTGTCCGCTCTGCGATTCGACGACGAGATTGCCGTCGCGCGTACCGTAGTGATTGGTCATCTCGGCGTAGCCGCCGTTGGTGTAGTTCCAACGCATCGTCGTTACGGTCGCTCGGCGATCGTCGACGGTCGCGTCGAGGTGATCGACGTTGCCGTGTTTTTTAGGCACGAGCCGAAAAACCGTCGCGTTGCCGTCGTCGGAAACGACGGTCACGTCGTAAACGTCGCGCCATCGCGCCGCCGGTTCGATGTGCGCGTAGAGGTTGTCGAACTGCTTGGCGACCAGCGGAACGCCGCTGGTGAAGACGACCTTGTTTTTGTCGGGCTGTTTGTAGTAGTACGTGCCGACGAGATCGGTCGAAAGAAATGGGAACGACTTCAGCGCGACGTGCGCGTGGAGGATGGCGCGAAAGGAGCGCAGGTGCGGGTTGACGGCGGCCATGCGATCGAGCAGGCCTGAATCGGCGGCGGCGGGCGCGGCGGCCGCCAAGGCCGCACCGGCGGCGAGCAAGAGAATCAACCTTCGCTCGATCATCGCACCGTTACGCTCCGGCGCTCGAACGGGTAAACGGGCGCAACGCGCCGGCGATCTCTTCGCGAACATCTTCCTCTCTTTCCACATCCAGCTGCGTTTGCAATGCCGCGATCGCTTTTGGCGAGCCGATTCTTCCAAGGGCCCAGGCCGCGTGTCCCCTCACCATCGGGTGAGCGTCCTGCGAAAGGCTCTCGCTAAGCGAACCGACCGCCGAGCGGTCGAGCGCGTTTCCGAGCGCCACCGCTGCGTTGCGACGCAAGACGGCGCCTCCTCGCCATCCCATCGCCGTCGGGCGATAGCGCTTGTTAAAGGCCGAGCCGCGCAGGTGCAGCAGCTCGATCAGCTTCGGCTGGGCGGTCTCCTCGCCAAGCGGCTCCCACTGCGACCCCGCGGTTTGACCGGCCTCACGCGTCGGCGGGCAGACGCTTTGGCAGATGTCGCAACCCCAAACCCAATCGCCGATTAACCCTCGCATCTCGACGGGAATCGAGCCGGTGCGCTGCGTGAGATCGGAGATGCAGCGGTTCGCGTCGATCGTATAGTCGCCGCGCAGCGCCTGCGTCGGACAGCCGTCGACGCAGCGACGGCAGGATCCGCACTGCTTGCGCAACGGCTCGTCGGGTGCAAGGAGAAGCGTCGTCACGATCTCTCCCAAAAAGACGTACGATCCGAGCGCCGGCACGATGACGTTCGTGTGCTTTCCCACCCATCCCAGCCCGGCGCGTGCGGCCAGCGCGCGTTCTGCCAACGGCTTGGTGTCGCAGGCGATCGCCGTCACCGAGGCACCGGCGGCCGCGTCGATTGCGGCGGCAACCGTGGCGAGCAGTTCGCGCAGGCGGCCGTGATAATCGGCCGACCATGCGTAGTTCGAAACGCGACCGCGCAACGGCTCGCTGCTGCGCGCCGCTCGCACAGCGTAGGGCAGCGCGATGCAGATGACGCTGCGCGCCCCGCGCTGGAGTTCGCTCGGGTCGGTCGCGCGCCGCGCGTACGCTTCGTCGAAGCGCCAGCAGCGAAAGTCTCCGCGCGCAAATGCCGCCCGCATGCGTTCGCGCGACGCTTCATCGGTGCGCGCCGCCGTCACGGCGACGGCACCCGCTCCCAAAGCGAGCGCCGTTCGCACGGCGAGACGCTTGATCGAGTCGCTCACAGCGTCGCCAGCGGCCCAGCGCGCCCGCGCGCGAAGGCGCGCTCGATCGCCGCGACGTCTTGCGCGTCGAGCGAGATCGCCGACGCGCCGGCGTTCTCCTCCACGTGCGCGACGCTCGCCGCCTTGGGTATGGCAAAAACGTTGCGCTCGCGGGTTAGAAATGCCAGCGCGATCTGACGCGGCGTCGCGTCATATTTTCTCGCGATCGTTTCGAGCGCTTCCCGTTGTTCCGGCCGGCGAAGAAAGACTCCGCGACCGAAGGGCGTGTACGCGACGATCGCCACATTGTGTTCGCCGGCAGTCGCGGTCAACTCGTGTTCGATTCCGCGTTCGTTGAGATGATAGAGCACCTGATTGCACGCCAGCGGCACCTTTCGCAGATACGAAGCCGCTTCCAGCATCTCGGCGGTATCGAAGTTGCTGACGCCGACGAACCGCACCGTTCCTTCGTCGACGAGTTCCTCGAGGGCACGCATCGTCTGCTCGAGCGGATGCGAGCCCGGCCAGTGGAGCAGGTACAGGTCGAGATAATCGCACCGAAGACGCGCGATGCTGCGCCGGGCAGCCGCGAGCGTACCGGCGTAGGTGGCGTTCTCCGGCAAGACTTTGCTGGTGATGAAAAGACGCTCGCGCGCGATGCCGGCGATGGCGTCGCCGAGCAGTTCCTCCACGGCACCGGCCCCGTACATTTCGGCGGTGTCGAGGTGCGTCATGCCCAGATCCATGCCGCGGCGCAGCGCGCGCAGCGCTTCCTTGCGGGCCGAACCGCTCTGCGGCATGTTCCAAGTACCCTGCCCGATCGCCGGCAGGTCGACGCCCGTCGCGCCGAACGGCTTCTGCTGCATCGCTAGAAGAACTCGAAGTCTTCGCGCCGCGCCGCGTACGCGAGGAGGCCGCCGCGGAGGTGAGCGAGACGCCCGAACCCCGCTTCGCGCAGACGCCGCACCGCCCACAACGACTTGACGCCGACGCGGCACGCGACGACGTAGCGACGCGCGGTGTCCAGCTCCGACATACGCGCCTCCAGTTGCGATGCCGGGATGCTGACCGAACCGTCGATCGTGCCGAGGACGGCTTCGTGCGGCTCGCGTACGTCGAGCAAGGTTGCATCGTCGAGCGTTTCGCTCAACTCCTCCGCGTCGATCTCGACGATCGTTCGATCCTCCGCGACTTCGGCCGGCGCACGCTCGACGTCGAAGATTTGCGGCGCGTCACCGCAGAGCGCGCACGCGGGATCTCGCTCAAAACGCACTTCGCGAACGCGCGCGCGCAGCGTATCGATCAAGAGAATGCGCCCAGCGAGCGGCTCGCCGACTCCCAGAAGAATCTTCAACGCTTCGGCGGACTGCCACGAGCCCACGACGCCGGCGAGCGCGCCGAGCACGCCCCCTTCGGCACAGGTCGGCGTCAGCTCGGCGGGAGGCGGTTCCGGAAAGAGGCAGCGGTAGCAGGGGCCGCTTTGCGCGCATAGGACGCTCAGCTGGCCGTCGAAACGAAAGATCGAGGCGTACACGTCGACCTTCTTCTCGAAAAAACAGGCGTCGCTGATGAGGTAACGCGTCGCGAAGCGATCGGTGCAGTCGAGGACGACGTCGTATTGCCGCACGATCTCGCGCGCGTTGTCGCCGTCGAGCGCAAACGGCAGCGGCTCGACCGCGATTGAAGGATTGAGATCGCGAAGGCGCGCGGCCGCCACCAACGCCTTGCTCTGTCCGACGTTTGCCGGCGAAAAGAGCGTCTGGCGTTGAAGGTTCGTTTCGTCGACGGCATCGTCGTCAATTACGCCGATCGTTCCGACGCCCGCGGCCGCCAGGTACTGCAGCGACGGCGAACCCAAACCTCCCGCACCGACGACGAGCACCCGCGCTGCGCGCAACCGCTCCTGACCCTGTAAGCCGACCTCCGGAATGAGCAGGTGGCGACTGTAGCGCCGCAGTTCGGCTGCGTTCACGGCGAGCGGTGCCGCGCATCGAGCCACTGCAGCACCGCGGCACGGGAATGCTCGGCTGCGTACGTATGGTCGCTGTCGATCGTCTCGAAGGTTTTTGGTTCGGGCGCGCGGTCGAAGAGCTCGCGCACGCTTTTGGGGCTCACCATTCCATCTCGGCTTGCGGCGATGTAGAGTGCCGGGCGCCCTGCGAGGCGGGGGAGCAACTCATCGTAGCGCCGGTCGACGCCCGCGACGAGCTCCGGCAGGGCGACGCCGACGACGTAGGACGCGCGAAAATCGGTCACCCCGACTTTTCGGAGCGCGTCGAGCGAAGTAGGTCGCCCGTACCCCGTCGCAATCGCAATCGCTCCAGCGATCTCGGGATCGAGCGCCGCCGTGAAGAGCGCGGTCATGCCGCCCATGCTATGGCCCATCGTATAGATTGGGCTCGGGCCGGCCTCGCGCGCAAGCCGAACGACGCTGCCCATCGCGTCGAGGCAATCGTCAATGCCGCGCAGTTCGCCGCCGCTCGAACCGAGCTTGTGACCCGGGAAGTCGAGGCTGTACACCGCGAAGCCGTGGCCGGAGAGAAACGAGCACAGGAAATCGAGATTCTGTTTGCTCGACGAATACCCGTGACCCGCAACGATCGTGACGCCGCGCGCTCGTCGCGGTTCGTAGTAGAGCACCTTGACGGGGTTGTACCGCGCTCCGACGTCGATAAGGTCGACCTTACTCATTGCTCTTCCAGCGCGCGTCTCCGACCGCATAGAGCTCTTTCTTCCAGATCGGGGCGCGGCGTTTAAGTTCGTCGATCGCATACCGGCACGCGTCGAACGCCGCTGCACGGTGCGCCGCAGCCGCGGCAACGGCCACCGCTACGTCGCCCACCTCGAGTTCGCCGATCGCGTGCGCGATTGCGAGGCGCACGTCGCCGAAGCGACGGCGCGCTTCGCTCACGATCGCCCCGAACTCCCGCAGCGCGGGCTCTTCGTAAGCTTCATAGGTAAGGCCGACGACCGCACGTCCGTCATCGCTGCGATCGCGCACGACGCCCAAAAATGTGACGACGCCCCCGTGCGCGTCGTTCGCGACGCAGTCGACGCAGCGCGGATCGACTGGTCCGCGCACGAGCGCAAGGAACTCGTCAGCCACCGCCCACCGGAGGTAAGAGCGCGAGTTCGTCGCCGTCGACCAGCGGCTCGTCGCTCCCGGCGATGCGGCCATTACGAGCGATTCGCAGCGAAGAACGGTGCGCGCGCAGTGCCGGAACGAGCCGTTCCAACTCCGTCCAAGCCTCGGCGACCAGCGCCCCTTGCGGCAGGTCCAGGCTTCGCAGCGACGGTTCGAGGATCTCCCGCAGGTTTGCAAAGGCGATCACGCGGACGTTCATCGGGCTCTCTTCGACGGGTACCCGGCCGACTCGTACCGTACTGATACGGCGACCCTGCGATGAACGCACTTTTGTTAGCGACATTGGTCGCAGCCGCGCACCCGACACCCTCGGCGCCGCCGGTATGCACCGCCGAGACGCTTTCGGTCGAGGGAACGCCCGTCACCATCTCCTATTGCGCCGCGGGGCCGCCGCGCACCACCGCGAGCCACGAGATCATCGTTCCCGCGGCTGCCACCTTCGCGGCGCCCGGAGGGACGCTGCGCCGAAGCTCGGAGCTGCACTTCCTCGCCGAAGAGGCCACGTCGCGGGTGCTGGAGAGCCTGGACTTGACCAAGCTCGGCCTTAGCGGAACCCTGCACCTGACGCTTGCCTATGTTCGCGGCGCGATCCGCGTCGAGGGGGCGCTGCTGACGCCGGGGGCAATTACGATCAAATGAGTGCAACCCAAGTTCGGGGACGGGGACTCTAAGGAGTCGTATGCGGCGTCGTTATATCGCCTTTAACAGCTTCAAGATCCCCGACGGCTGTCGATAGAGGAGATCGCTCACCCCTATGCCCTGTACGGCAACCATCCCGAATCTCACGGCTCGCGAGCAAGCGCACTACCTCTACGAGGCGATACCTCCGGGCCTCTTTAGAGTCGAAGACGAAAACGAACGTATCGCCTGGCGCATCAGTCCCGAGCCGTTCTCCTTGTCCCAAGAACAGGTAACGACGATCGAAGCTTTAGGCCTCGATCTTCTTCGTTTTTATCGCGCGCTCAACAACTTATACAACCGCAGCGTGCGCGGAACCGCGCCGGGTTTTATCGCCGAGTATCTCGACCGCGGCAAGCCCGAACAAGTCGTGAAGCTCGCACGCCAGAACCGCTTCAAGCAAGAGGTTCCCGGCGTTATTCGACCCGACCTCATTCTCACGTCCGACGGATTTGCGGCGACCGAACTCGATAGCATCCCGGGCGGCATGGGTTTTCTGGGTGGAATGACCGAGGCGTACTGCCGGCTCGGATTCGAAAGCGTGGGCGGCGACGACGGCATCCCCCGCGGCTTCGCGGCGACGCTCCGCTACGCAACCGGAGTTGAGAAGCCGACGGTGGCGATCGTCGTCTCGGAAGAGTCTGCCGACTATCGCAACGAGATGGACTGGCTCGCGCAAGCGCTGCGCCGCTTAGATTTAGCCGACGCGTGGCTGCGCAAACCCCAAGAGGTCACGTTTAGCGAAGAGGGCCTCTTCATCGCGCTCGACGACGGCCGCGAGGCGCGACTCGACGCGCTCTATCGCAACTTCGAACTCTTCGATCTCTTCAACGTGCCCAAACAAGAGCTCATGCTCTACGCGGCGCGTCACAATCGCGTCAAGGTGACGCCCCCGCCGAAAGCGACGCTGGAAGAGAAGCTGGCATTCGCGCTGCTTCATCACTTCGCGCTCGCGCCGCTCTGGCGCGGCGAGCTGGGAAACGACGTGTTCGAACGCCTGCTCAAACTCTTCCCGAAAACGTGGGTCATCGATCCGCGGGCGATGCCGCCGCAGGGTGCGATCGCCGGGCTGCAGGTTGCGGGCGCACCCGTCTCGGAGTTTCGGGCGCTCACCGCACTGCCAAAGAGCGAGCGCGCGTACGTCGTCAAGCCGTCGGGCTTCTCGCAGTTAGCGTGGGGGTCGCGCGGCGTCAAGATCGGTGACGACCTAACCCGCGAAGAGTGGACCGAAGCGCTCGATAACGCGTTGACCTCCTTCGACCGCACGCCGCACATCCTGCAGCGTTTTCACAAAGGCAAACGCATTCGCCAGAACTACTTCGACCGCGATCGCGACGAGATTCGCACCTACGACGGCCGCGTGAGGCTCTGCCCGTACTACTTCGTTACCGGCGAGGATAGCGTGCAGCTCGGCGGAATTTTGGCGACGATCGCACCGGCCGACAAACGCCTCATTCACGGGATGACCGACGCGGTCATGACCTCGTCGATCGTCGGCGAGCCGCCGGCTTCTTCCTAGCGCAGAGAACGCGCGTGGGTGCGATCGTCCTCTGCCGGCACGGCGTGACCGCCGGTAATGCCGCCGGTCATTTTCTTTCGACGACCGATCTCCACTTAAGCGACGCCGGCGAGGAGCAGTGCCGCGCCCTCGCGCCGCTGCTTTCGAAGTTTGAGTTCGAATGCTGTCTGGTCAGTCCGATGCGCCGTTGCGTTCGCACGCGCGAGCTCGCGGCGCCGGGCGTACCTTTTGCGACTTTCGAAGCGCTGCGAGAGGTCGACTTCGGAGGCTGGGAAGGCAGAACGCTGCAATGGGTCGCCGACAACGACGCGCTGCGCCTGGCGCACCGCCGGCGCGACCCGGTGACCTTTCGTCCTCCGTCGGGTGAGAGCTTTGCCGACGTCGCAGATCGGCTCGCGCCGGTCGTCGAGAGCTTGCGCGGTGCGACCTGTGCGCTCGTCATCGCACATCGCGGCACGCTCGGCGTGTTGGAACGCCTCTTGCGGGGTCTGCCGCTACACTCCCAAGATGTGCGGCCACTCGAACCGGCGGAGTTTCGTGCCCTGCTGATCTAGCGAATGCGGGTGAGCACCGCGTTTTGCGATGGAACCGAGATTCGATCGGGTACTAGCGTCGCTGGATCGTACCAAATGCCGACGGCGATCGGCGACGCGATCGAGAGCAGTACGTCGGAGCCCGGTACGCCCGCGGGACGCGCCGCGGTTGGCGGCCCCGTCGTCAGCACCTGCGCCTGCGCGCTCGTCGGGGTGACCCACGTCAACGACGCTTCCTTCCACGACGCCAGCTGCGCCGGAAGCGCGAAGAGCCCGGCGAGCAGGCCCGGTTCGATGACGACGAAATGCCGCGTGCCTCCGGCGAGCGCCAGCTGCTGCGGCTGAGCAGACATCAGCCCCATTACGGTCGCCGATGACGGCGTCAGCGAGACGCTGACGTTTGGGCTCTGGTTTGGCGTTTTGTAGTGCCCGTCGTACCGCGTTGGCGAAAGATCGCCCGAAAGCACGAGCGCCGCTTGCGCGGCGAGCTGCATTCCCATGAGCGAGGCCGATGAGTTCTCGTCGACCTCGGTTCCGGACTGCAAGCCCTTCACCGACACCGACCAGTTTCCAACCGGCTCGCCGTTGAGCGACGCCGCGTACGAATACGTTCCTGCGGCTGGAAACGCGACGGCGCTCGCGACGGCTGCCGCCAAGACGAATGGGGCCAACACCGCTAAACGATCCCTCGGCTTGCGCGACCCAGCCGCGCAACGGCGTCGATCATATCGTCAATTTCCTCTATCGTCGTGTACCCATGGGGCGAGACTCGAATCCCGCCGGTTCGGTACGTCGTGACGATACCTTCCTTTTCGAGCGCTTGACCGAGCGCAATGCTGTCGCAACCGGGAATGGCGAAGGTGACGATTCCCGACGAACGACCCTCGCCTCGCTGCGTCGAGAAGGTCGCCCCCAACTCGCGCGCTCCGGCGTAAAATCGATCGGTCAGCATCAAGATGTGCGCGGCGATCGCGGCGCGTCCGCTTGCGTCGAACAGATCGATCGCTGACGCGAGCGAGAGCGTACCGAGCAAATTTGGGGTTCCGCCTTCGAAGCGGAGCGCTTCGTGCGTATAAGGTTGATCGTAGTTGTGAAAGTCCCACATGTCGGCGAGCGAACGCCACCCGGGCGCGGCGATGCGCAGGTTGCTCGCGACGCCGGGGCTCAGATAGAGAAAGGCGGCACCGTGGAGGCCGAGCATCCACTTGCCGGCACCGCAGTACAGCGCGTCGATCTCGAGCGCGCCGACGTCGAGCGGCAGCGCACCCAAGCCCTGAATCGCGTCGACGCAGAACAACGCTCCGGCGTCGTGTGCGATCGCGCCAAGCGCTGCGAGATCGTGGCGATAACCGTCGAAATACGACACCCACGAACAGGTGACGACGCGCGTGCGCCCGCTAATCTCGCGTTTGAGCCGTTGCGGCGTCAAACGCTCCTGCGCGACGGGCAGCAGCCGCACCTCGACGCCGCGCTCCCGCAGCGCGAGCCACGGCACGACGTTGGCGGGAAACTCGTCGTCGCCGAGCAACACCTCGTCGCCCGGTTTCCAATCCACGCCCAACGCGATCGTCCCGGCTCCCGCGCTCGTGTTTGGAATCGTCGCGATGTCGGCGCCGCGAGCCCCGATGAAGCGACCGATCTTTTCACGGTATTCGACCATCTTCAAATCGTAGGGAAACGTGCCCAGCACGCCCGCGGCGGCATGCGCGCGCGCAAACTCTTCGATTGCGGCGATGGTCGACGCGGGGAGCACGCCGGCCGCCGCATGATTGAGATAGAGATACCGCTGCGTTACCGCAAACTCGCTTCGGGGAAGCGGGGTCGTCACTCGGCGCCGATCATGTCCTTCGTGTGCCAGGCGATGTTGCCGGCGCGATCGCCGACGCGCTCGAGCGATGCCAGCACGAAAAGATAGCGCGTGCCGGGGCGAATAATTTCGGGGTCGGCGCGCATCTCCGCTTGCAGCAGTTTGATGCTGCGCTTGTAGAGTTTGTCGACCTCGTCGTCGCGGTCGATCACCGCGCTTGCAAGCGCGGCGGCGCGCTCGGTGTACGCGCGCATGGCGTCCAGCAGCATGCCGTGGGCGACGCTGGCGATCCGATCGATCTCGACCTTCTGCGGCCGCATGGGCTGATCGGAAAGTTTGATCGCATTTTTTGAGATGTCGACGGCGTAATCGCCGATACGCTCCAGATCGGTAGCAATCTCGAGCATCGCCGCGATCTCGCGCAGCTCGCCGGCGACGGGTTGCTGGCGCCAGATCAGCTCGATGCAGTGTCCTTCGATCCGCCGGCGCAAATCGTCGACGACGTCGTCGCCGGCAACGACGCGTGCCCCAGCAGATGCGTCTCGGTTTTCGAGGGCGTCCACCGAAACCCGAATCGCATCGCCCACGAGCGCGCCGAGCCGCACGACGTCCAGCCGCGTCGCTTCCAGTGCTTCGTGATACGCCGTTCGGACCGCCACCGTTACCTCCTCAAATGCGCTTCCTAGTATAAGTCGAAGGGCCAGTTCCCCGCAATGCGACGAGGGAACCTGCAGCCTTTATGAAACCATAAGATTCTCAGATGGCATTTGAAGATATTCTCGTCGCGGTCGAGGAGCCGGTCGGCTTCATCACCCTCAACCGGCCTAGCGTTCTCAATGCATTGCGCTCGCAGCTCCTCGACGAACTCTCGTCGGCGCTCGACGAGTTGGAACGCGACCCGCGCGTCGGCGCGATCGTAGTAACCGGCAGCGGCGAGAAGGCCTTTGCCGCCGGCGCCGACATCGCCGAGCTCAACGCGCTCGCGAGCGCTGGCGCCGGTACCGGACAGGCGCGCCGCGGACAGGCGCTCACGCGAAAGATCGAACGCCTGGGCAAACCGGTCATCATGGCGATCAACGGCTTTGCACTGGGCGGCGGCTGCGAACTTGCGATGGCCGGCGACATCCGCATCGCGAGCGAAAACGCCAAATTCGGCCAGCCCGAGGTCAATCTTGGATTGATTCCCGGCTACGGCGGAACGCAGCGGCTCACGCGATTGGCAGGCAAAGGCGTAGCCACCCACCTCTGCCTTACCGGGGAGATCGTCGACGCTGCGGAGGCGCTACGCGTTGGCCTGGTAACGCGCGTCGTTCCAGCCGCGGATTTGATGAACGAAGCCAAGCGCATTGCGACGCTCGTGGCGTCGAAGGCTCCGCTTGCAACAGCCGCCTGCAAACGCGCGATCAACAACGGCGCGCATCTTTCGCTCGACGATGCGCTCGAGTTGGAAGCGCTCGAGTTCGGTTCGCTCGTCGACACCGAAGACATCAAAGAAGGCACCGCCGCTTTCCTCGAAAAGCGCAAGCCCGCTTGGAAGGGCCGCTAGGGCCCCGCCTGCTTTAGCGCGTTATCCATCGCGAGGGCAATTGCGGGATTGAGGCCTTCCCATTTGGCCCGCACGAAGCCGCGCCCGTCGACGACGACGGCGGTGGGAAAGCCTTCGACGCTAAAAAACGCTCGGGCGGTGCTCTGCGGATCCAGCGCGACGCTCCTCAATCGGTAACGGCTGGCGAAGTCGCGCGCCGTTGTGCGAGGCTCTCCGACGTCGATCGGCACGACCATCACGCTCGGATGGGCTGACGCCCACCGCTGCACGAGCGGTAACTCGAGTTTGCACGGCTCGCACCAGCTCGCATAAAAATCTAGAAAAACGATGTGCCCGCGCTGCTGCGCGAGGTGAAACTCACCGCCGTCGAGCCGCTGATAGACGGCGGCCGGCGCGGGATGTGCGGCCGGCCCTTCCAAAAAACGCGGCGCGATGAAAATCTTCCAGATCGCAAAACCGATCGCCAGCAACGCCAGCGCATCCCAGATCCGGCCGACGGTAAAGAGTCTGCGCGCCGAACCGCTAGTCCACACGGAAGAGGGCTGCGATCCCTTGCCCGCCTCCGATGCAAGCCGAAGCGATGCCGTAGCCGCCGCCGCGTGCTCCCAGTTCGTGCAGAGTCGTGAGCGCGAGACGCGCTCCGGAGGCACCCAGCGGATGCCCCAGCGCGATCGCACCGCCGTGCGGGTTCAACCTGGAATCTCCCTCGCCATCGCGCTTCTCACCCATCTCGCGCAGACACGCGAGCACCTGAGGCGCAAAGGCTTCGTTGATCTCCAAAACGGCGATCTCGTCTTTCCCGACGCCCGCGCGCTCGAGGGCTTTGGGGATCGCAAACGCCGGCCCGATTCCCATGATCGCCGGATCGACGCCGACGACGGCCGCCGAAACGAGCCGGCCGATCCACGACAGGCCGTCGGCGCGCGCCTGCTTCACCGTCGTGAGCACGACCGCCGACGCGCCGTCGGTTATGCCGCTGGCATTGCCGGGCGTCACGACGCCGTCTTTGGCAAAGCGCGCCGGCAGCTTGCCGAGCTTCTCCGCGTTGAGGCCCGCGCGCGGCCCTTCGTCCTTTTCGACGCGTACCGTGGTGCCTTTGGGCCCGGGTACGTCCACCGCGACGATTTCGTCGGCGAAGTAGCCGCTGCTCTGAGCGGCCAGCGCGCGTTCCTGACTGATCAGCGCGAACTCGTCGCACTCCGCGCGCGACACGTCGTATTTTTTCGCGAGGTTCTCCGCCGTGATCGCCATCGGCGTATTGCCGTACGAATCGGTAAGCGCCGTCCACAAAGAGTCTTCGAACGCGACTTGCTGCCCGAGGTGAAAGCCTTTACGCGCGCCGCGCACGACGTGCGGAGCCTGGCTCATGTTTTCGGCTCCGCCCGCGAGCGCGTAGGTTGCGGTGCCAAGCGCCAGCGACTGCGCGGCGGAAAGGATCGCCTGCAAGCCCGAGCCGCAAAGGCGGTTGACGACCAGCGCCGGGACGCCGATCGGTAGACCCGCGCGAAGGCCGGCGTGGCGGGCGAGGTAGATGGCGTCGGGGCTTGTTTGAATGACGTTGCCGAAGACGACCTCGTCGAACTTCTCCTTGGGCACGCCGCTTCGCGCGATCGCCCCCTCCGCGGCGGCAACGGCCAAGTCCGTGGCGCTCGAGCTGGAGAGCTCGCCCCCGAGATTGCCGAACGGCGTCCGGGCGCCGGCAAGAATTACGACGTCGTTATCGTTGATCGAATTGTTCATATCGCGCACGTCTATTCCGCAGCCGCCGCCGAGCGTCCCGGCAGGCGCCGTCACCGAGCGTCACAAAGACCGCCGAGTATGCCCATCAACCGACCAGCCGCGATCGCGCTCGATGCCCGGTCCCTTCCGCCTGCAACGAAAACCGAGCAGATCCTCGAACAGTTCGACAAGCTGCAGATCGGCAGCGCGCTCGAGATTACCGAGGAAGCCTATCCCCGAGCGCTCCGCAACGAAATGGCCCAGCTCCGGCCGAGCCGCTTCTCTTGGGATGCGCGGAACCTCGGCGGGAACCGCTGGACCGTACGGCTCGAACGCATCGACGAGAACGCCGACAACGACACCTTCCTCACGTACGTCCCGGCGTTTACCTCCGCCAAAGCGGCGACGCTCAAAGAACTCGCAAGCCAAATGAGCGAGCGCACCTACCGCGCCGGCGAAACGATCTTCGACGAGGGCGAGGTCTGGCCGTACCTCGGCATCGTCAAGAGCGGCAAGGTGATCTACACGCTACTGTCGCCCGACGGTAAGACCCACACGATCGGCGAGCGGCTGACGCACGATACGCTCAACGAGAGCGGCACCTTCGACGGCGGCGGCGCAACGACGCGAGCCGAAGCGCTCACCGACGCCACGATCGTCACCCTTCCCAGCGAAGCGCTCATCCACGCCGCTCGAAACGACGCCGAACTGGCGCTCGGATTTCTGATCGCTTCGTCGCAAGCCCGCCGCCGCTCGATCGACACGATCGCCGACCTCGCGTTCGCGCACGTGCTGCAGCGAGTCGCGAAGTTTCTGTTGGGCTACGCGCGGACGTCGGTGGGAATGGCTCCTGGCTTACCCGGAGTGGAAAATCTTTCGCAGGCGCAGATCGCGGCCGCGGCCGGCACCGTACGCGACATGGCCGCGCGCGCGCTGCTGCGCTTGAAGAACGCCAGTGCGCTGGAACTCGATCGCGGCCGCGTGCGCGCGATCGATCGGGCGCTCCTCGAGGCCTTCGCCGACAACGTCCAAGCCCCGCCGGTCTAAGAAGCCGCGACTCGTTCCGGGCCGTTGTTGCCTCGGAAGCAAATCGCGGCTTCTCGCCGGCTAGTTTTTCGCTGCTATTTTAAGCGAGCGAATTAGATGCGGTAGACGTCGGCGGTGACGTTCGGGTCGACCAGGGCAGGGTGCACGCGGGGACCGCTACACATCACCTGATCGTGTCCCAGCGTGATCTTCATGCGCGTCGTCTCGCCGCCGATGACGTCGTCGACGGCGCAGCCTTGTACCTTGTTCGGAAAGCGCGCCATGATCACGTAGCGGCCCGGCTCGAGCGTGATGTCGTTGAAATAGCCGTGCCGGTTCGTCGTCAGCTGCATGATGTTGTTCTGACCGTTTTCGTGATACGGGCTGCGATAGTAATAGAGCCGCGCATTAACGACCGGCTGCCCCGATTTAGCATCGACGACCGTACCGGAAATGCCGCCGAGTTGATCGGCTAACGCCAGCGTCCAGAGCGAGCCTCCGAGCGCGAGCATGACTGCTAAGTACTTCATGCTCTCCTCTTGCCCGCTTCTGGGCGGTTTTAGACCGATTCTAGCGCGGCGGTTTCGTCCGAGGCGGTCTGCATGTCGAAGGCCGCCCGCTTACTTTTTGCGGCGGCATCGGCGAGCGGCTGGTCGACGGTCGCGCTCTTTTGCTGACCCTCGAGGACGTCTCGGCCCTTCCGCACCGCGCCCAGGGCGTTGTTAAGGCCGGCCTCCATTGCAGCCAAGACCTTGCCGGCATACTGGTCGGCGCCCTCGCGCACCTTGCGAGCGCTCTCATGGGCTTCGTTGAGGACCGCGTCTGCCGCCGCACGGGCGCGGCGCACGATCTCGTTGTCGTCGAGCAGTTCTTCGTGACGCGTCGCCGCCTCGTTGACGATAGCCTGCGCCTTCTCTTGCGCGGCCCGCATCATCCGATCGTGATCCTTTGCGATCACCTTCGCGCGCCCAACTTCCTCGGGCAGCGAAGCGCGCAGTTTCTCCAGCAGTTCGAGCAGGCGCTCCTCCGAGAGAACCCGATAACCGGCCGGCAACCACGTTCCCTCGTGGATGTGGGCCTCCAGCTTGTCAAGCACGCGATAAACCGACATTACTACCTCCGTTGTAGGGTTTTGCGCTTCGCGGTCATGACCGCGAGCACCGGCTTGGGAACCAACGCGGCGACGTCGCCGCCGAGAAAGAAGACCTCTTTGACCAGGCTGGAGCTGACGAATGAGTACTTCTGATCCGACATCAGAAAGAGCGTGTCGACGTTGGAGAGCGAGCGGTTCATCATGGCTGCCGACATCTCACTCTCGAAATCCGAGACGACGCGCAAGCCCTTGACGATGACGTCGGCGTGCTCGGACTTCACGTAGTCGGCTAAAAGTCCGCGAAAGTGCTCGACGCGCACGCCGGGAAACTGGGCGCAGCTCGCCCGGAGCATCTCCTCTCGCTCCTCGAGTGAAAACATCGGAGCGCGCTTTTGCGGGTTGACGACGACGGCGACGATCAACTCGCCGAAACATCGCGAGGCGCGCTCGATGACGTCGAGGTGGCCGCTGGTCGGCGGATCGAACGAACCGGGATAGATCGCGCGGGTCACCCGTTCGGGTCTGCCGTTACTCAATTTTCCGGCGAAAGAAAGGCGAGCCCGACATCGCCGTAGACTTCTTCGCGAACCGAGCGATACCCGGGTATCTGGGGCAGGATCCGCTTGGCCGGATGTTCGTAGACGACCAGCGCGTCGGGCGCCAGCAGCTTGCGCTCGAGCATCAAACGAAAGAGCTGCAGCGGAACGGGATCCGCGTACGGCGGATCGAGGTAAACGATATCGAACGGCCCCTCGAGGCGGTAAAGCGCGCGTTCCGCCGGCGCCCGGAACACCGTTACGACGCCGTCGATGCCCATTGCCTTCGCGGCTTCTTCTATTGCCTGCGCGATCTCGCTCAACATCTCCACCGAGACGACCCGCGCCGCACCGCGCGATGCCGCTTCGAATCCGATCGCACCCGTCCCGGCGAAGAGGTCGAGAACGCGTGCGCCTGCGAGCCGATTCATCAGAATCGAAAAGAGCGACTCCTTGACGCGCCCCGGCGTCGGGCGAACCTGCGTACCCTTGGGCGAGCGCAGTTTTCGGCTTCCGAGCGACCCGCCCGTGATCTTTGGCACTCCTAGAACCGCTGCGGGCCTAGCGGTGCGAGCGCCGGGCGAAGCCACGCATCGTCGCCGAGCCACTCGTAGCGAATCGTCGAGTACGGCACCGTCCCGTACGAGAGCAACCGGTCGTGGAAGGCCTGCAGCGTAAAGTTTGCGCCTTCGCGGTCGTGCACCATGCCGATCAACATTTCGATCTGCGTCTTTCCGGTGAGGTAGTCGATCGCCTGTCCGGGATCCATTGCAAAACGAGTCGCTTCGCCACGCGCCGTCACTTCGTCGATGCCGGCGTTCTTTTCAAAGTAGGCGATGGCTTGGGGAAGCGTCATCGCGCCGGTCGCAAGCCCAACGTCGACGCCGATGCGCGTCGCCCGATGCCGCATCAAGTGGATCACCTGCTGGCGCGCGCCGGGATCGTCGCCGTAGAGTCCCTCGCGCATCAGCATCTCTTCACCGTAGAACGCCCAGCCTTCGGCAAAGACGCCGTCCTGCTGAACGTGACGGATGAAATCGGGATTGTGGTAGGCGTAGGTGAACTGCAGAAAGTGCCCCGGAATTCCTTCGTGACCGAGCAGCGGAAGCACCGACTGCCGCGCCTGCTGCACGAAAAAGCTCTGGTTTGACGAACTGAAATCGGGTACGAAATAGAAGCCCTGACGATCGTCGGAGAACATCTGCGGCGGGTTCATAAACCCACCCGGATAGGTCGCCGCGAGCGCCTTGGGAACTTCGACGATGTGGAACGGCCCGATGTAGGACGGAATCGTAACGATCTGCCGCGAGTTGATGAACGATATCAGCTTCTGCAGACTGCGCTCGTAGTACGCCAAAAACTCTTCTTTCGTAGCAAACGTCGGCGCCGGAGTCGCCGCGGGTTCGTGCGCGTCGCGATTCTTCTCCCACACCTCCAGCGCGCGATCGCGAGCGAGTTCGAGCCGGCCGATCCGCGCGACTTCACTGGAATCGAACGGCAGCATCAACACGCGCCGTAAAAACCAGTCGTACTGCTTACGCCCGACCGCGAATCCACCCGCGGGAAACGTGCTCATGCGCGAATCGAGCCACGCGCGGTATCCGTGCAAACCGTCGAGCGCGATTTTTTGAGCCTCCGCGAGCTGTTGGCGCATCTGTGCCGGCGCGTCGCTAGCAACCTCGTTCAGGCTAGTCGTGTAGAGCGCGTCTCCGTCGCGGATGTCCTCCGAGGCGATCTGCGCGAACTCACGCACAGGCTGGGTGAGCGCGGCCTTTCCTTGCGCCAAGACGCGGGGGCAGGCGCGCAGCCGTGCGATCGCGCTTTGAATGCGGACTTCGTCGCTTGCGTAGCGGCGCTTGATGATCGAAAAAATGCCGTTGCTGCACTCGCCTTCGTAAACGCTAGGATTGCGCTGGACCGAACGCAGAACGGTACGACCCCACCAGTCCGACTCGATGTTCGAGCGAAGCAGCAGATAATCGACGCGGTCGTGCGGGCTCGTTCCGGGGGTGGGCTGCAGCGCCGCAAGCTCGTTGCGAAAGCCGCGCAGCGTAACCATCTGCGCCGCGAGCACTTGGGGCGAATAGTCGGCCAGGCGCGCGTCGTAGGTATGAATGCCCGCATCGGTTGCCGACGATGGATTCTCCTCGTACGACCACATCGTGTAACGGCGCCCAAGATCTTCGAGCTTCGCTTGGTAGTTTGAGCTCGCGGCTTGCGCCGGTGCGGCGACCGGCGTCGACGCGGTCAGCAACATCGCGAGCACGAGCAGCAATCGCGTATTCATGGTGTGGGCGCCACCTCCGGAATCAGTGCGAGCAGTTCCTCAAAGCCGGTAATCGTACGTTCGGGCGGACGTAGATCCGCCGGAAACTCTTTGCGCTCCCAGTTAATCCACACCGCCGGCATGCCGGCTCCATGCGCGCCGGCGATGTCGCCGTGCGGGTCGTCGCCGACGTACCACGTCTGCGCTCGCGGAGTTCCCAGTCGCGCGAGCAGCTGCTCGAAGGCCCCCACACCGGGTTTGCGTTCGCCGATATCGCCGCTGACCAAAACCGGCCCGGTAAAACCGGTCCGCTCCGCCTTTCGCAGTTGAAGCGGATTCCATCCGTTGGTGAGCACGGCCATAGGAATGGCCCGATCGCGCAGGGCGTCGACGGTCGTTCTGACGTTGGGCAGCGCGATGACGAACTCGGGAACCATCGAAAGCACCTTCGCGCGAAACCACTGCGCGTAGCCTTCACCCGCCCGCGCGCCGCGTGCGACGGCGAACGACTCGACTGCTTCGTCGAGCGTCAACTCCGCGCAGCGCTGCCGGTGAAGGAGCGCGTCAATCGCGTCGATTTCGTCGCCGAGCGTACCCAGCGCACGGCCGCCGCGAGCTTCAACGAGCTCGAGCAGATGAAGAAATGCCACCCGCTCGAGCCGGTTATCGATCGCAAGTGTATGATCGAGGTCGAAACCGATTCCCCGTACGGCCTCCATGCTCTAGCGCGTTCGACGCTCGCTTAGCTTGGTCCCGGACCCGTGACGAGGCGCACGAACCCCTGCGGCCGCACGTACTTTTGGATCGCCTCCCGTACGCTCTGCGCGGTCGCGGCCAGCTCGGCGCGCGCGTCGATCAGGTTTTGATCCAGCGGCAGCCCGAGCATCGCGTAGTCGAGCAGCTGGGCGGTCACACCGTCATAGCTCGCCTCGCGGATGGGCACTTCGCCCATGAGCAGCGCCTTGGACCGCAGCAAACGATCGGCTCCAATCGGTTCTTGCGTCAACTGTGCCAGGATGCCGGAGATCTGCGATTCCGCCGGCAGAACGTTCTGAGGATCGCACCCGTAGTCGATTCCAAACGTCGCGCGCGTCTTGCCGGCGCTCACGCGGCTTTCGACGTTGTACACGTATCCGTGGATTTCGCGCAGGTCGTGATAGAGCAGCGACGAGTAAAAGCCGCCGGTCAGCACGGTGTTGGCGACCTGCAGCTGCGCCCACGCCGGATCGCTGCGAACCAGCCCGAGCGTCTCGACGAGGCGGACCGATGACTGCACGCGTCCCGTCGCCGGCACCTGCACCTGCGCCGCGGTGCTCGGCGGCACCGGCGGGAGGTCGACGTTCGGTTTCGGTCCGGCTGCCTTCCAAGCGCCGAAGTACCGTTCGAACAACGCTTTCGCGGCTTCGGGCGTCGTGTCGCCGATCACGACGACCGTCGTCATGTCGGGACGGTACGCCGTTGCGTACCATTGCTTGACGTCGGCGAGCGTGAGGCTCGCGACGCTCTTGGGCGTCGCGAATCGCTGCGCGGGGTCTCCCGCCGGGTAAAGCGCTTTGTTCAGCGCCACTTGCGTGAGATGCTCCGGCGACGTCATCTCTCCGGTGAGGCCGCCGGCGATCTGACCCTGCACGATCTTGAAGTCGGCATCTTTCAACGCGGGATGCAGCTGCTCGTCGGCGAGCAACTGCACGCCGCGTTCGAAGTGCGAGGAGAGCACGCTCACACCAAAGTCGCTGCCCCCCGTCGCCGTTGCTGCAATTTTATCGAGCTCGGTTTGCAGACCGATTCGATCGTAGGTGCTCGTTCCATAGGCAAAGAGCGCGTCGGTGACGTCGCCGATGCCCTCTTGGCCCGCGGGCTCCTGCACGTCGGGATTACCGTCGATCTGTCCGGAGACGACGACCGTGCGCGTGTTGTGCTCCGGCTGGACGACCAGCCGCATCCCGTTGGATAGCGTCATGTCCGCCGGCGCAATCGTCTGCTCGGGCACGGAGAGATGTTCCAAAACGCGCTGCGCCCAATCGGGCAGCGGCTCGTGCGTGGTCGGCGGAATTTGGTTGTTCTCTTTGGCCATCTCGCCGCCCGAGCTCGTCGTCCCGCTGTTCTTCGGGACGGCGTACAGCGTAACGGCGTTGCGATTGTCGACGTATTTTTGTAGTACGCGCTGCACGTCTGCCGGCGTCACTCGCTCGAACTGCGCGATCGTGTCGTCGGGCGACGAAAGGCCCTGCACCGCGATCGCTTGGCTCCATTCGAAGGCTTGTCCCTCGATCGAGTTTCCGTCGAACTCGAGCTCTGAGATCTCGCGAAGCTTTGCCGCGTCGACTAAATCGGCTGGGAAACCGGTCTTCTTATAGTTCTCCAGGATCGTGCGCATCTGGCCGGCGATCGTCTGCGGCGCGACGGTCACCGGCACCGCCGCGAAGGCGACGCCGACGGAGACTTTCGGATAATCCTCCGTGAAGAACTGCGTTCCCAGGGCCGCCCCGGTAAACGGGAGACCGCCAAAGATACTTCGCTGGCTCGTCAGGACGTCGCTGAGGATTTGACCCGCCGCGTAGTCCGGACTCTCGTAGCCCGGAAAGCGATATCCGAAGGCGACGCCCGTGAACGCCTGATCGGACGTATCGCGGTAGAGCGCGGCGTGAAGCGGCGCGAGATGCACCGGCGTCCGCGGCGGCAGTTTCGCAGCGGGAACGTCGCCGAACAGCTCGCGAACGCGCGCGATGGTTTGCGCCGGATCGACGTTACCCGCGATCACGTAGATAGCGTTGTTAGGGTGGTACCACTCCTTATAAAATTTCAGCAGCTGCGTGCCGTTGACGTTGTGGGCAAAGTCTTCCACCGTGCCGAGCGTATTTTTTGCATACGGAGTTCCGCCGATGATCCGGTTCTGCATCTTCATGAAGAGCCGGTAGAAGGCGTTGCTGTTATCCTGCGTGACCTCCTGGGTGATGGCGCCGCGCTCCTGATTCCAGAGCGCCTGCGACATCAGGAGGCCCGTCGCGCGCGAACGCTCGGCGCGCAGCGCGATGTCGAGATACGCAGACGGGACCGTAAAGAAGTACTGCGTGACCGTGCTCGTCGTGTCGGCGTCGAGATCGCCGCCGGTGATACCGATTGACTCCATCAGTGCCGACGAAGAGAGCGACGTACTTCCGCGAAACATCATGTGCTCGGTCGCGTGCGCCAGTCCGGGAATCCACTGCTCGTCGGAGCCCGCCTGATAGTTGAGCACCGCGGTCACGACGGGCGCAAGGGTGTTTCGCACGACGACCACCCGCAAGCCATTGGACAGCGTTGCCCGCGCGACGCCGGTCGGCTCGCAGCGCGCGTTGGCGCCTAGACCCGCGAACAGTCCAACGGCCGCAGCCGCAGCGAAGAAAACCCTTTGTCGCAAGGAGCTCTGCATGAGCGGCGCTATTCGCGCCGCGCCTGCGGAACCCTCACGACGAAAGCAGCAGCGCTCGGGTGCTGGGCTGCGCCGCGAGCGTTTCGCGCAAGCCTGCGTGATCGGCATTGGCCAGCGCAGGATCGTCTGAGACGATCTGCGCTGCGGCGGTCTTCGCCGCTCGATAGACGTCGATGTCGCGCACGAGGTCGCCGAAACGAAGGTCCGCTCCACCCGACTGAACGGTGCCAGAAAGGTGCCCCGGGCCGCGCAGCCGGAGGTCTTCGTCGGCGATCGCAAACCCGTCGGTCGACGCCGTTAGGATATCGAGCCGCTCGGCCTCGCCGCTTTCGTCGGGATAGACCAGAACGCAGAACGATCGCGCGGCGCCGCGACCGACGCGGCCGCGGAGCTGATGCAGCTGCGCGAGGCCGTAACGATGCGCGTCGAGCACGACCATCGCGGTCGCGTTGGCGACGTCGACTCCAACCTCCACGACGGTCGTCGAGACGAGAACGTCGAGCTCTCCGCGCGAAAAGCGGCTCATGATCTCTTCCTTCTCGCGCGGTGCCAGCCGCCCGTGCAGCAGGCCGAGCCGCAGATCTGCAAAGACGTCGCTGCGCAGCCGCTCCGCCTCGGCAACCGCGCTCGTCAACGCGCGCTCGCCTTCCTCGATCGCGGGGGCGACGATGTAGGCCTGATGCCCGGCGGCGATGTTCGCGCGAACGAATTCGTAGACTCGGTGCAAGCGGCTCGCGCGTACCGCAAAGGTTTCAATCGGCGTACGGCCCGGCGGCAGTTCGTCGAGCACCGAGCAATCGAGGTCGGCATAGACCGATTGCGCGAGCGTCCGGGGAATCGGCGTCGCAGTCATGTGCAGCGTATGCGGAGACGTGCCCTTTCCCCGCAGCCGCGCTCGCTGCTCGACGCCGAATCGATGCTGCTCGTCGATGATGACCAGACCGAGGCGATCGAAGTCCACGCCTTCGGTCAGCAAGGCGTGCGTCCCGACGGCGACGGCGGCTTCACCACTTGCCAGCTTCGCCAGCGCGGCCTTGCGCGAGCGCGCATTTTGACTGCCGAAGACGGCCTCGACCGCCAGACCGAACGGCAGCAGCAACGGCGCGAGTTTGCCCGCATGCTGCCATGCCAAGAGCTCCGTGGGTGCCATCAACGCTGACTGCAGGCCGTTCTCCGCCGCCGCGACAATCGCTGCTGCCGCGACCAGAGTCTTTCCGCTGCCGACGTCGCCTTGCAGCAAACGATTCATCGGCACGTCACGCCGCAGATCGTTCCAAAGCTCCTCGATGACGCGCCGCTGCGCACCCGTGAAGGCAAACGGGAGTTGCGCTTCGATGCGGCCGAGCAGATCGGCCGGAACCTCGAGCGGACGCGCGTCGTGATCGCTCTCGCGGTCGGCGCGACGCAATTGCGCGCCCGTCGCCAATGCCAGAAACTCGGCAAAGATAAAGCGCTCGCGGGCAGCGGCGGCTTCTTCGGGTGTCTGCGGCGCATGAATCGAGCGATACGCGTTGCGCAACGGGCCGTAACCACGGCGCTCGCGGATCGACGGCGGCACGACGTCGACCGGCGCGAGGTCGAGCAATCGCGCGAGGTTTTTCTTCACGACCATCGCGATCTTTCGGCTCGCCAGATCTTTGCTCGCGCGGTAAACCGGCACGAGCTCGCCGCGGTAGCGTTCGCCTTCGCCCAGCATCCCGTGCTGCGAAACGTTGACGATTGGTCCCGAAAACGAGCGCTCGATGCGGCCGCGCACGAAAAGTCGCATCCCTTCCTGGAAACGCCCGACGACGTAGCGATTGCGGCCGATCCATTTGGCGGTAAAGAGGTCGCCGCCGTCGTCACGCATCTGCAGCTCGACGATCTCGAGGCCGCGCACGCGCTTTTCCTTTACGTTAACGACGCGGCCGGCGGCGTTCTCTTCTCCGCCACTTTCGCCCAGACGGACGGCCGGCGTCGCAAAACGCAGATCTTCGTAGCGGAACGGCAGATAATCCAGCAGCGCTTCTGCGGTGTCGACGCCCAGTTCGCGAAGCAGTGCGCCGGTCTTCGGGCCGACGCCTTCGAGCGCCCCGATCTCGAGGTTCGGCCGGTGCTCGGAGATCACCGGTTTGCCGCCGTCCGCTCGACCAGTGCAGCATAAGTCTTCGCAACCTGGGGTGTCGCGATCCCAACACGTTCGCCCAGCTCGCGCACTGCGCCGAGAATTGGATCGATCTCCAGCGGCCGGCGATTTTCGTAATCCTGCAGCATCGACGTTTTGACGTTGTCGAGCCGGGCGGCGTATTCGATCCGGGCGTCGACGTCGACTTCACCGACAACCTCCATCGCTTGCCCGACGTGCAGCGCTTCGGTCATCAGCCGGCGCACCATCTCCCGTGCGTCGCGATCGGCGAGCATCGGTTTGATCGTCAGGCCGGAGAGAACGCTGACGGCGTTGAGGCCGACGTTATTGACGAGCTTGAGCCAGACGGTCTCGCGGACGTTTGCATCGCCCTCTGCAGCGAGGCCCGCGCGGCGAAAGAGTTCGACGAGTCCGGCGGCGAGTTCCGTGCCGCCGGGGGGATCGCCGAAGACGTACCGCAGTCCGCCGCTCTGCCGGATCCTGCCCGCGGCGACGACGTGGCCCGAGACGTGGACGACCGAACCGATCGTCTGCGAATCGGCAAACGCGGCGCCGATGGCGCCGCCGGGATCGACGCTGCGCAGAGGCGGCTCGCGCACGAACCAAAATGGGAGCCCGTTTTGCATGGTGGCCAGCATGGTGCCCGTCCCGCCGAAGGGAGCGACGTGTTCCAAGAGTTGCGGCCACTGATGCGCTTTAAACGTAAGCAAGAGGTAATCGAAGGGGCCGGCCGCTTTCAAGTCCCTGGTGACGCCGACGCGCGCGGTGAAGCTGCCGAGGTCGCTTTCGATCTGGAGACCGTGCCGCTCGATCGCGTCCGCGTGCTCGCCCCGAGCCAGAACGTCGACGGAAACGCCCGACCGCGCCAGCGCGGCGGCCACGAACCCCCCGATGGCTCCGGGGCCGACGACCGCTACCCGCACGTTCCGGTTTTGGAGGCGACGGGCAGATTCGAACTGCCGAATGGGGCTTTTGCAGAGCCCTGCCTTACCACTTGGCTACGTCGCCGGGCGTTGCGGTCGCTTCTTGGAGCGGGTAGTGGGAATCGAACCCACGCATCAACCTTGGGAAGGTCGCAGGCTGCCATTACATCATACCCGCACACCTGCGCGCCAGGCGACCCTTCCGGTTCGAGCATCGTGACACGGCTCCTACAATCGGGCCCAACCCTTAGATCAGGCTGACCGATCGCGCCAGCACGATCGCAACCGTGATGAGGGAGATCAGCGCCTCGACGGCCATCAGACCCTTGGCCCAGCGACTGAGCGGCATCGTATCGGCCGGGCTGAAGGCCGTCGAGTTGGTAAACGACAGATAGAGGTAGTCGGCGAACTGCGGCTTCCAAAGCGGATCGATGCACCGCGAACTGTCACCGCTGGCAATCGTCATTTGCATCTGTGGAAAGAGAAAGTCCGCATTTTCGAATTCGGTTGCAGCGTTGGCGTGCGCGCGAGTGTCCGGACCGTCGCCGTCGAGCTCCCAGTACCACAAGGCGAAGACCAGTATGTTGGTGACCCAGATCTGAGCTCCGGTGCGCAAGATCTCCTCAGCCGAGTGCATTCTCGCCTTCTCAGGATGAAAGAAACCGGCGATGAGCAGCAGCACCGACGCAAGATTGAAGAAGTTCACGATCGCGATGAGGATGATGCTCCAGATACGCATCCGCCGCGTTTCGCGATGTCGCCTCGGCGACAAAATCGAGAGCGGCAACAGCACGAGCAGTATCAGCAAGGCCGCGACCCAGCTCGGCCCGATGATCAGCTTGGGCGGAAGCGTGATGTACAGCAACACGGCGCCTACGACGGCGATCGAGGCGTGCCAGCGTGGCTCGGAGCGCGGAAGCGCCCGCCGGTCATTCATTTGAAGCTCACCGTTCGCTTGCCCGCGGTACGCAACCCGCCGCAGCCCAACGGCCTTATGAGGCGCATGCCAACCGATTTTAGAGACGGAAAGACTTTTCCACGTCGCGGGCGCCTGGCGACCGGCGACGCGCTGTGGCTGATGCGCGCCTCCGATAAGGGGCGCGCTCAAGCAGCCGGAACGATCTACGACTACATCTACCCTTGTCCGATGGATCAAGGAGTGATGGAGCGCTGGCGAATTACGCCCAAAGAGTTTGACGAAGCGCTGGGCAAATATCCGACCGACGAAGCGCTTTACGAATGGTTTCGCGAGCGGGTGTCGCCCGAAGACGTCAAGCGCGCCAACGACTGGCTCTTGCGCGAACGCGTCGAGAACCTCGATCGTCAAGATTCAGAAGAGATGGTGCCGGCGGAGCACCGTTAGTGGGCTCGACGATCGAGTTCCGGCGTCCCGACGGCCAAACGGCGCCCGGCTATTACGCGCCGGGAAGTGCAGCAGGCGCTCCGGGGATCGTGCTCTTCGCAGAATGGTGGGGAGTCGACGATCGCATCAAAAAGACGGCCGATCGTCTCGCCTCCAATGGATTCAGCGTCGTCGTGCCGGACCTGTTTCGCGGCCGCTCGGCGGCGACCGGTGACGAGGCAAACCACCTCATGGAGGGGCTCGACTTCGGCGACGCCGCCTCGCAGGACGCCGCCGGCGCAGCCGCTTTCCTGCGGGAACACGGTTCCGGGCGCGTCGGCGTGCTCGGGTTCTGCATGGGCGGTGCGCTGGCACTGCTGTCGGTGATGCACGGCGATTCGTTCGATTCAGCCAGCATTTGGTACGGCTATCCGCCGGCGGCTGCCGGCGACCCGAGTAAAATCACCGTGCCGCTTCAGGGGCACTGGGCGCTCGACGACCAGCACTTTCCGATCGAGGGCGTCGAAGAAATCGAGCTCAAACTCAACCAAGGCGGCGTCGGCTACGAGTTTCATCGCTACGATGCCAAGCACGGCTTCTACAATACGGGGGAACCCGGTAAAGGCGGCCTAGGACACCACCATCCCAAGCACGCAGAGACGGCTTGGCAGCGCACGATCGACTTTTTCAAACATACTCTCGCTGCCTGAAAATCGGGTGGCGCCGAATTACAAAAGCGGGGCAGTCTTTACGACCGCCCCGTTGTATTTCGTGGTGCCAAGGGCCCGGATCGAACGGGCGACACCGCACTTTTCAGGCGCGTGCTCTACCAACTGAGCTACCTTGGCACGTTATTTTTGGCGAGCGCACCGCATCTTCGATTTTCTTGGGATGCGATGCGCTCGAGACGCTGGCGACGCTGATGGGGCTCGAACCCACGACCTTCGCCGTGACAGGGCGACGCTCTAACCAACTGAGCTACAGCGCCAAAGACGCGGCCGCCAACTCCGGAGACTTGGGCACGGTTGGGATTGAACCAACGACCCCCCGCGTGTGAAGCGGATGCTCTCCCACTGAGCTACGCGCCCGTGCCGGTGACGGCTCCTCTCCTTGGAGAAAGATATGACGTGACCCTTCCCGCCCTCGTGATTGCCGTCGTCGCTGCGGCGGCTACCTCGGTTCACTTCCCGGTGTCGACGCACGATCCGGCCGCGCAGGCCGCCGTCGACCGCGGCCTCTTCCTTTATTATGCGTATAACGGCGATGAAGCGGCTCGGAGCTTCGAAGCAGCGGCGACGAACGACGGCGGCCTTGCGATGGCCCGGTGGGGCATCGCGCTCGCGGATGGTCCCGATCTCAACACGCCGTTAAGCCCCGCGCAGTTCGAAGCGGCTCAAACCGCTATCCGGCCCGGCATCCTGCTGGAAGGCAGCGCATCGCCGAACGAACGCCGGTATCTCGAAATTATGGCGATGCGCTACGCCGGTACGTATGCTGAATGGCAACGCGACGATGCGGCATATCGCGCGGCAATGCTCGCGTTCGCCCGATCCGGCAGTGACGAAAACGCGAAGCTGCTCGCAGCCGAAGCGCTCCTGGAACACGGAGGCCTCACCTGGCAGAACGGACGGCTTGCGAGCGATGAATCGCGTACGGCGCTGGATCTCGTGACCGCCATTTTGCACGACGATCCCGTCAACCCGATGGCAAACCATCTCTGCATTCACCTGTACGACCTCGCGCCCGATCGACGCCCCGCCCTGCCGTGCGCGCAACGACTCGATGCCGCCGATTTTCCGCCCGAAGCCGAGCACCTCACCCACATGCCGGCTCACTTTTGGATTGAGACCGGGAACTACGCCGCGGCGCTCGGCTCGAGCGAACGCACCTATGCCGCGTTGCAGATGCTCGAGCAGACGACCGAGGGTGCCCGCCACGCCAATCGATACCTGCGCCACGATATTTTGGTGGGCTATTCAGCCGCGATGATGCTGGGAAACTATTCGACGGCGCAGCTGTGGTCGCGGCGGGTCAGCGGTGCGTACAACTCCAGCTTTGATGCGCTGACGTCGCTACGTTTTGGGCGTTACGAAGATGCCTATACTTTGCCCGAAGCATCCTACGGCAATCCCAGCGTTCGCGGAATCGCCGCGCTGCATCTCGGCCATAGCGCTGAAGAACAATCGGCGACTCGCGTCAACCGCGACGCGAAGTCCGGATATTTGCCGCAGTTTTTGCTTTCGCGCATCGCCGAATCGCAAGGCAATTCCGCCGATGCACGCCGGCTCATCGAAGAAGCTGCCGGAAATCAAGCCGCGACGAGCTCGGGCGAACTGATCCCGCTGATTCCGGCTCGCGAGGTGCTCGGGTTTTTCGAAATGCGACGCGGTAAAAATGCAGCGGCGGTCGCCGCCTTTACGCAGACGCTTTCGGCATATCCTAACGATCCGCGCGCGCTATACGGCCTGGCCGCTGCGTTAACGGCCATGGGCCGAAATGCGGAAGCCGGTCGCGCGCGAGCGCGATTCAGCGCGGTGTGGAAGGGCGCCGACACAACGTTGGCCGGCGCCGACTTCCCGTGACTTAGACGGCTTCACCGTTTCGCAGGCTGCGTGCTACCGCCGCCAGCGCATCGCTCATCGCTTCGGCGACCTCGGCGATGCGGATGCGTGTCCTGAAACTTCGACCGTCCGACGCAAGGCGCGCAAGCCTCGAGCAGCGGGCGTTCTCCAGGGCATCGTTACGGCGAATCCGGATTTCGCTTGGAATCCAAAGATCCATAATTCGCCTCATTTTATTGCAGTTTTGGGTAAAAAGGGAAACAAAAAGGCCCCCGATTTTGCGGAGGCCTTCGAAGAGCTGCGATAACCGACGCTTAGATCGGCCCGTTCTCCGAAGGTCCAACGCACAGCGACCCGACGCCTTGATTCGGCGTGGTCTGGGGAAGCTGACGGTTAAGATTCATCGTGCCTCCTTTACGGCGTGCGAGTGATATGCGCCACCTTATCACGCGCGCGCAATCGCTGTCAAACCTTCCGGGAGGTGCGAAACGCCCGGCTGCGAACCATCGGAGACGAACGCGCTGCGGCGCTGCGGGCGGTTAGCTCAGTGGGAGAGCGCTTCCTTGACACGGAAGAGGTCATAAGTTCAATCCTTATACCGCCCACCATATCGTATATGGCTTTTTTTGAATCTCGCGTTTCTTCATGGAGCAACGGATGGAGCAACGCAACGGGATTCGGCTCAGAGCGCGCCTTGGAGAGCAACTGCTGAATCCGATCCGCAGCTTCGCGCTGCATACTCGGGTACAGGTGCCCGTACGTGTCTGCGGTGAGTTTGATTGACGCATGACCCATGCGCTCGCGTGCAACTTGAAGCGGAACGCCTGCCAACGCATTGAGGGCATTGGCGGTGTGCCGCAGGTCGTAGAGACGCAGCTTCCTTGGGAAGCGGTACGTCGGGTCACCGGACTCTCGCGCAGCCTTCTCCGCGATCTCTGCGGCTTTCAGGAGTAGCGGCTTCCACCAGCGGTGCCGCAGGTTGTCATCGTGAACCGGCTTTCCGGTTGCCGTCGTAAAGACGAGCTCGCTTCCCACTTCGCCAAAGCACAGCTTCATGAAACGTGCCCCTTTCCCGGCGCGGCGTCGATTGACGCGGTCAGCCGAATCGGGCCCAGGCCTTTCAACACGAGCCTCTTAGCCGGCTTGGACGTCTGAGCTGAACACAATGCCCCGTAAAAGTTCTTTGACGCCTTACTGCAGGTTTTCCTCGAACTTAGGGTCGTCAATCACCGCACTAGCGTGTCCGGACCAGTTGTGTCCGTAGCGTGTGGGGATGTGGTATTTCAGCCGGAACCCATATTTATCCGAAACGAGATGGCTGCAGTCCGCGTATGGCCCCGGTGTCGTTAAGTAAATGTGACCGGTTAAAGTTCGCGTGCCCGATTGGATCGTAAACCGCTCGTAGACCTGTATAAGAACATTTCCGCCCGAAACGGGGGCCCGGAATCCGTATCGTCCGGATGCTGTGAATGTTCCCGGGAAGGGGCCCGTAGTTTCGCCGTTCGCGGTAAAAGTAACTTTCCATCGGTCGTTTTGTCTCCTGAGTTCGCAGTGATACATGTAGCTCGTTGCAGTTAACTCCTCTCCGGCAATTCCAGAGTCCGCGCGGGGCGACGCGGAATCGCTGGACTGCATGGGCAGGCTGACGTTGCGAGTGACAGCCTGGCTTCGTGTGGGCGTGACATTAGCGGCGTTGTTACAGCTGGCAAGGATGGCCGCGGACGCGCAAATCCATAGAGTGCGCGAAAGCATCGTTGAAACTTGCATGGACCCACCTGTTCTTTCCCGAAGCGTCCTAGCGCCTCGAAACGATCTTTATTTTAATTCTCGTTCTCCCCATAGTCGGCCCTGAAGCGGGCTTGCGCCCCCCTTCGATTCGGGGCAGAGACGGGATTCCCGGAACGCCCTGGCAGCACAAAAGGAGGCAATTCCATAGCTACAGGCCGCTTCAAGATTGGCGTTCCGCGATGCTTACGCTGGTCGGCCGCATCTTTACACCACTCATGGAATTTCCTCGGACGACCGCGACCCTGACCGGCAACCATCGGATAGCCGCACGCTTGGCACTTTCGCAGGTATTTTGCGGTGTGCCGCAGGTCGTAGAGACGCAACTTCGTTGGGAAGCGGTACGTCGGGTCACCGGACTCTCGCGCAGCCTTCTCCGCGATCTCTGCGGCTTTCAGGAGTAGCGGCTTCCACCAGCGGTGCCGGAGGCTGTCATCGTGAACCGGCTTTCCGGTTGCCGTCGTAAAGACGAGCTGGCTTCCGCCTTCGCCAAAGCACAGCTTCAGGCGATCGCGTAGCGCGACGATCGCATCCTCCGGCAGGTCGATGCGACGACGGCTATGCTTCGTCTTGGTGGCCTCCATCGTTAGCCCTCCGAGATGCTGAACGAGGTCGCCCGTCACCATGAGAACACCATCGGACGTGAAGCGGATCACTCATCGCATTTGTCGATAAGGACGCTCTACGTCGACCGGATATTACCTCGGCGCCAAGCTTACGGTTAGGCCGTTGGTGCCGTCAACACCCGAGATAGTTTCGATGGGATCACCCCCAGCTGGATAGTCGTACAGAAGTGCCGACGGATAAGTCCCTTGACCGAACATGTTGGTGACAGCAACTTTCGGACCTTGAATCCAGAACCCACCGATCATATGAATTACGGAGAGGTGGCGCGATCCTACTTCCACTACTTTAAGGCCGTGTATTCTATAACGGTCTATAGAGGCTGCGTCCCCAATTGCGACGTATTTGCCATCCCATTGAACATTGAAGGGCTGGTAAGGTGGGGACTTTAGCGTAATGGTTTTGAACGACTTACGCCCTGCGGGAACAACGCCAAAAACAAACGGCGGCTCTTCGCTAAATCCGAATCCATCGACAAAAAGGTTCCCCTTTGCGTCATAGCTGCAAAAGGACGTGACGGAAAAGTCTACAGGAATCTCCTTCCCTATTCCCTCAGCACCCGCGTAAATGGCGATGCTGCCCGTAGTCGCACTCGGAGGCCCGTACCCAGTCACTGCGAGGTTTCCTGTTGTGGGATCAACAGAACAGTTTTGCGGCGAGATATTCGGGTCGCTCAGGGTCGCAACCGGATTCACACCCCCGTGTGCGTACTCGACGATGTCGGCTCCATCGAAGTTCGGGATCCAAACATTACCATTTTTGTCTGAACAGGGATGAGTTGGATTGTTGAAGCCTGTTAGCGTACCAACAAGCCGGAACCTTGGGTATGTGTAAACATATACGTTTGAGGGAGGACCGGCTACGTAAAGCAAGTCTTGGTTTTTCGCGACTGGTAGCATCCACGACTTGCCACCGTCAGAGTGCGCGCCGATCGCGCGGCTCTCCGGCACGACGCCTGGCGCATTGTCCTGTTGCGGCGATCCACCGCAACCTGCCAGGAGTGCCCCAACCGTACTGAAACTCAGCGCTCGCAGCGATAAACTCGAAGCTTTCACAATGACGCTCCTTCCTTCCCTTGCACCTAGCTTAGCACGGTTCAAATGCTTGCTGGATGGCTAGCATATTAATTAGGCCCAGCGCCTTAAGGCGAATGGGCCAAAGGCTCTAACGGTCACCGATTGTGGATTTAGTAAGGGTGTCCGAGTCCGGGAATGGCCCAAATACGATGCCGGCGTTTCGCCGAAGCGGCTCGCTCGAGTACGGCATTCTCGTCGACGCTTAACGCTTGGAGGCGAAGCACTCGGAAATGGACAAGAGCGACATCACTTACCTCAAACAGCCGCAAGCTTAAGAAAACTGGACAAAGCGATCATCGGGACCGCAATGCTGCGCTACCTTTGATTGCCTTTGATTTAGCTTGACATGAAATGTGCGCCACCTGTGCTAAAATGCCGGCAGTTCTTGCCAGCAAATAGAGAAGCTCCAGAGAAAAGGGATCGCGTAAAAGCGGTCCCTTCGTTTTTAGCAGTCAGCGCTTAACGCGGCCGGCGTGCTTTTTTCGGGTACGGAAGTGCGCAAGAAATCAGGTTGCCGCGATATTCTTCCGGCGCGAAACTCGCCAACGACACGTTGCTCGGCGTGTTGCCGGTTGGTCGCAACCAGCGCCAAACAACAGTAAGCGAGAAAGCGCGTTCTTACATACTCGAAAAACGTCGAGTTTTTTTTGAGAAGTGCAAATCCAAATCGCGAGCCGCTCCGTTGAGTGTAAACTGACCCCAGACAACAAAGGAGCACCATGTATCGCAATTTTCGACTCCTCGCCAGCGTTTTCGCACTATTTGCAAGTATGCTTGGCGGGTGCGCCTCTCAGCAA
>DATAWH010000053.1:0-9654 GCA_036267315.1 Candidatus Cybelea sp. | reverse complement strand
CGTCACGCTCTCGGGTTCGGGCGATTGCGCGCAGACGTGGATCGTAACGGGCCTGGTCTACTGCGGAGATGCCTCTACCGACGGCGGCGAAGTCTTCAACTATCCGGCCGGTGGTTCGCCGGCTGCCGTCCTCCAAGGCAGTTTCGCGACGCCGCTTGGCGTGGTCGCCGCGAAAAAATAGCGTTTGCTTTAGCTCTGAGGAACGGCGAGCGCCTCGAACTGCCCCTTGAGGCGATAAACGCGGATTGGAGTCGATCCGCCGGCGGCGTAAACGGCAATCGTATTCGTGCCCTTTCGCGGCACGTTTGCCACATAGAGCCGGCCCGACCCGTCAAATGCCAGTGCTGACGGAAACTTGAAACCCGACTGAATCGTTCGCCAAGCAGTCGTTTGACCTTCGCGAAAAACGCTAATTGACGACTTCGTCTTTTTGTCTCCGCCGTTGGCGACGTAGATATTGTTCTGCGCGTCGACGGCGACGCCGGTAACCCCGCTGACACCCGCCGCGATCGTCAACGACGGCGCGCTCGCGCCGGGTGGATAAACCACAACGTTGGAACCGCCGCTAAAGAGTCCGTTCGCGACGACGAGATCTCCGTTGGGAGCGATGGCCAGCTGTACCGGCAACCCAATCCCGGTCGAGATGGTGCGCGACGGCGTGTGTTTTCCCGGCGGGTACACGCTGACCCAGCCGGGGAACACGTCGAAATTGCCGACGTACAGGTTGCCGGAGGGATCGAGCACGGGCGAATGCGCGAACCCGCTGAGGCCGTGAAGGTGCTTGTGAGGCTGAGTTCCACCGGCGGCGTAAACGTCACCGGTGCCCTCGAGTTGGCAGCAGCCGGAGCGGTATTGCGCGACGACGAACGCGCGACCGTTCCCGTCCACGGCGATGCCGTGGGCAACGCCGACAAGGCCGGTGAGCGTTCGAGCGGGCTGTTGGCTTTGCGGCGCGTAGACGGTGACGTTGCCCGCGTTCGCCGTGGTCGAATTCGCGACGTAAAGATTGCCGGAACTATCGAGCGCAAGGGTGGTCGGGTCGATCACGCCGTCGGTGATCGTCTTGCCGCCGAGCTCTGCAACGAAGCCGTTGGGCGTGGGGCAAGCCGATCCCGAGGGACATAGTTGTGCGACGTAAGCGAACGGCGCCTTACTTTTAAAAAAGGGCCTCGATCGATGCGTTGCGGAGAGCGTCGACGGCGCGGTTGCCGGCGCAAGGCTGCTGCTGCAGCCCGAGACGATGAAGCTCGCGATAAGCGCGGCGGTGTAAAGGAACGTCGTTCGCATGCCTCGGCGATTCGACGATACGCACTCGCTCGACCTATCGCCGCGCTAAGTTTCGATTTAGCGGCGCCGGGGCCGCCGTTCCAGCGGGCAACGTAAACACCTAGAGCCTGCCGGAAATGTTTTCCGGAGCGTTTTTGTCGGCGCTGCCGACGTACACTTTGCCGTTGACGACACTGGGCGAGGAACTGACGATTTCGTCGTTCGCCGCGGCGGCCTTCCACGTCAGTACCTCGCCAATGTTGCGACCGGCGTACACGACGCGGTTCGCAACGGCGGGCGACGAAACGCAGCCGCTCGCCTTCGTGCTTATGCCGGCAGCCGAGGAACTCACGATATGCCGGTGTGGTTGCTCGGCGCCGCGCCGATCTCGTGAGCTTGGCATGCGGTCAGCGCCGCCGCGATTGCGAAAAGAGCAAGCGTTCGATGCACTGTGCGGCACTCTATCAGCACATTGCGAAGAAAGTATTAAGCGTAGGGCTGGGTTCGGGATTCTTCCATATCGCCAGTTATATCGCCAGTGCTTCGAGCGCAGCTTCTTCCTCGGTGAAGGCGCCGCCCTCGGTGGCCAACGTCGCGATCTCCGCCTCGGAGAGCCGTTCGCGCAGAGCCTCCATCAGGATTACGTAAGCCCTCGCCTCCGCGACGTCTCGCTCGCAACCGCGGCCGCGGTACCAGGCATCCACGTAGCCGCGCAAAAGCGCGCCGCGCTGCGGGGCGGCGCTGAGAGCTGCGACGGTGGCGAGGTGTTGGATCGCGACGATGGCGGCCCAAGGATACGCGCTCTGGGCGAGTTCCAGCGCGTCGTGGGCGGCTCTACGGGCGCCGTCGTGGTCGCCGAGCGCGAGCGAGCACGCGGCGCAGTTGGTCAGCGAGATCGCTTCGAAACGTCCGAAACGCATACGGCGGGCGCCGTTTGCCGCCGCCGTTGCCAATTCGAGTGCATGCTCGGCGTTCCCCAGAAGTAACTCGAGTTCGGCAAGGTTGTGGCGCAAGCTCGTCGCCCCGACGGCGCTGCCAAAACACAGAGTTAACCGGAGCGACTCCGCATACGATTTGCGCGCCTCCTCGAAACGGCCTCGCCGTACCGCGATGAACGCGTGCACCTCGGCGACTCTCGCGTACCAGCGCGATTCGAACAAATCGTGCCGGCGACAAATTTCCAGCGCCGTCTCATCCGCCGAGTCGGCCTCATCGAGCCGGCCCGCGTCCATGAGGCCTAAAGTAAGTTGGCAGATCGCGGCAATTTGCTCCGCTGGATCTTGGCATGCCGCGGCCAGTGCGAAGGCCCGCTCCGCGGCTTCGATCTTTTGGCTGCCCTGTCGCAACGATCCGAGCGTGCGCCACCCGCACGCGGCGACCTCCGGTTCGATGCGTTCGTCGAGTAGGGGCAGCAGCGCTTCGAGCCATCGACGCGGCTGCGCGTCGCCGCGAGTCGTCCGCCAAATCAGGGTAAATCCGACGGCTATGCGCGTTGCGAGCGATGCTTCGCCGGCGGCGGTCGCCCATTCTATCGCCGAGCGCGCGTTCTCGAGCTCGGGCTCGATATCGTTGGGATCGAACTCGTGGGCGCGTTCCAGCTTCTGTGCAACCGAAAGCGATGCTTCGGCGTGGCGGCGCGCGGTGACGGCGGTCTCGCCGCGAGCGCCAAGCTTTTCACATGCATGGGTGCGAAACGATTCGAGATAGCGGTAACGCGGCTGCGTTCCCGCAAACTCGACGGTAAGCAAAGACTTTTCGGCCAGGGAAGAGAGCAAATCCAGCATTTCATCCCGCCACGCCGGCTCCGGTGGAGCGACGGCGATCGCGCCGTCGAGGGTGCAGCCGCCGCTAAAGATGGAAAGATACTCATAGAGCTGCCGTTCGCGAGGCCGCAGCAAATCGAAGCTCCAATCGATCGTCGCGCGCATCGTCTGGTGATGCGCGAGCGCGGTCCTGTCGCTGCCGGCGAGAAGGCGCAAGCGATCGTGGAGTTGGCCGGCGAGCGCCTCTAGCGATAAGAGGTTCACGCGCGCGGCCGCCAGCTCGATGGCCAGCGGAAGGCCGTCTAACCGCCGACAGATATCCAGCACGGCGGCCCGGTTCTCGGAGGTCAGGCCGAAGTGGTGATCGACGCAGTTTGCGCGGTCGGCGAAGAGCACGACGGCGTCGTCCAGACTCAGAGGCGCCAGCCGATACGTACGTTCGCCACCGATGTTGAGCCGCTCGCGGCTCGTGGCGAGCACGCGAAGGCGAGGACATTCGGCCAACAACGCCGCGGCTGCGGCGGCCGCAGCGCCGATTACGTGTTCGCAGTTATCGAGGACGAGCGCCAAGTTTTTGTTACGCAGATATGCGCAGAGCGCGCTCTCCAGAGAGCGTCCCGTCTGTTCTTGCACGCCGACAGCCGAAGCGATCGAGGCGATGACCGAATCCGCCCGGTCCAGAGATGCCAGCCCGACGAAGCGCGCGCCGAAAATTCCGCTCGCGCGCAGGCCGCCGACAACCCGTAAAGCGGTTTGAGTCTTGCCGACGCCGCCACTCCCGACGATCGTGACGATCCGGCTTTCCCGGAGCAGTGTCGCAATCGCCGCGATGTCGTCCTCGCGCCCGATGAAGTTTGAGAGCGCAAGCGGGATGCTCGCCTCGCCGGCGGCCTCCGCAGATGGTTCAGAGTTGGGTCGCGCAGCGCTAGTTTCGAAGGCTTCCAACGACTCGCCACTCAAATCCAGCGCCGCGGCCAGCGCCGCGACCGTCTGGCGCTGCGGCCGTTGCCGATAGCCGCGCTCGAGCGCGCTTACGCCTTCGACGCTCATCTGTGCGCGCTCGGCGAGCCGCTCTTGAGAGAGGCCGGCGGCGGCACGGTGCCGTCGCAGCAAGGCCGCAAAGCTTGACATCGGTAGCCCTGTGTTTCTCGCCCCCTTGAAGCGGCCCCTCAGCCCGGACAACTCGCAGTTGTGCGGGTCGGCGCTCGTGAGCGTACGTTCTGCATTCGACGTTGCCGCGCGATACTGCCCTCAGCCGCGCGAGCGGACGCTTTCGAACCAAAATGGAGCAGTAAAATGACGATCTCAACTCGGACCAAGCAAATTTCACTCGTCGCCATGTGGGCGGCCTTACTCGCCGCCTGCAGCGCCGGCGCTCCGTCGTCCTTCGGTATCCCGGCCGCCACGCGTGGGCAGACGAGCTCAACGGCCCGGATTGCACTTCCACAGGCGATCCGCGAGCGCGGCCGTCACCCGATGCGCCCCGATCGCTGTGCGGGCAATCGTTTGTATTTTTCGGACCTGACGAACTCCGTGATCGACAGTTTCGGCGCGAGCGGCGGCGCCGGGGCATGCACGGTCACGACCAACGGCATCTCCAACCCACTGGGAATCTGGGAGAATCCAACTGCCGGAACGTACTACGAAGACCTCTTCGTCGCCAACGCCGGAAATGGAACGGCCGTCGCATTTAAGACCCCGATGAGCAACACGTCGAAGCCGATCTGGCAGTTTAAGGTAGGGAGCGCGGCTTCCGACGTCGTTCAAGATCGGTCCGGCAATGTGTACGTGGCGGTGTACGGTACGCCGAATATCGCCGTTTTCAAGCCTCCGTTCGACTCGTGTAGTTATCCGGGTGCGTGCTCGGCCTCGTACACGATTACCGATCCTTGCGGCACCGTTTACTGGCTCGCCACCGAGGGCAAAGGAGACGTCTACAGTAACAACTACTGTGGTTACGTGTCGCTTTTTGTCGCTCCGATCGCGCCCGGTGCGGTCGGCACGCCGCTCTCCGGCGTCAGCTTCGGGGAACCGGGGGGAATGCTCGTCGACAACAAGTTCGAACTGGTCGTAAACGATCCCGGAACGAGAAAGGTCAGCGTCTACGGTCTCAGCCCCGAAGAAGACGAGGCGACCTTTCGCTACGCGCTCACGCCCTATTCCGGAGCGATTGCGGGCATTGGGCTCGATCAGGCCGACAAGTTCTTATGGGGCGCAAACGTTACGGCGACGCAGGGACAGCAATACCGATTCACGTCGGGTGGCCGAATGACTTCGGCGACCGCCACGGACCCGACGCTGGTTACGCCGATGGGCGCGGCGGCGCGGCCATCGGGCGGCGATTAAGCCTCACCCGTGAACTGCATCGGAGCGGCTCGACTCAACCCGGCACGGTTGAGCCGCTCCCCGCGCTGCGGGCGTAACCGTCGACGTCGATCACGGCCTGAGCAAATGCTTGCGGAGCCTCCTGCGGGACGTTGTGCCCGATGCCGTTGAGTATCCGGTGCGAGTATTTTCCGGAGAACTTGCTTCGGTAACCCGCGCCGCTTTTTGCGGGACCGTCGAAATCGCTAGCGATCGTAATCGTCGGAACGGAGATTATTGGGCCTTGCGCCAGTTGTGCTTCCAGGTGTTCGTACTGCGGCTGGCTCTTGACGAGGTTGATCCGCCAGCGGTAATCGGAAATCACGATGGCGACGTGGTCGGGATTATCGAACGCCGCCGCCGTTCGATCGAAGGTGGCATCGCTAAAGTGCCAGTTTGGAGAGACGATCGTCCAGATGAGTTTCGCAAAATCGTGCCGGTACTTCGTGTAACCGAGTACGCCGTTTTCCGTGGCGAAGTAATACTGATACCACCATCCCAGTTCGGCCTTTGGGGGCAACGGCTGGACGGTCAGCTTACGGTTGGTGATCAGGTACCCGCTTACCGAAACGAGCGCCTTGCACCGTTGGGGCCAGAGCGCCGCGATAATGGCGGCGGTCCTCGCGCCCCAGTCGAAGCCGCCGATAATGGCCTGTTTGATCCCGAGTGAATCCATGAGCGCGATGACGTCTAATGCGACCGGTGCTTGTTCGCCGGTGCGTACGGTCGAACTCGAAAGAAAGCGCGTCGTTCCATAGCCGCGCAGAAACGGAACGATAACTCGATATCCTGCCGCAGCGAGTATTGGCGCGACGTCCACGTAGCTGTGGATGTCGTAGGGCCAGCCGTGCAGCAGAACGACCGGCTGACCACCACTTGGGCCGGCTTCGGCATAGCCGATATTCAGCAAGCCGGCATCGATTTGTTTGAGCGAGGCGAACGACGTATGCGTTCCCGGCGTGCTCGACGGCACGTTTGCGGCAAGCAGGTTGCGGGCTCGCGCGCTCGCAGGAACCACCGCTGACAGATTGGCACCGGCGAGCGCGAAACCGGCGTTACGTAAGAAGGCGAGGCGGTCGTAGTTGCTTTGTTCGGGCATTTTGATTTCTCCCAATGCGGTCGGAGGCGACGGTAAATAGAGGGGTTCGCCCGAAGACCTCTCCCATGCCCTCCTCTTCGGTCCATCGCGCCCCGGGGAGCCGCTAGTCCGCGGCACAAGGCTTACCTTGGAAGGGTTTTAGGATAAAAGCCAGGATGGCGGAGCCTGGAGCCATCATCGAACCAGAGACGAAGAGGGTCCCGTGCCTAAAGAATCCGCTACCAAAGTTAAGCTGCGCAGCTTCTTTGATAGAAACCCGAAGCCCCTTGCTGTTGCGACCATCAACGGACACTTTCGGGACGTTAAGGAAGTTACGCTCAACTACAATCTTCAGGGCCTCGTAAAAGAAGGTTATATCCTGCGGCGCAAGCGCGGCATCTATCAGCGAAACGCCGCCTATCTCTCTCCGGAAGATAAACGGAAGACTGTCGCACATCACATCGCGACCAACGGCTCTCGAATACAGACCGGAGCGCCGTGGACGCCTGGAGCAGAGCCCCTTAAAGAGTCCATCGATCCAGTGCTCCACGCGTATCTAGCGATGACCTTCGGCGAAAGCGTTGTCGAGCGAATGAAGAACTCGGGCTTTACGGCGGCCGACGTTCGATTCGTCGAATCGCTGTTGTCCAGAGTTTATGGACTGTCTGCCGCACAGAGAACGCAGGCAGAACGATCGTGGGAACCGGAAGATTCCGCCGTAGTCTGAGGCAAGCGCTGCGACACATACGCAGCTTCGTGGAACGACCGTAGGGCAACGGGAAAAAGGCGTTTACAGAGCAGACAATATAGCACGGTAACCTCGTTCGCGCCTTAGAGAGGACTATTGAGGAGCGCTATTTACTGATAACGGCCCCGATCGGTTGCGAAAGCCCCGGGGCCGATTTTGTTGGCGCTCCACCCGCAGGGTACTTGAAGCGGTCCGCAGCGGATCCGTAGTGGACGATGTCGTTGCCGACCGCCTCAACGGCGCCCGGGCCGCCGATCGAGTGTTCGAGCACAATGCTTTTAAACGTCGTGTCCTTAGAGGAATCGAACAGGAACGAGCTGCCGCCGTCGGTCCCATCGAGATATAGCGTGCCTTTTGAATCGTAGCCCAGGTAGTAGACGACGGCAAACTTCGGCGGCACGTAGACTGTCGGGCTTCCCGATGCATGCTTGTAGATCGAGATGCTGCCCGGCGGGAATAACTCGGGTCTTCCAACGCCGCGATCTGCGTCGTGCCGCATGGGCGTACTAGACGAGCTGCGATGCTTCCATGTTGACTATCCAGATATTGTTGCGTTGTCCACGCAGTCGCCTTGCGGGTTCGTGAACCCGGTCAGCGTACCGGTCAACTTAAGCGCCGGATACGAATACAGGTCGCCCCGGCCCATTTGGGCGTCTTGGGACTAACGTGAGACTTTGTGGCGAGGAGCGCCCACCCATCGGCGGAACTCCGATCGAAGAAGGAGGTTTGTTCGAATGCGTCTGTCAGCTTTTTCTCTGGGTGCGGCCGCTCTGGGAACCCTCGCGGCCTGTGCCGGAAACGGCATCTCGCCGGGGCCCGCTACTCTCGCGCCGCAGTATTCGAACGCCGGCGTCATAGCCGCGCTCTCCGCGCCCGACGCGGCCAGGGGCGGCCTCTACGTTAGCCAGTTCAACAGCCCGAGTATCCTGGGCTACAAGAGCAACAACAAGAAGAACGGCGCACCGACGTGCAGCATTTCCGGCGTGCAATATCTCAACGGCGTCGCCGTCGACGGAAAGGGCAACGTCATCGATCCCGACGGCGGCAGCCGCTCGATCATCATCTTCAAGGGTCCCGGCATGTGCGGCGCCAACGCCGCCTCCACCAGCGACCCGTACGGGCAGCCGGTCGACGCCGCCAGCAACAACGCGCTCAAAGATAAAATCGCCGTCGCCAACATGATGGATACCGGGAGCAAACCCGGCAGTGTATCGGTGTGCACGATGAAGGGCGGCTGCAAGTCCAACCTAACGAACTCGGCCATTTTTCAAATGGTCGGCGTCGCCATGGATACGAAAGGCAACTGTTGGGCCTCGGCCTATAACCGCCAGTTCTTGCCGGCGCTGGTTTACTTTGCGAAGTGCAAGGGCGCCGGCGTCAGCGCTACCGGATATCAGAACACCAGCCCAGGCGGGCTCGACATCGATAAGGCGGGGAACCTGGTCGCGATCGATACGTCGGCCAACAACATCGGAGCACTCTGGGTCTATTCCGGGTGCAAGCCCGATTGCACGCTCGTCGGCGGCCCATTCGCATTGCACGGCGAAACGTTCTGGGGGCACCTCAACGAAAACTCGACGGCCTTCGCGACGGCAAACTACGTGGCCGGCGAGGTCGACGTATACCAGTACAGTCCGACCGCGTTAACGTTCCTTTACAGCTTCACTAACGGTCTTACGCCGAGCGACTCCGTGAAGGGCGCTGCTTACAACCCGCGTTCTAAAGAGTAACGCCTGGACGCAGGCTGGCCGGGAACCTCGAGTCGGACGGCGCGCGCGTTCTTCGAAACGGGATACTTTGGGAGGACGAACGGCCTGCAAGAGGGACGGCGCCCGGCTGACGGGTAGCGACATGGATGAAGGCTGCGCACCGAATCGCATCGTTCGCTGCCGTTCTAACCATCGGTATGGGCGGCGCCCGCCGAAGCCGGTGCCCAAGTTGCCGCGGGCAAGCGGTGTGACCGACTTTATGTACACCGCTAACAGCGGCGGCAGCGGCGTCATGGGTTTTTGGATTGGCCGCGATCGAAAACTTACGGCGGTGCGCGGTTCGCCTTTTGCCGCGGGCATGGACGCAACAAGCCTGACTCTCGACCGGTCGGGACGTCATCTGTACACCGGCACCTGGAACGATGGAATCTTTGCTTACAGTCTCGATTCGCGCAGCGGCACTCTCCGTCCGGTGCGGGGCTCGCCGTTCAAAACCGGCGAGGGCCCAACGACGATCGCGATTTCCGCTGATGACCAATACGCTTATGCTGCGAACGTCAACGGAGAAAATGTGACTGGGTATCGTATCGATGCCGCAAGCGGAGCGCTCAAACCACTACCTTGGTCTCCGTTCTCGTTCCCCGACACTCCATACCGCATCGCGCTCAATCAGAAACGGAACCTTGCCTACGTCGTCAGCAGAGGTTCGCTTTGGACGTTCGATAT
>DATAWH010000052.1:0-35485 GCA_036267315.1 Candidatus Cybelea sp. | reverse complement strand
CCCCACGAGTCGATCGACGACATATCCGGGAAGATGCACGCCTCGAGCGTCTCGTCGGTCACGCCTTGCAAGTACCAGCCGCCGCCGGAACCGGTGGTGCCGCCGAACTGGTCGGAACCGCCGAGCTGCGTGCAGTAGCACGAAGCCGGGTTACCGTTGCACGTGCCCGTCGGATACGGCGCCAGAATATATGCAAGCGCTGCCAACGTCGGTTTCTTCGTGACCAGCGTACTCACTAAGATATGGATCCGCGAGCCGTCCTTTTTGCTCGTGTACTGGCAGAACGTCGCTTTGCCCGCGAGGAACAACAACTGCGTGCCGTTGCTGCCGTAGACGGCCTGACGATGTTCGACCAGACCGTGGGTGCGGGTGCAATAGGCCGATCCGGCAGCCTCAGTTGCATCCGACGAAACGGCCGCTCCAGCTGCCGTTGAGATGCCTCCGGCCGGCGCACTGGCAAACGGTACCGACGAAGACGTCGATCCCGCGCCGCAACCGGCAAGGAGGATTGTGAGGGCGGCAATTGCCGCAACGGAAAACTTCATAGGCGAAAGTACCGTACGCTACGCTCCGAAACCTGGTAACAAACGGTACGTGTCACCCTGAGCTTGTCGAAGGGTCGTGTCACCCTGAGCTTGTCGAAGGGTCGAAGGGAGAGTCGAAGAGCCCTTGCGTCGTACCACGGAGCGAGCGAAGCGAGGCGAAGGACGCGCTCGACGCACGCGATTTACGCTTCTTTACGCAGCCTCGGCTTTTTCGGTGGTCGATTTTTGAAACCCCAATATGGGATCGACGCGCAGCCATACGGCCCATCTGTTGAAGACGCTCGAAAGCTCTTTCAAAAGCGTCACGCGAACCGAGGTTTCCACAAATGGTCGCTCCGCCGCTGCCCAAAACGCAAAGCCCGCGAGCAATGAAACCGCCAGCGCGAGCCACGGCGAAGTGCCGTGAGCCTCGCAAAACAAAATGACGGGTTGGTGAATGAGGTAGATCGAGTACGAAGCGAACCCAACGGTGGTCAGGCCCCGAAAGGAAAGGACCGCTTCGATCGGCTTAAACGCGCCCGCGGCCACGACGACCGCAAACATCGCCAACGCCCACACCGGAGTGATAAAACCGGGACTCTGAAGGTATGCCAACGGCACGAGCACCACGGCGCACGGTAGCGCCCAGCGCTCCCAACGACGCTCGTATAGGCGAAGGTGCGCTGCGACGATTCCCAGCAAAAACGCCGGCAGGACGAACAGGTCGAGGCTCGCCGCCAGCGTTAACGGCACGACGAACATCAGCGCGAAAAGCGCGAGCGCAAAGGCACGTGGCGATACCGTCCAGAGCCACAGGGCTACCGGAAAAATGAAATACCATCGAAACTCAACTGGAAGCGTCCAGAACGACCAGTCGATATACCGAGAGTGCGCGTCGAGGAAAAAAAGCGCGTGCACTACATCTGGAAGGGTGATTCCGCCACGAGCCATCGACTCAGGCAGCGCGAAGCCAAGCCGCGCGATAGTCCACGCGAACGCAACGAGCACGGCGATCGCAATATAATAGGGCGGGACGATTCGAACGAGGCGCCGGGCCGCATACGATGCGACGTTGAAGCCCGCGACCCCGCTTTCCCGTAAACGAAAGAGCGTGGGATAGGAAAGACAAAATCCCGAAAGCACAAAGAACAGGCCGACTCCGATTGGCGCCCCGATCGAGGCGCTCTTTGTGGAGTGAAACGCGTGATATGCGGCGACGGAAAGTACCGCAACGGCTCTAAGACCGTCGATATAACCGATACGGTGACGCGGGACCATTACGCCGATTATAGCACAGGGCGCCCTGTCTCAGTGGCGCTGGTTCATCGCTATTCCCTCTTTAGAAGCGTTCCGCTTGGAGGAGCGCTGACCGTAACGGCACCAAAATACCGGTCTTCGCTTGGGAGATGCTTTATCAGCTTTATCGCTCGACGCCCTTTTGGATAAGGCCAGATGCCAAGAGTACCCGGGTCCGGATCCCTTTTTTTACTGAACGGTATAAGAATCGACTTTCCGTAAATCCACGAGGCGTTGGCCGACTGGATATTCATTGTAAATTTTGTGGGCTTGAGCACGTGAGCGGTCGACCCTGAGACCGTGAAGCGGTAGATCCAGCCTGGATAACTGTTTTGTTGCAAGGTCATGTAGCTGCCGTCCCACTGCACCTGCCCGGCCGCACCGATCTGTTGGTCGAGAGTGATCGCGTGAAAATCACTGCTGCCTTTCGGCAATTCACTCAAGACCGCGTAGGGACTGTTGACGAAAAGATTTCCGCTGGCGTCGTATCCACAGGTCCAAGCCCCGGTGCCATTGTTAAGTCTGAGCGGCTTACCGCTTCCGGGCGGGAAAATGGCAATGTCGATGTAGCCACACGGCGGACAGGTCAATGTAAGAGCGACGTCACCAGTCGTTGGATCGACCGCGCAGTTGTACACTTCGGAGCCGGGAACTCGCAAGGTGCGCAGCGGCGTGGTGCCGCCGTGGGCGTACTCCGTGGCGGAGTTCTCGTGAGTCAAATAAACGTTTCCTTGAGCGTCGGAACACATGCCTCGTCCGTAATCGTCGAGCATTCCGACGACGTTGCCGTCCGGATAGGAGAGCATAAACGTCGCTGGCTCAGTCGAACCCCACACGCCACCGACATACACGAGGGGCTCCTCCGATGCTCCAGCCTTGATCCAAGAACGCTGCGTCCTTGATGGGCGCTGCGACGAGGCGGCCGTAGTCGGAGAGAACGACTGCTGCGAGCCCACGCAGCCGGCGAGCAGCCCGAGGAAGGCGAGCACGCTCATTGCACGGCCGACCACTTTAAAACTCCTCATTTCCGTCCTCCGCTCGATCTGCTGGGCGCCACGCTTATCGCGACGTTGCCGTTGCTAATAATGGAAATACGGTGCGTGGGTTTGCCTCCTGCGGGATAGTTGAAATAGCCGACTTTGTTGTTCGCGAATTGAATCGCGAGCAGGCCGTTCTGAAGGGCGAAGGGCACGGCCCTCTTAAAACGCGGATGCTGTCCGTTGTATGAGGTCGTGCCCTCGGTCACCGCATGGCCGTTTGCAACGCTCATTTGATAGATAACGTGGTTGAAGTTGTCGCCTAGGGCAAGATATTGCCCATCCCATTGCAAGCCGCCGATACCGCGCAGCTTCTCGTCGACGCTGATCGTACCGAGGGTGTCTCCGCCGGATGGGAGTTCGGCCAGTACTATCGTCTTTCTCGCGGCGCCGTTAACGAAAAGATCTCCTTGATTATCGTAGGTAAGGTAGAAGTACGATTGTGTTACGTCCGAGTCGGTATACGTTTGCGGCGCATCGTAAATGTTTTGAAAGACGGCGATATTTTCGCCCTGCAGATACGAGTCTTCCGAAACGGCGAGGTCGCCCGTTGTTGGATCGACCGCACAGCTAATGCCGTTGAAGTTCGATGGCAGGTATGCCTGGGCGATCGGATACGTTCCGCCGTGTGGATACAGCAGCATGGTGGTGCCGTACGTCACCCAGATGTTCCCTTGCCCGTCCGAACAGATTCCCGGATCACTGAGGCCCTCAAGCATCCCGACGCTTTTACCGCCCGTTGAATAGATCGCGGCGCCCTTAGCCACGGAGATATAGATAAGATCGCCGCTCGCCGACGCCATACGGATCCAAGACCCGGCATGACGCAACCGCGCGAGCGTAAGACTGCTCTGAGGGCTGCCGCCGGGCGTCGTCCGATCGGCCGGGCTTGCGCAGCCCGCGAGCAATGCAAACGTCAAACACACCCTAACTGGGTAGTTTGAAAAATCCAAGACCTTCATCTTCAACGCTCCTGACCTGAAAATGCACCGAGGCGAGCTGTTTCGGCGCCGCGGCCCACGCATCTTTTACTCCCTTACGTTGGCGATCGAGGACCTCGCACTTTCGATCCAATCGGCTAAGCCCGAGTCGACCCTGCTTGATGTCAAGGGTACGCTCTACGGGACGACGCCTTACGGCGGCGGTGCGAACTGCCCTAAATCTGGGAACGAGCACGCCGGCTGCGGAACCATCTTCGCAGTGGCGCCTTAGCGCGCACGCCACAGCCGCGCCGCCGGCAACGGGGCCTTACAAAGTTATCGAATAGATTGTCCCACTGAAGTCGTCGCCGCCGCCGCTCACAGTCGTTCCGTAAAGCGTGCCGTTAACGTCGATCAAGCCCGAGTGAGGATGTGCTCCATCCGGTACGTCCGCGAAGCGGTGAAGGATGGTCTCCGCTCCCGACCGTGTGATGCGAAAAACGGTTCCGCAACCAGGTATTAGATTATCGGTACTAACCTGGCAGCCGGTCCCGCCGTTGTATGTCGTTCCATACATCGCACCACGGACATAGAGCAGACTCGCCTTGGGAGTTGCGCCATCTGGAGAGCCGCTGAATTTGTAAAGGACGCTTTCTCTGCCCGCCCGCGTGATGCGAAAGACGGTTCCACAGCCTGAAGCGACGCTCGTTGGGCATCCGGACCCACCGGCCGCCGTCGTGCCATAGAGCATGCCGTTGACACTGACTAACGGCGCCACGGGGCGGGCACCATCATTGCTGCCTCCGAGAAAGCGGTGCAGCACCGATTCTTTACCTGCCGCCGTGATACTAAAAACAGTACCGCAGCCCAAGGGGCGTATGCATCCATTAGGCTGACCGCCGGCCAGCGTCGTGCCGTACAACGTGCCGTTTAGTTCGGCTAGACCGGCAGAGGGTGAGGCGCCATCGTTCCCTCCAGCAAAGTTGTAAATGACCTTATAGCTACCCGACGGAGTAATACTAAAGACGGTACCCTTACCGCTTGTGCCCCCCGCGAACGTTGTCCCGTACAATGTACCGTTCACGTTTACCAGACTCGAAAGCGGAGTTGCGCCGTCCCCAGGGGAGTTTTGAAAACTATGAAGGACGGTTATCCTACCTTTCAGTGTGCTTTTGAACACCGTCCCATTTAGGCTTGCATCTCCCGACCCCGTGCCAAAAAGCCTCACAGGGTTGCGTCCGACGGCCGTTAGTCCGCCATCTAATTCATAAGCCTCTGCAAGCGTGAACTCATGAAGAATGGTATACGTGCCGGACGGCGTGATGCTATAGAGCACGGGTTTAAATGGGCTTCCGAAGGATGTCACGCCATACATCGTGCCGTTGACGTACGTCAGACCGGCGACCGGCGACCCCCCATCGGGTCGGCTGCTGCCGAATCTATAGAGAACGGTTTCCGTCGCCGAAGCATGACGTACCGGCCCAGGCCTTTGCTCAGAGCCTGTCACGTGTGTCGCCGATGATCGAATCGGCATCTCTTGCGGCGGCGTTGCGTTGGTACACGCCGCAAAGGCAATGCAGCAAACGAGTAATGTGCAGACGTTCAAACCTGGCGTCTTCATTGCTTTGCTCCTTCACAAACGAAAGCCGCGCGAGGCTCTTCCTATTCGCGCTAGCCCCTATGTTAGCATAAGAGCTTCGGTTTCGAAATCCGCCGAACGCCTCAGCCTCGGTGCGCCTCGATGGAGCCCGTGACCGCCATCCGCTCCAGATAGTGCCTTGTCCGATCCAAGCCGGGGCGCGGTGAATCCGTGGGACCCTAGCTCTTGCTGGACTTAGCTAAGTTGCTTTCGCGATCAACGCAAACGAAGTTCGAAACGAATTGCACCCTTCGACAGGCTCAGGGTGACACGTGGGTGACGCGCGGCCCTTCGACCCTTCGACAGGCTCAGGGTGACACGTGGCCCTTCGACAGGCTCAGGGTGACACGGCGCCGCGGCCCTTCGACAGGCTCAGGGTGACACGTGGCCCTTCGACATGCTCAGGGTGACACCGTGGCCCTTCGACAGGCTCAGGGTGACACCGTGGCCCTTCGACAGGCTCAGGGTGACACGTGGGTGACATGTGGGTGACGCGCGGCCCTTCGACAGGCTCAGGGTGACACCGTGGCCCTTCGACAAGCTCAGGGTGACACGTGGCCCGACACGTGGCGCTAAATGGCTTGGATTTTTGCCATCATGCCTTGATCTTCGTGGTCGAGGATGTGGCAATGAAACAAGAACTCGCCCTTGATCGTGGGATCGCGGAAATCCATGAGCAGCGAGAGCGTGCCGGGTACGGTTTTCCCGCCGACGGTTCGCCGGTGCGGTACGACGACGCTGTCCGCCCAGTGCGGATGGTCGACGGCGACGCCGTTGATCTTCTCCACGACGAAGTGCGTTTGATGGATGTGGAAGTCGTGAATCTCTTCGGTGACGTTCTCGATCTGCCACAACTCGGTCGTGCCGGTGTGAACGACGAACATCGGCGGCGCGTTTACTTTGTACGGCTTGCCGTTGATGAAGAACTGCGGCTTGCCGTTCTCACTCATGACGACGACTCGTTTGATTGACGGCGGGGGCAGCGCGGTCGAGTAGCTATTGGAGGGCAGCGGCTCGCCCACGCGCAACTGCGACTCGTTACGCGCGACGCGTACGTGCGTTCCCCGCGCCGGCGCGCGCAGATCGCCGAGCACGAGCGGCGGATCCGGGTCGCCGTTCGGACCGGTGTTGTAGCAAAGCGTACGGAACCGTGCGTGGCCGTTGGCAGGACCGGTGACGACGAACTCCGCGCGCCCCGCGGGCGGAACGATAATCGAGGAAAGCATCTTCGTCGGGGGCGTTCCCGGGAACGTGTCGAGCGCGAAGCCGTCGATCGCGACGAGTTCGAGCCGTTCGCCGTCGACCTTGAGCTTGAGCGTCCGATGCCCCGTCGCGTTAACGAGCCGGAAGAACTGCTTTTCGCCGGGAGCAATCGTGATGACCGGCGTCACGACGTTGTTGAGCGTCGTCGTCAAGCCGTCTTTGGTGACGCACGGCGCGGTGTTGCTGCCGGCAGGCCGCACGTCGTCGCCACCGAGCCCAACCGCGCGCACGACGATCAGCCGTTGCGTCATCTTCTTGAGCCCCGGCAGATGTCGCTCGAGACCGTCGACGACGATCGCACCCGACATGCCGCTCTCGCCGACTTGAAAGTTCGTCTCGCCGTGCACGTGCGGGTGATACCAGTAGAGCCCCGGCTCCTGATTGGCGGGAACGTGCACGACGTAGTGAAGCGACTCCCCCGGTTTCGCCAGCATCGTCAGCACGTCGTCGGCCGGCCGCTTCGGCGAACTTCCCAAACCGTGGAAGTGCAGGTTCATCTCTTCTTGCGCGCCGGTATCGGGACGCATACCATCCATCTGCATCGTGTGCTGCACGGTGGCGGGGGGCGGCACGTCGGGAAGATCGTTCTGCAGATTGACGACGATCGTATCGCCCGGCTTGACCTCGATCGTCGGCGCGACGTCGTTTGCGCTCTGATAATCGAAGGTCGGCAGGCCGTTGGTGTAGTTTTGCGCCGCCTCGAGCTCGACTTTGGCGACGCCGTTGACCGACTTGATGACGGGCGGCTCGGGAAGCTCGCTGCCCGACATCGGCCGGGGTGCGGACGGCGCCGCGGCAGCCGTTCCGGCAACCGGCGTTACGGGCGCGCCATCGTGGCCGCCGCAGGCGACGAGCGAGAAAAGTGCGACGAGCAGCCCGACAGCGCCGCGCTTCATTAGACTCCGGCTCGTTTAGCCGCTAAACGCCGCGCGAACCGATTCGCGGAAGGAGCCCGTCGTACGAATGACCGCGGTCGGCTCGTAGCCGCAGTGCGCCATGCAGTTCTCACACGACTCGTGCTTCCCGCGACCGTATTTCGACCAATCCGTCTCGTCGAGCAGCTCTTTATAGGTGCGCGCGTAGCCTTCTTTGCTCATCAGGTAGCACGGGCGCTGCCAGCCGAAGACGGTATAGCACGGAATTCCCCAGGGCGTGCACTCGAAGTCGACCTTCCCTTCGAGGAAGTCGAGATAGAGCGGGCTATGATTGAGGCGCCACTTCTTGCGCTTGCCGTCGGCGAAGACTTCCTTGAAAATTTCCCGCGTGCGGCGCACCCCCAGGAAGTGCTCCTGGTCCGGTGCCTTCTCGTACGCATACGCCGGCGAGATCTGCATCATGTCGACCTTCAGATCGTCGTTGAGGTAATCGAGCACCTCGCGGATCGAATCGGGGCCGTCCTGATCGAAGAACGTCGTGTTGGTGAAGACGCGGAAGCCGCGCTCCTTCGCCACCTTCGTCGCGGCGATCGCTTTGTCGAAGACGCCTTTGCGGCAGACCGACTCGTCGTGGCGCTCGCGCATGCCGTCGAGGTGAATCATCCACGCGAAGTAGACCGACGGCTTGAAGAGATGGATCTTCTTCTCGAGCAGCAGCGCGTTGGTGCATAAAAACACGAACTTCTTGCGCTTGACGAGCTCCTCGACGATCTGCGGCATCTGATCGTGAACCAGCGGCTCGCCCCCGGCAATCGAGACCATCGGCGCTCCGCACTCTTCGACTGCGGCGATGCACTCTTCCACGCTCAGGCGCTGGCGGAGGATCTCGTCGGGATGCTGGATCTTGCCGCAGCCGGCGCACGCAAGGTTGCACTGCAGCAGCGGCTCGAGCTCGAGCACGAGCGGATACTTCTTTTCACCACGCAGCCGCTTGCCGGCAATGTATTTGGCGACGGCGATCTTCTGCTGGAGGGGCATGCTCATAGTCGGGTTGCTGGCTCCTTGTCGGTCTCTTGGTCAGAATGGCAGCTTTTGGCGTTGGTCGCAAGGGCCATCGTCGGAAAGAGATGCCGGTACAGATGGTAGTTGATGTAGAAATCGCGAGGAAAACCGGTGCCGGTGCACTCCGGTTCGTCCCAGGTACCATCGGCTCGCTGACGCTTGCACAGGTACTCGAGACCCGCTCCGGCCGCTGGGTGTTGCGCGTACCCGGCAAGTTGCAGTCCCAGGATCGCCCACGCCGTCTGTGAGGCCGTGCTCGTCCCGATGCCGGCGAACGACTCGTCGACGTAGGAGTGGCAACTCTCCCCCCAGCCGCCGTCGGGATTCTGCACCGAAAGCAGCCACTCGGCCGCGCGGTCCATCATATCTTGGCCGGTCTTGAGCGCCGAGAGCGCCGAGATCACGCACCACGTTCCGTAGACGTGGTTGACGCCCCAGCGGCCGAACCACGAACCCCACGGCTTCTGCGTTTCGCGCAGGTACGCCAAGCCGCGCGCCACCGCAGGATGATTGACCCCTTCGCCCAGCCCCGCCATCATCTCGAGCACGTGCGCTGTGACGTCTTCGGTCGGCGGGTCGATCATCGCGCCAAAATCCGAGAACGGCATGCGATAGAGCAGCTGCCGATCGTTGTCGCGGTCGAACGCGCCCCACGCGCCGTTGCGCGAGTCCATGGCGAGCGTCCAACGCCGCCCGCGTTCCACCGCGCCGGCGACGACCTCACGCTGGCCGCCTTCGATCAGCGCGAGCACGACGATCGTCGTGTCGTCGATATCGGGATACGCATCGTTGTCGAACTCGAAGGCCCAGCCGTTGCCGCCGGTCTCCTTGCACTTCATGCGCCAATCACCGGGCGCGTCGTCGGGAATCTGTTCGCGCAGCAGCCAGCTCACGGCGCGCTGCATCGCCGGGTGCGACGAATCGAAACCGGCCAAGGCCAGCGCACGCACCGCCCAGGCGGTATCCCACACCGGGGACATGCAGGCCAGAAAGCGCCAGCCCTGCCGATCGTCGATGCTGAAGCGCTTCATGCCGGCGATCCCTTTGCGCATCACTGGATCGTCGGGCCCGTATCCCATCAGGTTGAGTGCGATCAGCGAGTAGACCCACGGCGGCTGAATCCCGCCCCAGCTGCCGTCGGCTTCTTGGCGCTCGACGATCCACTGCGCCACGCGTTTGCGCGCGTCGTCGCGGCCGGGCTGACGGCGCAGCCGTTCGTAAAGTTTTTGCAGGCGCTCGACGGCCATCAGCCAGTGGCGCGGCCCGGTCACGCGTCCGAGCTGCGATTCGGTGCCGGGCGCGACGATCTCGCTCACGTCGGTGCCGAGCGACCGTATCGGCCGCATCGAAACGACGATCGTCAGCGGCGCGACCGTTCCCCGCGCCCAGCACGAGAAATCGTACAGATTGAACGGCATCCACAACGGAAAGCGCACCAGCTCCGGCGGCAGCGAGGGTACGCCCGACCACGGATAAATGCCGAAGAGCGCGAGCCAAATCTTGGTGAAGACGCGCGCGTTGAGCACTCCGCCCGCTTTGAGAATCACGTCGAGCGCTCGGCGCATCTCGTCGCGCGCCGGATCCACGCCGAGCACCTTGAGCGCAACGTACGCCTCGATCGTCGTGCTCAAATCCGCCGGACCGTCGTAGTAGAGCGCCCACGATCCGTCTTCGCGCTGGTGGTTGAAGATGTGCGCGATCGCGCCGTTGCGAAACTCGTCAATTGGAAGGCCCAGAAACTTGAAGAGCAGCACGTGCTCGGCGGTCATCGTGACGTTGGTCTCGAGTTCGCCGCTCCACCACCCCTCTTCGTTCTGTTGGTACAGAAGCCAGTCGACGGCCCGCCCCAGCGCGACGTGGGTCTTTGCTTGGAGCTCCTTCGATTGTTGCGGATACCGCGGACTCTCGGGCTCCGGCACGTCCGTCGAGCCAAGTCCAATCGGCTGACTCGCACCTTCGGCATCCGGCTCCGGCGCAGGGTCAGACGCTGCTTGCCCGCGGTCGGCGCTATCCCCAGCTAAGACATCGAAGGGGAGGTGCGAGGCGGCAGTGGTTATGAGTGAGGCGGCAATTTTGCCGCTGCGGACCGCCGATTCCATCGTGTCGGGCCATCCCGTCGCGGTCCACGCGCCGGCGATCGCGAGGCGCGGATGGGACGTCTTTTGTTTCGTCCGTGCGCGGTGGATTTTGGGAAGCCACGTCGCCTCGGGGTTGCGCGTAACCGCGCTGCGCACCAGCGCTGCATCTTTGAGTTCGGGAAGAAAGGCCTGCGTTTCGCTCCAGGCGAGCACTTCCAGTTCGCTGGTCGGTTTCTTGACGTACTCGTCGGCCGAGCTGAAGCTGCAGCACAGATAGCCCGGCGACTTCTCGAAGATCCACTGCAGCGGCGATTCGAGCGCCGCGGCAAAGTCGATGCCGATGCTGCCGCCGTCGTGCCACAAATGAACGTCAATGATCGGGTAGGGTTCGTAGGCGTCGAGGTTGGCAATTTCGTAGCGCGCCGCGTCGTCGAGCATGCGCTCCACCTGCCGCGGGGGTACCGCCAGCACGACGGCGTCGAACGCGTAGGCCTCCGTCGCGGTGCGCAGCGTTACCACGTCGTCTTTTAACTCTACCGAGACGATCGGCGTCGACAGATGAACCGCATCGAGCGATGCTGCCGCCGCGGCGGCGAGGTGCGCGAGCGGCACCTCCGAGAAGCCAAACCGCGCGGCCGACGCATCCTTGAGAAATGCGGTGCGCAGCACGAACATCGCGTCGGCGGCGCCGACGCGATCGAATGGAGCGTTGAGTGCGGGAATGAAAAACGGATCCCAAAACGCGCGGCGTTCGCCCGCCCCTTGATGGTTGCGTTCCAGCCACGCCTCGAAGGTCTCGTCGCGATCTCGCTGCGTCATCGCGGCCAGCAGCGCGCGCCCGATGCTCGCCTTTTCGCCCAGCTTCAGGTGCGCGTAGCCGGCAAAGGAGGGCAGCAAATGCAATGGCGGCGGCAGCGCGCCGGTTACCAGGTGCCCCACGCGTCCGTCGCGCGCCAGGATCGTCGCCTCGAAGCGGTCTTGCAGGTGCAGCCGATCTTCCATTCCGACGCGCGTCGCGAAGTCTATGAACTCATCGCAGCACGCCAGGAAGACGTGCTGCCCGTTGTCGACTTCGATGCCGTCGATCTCGAACGAGGTCGCGCGACCGCCAAGAAGGCGGCTGCGCTCGAAGAGTTCGACGCAAAGCCCGGCATCTTTCAACTCGAGGGCCGCCGCGAGTCCGGCCAGCCCGGCGCCGACGACCGCTACGCGCTCGATAGCCACGACCTCACGACGACGCGCAGCTTCTCGCTCTTGGAGAGCGCCGCGCGAGCGCGCAAGGGCAGGCCGGGATCGCGCTCGATTTTCTTGAGGAGTTCCTCGTAGATGCCCGCCATCGTCTGGACGCAGGCGCCGGGCCGCCGCGGAATATAGTGCAGCACCTCGTAGCCGGTCGTGAAGTACTTTCTGGCGCGCTCGACCTGCAGCGCGATCAGCGCCGGCCATCCGGGATAGCTTTCACCGCCGAGCAGCGCCGATTCGGGGATGCCGAAGTGCGCGAGATCTTGCTGCGGCAGGTAGACGCGCTGCATGTCGACCGCGTCCTCCCGGACGTCGCGCAAAATGTTCGTAAGCTGGAGTGCCAGGCCGAGGTCGTCGGCCCGCTCGAGCGCGATCGGATCGGTGAAGCCGAAGATGCGCACGCACATCCGGCCGACGACCGACGCCACCAGGTTGCAGTAGTCGCGCAGGTCGTCCCACGTTTCGTAGCGGGAGCGGGTGAAATCCATTTCGACGCCGTCGACGAGCATCTGCAGCTCCGATTCGGGAATTCCGTAGCGCGCGATCGCTTCGGAGAGCACACGGAGAATGGGGTCGTCGCCGTACTTCCCGCGTACCGCGAGCGAGATGCGCTCGCGATGGACCGCTAACCGGGCCGGCAGGTTGTCGAGGCCGACCGTATCGGCTTCGTCGTCGACTTGACGCGCGAAATTATAGAGCGCGTAGATCGCCATGCGCTCGTGATAGCCGAGCGAGATAAAACCCCAATAGAAATTTCCTGCCTCGCGCTTGGCCATGTCCCGGTTGAACCGCTCGGCCCGAAGCCGGTCCGGCGTGGGGAGCACCCGGCCACGGAGCGCCCGCTGAAGATTGATCACTATGCTGGCCGCCTCTGAGAAAAACTCTGTACTGCGGCACGCAGTACCAGCGATACCTTCGTGGAGGTGGAAAGACTGGGTCGACGGCGCTCCGTTTGATAGCCGAGGGCTTCGATGGCTTTGCAGATCGCGAGGCCGCCCATCCGATAGAGCGTTAGCTGCAGGCGCAGCGGACGCGGCACCAGCCCTTCGAGCTCCTCGCCTGAAGCAAGCAACGAGCGTGCGCGGCGCACCATGCTCTCGGCGGCGCCCGCCATTCCCAGCGCGGCCACGTCGCTCTCGACGAGATATTTGCGCCCGATCGCGGCGTCGCGGCGAACGTCTTGCGCGTGGTTGGCCAACTGCAGGCCGATGCAAACGTCGTCGGAGAGCCGCTCCGCGCGTTGAGTCGTCACGCCGAAAACGCGCAGCACCATGCGCCCCACCGGCGCGGCCGAAAGCCTACAGTAGCCGATCAGCTCGTCCCAGTCCGCGTAACGGTTGACGTGCTGGTCCATCACGTTGGCTTCGATCAGGTCGGCGAAGGGCTGTTGCGGAATCGCACGCCGCTCGATCGTCTGGGCCAGCGCAAATAGCACCGGGTGCACCGGCGGCAGTCCGTCGTAGAGCGCCCGCAGTTCGTCGCGCCAGCGCGCCAGACGGTCGAGCGCCGTCCCGTCCGGGCTCTCGTCGCCGAGGTCGTCGGTCGTTCGGCAGAACGCGTAGATGCGCATCAGATCGCGGCGAATCTCGGGGTCCACGAAGCGCGAGGCGACCGAGAAGTTCTCGTAGTGGCGCTTAGTGAGCGTGCGGCAGTAGGCGTCGGCCGCGGCGAGCGTCAGACTCATCGTCGCGCGTCGATCGTCTCGACCGGGTAGGCGAGAACGCGCGGATCCGCGCTCATCAGCTTCATCCCTTCGACAAGCGCCTGCGCGACGAGCATCCGGTCGAACGGATCGCGATGGCGATCGGGAATCGAGTCGAGCGCGACGACGTGATCGAGCGAAACGTCGAGCAGGGTCGCGCCGCTGCGGGGCAGGCGCGAGCGGAGATACGTCGCGGCGTCGGCGGGCAGTTCGAGCTTGCCGCGCGACTGCTTCACGACCATCTCCCACGTGCTGGCGATCGAAAGAAAGAGGGCGTTGGTGCGGTCGGCGATCATCGAGCGGGAGACCTCACCGAGGCGCCGCGGCTCCAACGCCATCCAGAGCCACACGTGCGTATCGAGCAGCAGCTTCAGCGAACGTACTCCGTGTATTCGTCCGGTAAGTACTCATCGAAATCGTCGGCAATCCAAAAACGGGCGCCGCTGTCCCAGCCCAGTTCGCGCGGTGCGGGCGTCTGCGCAGGCACGAGCCGCGCGATGGGACGGCCCGCTTTGGCGATAACTACTTCTTCCCCGGCCGCGACTTTCGCAAGCAGCTGCGAGAAATGCGTCTTGGCCTCGTGGACGTTTACGCTCTTCACTTGGGGGTTAGTCTAGCGAACTTAGTCCACCTTGGTCAAGGCAGCGTGACGCAACGCATCGAGCGTCCGCGAGCCGGTGCAGAACATCGCGATCCGCAGCTCCTCGAGGTACTCCAGCGCGAGCGCTTCGGCGGCTTCTTCGCCGCGAGCGGCCGCGCGCAGAAACGGGCCGGCGAAGCCTGCCAGATCGGCTCCGAGCGCAATGGCCTTGGCGGCGTCGATGCCGCTGCGCAGGCCTCCGCTGGCGATCAAAAGCCCGGCGGGCACGGCGCTGCGCGCTTCGACCAACGCCTTCGTCGTCGGGATTCCCCAATCGGCGAAGGCCGCCGCCACGCGCGCGCGCCACGGCTGGCCGATGCGATAGCGCTCGACCTCACTCCAGGACGTACCGCCCGCGCCGGCCACGTCGACGCAGGCGACGCCGGCATCGAACAGCGCGCGAACGTCGGCCGGCCCGATTCCCCAGCCGACTTCCTTGACGACGATCGGAAACGATACGTTTGCGCACACGTCGGCGATCCGTCCGATCACACCGCGAAAGTCGGTGTCGCCCTCGGGCTGCAGCGCCTCTTGCAGCGGATTGAGATGCAGCACGAGCGCATCGGCGCGCAGCATTTCGACGAGCCGCACGCACGCGGCCGCGTCGGACCCTTTGTTGAGCTGCACCGCGCCGAGGTTGGCGAGCAGCAGAATCTCCGGCGCATCGTCGCGCACGTCGAAGCTTTCGAGCGTTTCAGGAGACTCGAGCAGCGCGCGCCCCGAACCGAGGCCCATCGCCAAGCCAAAGCGTGCCGCAATGCGCGCCAGGATACGATTGATCCGGGTGGCTTCGGAAGTACCGCCCGTCATGCACGAGATCAGCAGCGGTGCTTCGAGCTTACGGCCCAGAAACGAGCGCGTGCAATCTATGTCGTGCAGATCGATTTCGGGAAGCGCGTGATGGCGGAAAGCGTACGCATCGAAACCGGGGTCGATGCCTTTTGCGCCGACGTCTTCCTCAATGTTGATCCGCAGGTGTTCCGCCTTACGCGACGGCGTCGGCCGGTCAGGCTGCGCTTCGTGCAATTTGCAGTGCGACTTCAGAGAATTCGGCGAGTGCGTGGGGCACGACGCTCGGCGCGAGCGCATCGATCGCTTCGCGAGCGAACGCGTCTGCACGCGCGTCGTCGCCCGCGTGGACGGCGTCGTCAAGCGCACGCCCGGCGCGTTCGAAAACCCGCGCGGTGGGCGCGTCGGCACCGGCAATTACCGCGCCCGCTTGCAGCGCCGCACCGGTCAGCGCACAGGGTCCGGGCACCGGTTTGCTCCGCTCCTCGATCGCTTCGAGCACCGCTTCACCGACGAGACGCGCGGCCTGCAGCCGGCGCGCGGGCGAGATCACGTCGCTCGCGAGGCTGCGAAACGCGACGGCGTAGAGCGCGTCGCCGGCGTTGAGGCTCTGCCCGAGTCCCCAGCGGGTAATCGTCGCCGCCGACGCATCGGCAAGCTCGTCGTGCATGAGCATAAAGCGCTCGAAGAGCGCAAACGCCGCGCCGACCGGCAGCGCGTCGGCGACGTTTCCGCCGTTGACCGCGCAGGCCCAGAGCACGAGCGAGGGCCGCACCGGCTCGCAGATATCGGCCTCGGAGAGGCGCTCGGCGATGATTTTCCCGGCAACCGACTCGAACGAATACGCGATTTTGCCGCAATATTGCGCAAGGGAATCGCGGAGGGCGCTCAAAGGAAGCGCGTCGGGAAGCGACGTCATGCCTCCCTCTTCCACTCAATTCCGCCTACTCACTGCACGAGCGCGATGTAACCGAGGGTGCGCATTGGATCCGACGAGCATAAAGAGCTCTTCTGTAGCTCCTTTATCAACACGCACGAAGTCTACGATCCGCGAGACTGGCCGTGGCCCGAGCTCGACGACGTATCGCACGCACGCCTGCGTGCAATTCCGGTCTGGACGATGGCACTCGAAGTCGAAACCGGCGCCGGCACGATGCTCGCGAAGTATGGCCGTAAAGAGCCCGACGGATCGATCGGTACGCGCTAGTCGTCACGCCGCACCCGCCGCAGATCGCGCCCACATCGAACGAGCGCGAGAGAGATCGGCTTCACGCCCAGGAGGGCGGGGGCAGAGACTCCGAGAGGTAGCGGGCACGCGTACCGGAGACGCCGAGCAGGCCGTCGAGGCTCGTTAGTTCGAGCAGCCGGCGCATGTTGCTGTCGCCGACGAGCGCTTCGAGACGGCGGCCCTGCACGAGCAGACGTTTGTAGAGCGCGATGAGTTCGGCGAGCGCGGTCGAATCGAAGAAGCTCGCTCCGCGCAGATCGACGATGACGTCGCGCTCGCTGCCGACCGATGCCAGCGCCTCGCGCAGCCGCTCTCTATTGGAGACGTCCCACTCGCCGCGCAGCGTGACGACGTGGAGGTTTTCAAATACCGAGGTTTCGACGGCGTGGTCGCAATCTTCATCGTACATCCCGCTTCGAGTGTATCGTATTTTTGGCTAAAACTTAAAGTAGATGAAGCTTGGCGACGGCCCCGGCCACGAGAACAGCTGCAGCGCAAGGAGCAAGCCTGCAAGCGCTCCCACCTGTAAGGCCGGCCGCAGCTGCGACCACGACGGCCCGATGTCGAGCCGCTCGAAGAGCAGCCGCAGTGCGCCGAAGACCACGATACCGGCGGCGAGCACCGCCGGCCATCCCGCCAGTAATCCCGAGCCGGGACCGCCCGCAAACATCGCGCGATAAACGGCGAGCGCGACGGCGAAACTCGGCGCGCGAAAGAGCACCCACGCTAGCGTCACGATCGCGAACGTCGCGACGATGCGCACGGCGAGCAGCACGCCGCGCGGCGCCGAACGCTCGCGCCCGACGCCCAGCACGCGCTCCACGCAGAGCGCGACGCCGTGCACGCCGCCCCACGCGACGAACGTCCACTGTGCGCCGTGCCACAATCCGCCGAGCAGCATCGTAATCATCAAATTTCGCAGCGTCGCGAGCTCGCCGCCGCGGTTGCCACCCAGCGGGATGTAGAGATAATCGCGCAGCCAGGTCGAGAGCGTGATGTGCCAGCGGTGCCAAAAATCGGTGATGCTCGTTGCGAGATACGGCATGCGAAAGTTTTCGGGAAAGACGAAGCCCAAGGTCCGCGCGCAGCCGATCGCGATGTCGCTGTAACCCGAGAAGTCGAAGTAGATCTGCATGCCGAAGGCAAACATCGCGCTCCACGCCGCGAACGATCCCGGGTGAGCGCCGATCGCATCGAAGTAGTTGTTGACGACGCTCGCAAACTGATCGGCGATCGCCGTCTTCTTCAGCAGGCCGAAGCCGACGCGCGCGAGACCGTAGCCGATATCTTCGGGGCTCGGCCGCCGCCAGGTGAAGAGCTCGCCGAAGAAGAGTCCCGCGCGCACGATCGGCCCCGCCAGCAGCTGTGGAAAGAACGCGAGATAGAGCGCATAGTCGAGCGGTTTGCGGATCGCCCGGGTTCGGCCGCGGTAGACGTCGACGAGGTACGAGATGCTCTGGAACGTGTGAAAGCTGATGCCGATCGGGACGAACAGGTTGAGCAGCCACGGATTGCCGTGCAAGCCGACCAACTGCGCGACGGTCCCAACGGCAAAGTTCGTGTACTTGAAGCTTCCGAGAAACGCGAGGTTTGCGGCGACTCCCAGTGCGAGCAGCGCCTTTCCGCCGTGGCCGCCGCCTTTTTCTCGCCGTTGCTCGAGCGCGATGCCGATGAAGAAATCGCTAACCGTTAGAATCCAAAGGAAGAGCACGTACCACGCGTTCCAGCGCGCATAGAAGTAGTAGCTCGCGATCAACAGAAAGACGAAGCCCGCTCGCCGCGGCAGCAGATAGAATATCGCGCAGATCAGCGCAAAGAAGAGCCAGAACTCGTACGAGGTAAAACTCAGTGGGATGCCGATCCCGCAGGCGGCGGCAAACCAGGAGAGATCGCGATGCTCGGCCGGTGCGATTGGCAACGCGGCTGCGGAGCTCGCTACGACGGCGAGACTCGGCAGCACCACGTCGGAGACTTGCGCACTTTGGGGTGCCCGCTGGGCGAGCCCTACGCGGATATCGTTTCCCAGAAGCCGGCTGAAAAGCACGCTGCCGCGAGCGTTGAGGTGGTCCTCGTCGGCGAAGAGCTCGGGGCGTTCGAGCGCGATGTACGGTGCGGCATCGAGCAGACGGGCGTGCTCCAGTTGCGCGATGTCGACGAGCGAGCCGGACGGCTCTTGGCTGGCGGTGCGGTGCACGGGCCGCGTTGGAATCCGCACAAAAAAGACCGGCGTGCCGGTCTGCGCGTAACGCGCGGCCATCGGCAACAGCCACTGCAGGCGGTACTTCGCGTACGACGCGCTCGGCGTGGGAACCTTGAGCACTTGCGTTGCGATCGCGCTCTGCTCCGCATCGCTCAAGCCGGCGGGATAGTCGATCTTCTGCGCGGCAAAATCGACGCTTAACCCGCGCAGCGACTCGCTCCGCGGGTGCGCCGCGAGCGGATCGTAGCTATCGGCCCCGCGCGCCGCAACAACCGCGGCAAAGCGCGCCGGGGGGTTCGCGGCAAACGCCTGTACGTCGTCGCGCAGCTCCTGGCCCCGCCAAAAGAGATCGATGCCGTTCTCGACGCGCTCGCGCGGATCGGAGAAGGAGCCGGCAAGCTTGGGCAGATCGCTGAGCCTTGTTTGGTAGACGACGTAGCGCAGGTCCATCGGCCGATCGTCGCCGTCGAGGCTGCCGATCGCGCTGTCGTCGTCGGCGTACGTGTCGACTGCGATCACGACGGCGCGAAAGCGGCGCGCCTGCGGATCGAACGCGCGGACGAAGAACGGCCAGCAGCGCGGGGTCGTCCCCGGAACGCCGCCGTTGAGGAAGCGCAGCCCCGGAGCCGCGGCGCCGGCGACCTGCGGATCGAGCCCCGAGTAGATGCGCGAGTCGCCGAGCACGAGCACGTCGGTTTCTGGGTCGGCGGGCAGCGCGCGATACCGCGCGATCGCCGTTTCGAAACTGCCGGTACTCGACGCCGGGTCGAGGACGGCGTGGTAGAGCCCGGTCCGGAACGCGAGGACGTCGATCAGTGCAAAGACGGCGAAAGCGGCCGCAAGGAGAAAGGCGGCCGTTCTCTTAGGGGACGAAACCGTTGGCACCACCGCACGGTCCCTTGTTCGGGAATGGGTAGGACGCCTCTAAGACTTCAATGACGACCACCGCCGCAGTTCGCCAGCGAGAGGGCACGCCGGTTGCGCTGATCACCATCACGGTGATGCTCGGCTTAATCATGGCGATCATTGATACGACGATCGTCAACGTCGCGATCAGCACGATCGGCGGAAACTTGGGCGCGACCGTCGACGAAGTCGCCTGGGTCGCAACCGGCTACATCCTCGCCAACGTCGTCGTCATGCCGCTCAACGGCTGGCTCACCGCACTGCTCGGGCGAAAAGCGTTCTACGCGACCTCGCTGGCGGTCTTTACGATCGCCTCGTTCTTCTGCGGCACGGCGCGTTCGATCTGGGTGCTCGTCTTCTACCGCATCGTGCAAGGGCTGGGCGGCGGCGCGCTGCAGCCGACGGCGCAGGCGATCATGTTCGAAACGTTTCCGCCCGAACGGCGCGGCGCGGCGATGGCGATCTTCGGGATGGGCGCGATGGTGGGGCCGGCGATCGGCCCGGCGCTCGGCGGCTGGATCGTCGACAATGCAAACTGGCCGCTGATCTTTTACATCAACGTCCCGATCGGTATCGTGGCCTTCTTGATGACGCTCGCCTTCATCCCCGACCCCAAGTACATCGCCAAGCCCAAGGGCGGCATTGACTGGATCGGCTTGGGTCTCCTGACGACCGGACTTTCGACGCTGCAGTTCGTGCTCGAGCAGGGCGAGCGCGACGAATGGTTTGCCTCGCACACGATCCAGATCTGCACGCTAATCTCGGTGACCGCGCTGATCTCGTTCATCGTCAAGTCGCTGCGCGATCGCCATCCGATCGTGGACCTGAAGGTTTTCAAGTTTCGATCGTTCTCGGTGGGCTCGTTTCTGGGCATCATCATGGGCTTTGGCCTCTACGGAACGGCGCTGATCCTGCCGCTCTTCTTTCAATCGCTGCTCGGCTTCACCGCGTTCGACACGGGCCTGGCGCTGATGCCGGGTGCGTTCTCCACAGCCATCTCGATGCTGATCATCGGGCGAATCCTCAACCGCATCGACGGCCGCTGGTCCATCGTTTTCGGGACGCTGCTCTTCGCCTGGTCGACGTGGATTCTGGGCGGGTTGAGCATACAGGCGGGATACTGGGACGTCTTTTGGCCGCGCGTCATTCAAGGCTTCGCGCTCGGTTTTCTCTTCGTCCCGCTCACGACGATCTCGCTCGGCGACGTGCCCGTGCCCGAAATGGCGGGGGCGACCGGCGTCTTCACGCTGCTGCGTCAGCTCGGTGGAAGCCTGGGCATCGCGATCCTCACGACGATGCTGACGCATCAAACCGCGATCGCGTGGAACGAACTGGCCTCGGGCGTGACGCAGACGCACGGATATTCGATCGGGCAGCTAACCCAGATGGTAGGCCAGCAGTCGGCGATGATCGCCTACAACTATCTGTTCCGTGCCACGGCGATCGTCTTCGTCTTATCTACGCCGCTGGTGTTCCTCATCAAACGGCCGAAGCGGGCCCGCGCCCCGGCCGTCGCCGTCGCCGACTAGCGACGGCGTATTCAGGTCGACTGCTCCTACTGCGCCAGGACGATGTTGCGCAGGTAGGACTGGCCGGCGACCGGCTGACCCGGGTCGACGTTATAACTGCCGTTGAGCTGGATGTTGCCGTAGACCAGGACCAAATAATTTCCGGAACCGCCGTTGATCTGCCCGAGCGCGGCGGGCGCGTACATCACGCCGCTGAGGCTCGTCGTCGAGCCGTTGAACTGCACCGTCTGCGTGTTGCTCGGATCTTGATAGAAGAGCAGGCCCGCGGTGGGACCGGTCAGCGGTGGCGAAAGCGTCACCGAGCTGCCGTTAAACTGCACGGGGCCGGCCGTCGAGGTGGCGTAGAGCGTAACGCCGCTGCCCGTTACCGGCGGCCCGTTATCTTGCACGACGCCGGTGAAGATATACGTTCCAGGCTCCAGGACGACGCTGCCGCCGTTGAGCTGGAACGAGCTGTAGCAGCCCGGCGCGACCTGGGCGTTGGTAACGCCGTTCTCTTGATAGGCCTTACAGCCGCTGGGCGACGGGGGGCTCGCCTTCATCGCCGAGCAGGAGGCGATCAGCGGGCAAGGATCTGGGACTTGGATCATTTTCTGCGGCGTCGCGTCGGTGTACTTGGCACCGTTGCTCTGAAAGCCGCCTAAGTAACCAAACGATCCAACGTCGACCGTACCGCCGTTGACCTGCACGCTGCCGTTGGAGAGGATGCCGCAGTTGGGCGCGCTGATGTTGGTACCGTTGAGCTGAAACGTCTTACTCGCATCCAGCGTGTAGATGCAGCCGTCGTTGTTGTTGACGATCGTCGCCGTCGCCTGAGCCGATGCGTCCATCGAGTTGCCGCGGAAGAGCCGGGCAAAAAGCGTTGGATGCGACGCGGTTACCTTTGCGTAGACCGCACAGTTATTCGTCGAGTACGCGCCCGCCGCCGGTGGATTCTGGACGGTTACCGTCGCCCCGTTCGAGCCGTCGGTAAAGCCGGCGGCGGAGGCATCGCTTTTTCCCGCGGTTTGCGCGGCCGTCGCATTCGGGCAGCCCGAGGTGAGGAGCTGCTGCGCGCCCGCGATCGCCGCCGCATCGGCAGCCGACTGCTGCTGACGCTGCGCGTATTCCAGATAACCGACGTCGACGGTCATGCCGGCAAAGCCCATCATGACGGCCAGCGAGATGGCGACCAGTGGAATCACGGCGCCGCGTTGAGACGTGCGTTTCATTGTGATATCACCATTTGGGAAGTGCTCGACATATTAATGACCGCTCCGGGAAGAACCCCGATAAACTTAAACGGGTAGGTCACGCTAACGCTGACCGTGCAGCCCGCGGTTTTACAGCTATTCGGCCAGGTGGCGGTCGCGCTCAACGAGCCGTTGCTATTTGCGGGGGTCATTCCCTCCGCCAGGCTTTGAACGTAGGTATTGACGTCGGACGTTCCCGCGTTGCAGTGATCGATCACGGTGCAGGTGCTGCCGCGAACGATCGCCCAGCGCGCGCCCTGGCGCGCCAGCTGCGCGACGTAACCGTAGGTATACATCGCTCGCCCGAAATCGACGACGCCGAGGATGATCGCTAAAAGCGCGCCCGCCGCGATGGCCATCTCGACCATGCTGCTGCCGCGCTCGCCGTGCTTTCTCATTCGGATTCCACCCGCATGATCGCCGAGCCCGAAACCGTGAGCGAAGCCGGTAGTCCCGGATAGTGAATCAGCGGCGTGTACGTGCCGGTGGTGACCACCTTGACGTAGGGTACCGCACCGGCCGCTCCGCACGAACCGGAGGATCCGCCGACCAGGCAGTACGCCGTCGGACTCGGAGAGACGTTGGGCAGAGTGCCGGCGTCGGCGATCGCCGCGTTCTTCATGCCCGTCGTGTCGGCGGCTTTTTGCAGGTTTTGGGCGCCGTACTGCACGCCCGCCCGCGCCGCGTTCGCGACGACGATGCCGGCATACATGTAGCGCCCAAAGTCGATCAGGCCGATCAGCAAGAGCGCGAGGAAGGGGAGTACGATTGCGAACTCGACCATGCTTGCGCCGGAGTCGCAACCGCGAAGTTTGCGAATCACTGAGCGAGCACCACGTTTTGGACGAGAGTGCTGCCCGAAGGCGGCGTCGCGAAGGTGTACCCGGAGGTGCTCGTCAGATTTGCCGAGCCGAGCACGAGGACGGTGTAGTCGCCCAACGCTCCGTTGAAGTTTACGCCGGTCGCGCCGGGCGCGTAAACGAGCCCCTTCCACCGAACCGAGGTGCCGGCGAAGTTCGGCGCGCTGGTGTTGCTCGGAACCTGATAGTAGAGCACGTTGGCGAGGGTGCCGGTCGTCGGCGGCGCGATCGTCGCGCTTTGCGAGGCGCTGAAATCGGGCGCCGTGCCGTTGGCGGTCACGTAGAAGGTCACACCGGATCCAACGAAAGACGAGCCGCTGAAGTCGCTCGTACCGTTGAGGACGTAGACGCCGGGCTGCATGGTCACGGTACCGCAGCCGCCGACGGTAAGATTGTTATAGCAACCCGGGCCGATCGTCGGGTTCATGTTCGCCTTGAGGGTCGTACAGTTGCTCGACGGGGGTGGGGTCTTTGCCAGTGAGTTGCAGCCGGTAATCGCCGCGCAGGGATCCGGGCCTTGCAACTGGGGCGCGGGGGTCGCGCTGGTGAAGGTCGTCCCGCCGCAGACCGTCGGGGCTGCGCCGGAGTAGCCGATGCGGGCCGCGCTAAACGATTTGCCGCAAAACTTCACGGGTCCGTTGGCGGAGACGCCGCAACCCGCGGCACTGACCGCCCCGCCCGAGAAGGTGGACGTGGCGCTGGTGCTCGTCAGATAGATGCAGTTGTTGTTATTGCTCTGCAGCAGGGCCACGGCGCTGGTCGTCTCTGCCATGCTCGTCTTGCCGAAAATGCGGCCGAAGAACGAGGGCTTGGAGCCGGTAATCGCGACCGAGACCGCGCAGGTGTTCCCCGAGTAGGCGCCCGTTATCGGCGGATTGTGGGCGTTGACCTGGCTCGAGGTGTAGCCGGTGGCGTCGGCCAGCGCGGCCGCCTGGGCCGCGGTCTGCGAGTTGCAGCCGGCGGCGTCGAGGGCTTGAGCGCCCGCGATCGCGGCGGCGTCGGTGACGTTTTGCTGCTGGCGCTGGCTGTATTCCCAGTAGCCGACGTCAACGCCGGTGCCCGCGAAACCCAAAAGCGTCGTAAGTGTAAGTGCGACGAGCGGTATGACTTGTCCAGTCTGCCGCCGGCGCGTATTCATGATATACGTCTTGAGCATAAGTTCCTCACGCGAATGCCGGCACGGTTGTTTCCGTGCTCGGCGGTTTGCTTTGAGGCTCAATAGGACGGCCAGGTGACAAGGGGCCCCTTGACCTCTCGGGCCGATTATGCTACATCTGCGTTAAGCCGTCAACACTTCTTAACGCCGGATTTTAAAGCGTTGGGGGTTTTGACGCTTGGTAACCGCTGGATCGGCCCAGCTACTGACTGAAACGTGGGACGGCTCGTTTACGTTCCTCGGGCAGTTAGCTTACGTCGAGCCACACTCGAAAGGAATTAAACGAATGCTCGCATCCCTTAAATCTCTCGCTCTCGATGAGTCCGGCGCCTCGATGGTCGAGTACGGCCTGCTCGTCGCCCTGATCGCCATGGTCGCCCTGGCCGCAGTGAAGACCCTCGGCACCAGCGTCAGCACGCTCTTCAATACCGCCGCCGGCTCCATCTAAATCGAGCGACAGAGAAATATGAAAACGATTCTCAAATCACTATGGCGCGATGAAGACGGCGCCACGATGGTCGAATACGGCTTGCTGGTCGCCCTGATCGCAATCGTCGCGCTCACGGCAGTCAAGCTGCTCGGCACGAACCTCAGCACCGTTTTCAACACCGTCGCTTCATCGGTCTAAGATGGCGGCCTGGCGAGAGCGGAATCCCCTCGCCGCTCTCGGGAACCTTCTCTGGGACGAGCGCGCTACAGCCGCTTTAGAGTACGGCTTGCTGCTGGCGTTGGTCGCGCTGGCGGCGCTCGTGGCCATGCAGACCGTCGGCGGGAGCGTGAGCGCGGTGTTCACGCACGCGGCGCCGCATACGTCGGCCGCCGCATCGGCACTGCCTGTGCCGAAGCGTTAGGGTAGGATCGTCACGGGCGAGACGACGCTCTCCTGCCCAAAACCATCCGTGAACGTGGCGACTATCGTATAGGTAGTCGCCTGCGTCACGTTGGGGGCCGTCAGCGTGACGGTATTGGCCTGCGCTCCAACGTTTTGCGCCGTTACCTCGTGCGATTGTGCGTCGGTCAAAGCGATCCGCATGTCGTTACGTGGCGAGATGATGTGCACGCGAATCGGCTGCCCACCCTTAACCGTACGGTCCAGCACTTGGAACGTGGCGTTGCCATCGGCGTCGCTCGTCGCGGGCACGTTCGGATCGTCATCCGAGGCGATTTCGACCGGCGCGGGCTGTGCCGCCGCCGCTGCTAAGGGGTGAAGGCCGCCGGCCACCACCAGCCCCGCCATGGATTTCGCTGCCGTCGAGGCCTTCGTCACGTCGAGCACGACGTGCATCTCCGACGCATCTTTGAGTAACGGCACGGTCAACATCGTTTCGCCGTTGCGCGAGAACGGCCGCTGCGCCCAGACGGTGCCGTCGCCGTCGACGAGCCGCACCGTTCCGGCATCGGCGGTTGCGGCGTACGTCACCGCGATCGTTTCACCGGGTTTGGCAACTGGTGGCCGCACCGACAGGCTTTCGATTCGTGCGCCCGAGCCGAGCCGCGGCGCGACCGTATTGAGGACGCGCACTTCGCTTGCTTTTCCGAACGGACCACGTTTTTCCAGTTGCAGCACGTAGGCGCCGCCCTGAGGCGTGGCCGGAACGGCCACCGGGATTATGCCCGAGCTATCGCGCAGCGTGCCGCTCTGAATTCGCTTGCCGTTCGGTGCGGTCACCACGTACGAAAGCGCGCCGACCCCATGGGAATCGTACTGCGCCTGCACGGTGGTGCCCGCGAGCGTCTCCGGCGGCACGACGAACGCCGCGATCTGCGGCAGGGTCGCGCGCACACCCAACGCCACCGCCAAGAAGAGGACGCTCAGGGCCGCCGCGACCGCCGCGATCGTCGCGTAGATCCGGCGCGGGTTCGCTTGCGGAGCCGGCGCTTCGGCGATGCAGTGCACGCCTTCGCCGGCGACCTCCAGCAGTACGCGATCGAACGCCGGCAAGCCGTGCACCCAAACCGGGACGCGGGCGGTCTGCGTCGTGCTCGGACCCACGACGATCGGCTCGGAGTTTGCGAGCACGAGTTCCCCGCGACGCGAGAGTATCCAGATACTGCACAGCAGTTCCGCCTGCGTGTGGTTGACCACCCGCAGCGCATAGACCGCGACGCCGTCCCGGCGTTGGAAGCCGGCGAGTGCAAAAAGCGAGTCGACGCTCCCGCTCGCGGTTTGGAGCGAGTTGGTCGAGCGGCGCCAGCCTTGTGGCAGGCGCGAGCTGGGGATCGCCAGCGCGTTCATCGGTGCGCGCCCTCCATCACTGTGAGATCACCATCTTCGACGTGCTCGACATGGTGATCGTCCCGACCGGTAAGTAGGGCAACAGAAAGTTGAACGGGTAGCTCACCGTCACGCCGACCGTGCAGCCGGGATCGTCGGTGAGCGTCGCGCAGCCCGAATACACTGGGGTGTTGACCGCGATGCTGCTGGCTTTGGTCATGCCTTCGGAGAGGCCCTGAACGTAGGTTTGCAGCGCGCTCTGTCCCGCACCGCAATGATCGAGCACCGAGCACTGCGAGCCGCGCACGATCATCCAGCGCGCACCCTCGCGCGCCAGCTGTGCGACGAAGGCGTAGGTGTACATCGCGCGCCCGAAGTCGATAATGCCGAAGAGCATCGCCAGCACGACGCCCAAAACGATCGCGGTCTCGGGTAGGCTGGCGCCGCGTTGCCGAAAGCGCTTCATTGTACGAGCACCGCCTGTTTGACGAGTGCGCCGCCCGGCGCCGGCGACGCGAAATCCCACGCGATGCTGCCGTTGGAGTTCATCCCACCGAAGACGAGCACGACGTACTTCCCGTTGGCGCCGTTGAAGTTTACGCCGGTCGCGCCTGGAGCGTAGATCAGCCCGCTGAACGAGCTGTTGGTGCCGTTGAAGTTCGGGCTGCCGGTGTTGGCGAGAACCTGGTAGTAGAGCACGCCGATTTGGCTTCCGGTCGTGGGCGGGGAGAGCGTGGCCTGCGCCCCGTTGAAGTTCGGCGGCGTTCCCGACGCGGTTACGTATAAGGTGACGCCGCTTCCAGTGATCTTCGAGCCGTTGAAGTTCGAGCTGCCGCTGAGCACGTACGTGCCGGAGTTCAAAGTGACCGTCGCGCCGTTGAGATTGAGGTTGCTATAGCAGCCGGGACTGAGGGAACCGTTATAGCCGTTCCCATTAAAGGCCGAGCAGCTCGACGTCGGCGGCGGGCTCGCCGAAATCGCCGCGCACCCGGTGATCGTCGGGCACGGGTCGGCGACGGTTAACATCGGCGCGGGCGTGGCCAGCGAAAAGTGGGAACCGTTTTCGTTGGGCGCTGCTCCGGCGTAACCGATGTTCCCGACGTCGATCGTCGCGCCGTTGAAGTTGGCGGTGTCGTTAATGAGGACTCCGCACTGTGGCGCGGTAACGGTCGCGCCGTTGAAGTTTTGGTTGACCGATGGGCTCAGCAAGTAAATACAGCCGGCGCCTTCGGCGTTCGCCGAGGCTTCGGCCACCGCTTGCGTCGTCTCTTTTGCCTGGTTGAATCCGAAAAGGCGTGAGAAAAAGGTCGAGACGTTCGAAGACGTGATCGAGACGCTTACCGCGCAGCCGTTTCCTGCCAGGACTCCACCTACCGGTGGACTATTCGGCACGACCGAAATGCCGTTGCTGCCATCCGCAAACCCGTTTGCGCTCGCATCGCTCTTGGCGACCGCCTGAGCGCTGGCGTTGCTCGCGCAACTCGAGTGCGCGAGCTGTTCGGCTGCGTCGAGTGCGGCGATATCGGTCGCCGACTGCTGCTGCTGTTGCCAGTACTCGAGGTAGCCGACGTCGACCCCGATGCCCGCAAACCCGAGCACTACGGCGAGGCTGATCCCGAGCAGCGGCAGGATCTGACCGGCTTGCCGGCGCCGCCCGTTCACTGCGCGACCACCCGCATCTGCGCGGTCGAGCCGACCGTGACGCTCTGCGGAATCCCCGGGTACTTGAAGATCGAATGGAAGGTCCCCGATACGATGACCTTCACGTAATACGTGTTGGCGTTGGTCGGGGTGCCGGTGCTGCAGGTCACGATCGTACCGCTGAGCATGCAGTAGTGGCTGGCGAGCGCGGTAAAGCCGCTGGGCACATCCGCCTGGGATGCATTTTGCATCCCGGTCGTGTCGGCGGCGGAGTAGACGTTTTGTGCGCCGTACTGCACGCCCGCGCGAGCCGCGTGCGCCGCCAAAATCGCAAAATACGTGTACCGGCCGACGTCAATGAGGCCGAGGAGCAACAGGGCAAATACGGGCGCGAGGAGGGCAAACTCGATGGCGCTGGTCCCGTGGTCGCAAGAGCTGGGTCGTCTGTTCATTGTGCTAGTACCGCCTGCTTAATCAGAGATTGCCCCGGCGGGGGCGAAGCGAAATCGTAGGCGTTGTTTTGATTGAAATTCATCGCGCCGAAGACGAGGACGACGTAGCTGCCGAAGTTGTCGTCGAAGTTAGCGCTCGTGGTGCTCGGGGCGTAGATCAGCCCGTTCATGTTGACGTTGGAGCCGTTGAAGTTGATGCTCGTCGAGTTGCCCGGTACCTGGTAGTACAGAACGTTGGCGTAGTTGCCGGTCGTCGGCGGCGACAAGCTGACCGGCGGCCCGTAATCGAGATTCGGGCCCGTCCCGCTCTGGGTGACGTAAAGCGTCACGCCGGTGCCGGTGAGCGTGACGCCGTTGTTGTTGAAGTTGCCGTTGATTACGTAGACGCCGGGGTTCAGCGTGATCGTACCGGGCGGATCGAGGTTGAGGTTGTTGTAGCAACCTGGATTCAGCGTCGCGTTGACGCCGTTGGAGTTATAAGTCTGGCAGTTCGTGGCGGGCGGCGGGTGGGCGGCCAGATAGGCGCAGCCAGGTATCTCCGGGCACGGATCGGCCACGGGAAGCATCGGCATTGGGCTCGCCAGCGTAAACTTCGTGCCCCCGTAGTTGGGCGTTCCCTGCGCGTACCCGATGAACGGCGCGGTAATCGTACCGTTGTTGAAGTTGCCGTTATCGTTCATCGCGATCGAACAACCGGGTGAGTTGAGCGTCGCGCCGTTAAAACCGGTCCGCGTGGTCTGGCTCAACAGGTAGATACAGGTCCCGCTGAAACCGGCCTTGGCGACCGCCGTCGCGCTGGTCGTCACCGCCATGCTCGCGTAACCAAACAGCGGCGCGAAAAAGGTCGACACGGCCGGTGACGAGATCTGCACACTGACCGCGCACGCATTCCCGGCGTACGGCCCCGTTGCCGGAGGAGTAACCGGGTTGATTTGGCCGGCCAAAAAGCCGTTGGCGACGCCGTCTGAGGTGGCCGCCGACGCCGCGGTGGTTGTGCTACCGCAGTTGCTTTCGGCGAGGCTCTGCGCGCCGCCCAGAGCGGCGGCGTCGGTCGCGCTCTGCTGCCGCTGCTGCCAGAACTCGAGGTAGCCGACGTCTACCGAGATGCCGGCGAACCCGAGCAAGACGGCCAGACATACCGCAAGCAGCGGAAGAATCTGGCCGCGCTGCGCGTTCATCGCGTCAGTATCTGCGGCGTCATCACGAAAACGACGTCGCTCTGACTGCTCTGATACGCCGTGGAGGTAAAGAGTTTGCCGAGGATCGGGATCGCCGAAAGAATCGGGATCTTCGAGACCGTGCGCATTTCTTGGCGGTCGACCAGGCCGCCCAAGATGATGCTCTCGCCGGGGCGAGTGATCACGTCGGTGGAGAGTTTGCTCACCAGCAGCGCGGGGATCGTGAAACCCGAGACGATGACGGCGTTGGCGTAGTCGAGTCGCGAAATCTCCGGTGCGACGATGGCGCGCACGGAGCCGTTTCCGAGGATCTCGGGCGTGACGTTGAGCTGCACGCCGTAGGGCTGATACTGAACGTTCGTCCCGCTGATGCCCGACGAGGTGACGACTGGGATCTCGCCGCCGACCAAAAACGTGGCCTTGGCGCCGGGGCTCGTCACGAGGTCCGGGCTCGAGAGCACCTTGGCGTGCCCTTCCTGCATCAACAGGTTGAGCGTCGGCGCGAGCGTCGTCAGGCGATAGAAGGGCTGGATCGTGAAGCCCCTGCCCGATCCCGGCGCCGACGGGCTTTCGAGGAAAGGAAACTCCGGCGGCACGAGGCTGGGCACCGCCGCTCCGGTAGACGGCTGGGCGCCGAAGAGCGAGATGCCGAGGTTCGACTGCGCGGTCTTGTCGACTTCGAGGACGTAGATCTTGACGTCAATCTGGCTGTTGCTGATCGCGTTGAGCCGGTCGATCAGCTGCCCGTTGCTCGCGAGGTAGGGGCCGGCGAGACCGCGCGCGCGGTCGAGGATCGCCTGCGCGGTGACGGCGTCGGTCGCGTTGCCGCTGACGATGACGTTGCCCTTTCCGTCGGGATCCACGCGGATGTCGCTGGCGCCGGGAATATTTGCAATCGCTCGCTGAAGGTTCCCGAGGTTCTGCTGGATGGTCACCGCGTTGATGATGACGGCCTTCGAGTCGCTTCCGTTCTCCGTGACGAGATAACCCCCGAACCGCGAGATGATATCGCTGACCTGGCCGAACTGCGCGCCGTCGGAGACGGTACCGCGGACGACGATGTTGTGGCCCGAGCTGACGATCTGCACGTTCGGAAACGAAATCGCGCTGCGCAGCATCTGGGCGACGTCGTCAATGCCCTGTTCGGTAACCGTAACCTCGTAGGTCACGCGGCGGCCGCCGGCCCAGATATAGAGGGTGGTGTGGCCAGGGGCTTTGCCGTTGAGGATCACCTGCGAGGTGCCCACCGGGACGACCCCCGCGATGCGACCGTCTCCCACTGCTACTCGAGTCAAGCCTTCGGCTTTGATGACCGTCGAGTGCCCTGACTGCACCGAAAGCAGCGTCATCTGATCGGCGGCCGAAGGCGCCGTCAGCGACAGGCCCAGGGCCACTAAGGATACGACGATGCGGCGCGTGATCAAAACCATTGCGTCCTCCAAAGGCAGGAACGGGCGTCAAAAGGCGTCCGCTCTCCCCGGCATTATGGCACGAAACCGGGCGTTAACTCGTTAACGGAGCGACCACGTTAAGTTAGAAAATGCGTCACCGCGGCGCCGACGTGTTGCAACCCGGGGCGGGCAATGTCATGATACAGCCGCACCAGGAGTAAGGAGGTTCGTTATGCGGCCTTTTCATCGGGTGGCTCTTTTTGTATCCTGCGCTCTGCTCGTGACGGTCCCCGTTAGAGCAGCGGCGGATCAAGGCGTGCCGCTCGCTCGCGTAGCTGCCGGCGCTCATCTTAAGTATGAGTGGCTGTCGGTTATGCGTGCGGTACAACTCAGCGGTCCCGGCATCGTGCTGGTCATTCGCCCCGGCGACAACCTGTACGACGTGAACGACCGGGTCGAGGTGACAGCCGAGGCCCCGCGCTACGTTTCTAACGAGATCTACGTCTCGCAAGCTCTTGCCAACCACATCACGCATCTCGCCCGGCAAGAACTAGCGGTCGTCAATGCACAAGTGCAGCAGGCGGTCGCTGAGGCAAATCAAGATCGAAACGAAGCGATCGTGGAGGAGGCTCAAGGCCAGATCGCTCTCAACGTTGTGCCGCTCGAGGGGGCGGAAGCCGTAATGGTATCGGGACAGGCCCCGCCGTCTGCTCCCGTACGCATCACGCTTCTCGCAACGCTCTCATCGGATCTGCCCAACGTTCTGCTCAGCCGTCACGACCTGACGGCGGGGCCCGACGGGAAGTTCCAAGCAATCGTGCCGATTGCGCCCGACTATCTGCGCGACTCATTCATCCACGTTCTGGCGACATCGTCGCCGGGCATCATCTCAGCAAGCGCGCAGCTCCTGGTGCACAGCCCCAATGCCGGCGTCAAGGTTCCGGCGGAAGCTCAGCCTGGCGGCATTTGGTAAGGAGAATAAACGCAATGCTCCACACTCTCAAATCCATCGTTCGCGACGAAGACGCCGCGACCATGGTTGAATACGGGCTTTTGGTTGCGCTGATCGCCATGGTCGCCCTCGTGGGCGTCACGACGCTCGGCAGCAACCTCAGCGGCCTGTTCACCAACGTTTCGAATTCCGTCTAACGCGCGGAACTTGTAACGTACCAACCCATACACTCACGCACACTTACAAGGAGATACAATGGTCAGCACGTTCACATCCATGATCCGCGACGAAGAAGGCGCGACGATGGTCGAATACGGTCTGCTCGTCGCCCTCATCGCAATGGTCGCCCTCGCCGCCGTCACGACGCTCGGCAAGAACCTCAGCAGCGTCTACAATACGGTCGCGGGATCGATCTAACCGCTCTCGACGATGGGTTTGGGGCACGCAAACTTGGAGGCGAGCGTGCCCCTTAACCCGGAACCAACTATGTCAGTCGCTCTCTGGCTCAATCTCATCGCCTGCCTCACGGCAGGCTTTTGCGATGTTCGGACGCGCCGCATTCCCAACGCGCTCACCGGATCGCTGGCGATCGCGGCCATCGCCGTTCACGCCTTCGGCGGCTGGCGCGCACTTCTGATCAGCCTGGCCGTTATGGCTGTTTTGACGGTCGGGGGAACGCTGCTCTACTCGCGCGGCGGCATCGGTGGGGGCGATATCAAACTCGCGGTCACCGCTTCGGGCATGCTCAGCTTTCCGCTCTGCGTGCCGTTCTTGCTCTACAGTGCAATCGGCGGCGGGGCGCTCGCCGTGATCTTCCTTTTGACGCGAGGAGGCGCAAAAGGCGCGCTTTCGAGAGGGCTCCTGCTGGTTTTTGCCGGCGGCCAAGGCCTTGCTGCCGAAAAGCGCGAAACTCTTCCCTACGCGGTAGCCTTTGCTCTCGGCGCGATTTTGGTTGCTTTAGCGCAGACCGTCGCTCCATTTTTGAGGATCACGCTCTAATGAATACACGCCGCACCACGCTTTTAATCGCCGTCATCTTGGCAATTGGGACGGGTTGGCTCACCCTCACGTATCTCTCGTCGCTGCGCCCGGCCGCGACCCAACAGCGGGCGGTTTTGATCGCGAGCCAAGAGATTCCGGCGCGCGAACGCATCACCGATTCGATGTTCCGCAGCGAGATGCGCCCGGTACAGTCGCTCGAACCCGACGCCTTAGCCGCGGCAAATCAGGCCGTCGGATCGCTCGCCTTGATCACGATTCCAGCCGGCGCCCAGCTGACCGCTTCGAAGATCGGCTCGAACGTCGCCTTCGCGCTTCCGGTACGTCTGCAGCCGGGAATGCGCGCGGTGAGCATTCCAGTGGATCGCGTCAAGGGCGTATCGGGAATGATCCTGCCCGGCGACCGCGTCGACGTGATCGCGATTCCGCCGTCCTCGGCCGGCTCGGCACCGCCCAAGGCGGTGACGATCTTCCGCGGCATCCGCGTCCTGGCCGTCGGCAACGCGCTGGAAAACGCGATGGCGACGCCGTCTCCCGAGGAGCAGACGGCCGCGACCGTAACGCTCGAAGTCAACCCCAAACAGGCCGACATCCTCGCGTGGGCCGATGCCAACGCCAACCTTCGCCTGGCACTTCGCTCGCCGCGAGAACCGATTCGTTCGCAACCGATCGAAGAGCTGAGCCTCGCCGGGTCCGCCGCGCCCGGAACGCCGCTGCCGATGCCGGTACCCGCCGTCGGCCCCGCCGTTCCTACGGTCCCGATGATGCCCGCGCCGGTCGCGCAGGCGCCCTCAAGCCCCGTTCAACTGATCATCGGCGATCAAATCGTCGGCCCAGCAGCCGCAAAATAGGTGTAATGTGAGCGATTTCCCGATCTGGGTCTTCGTCGGTTCCAAAGGCGGAACCGGTACGACGACCCTTTGCCGCGAGCTCGCACGTGCGATGCGCGAAAAGCAGAGCGTCGGCTTTGTCGATGCCGATTTGAGCGGCAGCCGCAGCGCCGCCGTCCTCTTCGATGCGGTGAGAAATCTCGACGTCGAGCGCAGCGGGTCTTCGATTGCAAGCGTTCGCGCCGACGGCGTGACGCTGGTCGAGCTCGTCAACCGCTACGACGCAGCCTTCACCCTCGACGAAACCAGTGTCGAAGGGATCCTCGGAACGCTCGCCGGCCTCGACGCGATCATCGTCGATGCGCCGCAGCCTTTTGCGGCGGCGGTGCGGCCCTTCATGTTGCGCGCCCGGCGCGTCTTCGTCGTCCTGGAACCCACGCTGCTCGGCGTCGCCGCAGCGCAAGCGCTGCTTGCCGATCTCCAGCGCTTCGGGGTTCCGGCCAATCGCATTGACCTGATTACCAACACGCGCGGCGAGAACGGCGCGGTGGCGCGCAGCGAGGTCGAGCGCGCGCTCGGGAACAAACTCGTCGCGGAAATTCCGCTCTCGACGAATCGCGCGTATGCCAAGAGCATCGCCGCGCTGCAGAACTACATCCAATCCGTACCCTCGACGCCCGACGGGCTGATGCTGCAGCCGTCGGTCGCGGGTCCGTACGCTCCCAGCACCAACGGCAACGGAGTCGCCAAAGCCGTGGCCGGCGGTGCCGACGTCAAGCGCCAAGCGTTCAAAGCCGAGGTGCATAGCGCGCTGATCCGTCAGTTCGATCTGGCGACCGCCGGTTCGGTGCAAGGCGACGCCGCGAAGCTCGCCGAGCTCCGATCGCGCGTCGAAGAGATCGCCGCACGCCTCGTTTCCGAGCGAAAGTTCGCCGGATCGGCCGAAGACCTCGCCGATCTGCGCCGCGAGATCGTCGACGAAGCGCTGGGGCTCGGGCCACTGGAAGATCTGCTGCGCGATCCCGACGTAACCGAAGTCATGGTCAACGGCCCCGAGACGATCTACGTCGAGCGTTTCGGCAAGATCGAGCACACCGCCAAGCGCTTCAGCGACGATCGGCAGCTGCGGCTCATCATCGAACGCATCATCACGCCACTGGGCCGGCGCATCGACGAAGCCTCGCCGATGGTCGACGCGCGTTTGCCCGATGGCTCCCGCGTGAACGCCATCATCGATCCGATCGCGATCGACGGCACCGCGATGACGATCCGCCGCTTTGGGCAGAAGCGTCTCACTGCAGACGACCTCATCAAGATCGGCGCGGCACCCGCGCCAATGCTCGATTTTTTGCGTGCGTGCGTCCAGGCTCGGCTCAACTGCGTGGTGAGCGGCGGAACGGGCTCCGGCAAGACGACGTTCCTCAATATCCTTTCCTCGTTTCTGCCCGACCGCGAGCGCATCGTTACGATCGAAGACGCGGCCGAACTGCTGCTCAACCAGTCGCACATCATCCGGCTCGAAGCCCGCCCGCCGAACATCGAGGGCAGCGGCGAGATCCGCATCCGCGATCTCTTCCGCAACGCCCTGCGTATGCGCCCGGACCGTATCATCATCGGCGAGTGCCGCGGGCCCGAGGCCCTCGACATGC
>DATAWH010000051.1:0-18909 GCA_036267315.1 Candidatus Cybelea sp. | reverse complement strand
GCACGAGCGCGTCGCATCTGCACAGCGCTAAGTAGCCGGAGCCTCATGCCTGTTTTCGAAGAAGGCGCTACCAAGACACTAGCGCGCGTTCAATCTATTTACGCCGGCCGCGGCGTTGAATATGCTGATTCCTGGTCCGAGGAGTTCCAGCCGCCCGGCTTTGTCGATCGTATGCGGGACATCGTTGGGAGCGATCGTTCTCGGATTGCCAACCGCCTCGTTCGGTTAGCCGGCTTGGTCGATACGAAGATCTCTCGAATCGTCGCGGGTGGTGAGTATAAGCAGGACTCTTACGACGATCTGATCGCGTATCTGGCGCTTTTGGCCGACTTGCACGGACAGTATGCTTCGCCGGCTCCCATCGCTGGAACCGAAGCTAAAGTCTACTAGTTTTCCACCCCTAACGCCCGCGAGGTGAGTGATGAGATTTGCAATCGCTCTTCTTTCCGTATGCCTGATGCTCATCGCATGCCGCGGCGATATTATGCCGGCGCGGCTCGTTCCAACCGTGGCGGCGCTGCCCGATCGCTCAAGCGCAAGCGACATCACCATCACGGTCGTTAACAACAACGCTGCGGTTTCTTCGACTCAGTTTTGGACGCGCTCGACGTGCCCGCCGTACGATAGCGACCTCACACCTTCCGGCGGAACGCTCTACGGCCAGCAGCAGGTAGTTCTAGCCGGCAATCCACCGTGCTTATTGCAACGTGGGCAGTCGGTGCACATCGGCCTGGGACAGATCATGCTTGCGTTCGACTGCGCGATGAAGATCAAGCTCCGCAAGAATGGCTATGATTTCTCGATTTCAAAGCATCATACGGGGCGCGATACAACCTGCTCGGTCTCCAAGACTGGGCCGCGTAGCGCGCGTTTTGTGTACATCGTGGGGCATCCAAACTTGGCTGCGCGATGAATCACATTATCGCGCTCAAGTGGACCAAGCTCATCGCCTACGCGGCAGCTGGTGGGCTTTCCGGCGTCTTCGGCTTTCGTAAGCACGAGCCGGCGACCTGGGCGGTAACCCTCATGTCAGTTGCAGGCGCACTCGGCGTGTTATGGCCGCAACCGTCGCAAGCCGTCGTGCAAGACGCGAAGATCGTGACCCCTAGCGGCGCGCCGACCGGCGCAATCAACATCAGTTCTACGAGCGAGTTAATCCAAAAATGACGATTCAGTGTTTTTGGCTCGAGTCTACGCTGACCGCGCGCCGATCACTGCGGCGGTACAAACGCGACGATGAGCGTTGTTCCGCCCAGCCGGGCTACGGGCACCAGGCGCAGGCGCCGATCGACGAGGTCCCGTTCAAAATCCAACGGGGTGACAGTGATGTCGGCTACAACGTCTTTGATTGGTGCGGTGCAAGCGACGTCGGTCTCTTTCCGCATGGCGATCTGCGCTGGCCCAAGGAGTGTCTCTGCGGCGCCGCGTTCACCGACGCCGATGCGTGGCAGGTTTTCATGGACGAGATTTACGTGCGCACCGATACCGGCGAGCGGATCGTGCTGCGCGACGCGCCGGCCGGCGCCATGTGGGACGCCTGGTGGTACGGCGACGCGACGTTCTGCTCGTTCCCGATCGAGGGCACCCACCTCATGGTCCGCTGCCCCGGTACCGCCGACGGCAAAGGCACCGCGGATTGGTACGTCGACGGCCGCGCCGGCAACGGTGATCGGAAATCGCGCGGCTGGCAGCGCTCCGGCAATCCGAAGGCATCGCCGCCGACGGTCACCGCTAACCCGTCGATTCAGATTACGCGAACCAACGGGTACCACGGCTGGCTGCGTAACGGCCAGCTAGTTTCGGTCTAACCCGAAAAAGTTTCGGCCGCGAGGTCGTTAGCCGTTGCGGACCGGCTCAGTTCCGCTTTGAAAATCCCGGGAGTAATATGAACCTCAAGTCTATCGAACAAGCCGTTCTGCTTTTCGTGGCGAACGAACTCGAAACCGAGAAGGCGGCAATCGAGGCTTTCACCGGCCCGATCGTGCTCAACGTTGTCAACGGTGCAGTGAAGATCGCTGATGGCGTCTTCGCGAAACTGCCGCTTGGCATCGGCGCCGTTCTCGACGCGGCCCTCGCCGGCTACGTCAAGCAATACGAACCCGACCTCAGCCAGTACGAGGGCCAGGGAATCGACGCCCTGAGCGCTCTCCTCAAGAAGATTGCGGCCGGACTCTAAGGAGTTCACGTAATCGCACCCTAGTAATGAAGCCCTGCGTCCAGCGTTCTCGCTGGGCGTGGGGCTTTTATTGTCTTACAGAAAGCTTCCCCGTTGTCCAAGAAGCCCAAGCCCATCGGTGGGATCGATTCCGATCCCATTGCGGCCGAGCGCCTACTCCACGCGCTCCGACCGCTCGAGGAGCGCGAGACGCTCGACCTGCCCCGTCCGACCCCAGTCGAGCAATTGGAGCGCTGCAAGCTGCAGCCGGTACCCCCTCGTAGTACGAAAAAGGGAACCATCCCGCGCTGAGAGCTAATCTTCCCAATCTCTAAGGTAGAGCGGCCAACCCAAGCGCCGCGAGCAGTTTAGTATGAATAGTTTCACATGGAACAAAGCCGCTCGTGGTCTTGAATCTCGGAGGCGTACATGCCAAGCTGGAACGTTTCGTCTTGGGTGTTGAGCGCGTTCATCGCTGAGTTCTGCATGTTGCCGGCGGTGCCGCCCCCGATGGCTCCGCCGATTGCACTGCCGAGCAGTCCGGAACCGATGCCCTCGAGAGCCGGAAGAAGAAAAGCCATGTCGTCGTTCCTTACGGTTGCTAGTTTGCGTCTTCGCCGAAGGCGTAATCAGCGGGCTGCATTTGATAGCCTTGGCCTTGCGGCAGGCCGGGCAGCGTCGGCGGGGTCAGCGGCAGGCTTCCAGCCTGTGACGAAAGCGAGCCGAGCGACGCGATCAGGTTGCTGACCTCCGCCATCGCTTCCTCGGCCCCAGACTCGCCGAAGCTCTCGCTTGCCTCGCCGTTGCCGCCCTTGCCCCGCAGCCCGCCGTGGTGTTCGTGGGATCCGCCGATGCGGCCGTGACTCCCACCGCCGACGTGCCCATGGCCGCCGATCTGCCCGTGGCCGATTGGCCCGTGGTGGCCGCCGATCCCGCCGTGAGTGCCGTGAAGACGTCCGTGGTCCCCGCTGATCGGGGCGTGCTCCCCGTGTGCGAACGGTTTGCCGGCGATCGTGCCGTGATGAATCGAAGAGATTGAACTCATGCTGCTTCTCCTTACGAGTCGTTCTCGTTGGTATCGTCGTCGCTGAATAGCGAAACGTAGTCGGTTGGTTGGCGGTGGAAGGCGTTGTGGTGCGATGCGCCCGCGGCGGCCAAGGACGGCAGCGGGGGCGGCGGCAGCGCCCCTGCCGCGGGAAAACGCTGGGCGGCGGCGCCGAGGGCGCCGACCGACGCGACCTCGGAGGGAGACTCTGCGACCGCCGTCTGGGCCGCAGAATCCAGCGAGCTTCCCGGCGATCCGGTGAGCTGCCGGTAGTGCCGCAGGACCGAGTCGGCGTAGCCTAGGCTGGCGCCGTCGCCCCAGCGGGTCTTCGTCCCGGTCGCGGTGGGAGATCCGCTATTGTAGGCCGAGAGCGCCTCGTGGACGTTGCCGCCGTACCGTTTGAGCAGGCCTGAAAGCATCCCGGCGGCGTACCCGGCGTTCTTCCCGGGATCCATCGCGGCCGGGGTCGCGGCGAAGGTGTGCCAGCGATCGTCGATCTGGAAGACGCCGTGCCCGTGGCCCCCGTCGCCGACCTCGTTACGGCCTGAGTTGCTCCCCGGGCCACCCGTCTCTTGGGCGGCGACCGCGGCGAGCAGGTCCGGGTCGAGGCCGTTTTGCCGAGCAGCCCGGGCGATCTCCGGCGCGTAAGCGACGCCGCTTTGGGCAAGCCGGGAAGCGATAGGATCGATGCTCATGACAGCGCTCCATCCCCCGCGCGAATCGTTTGACAAGGCAGCGGGACGGGTTTTAGAATGGCTAGGTCGTAGCGGGCCCTGCCTGATTGGGCGGGGCTTCGTGCTGCGACGGCACACTTCTATGGATCGTTTGCACAAAGTCGACATCAGCGGCCTGCTCGGCGGCGCCCGCCAGCTCATGGTGATCGAGGACGAGGTGCCGATCGATCCGTTCGAAGGACTCGCGTTTCCGGACCCGGTCCGAATCGCGCTGGAACTGCGCCAGGCCGATCGCATGCTCGCCATCGGGGGATGCGTAGACGCGCGGGTGCGCGGTACCTGTGACGCCTGCCTCGAAGACGTGGATCTTCAAGTGCACGTCGACGTCGACGAGCGTCTCGATCCGACGCGCGGCCGAGAAGAAGATCCTTTCGGTGAGAGCAACGTCTTGACGGGACAGCGTCTGGACGTCGCCGATCTGGCCCAGCAGATCGTGCTCAGCGCATTGCCGCTGGGATTGCGCTGCAAAGAAGATTGCCGCGGTCTGTGCGGAGTTTGCGGGGCGAATAAGAATATGGGCGAATGCTCGTGCGACGTCGAGCAATAACTTTATCGTTTGGAGAGATATGGCAAATTTAAAATGGAAGACGCCGCGCAGCAAGACGCGCAGCCGGCGGGCCGCAAACTGGAAACTCGGCCCGGTGACTACCGTCGCGTGCCCGCAGTGCCATCAGCCGAAGCGGCCGCACTTCGCGTGCGAAAACTGCGGCACGTACAAAGGCCGACAGGCCATCAAGGTAGCCGAAGAGTCCGCCGGATAGAACGGGTGACGTCACGCACTGGCCGGTCAGTATAAGTGTCCCCGTGCGGCGTCAGGATCGTCGGCGTCGGCCATTACGCGCCGGCCCGGGTCGTCACCAACCACGACCTCGAAGCGTGGCTCGATACGTCGGACGAGTGGATTACCAGCCGGACCGGAATGAAACGGCGCCATTGGACCTCCGATGACGAAGGGACCAGCGATCTCGCTTCGGCGGCCGCTCAGGCGGCACTCGTGCACGCCGGTCTGCAGCCCGCTGACGTCGACTGCTTCATCGTCGCCACCGTCACCCCGGATTTTCATTTTCCAGCAACCGCGTGCCTGGTTGCCTCGCGTCTCGGCGTGCGCGAAAAGGCCGCGTTCGACGTCTCGATCGCCTGCAGCGGCTTCATCTATGGCCTGACGGTCGGGTCGGCGCTCATTCGTTCGGGCGTCTACCGGCGCGTGATGGTCATCGGTGCCGAGTCGCTCTCAAAAATTCTCGACAAACAGGATCGCTCGACCGCCATACTTTTCGGCGACGGCGCGGGCGCGGTGATTCTGGAAGCCTCAGAACAAGACTCGTTCTTGGCCTCTAACTTGGGCGCCGACGGTAGCCGGCCGGAGCTCCTGTTCGCGCACGGCAGCGGTTACCGTCAACCGCTCGATCACGAGGCGCTCGACGCCAAAGTCCACCTCATTCATATGGCGGGTCCCGAGACGTTTAAGCTCGCCGTTACCAAGATGGTCGAATCGACCGACGCCGTTTTGCTCAAGGCCAACCTGACCAAAGCCGACGTTTCCTTTCTCATTCCGCATCAGGCCAACAAGCGCATCATCGACGCCACCGCGCGCTACTTGAATCTTCCCGACGATAAGGTGGTCGTCAATATCGCCGAATACGGCAACACCTCCGCCGCTTCGATTCCGATGGCACTCTCCGAGTCGGTTCGCGCGGGACGCATCAAGGCGGGCGACGTCGTCGTCTTCGTGGCGTTCGGCGGAGGACTCTCGTGGGGCGCGGTCGCCTGGAAGTGGGCGAGCTGATGCGATACGCTGCGGTCTTTCCCGGGCAGGGCTCGCAGGGCGTAGGCATGGGCTGCGATGCCGCGGCGTGCGCGCCCGCGGCGCAGCAGCTGTTCGATCGCGCGGCCGCAGTGCTCGGCTACGATCTGCTCGCGCTCCAGCGCGTCGGTCCAGAGGAGCGATTGCGCGAAACCGAGTTCAGCCAGCCGGCGATCTTCGTGACGAACCTCGCGCTGTACGAAGCGGTGCAGAGCGAAGCGCGGCCAGTCGTTACCGCCGGGCACTCCTTTGGCGAGATCTGCAGTTTGGTCATCGCCGGCGCCCTTGAGTTTGAGGAAGCGCTGCGCATCGTCAACGAGCGCGCGAAGGCGATGCAGGCGGCGGCATCGCGAAAACGCGGCGGAATGTCTGCCGTTTTGGGATTAGCCGCCGAGCACGTGCGCCCGGTGCTCGAGCGTCTTGCCGGAGAGGACGTCGGACACGTCGCGATGGCCAATTTCAACTCGCCCTCTCAGATCGTGATCAGCGGCGACGTAGCTGCCGTACAGGCCGCGACCCAGCCGATGCTCGATGCCGGGGCAAAGCGAGTCATCCCACTTAACGTCTCGGGCGCGTGGCACAGCGTGCTGATGGAGCCGGCGGTCGAGCGTCTGCGCACGGTTGTCGATCGGAGTCACTTCCAATTGCCGCAGTTCGACGTTATTTCCAACGTGGATGGGCGCCCCTACCGCGACGTTGAGACGATCAAAGCCAACCTCGTGCGCTCGGTCGTGGAAGAGGTGCGCTGGCACGATACCGCCGAGCGTATCTTAACGTACGAACTCGACCGCGTGGTGGAGTTTGGCGCGAGCAACGTGCTCGGCGCGCTGATGCGGCGGATGCCCGGCAGCCCCCCGATCGCCGTCGTCAGCGACGGTGCGGGAGCGGAGAAGCTGCGCAACGAGCTGCAGAGCGGGACGGGTGCGGCCGTATGATCTTACGCGATAAGACGGCGATCGTTACCGGCGCCAGCCGCGGCATCGGCCGCGCGATCGCCGTTGAGTTCGCCCGCAGCGGCGCCGACGTGGCGCTGGTCGGACGCGACGTCGAAGCGCTTAACGAAACGGCCGCCGCCTGCGCGAACGCGCGCGCCGGTGCCACCGCCGAGATTTATCTCGGCGACGTGACCGATCAGGCGGCGATCGAGCGCATCGTGGGCGAGGTCGTCGAGCGCTTCGGCCGGCTCGATTGCGCGATTGCCAACGCGGGACAATCCGTCGATTCGTTGCTCATGCGCCTCAAAGCCGAGACCATCGATCACCTGCTCAACGTTAACCTGAAATCCGCGTTTTATCTCTGCGCCGCGGCGTCGCGGCCGATGATGAAGCAGCGTTGCGGCTCGATGGTTCTCATGACGAGTATCGTCGGCATCTCCGGAAATGCCGGCCAGACCGCGTACGCAGCCTCGAAGGCCGGGCTGATCGCCCTCAGCAAATCGCTGGCGAAGGAGTTGGGTTCGAGGAATATAAGAGTCAACGCCGTCGCGCCGGGGCTGATCGAGACCGCTATGACGGAGAAGATCCCCGGAGCTGCTAGGGAATTTTTGATAAAGCAAGCCGCCCTCGGCCGAGCCGGGAAGCCGGAGGATGTGAGTGGAGCGGTCGCGTTTCTCTGCTCGGATGCCGCCGGCTACATCACCGGACAGACGCTCGTAATCGACGGCGGAGTCCTGATGTGATCCCAATAACGACACTCTTAATAAGGAGACGAGATGTCCACCACCTTCGATAAAGTGAAGAAGATCATCGTCGAACAGCTCGGCGTCGACGAGTCGGAAGTGACGCCCGAGGCGTCGATTACCGACGATCTGGGCGCCGATTCTCTCGACCAGGTCGAGCTGGTGATGGCGTTCGAGACCGAGTTCAACATCGACATTCCCGACGAAGAAGCAGAGAAGATCAAAACCGTCGGCGATGCGGTCAAGCGCATCGACGAGACGACGACGGGTCCAGCGGCCTCGTAGCCCTCGTTGTTCGATCAGCTCAGCGACCGCCTCGGCGCTATCTTCGAGCGCCTGAGCGGAAAAGGTAAGGTCTCCGAAAGCGAGGTCAACGACGCACTGCGCGAGGTCCGCGTCGCGCTGCTCGAGGCCGACGTCTCGCTCGCGACCGCCAAAGCCTTCGTCGCGGGCATCAAGGAAAAGGCCGTCGGCGCCAACGTTCTCGAATCGCTGACGCCGGGGCAGACGATCCTCACGATCGTCCACGGCGAGCTCGTCGAGTTGCTCGGCCCGTCGAGCAACTCCCCAGCCGGCCGGCTCAACTTCGCCGATGCACCGCCGTCCATCATCATGATGGTCGGCTTGCAAGGTTCGGGCAAGACGACGCAGACCGGAAAGCTGGCGCTGCGTCTTAAGGAGCAGGGGCGCCGATCGCTGCTCGTCGCCGCCGACATCTATCGGCCCGCTGCGATCGACCAACTGCAAACGCTGGGCAATCAGATCGATCTTCCCGTCTACAGCGCGGGAACCGCCAAGCCGGCGAAAATCGTGCGCGACGCGATCGCCGAAGCCAAGCGCCTCGCGATCTCGACGGTCATCATCGATACCGCGGGCCGGCTGCAGATCGACGAAGCGCTGATGGACGAGCTTGCGGAGATCAAACGCATCGCCGTTCCGCAAGAGATTCTACTCGTCGCCGACGCGATGACGGGCCAAGAAGCGACCAACGTCGCGAAGGGCTTCGACGATCGTCTCGGCATCACGGGCGTCATTTTGACGAAGATGGACGGCGACACCCGCGGCGGCGCGGCGCTCTCCATTCACAGCGTCACCGGCGCGCCGATCAAGTTCGTCGGAATGGGCGAGAAGCTCGCGGCGCTCGAGCCCTTCTATCCCGATCGCTTGGCGTCGCGAATTTTGGGCATGGGCGACGCGCTCACGCTCATCGAGAAGACGCAGAGCATCTACTCCGAAGAGCAGGCGCGCAAGCTGCACGAAAAGCTCGTCAAGCAGAGCTTTACACTCGACGATTTTCTCGAACAGATGCGCCAGGTTCGCAAGCTCGGCTCGATGACCGATCTGCTCAAGATGGTGCCGGGGCTCTCCCGCGCGCTTCCCAAAGATTTCGAAATACCCGAACGCGAAGTCAGCAAGATCGAAGCGATCATCTGCTCGATGACGCGCAACGAACGGCACAATCCCGACGTGCTCAACGGATCCCGCCGCAAGCGCATCGCGCGCGGCTCGGGTACGCAAGTCTCCGACGTGAACCGGCTCGTCAAACAGTTCGAGCAGGCACGCCAGATGGCCAAACAACTCGGAGGAAAGAAGCGGCGTCCGTTTCTCCCGCTTCGCCCTAGTCCATAACGAAAGCAAAAAAGAGCAAATGGTACGTATTCGTCTGCGCCGCATGGGCGCGAAAAAACAACCCACCTACCGTTTCGTGGTCGCCGATGCGCGTGCGCCCCGCGACGGACGTTTTATCGAAATTCTCGGTCACTACAATCCGCGCACCGAACCGCGCACCGTCGAAGTCGACGAGGCGAAGGCGCGCGAATGGCTCGCGAAAGGCGCCATGCCGTCCGATACGGTACGGCGACTGTTCGCCGAAAAGGGCCTCGTCGAACGCGGCCCCATTCCGGAGACGAAGCGACAGCCCAAGAGTAAGGCGTCGTGAGCTCGTTCGACGACGAGTTCGGCCTCTTTAGCGAGGCGGCCGTCGATGAAGCCGAACGCCGGCCCACGCGCCGCGTAACCTCGCAAGCGCCTCAGGCACCGCAGGCGCCCGGGGCATCGCAGGCCTCCGGGGCACCGCAGGCCCCGTCGCGTCCGTCGCGGACGCCAAACCGTCGCGAACGCCGCCCGAGCCCCAGCCGCTCCTCAAACGATCCGTGGGCGGGGCATCGCCGAGCGAGCGAACTGCTGCAGTTTCTCGCGCGCAAGCTCGTTACCAATCCAGACGAGGTCGCCGTCGAACTCTTTGTCGACGAGCGCGCCCAACCGGTAATCGAGCTGATCGTGCATCCCGACGATCTCGGAAAGGTCATCGGCCGCAGCGGGCGCGTGGCGCACGCGTTGCGCACGATCGTCCGCGCGACGGCCGAAGGACGCGTCGCCGTCGACATTCTCGATAGCGAAGAGGCCGCTCAAGGTGCCGAGGATGGCGAATGAAATAGTCGTCGGGCGAATTGCCGGCGTATTCGGCGTCCGCGGTGAGCTCAAGTGCGACCCGACTAGTGCGGGTCGCATTGCGTTTGCGGAAGGCGCGATCTTGCGCTGTCAACGCGACGGCGCGTCGAGTTCGATTCGCCTGAGCAGCGTGCGCCCGCATAAAAACCGATTGCTCGTGCGCATCGAAGGGGCCGACGACGCCGACGCCGCGCAGGCGTACGTCGGGGCTTCGCTCTATGCGCCCCGCGAGAGCGCGGACGTCGCCGCCGATGAGTATCTCGACGCGGATCTCGTCGGCTGCAGCGTCTTCGGCGCCAACGGCACCGCGTACGGTACCGTGGAGCGCGTCGAACATTTTCCTTCGAGTGACATGCTGGTCGTTTCCGGACAGTTCGTCCCAATGGTCAGCGCGATCGTCACGAACGTGGATCTCGGAGCGCGGCGCATCACGATCGATCCACCCGAGGGCCTATTCACAGCGTCACCCTGAGCCCGTCCGTGTCACCCTGAGCTTGTCGAAGGGTCGAAGGGCGAAGGGCCGTGTCACCCTGAGCCCGTCAGTGTCACCCTGAGCTTGTCGAAGGGGCGAAGGCGCCTCAGCTGTTTTCGGGGTGGGTCGTCGCGTACGCTGCGACCGCGGCGTCGACCGCCGCTTTGTACGATCCGCCTTTGCCCACTTGGTGATCGAGCGGCGCACCGAAACACGTGTAGATCGTGAGATCGAGGGTGTATTGCAGTTTGTGGTGCGCGCCGGGATTGGCTTGGAGCGTTCCCGCGGCAATCGTGTTATCGCGGTTCGCACCGCAGATCGTTTCGGCCGATTGTGCCGGCGCGCTCGCCACGGTCGTCATCTGTGCGTTGTAGAAATGGCCGAGCGCATAGTAGAGCTCGTTGGTCGCACCGGCGACGTCGCTGGAAGAGAATGAAGTGCCGGCGATGACTGGCGCAACGATGATGCCGCGCGACGGTTTGATCGTGGGCGCGGGTGACGGACCGCTATGGGCGCCGCCTTTGTGTTTGAAGACAGAATCGACGATGCTGCCGATGCCCGAGATCGGAACGTTCGCGCCGTTGGTCGAGGACGGTGCGGGCGTGCTCGACGCTTGCGTTTCGACGGTTTGCGTTCCGCGGCCGGTGAAAGCGAGGATCTGCGAGCGTGCGAGCAGCGACTGCGAGGCGACGTCGGCGACGCTGGAGACCTGCGCCGTCTGCGAAAAGAGAATCACACCGCTATCGACGCTGACGACTTGTTCGACGACTGCGGCGGTGTCGCCGACCGGCGTCACGTAACCGCTGATGTAGAAATCGGCCTTCTGCGCCCGCGCGTACTCGAGGAAATCGGTGCGTTTGACGCCCTGGGGAATCGCCGGAACCTCGAGACCGCCGGCACTGGCCATCTCTTGCGCCGAAATCTGCGCGATCGCGATGCCGATCTTCGGGTCGGCGCCGGTCTGAACGTCAAACGGGTAAATCAAGATGACGGGCGCCTGGCTCAGCCGCGAAGCCGGGGAAGAGGGCCCTGGCGAGGGCAGGCCCGAGGTCGCGGGCGAGGGCGCCGGTGCCGGCGAGGGACTCGGCTGCGGTGGGGCCGCGGCGACCAGCAGCACGAGCGACAAAAATAGCACGGTCGGCTTCATCATGAAGCGCCTACTCTTCGAGGAGCACGCTCCGATACCCGGTCGAAAGCGTGATGCTGTACTCCGCGCCAAATAGAAAGATCGAGCCGATGCAGTAAAACCAAAGCAAGAGCACGAGCGGCGCCGAGAGTGCGCCGTAGATGCGTGTGAAATCGACGTGCGTGAGGTAGGCGGCAAAGGCATACTGCACCGCGGGCCAGGCGACTGCCACGATCGCTGCGCCCCGGAGTGCGAAGGCCCACGAGATCGGGCGGTTCGGCAGCAGGCGGTACAGCAATACGGCGACGATGTAAACGAGCGCGATCGAAATAAGATAGCCGAGAATGTGCGTCATGCGCTGGGGATCGTGAATTCCCGCAATGCGAAACGTGATCGCGAGCACGACCGGCAGTGCGATCGCAATCAGAAGCAGCACCGCGGTGGCCGGCAGCATTACGACTGAGAGCAAGAGATTGTGCACGAGCGGGCGCGACTTCGGAACGTTGAGCGCTCGATCGAGCGCGTACGCCAGCCCCATGAAAAGATTCTTTCCCGACCAAACGAGAAAGACGAACGCGATGACGCTCGAGATGCCGCGCCCGTACATGTAGGTCTGCAGGTTTACGGAGATGTAGTCGCGGACGGTCGGGGCGAGCGTGCCCAGCAGCACCAGCAGACGCCGTTCGGGATTGGGAAAGACCAGCGTCGCGGCGCTGAGCGCGAGCACCATCAGCGGAAAAATCGCAAACAGCGCGTTGAACGCAACCGATTGCGCGTGGAAGGCGCAGCCGTCACGCGAGAAGCGAATGCCGGCTTCCCGAAAGGCGGAGATGAGTCGCCGCATCGTGGGCGGTATATCGTTGCAAGTGCCGCTATTCCCACCGGAAGCTCCCCTGACGATCCTACTCAACGGCCACCCGCTCCCGAGCTACGTTGCGGCGTTCGTGTTGGATGGGCGGGTCGTGGCGCCGGCCGATCCGCTCTTGACGCGGCTGGCCGACCGGATCTGGATCGACGCGGACGTGCTGGTCGTCGAACGCGGTTCTACGCGCGTCCGGGTGCCGCTGGAGCGGCGGGTGACCGATCGGCTCGACGGCGCCTACGTAGCGGTTGGCCCCGTCCTGCGCGCTTTGGGCGCCAGCCTGACGTTCGACCGAAAGGATCACCGGCTGCTCGTCGGCTTGCCGCAACGCGCGAACGTCGTGACGCCGACGCCATTTAACCCCGCACTGCCTTCGGCGGCGCCCTCGGAGGTGTTCACGCCCGAACCGCCGGTGACGCCCCGGCCGCTCTGGACCGGCTCGCCGCTTCCGCGCCGAACCCCGCTGCCGTACTCTTCGCCCGGCCCCGGACGCTCAGGCTCTTTCCCGCATCGCCGCCGTTGAGACTCGCGCGGCGATAACGGGCACCATCCAGACCGCGTAGCGCGCGGGGTCGCGGATGTTACCGATCATCTGATTGAAGTACTCGCCGGCAAGCTCCGCGCTCACCGGCGTCGCCTCGCCGATCGCTTCGACGTATCCGTCTCGCCACGCCTCGATGATCGCGGCGAACGTCTCGCGTTCGACGCGCAGCGTATCCACGACGACGTAATCGATAGTGATCTCCTGGAGGCCCAGCGCGGCGAGCATCCCGTAGATGTTACGGCCGATGAAGAGATCGGTGTTGTGCTCGAGCTCCATCGTCGCGGGAACTTCATGCCAGAAGTCGCGCGGGTCCAGCCGTCCCCGCGCAAAGTGCAGCATTCCGTAGTCCTCAGCAATCAGGTGCAGGTATCCGCCGGGACGAGTTACGCGAACGAGTTCGTCGAGAACGCGTTCGACCTGCGGAATCGAGTGCAGAACGTGCCGGCAGAGCGTCAGATCGAAAGCCGCGTCCTCGCATTTGAGCGCGAAGATGCTCTGATGCTCGAAGTCCAAGCGCGGTGCGAGGTGGCCGTACCGTTCGCGTGCGCGCTCGAGGTGCTCGTTGATGATGTCGACGCCGAGTACGTTTGCCTGCGAAAAGAGCGTCGCAACGCGCGAGGCGATCTCGCCGGTGCCGCAGCCGGCGTCGAGAATCGAGGGCTGTGCGGGAAGCGAGTATCGCCGAAATAACGCGCTCTCTTGCGGCCAGATGGCGCGCGCTTGTGCATCGAGCGTGCGCACCATCGACTCGTCGGCCATCTGCGCGGCCTGCGGATTGAGATCCATCAGCGCTTCGCGATGGCGGCCAGATCGCGCTCGCCCAATCCGCGATCCGAGACGCTGCGCAGCAGGGTTGCGACTGCGTCGACCACGGGCAGCCGCTCGTGTTTTGCCGCTCCCTGCATTAGCGTAGCGTCCTTGTGCGCCATGTCGATGCTCCACATCGGATCGTAATCGCCGGAGACCATTCGCTTTCCGCGGCCGTGTATCTGGCCGCTTGGATCGTAGAAGCCGAAGAGTTCGAAGGCCTGCTCGCGGGTGAGGCCTTGCTCTTCGGCGATGCGCAGAACGTCGTTGAGACCGCCGACGACGGTCAGGATCATCGCATTGCCCATGAGTTTGTAGACGGCAGCCAGATCGGGGCGGTCGCCAAGGTAGCGCAAGTCGCTGCACATCCGTTCGAGCGGTTCGCGCAGTCGTGCGAAAAGCGAAGCGTCGCCCGACGCAAGCATGACACCTTTTGCTTCCAGTGCCATGGGCGGCCCCATGAAAACCGGCGCGTGCAGGAGCGGGCGGCCTTCGGCGTGCAGTCGCGCGACCCGTTCGGCGACGCGCTGCGGCAAGAGCGTGGTGTGGTCGACGATCGGTACGCCCGCAGCGATTCCCGGCAGCGCCAGTTCGAGCACGGCGTCGACGCTCGCGTCGTCGTTTAAGCAGAGATGAACGCGCTGCGCGCCGCGGGCGGCTTCAACGGGATCGGTACATGCCGTCGCGCCGTCGGCCTCCAGCGCCGCTGCTTTGGAAGCGGTTCTGCTCCACACGCGCACCGGGATGCCGCGCTGCCGCATGTTGCGCACCATCGCCGAGCCCAGATTTCCCGCGCCGTAAAATGCGACCGTTTCCATTAGGCTTTCACCCGGCGGCGCGCGAGGAGATTGAGGAGCGCGACGATGAGGCCCACCGCAAGTGCGATCCAGATCTGCTGCGGCTGCGTTAAAAAGGTTAGGTTCAACGCGTTATCGAGCGAGTAGGCGCCGTTGCCACCGAACGCGATCGCCAGAGCGGCCGCGATGTAGGCCGCGTTGAGTTCCCAGCCGCCGTTGTTGACGAAGAAGCCCTTGCTGATGTGCACGGAGCCGACGGCAACGATCATGACGATAACGATGAGCACGGGGCCGAGCGCTCCTCCCAAACCGAGAACGGTCAGCAAGCCGCCGGCGGTCTCACCCAGGCCGGCCATTGCTGCAAAGAGGGTGCCAGGGCGAAAACCGAGGTTTTCGAAGCCGGCCGCGGTGCCGTTCAATCCGGGACCGCCGAACCAGCCGAAGAGCTTCTGGGTTCCGTGGGCAGCCAGCCCCAAACCCACGATTAACCGAACGATCAGAAATGCGATGTCCATGCTTCCTTCCTCTCCGGGTTTACCTGCGAGTAAACCCATGGTCGAAGGCGATGGTTTAGCGGTCTCCTGCGCCGGTCAGCTGTTGAGCGAGGACGAAGTGGATGCCGGAGGCCTCCAGCTGCGGCAGCAGCGCTTGCACCGCGGCCAGCGTCGTCGGCTTCGGATGCCCGATCGCGATCGCGCTACCGGTCTCTCGCGCAATTTTTGCCGCTTCGAGCAGCTGCGCCTCGCTGTACGCGACGTCGGCGCGATTGTCTAAGAAGACGTTGCGCGCGGCGGTGGGGATCCCCATCTCGCGAGCCGTCGCTTCGCCGACCGAGGCCGCGTTCGTGCGTGAATCGATGAAGAAGAGCCCGTGCTTTGAAAGGACGCCGAGGACGTCGCGCATCACACGCTCGTCGGCCGATGCTTTGCTGCCCTCGTGATTGTTGACGCCGTTGGCGAGCGGAACTTGCGCGAGATCGTCTTGAACCTGCGCGACGATCTGCGCGTCGCTCATTTCGGTGGTGATTTTACCGGGGCCCGGGTTCATGCCGGAGAGCGTCTCCATCGGCAGGTGAAGCATGACGCCTTTCCCTGCGGCTGCGGCCTCGCGAGAGATGAGGTCGCCGTAGCGGACGTGCGGTAAGACCGAGAGCGTCACGGGTACGTTGAGCGCGACAAATCCCCGCTCGGTCTGCAGCCACTGGCCGCAATCGTCGACGATCAGCGCGAGCTGCGGTCCGTTCCGATTCTCCTGAGCCGGCGACAATGGTGACGACGTGACCGAGGGCTCGGGCGATGGCGCAGCAGTCGCCTCGAGCGGGGACTCGCTTGAGCCTTCCGTCGGCGCGGCCGATGGCTCGATCACCGCCGGCGGCTCCTCGGATGGCTCTTCCGTTGCCTCCTCGCTTGGCGTCTCCGACGCTTCGGGCGTCACGATTCCGGCGACGTGGCGCTGATAGTGATGGGAGGCGGGGCGAAGCAGCTGCCAACCGGCAAAAGCAGCCAGCAGCACGAGCGCGACGAGCGCAACGCTTTGGCCGGCCGGCGAGCCCCGACGACGTTTCGATTTCCTGGGCACCGGCGCAACTCTTCGGCAATCCAGGATATCGCCCTCGGCAAGCTGTAGCATTGCGAGCTATGCACTTACAAGGACGTACTTTTTTAGTCAGCGGCGGGAGCTCGGGCCTCGGAGCCGCTTGTGTTACTGAGTTCGCCGGCGCCGGCGCCAACGTCGTGATCGCCGACATCAGCGAACGCGGCGAGGAGCTCGCCAAACAGTTGGGCGGCAAGGTCCGCTTCGTCAAGACCGATGTCACCAGCCCCGAAGGCGTGCAGAATGCGGTCGACACCGCTGCGGGTGAGTTCGGCGGCTTGCACGGCGCGATTTGCTGCGCCGGCATCGCGACGGCGGAACGCGTGATCGGTCGCGACGGCCCTCTTCCGCTCGAGCGCTTCAGCAAAGTCATCACGGTCAATCTCGTCGGTACGTTCAACGTCATTCGTTTGGCCGGCGCGAAGATGATCGAGCGGCCGGTAGAGCCCGGCGAGGATCGCGGCGTCATCATCTGCACCGCGTCGGTAGCCGCGTACGACGGCCAGATCGGACAAGCGGCCTACGCCGCGTCGAAGGGCGGGATCGTCGGCCTCACGCTGCCGGTCGCGCGCGAGTTCGCGCAGCACCAGATTCGCGTTGCCAGCATCGCGCCGGGAATCTTCGATACGCCGCTGCTCGCGGGGCTGCCCGAAGCGGCGCGTGAATCGCTCGGCAAGCAGGTTCCGTTTCCCTCGCGCCTGGGCCGGCCGGCGGAGTACGCTCTGCTGGCGCGTCACATCGCCGAAAATCAGATGCTCAACGGCGAAGTGATCCGCCTCGACGGTGCGATCAGGATGGCGCCGCGCTGAGCCTTCCGTGAAAACCGTACTGTGCGCCGGGCTGATGCTGCTTGGCCTATCGCTCGCGTTCGTTCCCTCTCACGCAAGTGCCGTCGCACCGAGGGCGACGGCCACGCCGGTTCCGTTACCATCGCCGGAGCGTTTGCTGTATCAAATCCGGCGCGTCTTTCGTTCGCATCGGCCGCCGCCGCCGTATATCACCTACACGCTGGTTCGCAAGCAGACGCTCGACGACGGTTACCCGGATCTAGTGAACAGTTACACCTATCACATCTGGTGCCGCACGCTCGATCGCGCGGCGCTGGGACGTCGCGTTTACCACGGATCGTCGCGCGGCACGCTCGAGTTTCTGAGACCCTCGTTCAACGAGCCGTGGGACCCGGGTCCGCCCACGGCCGATCTCTTCGAGCCGGCCCCGGCGCATCCGCACACGAGTCCGCGCGACTTCGTGCCGACTCCCGAGCCGACCGGCAGCCTGCCGCCGGTCATCGCGACCGTGACGGTCATGGGTGAGTTCGATTACCGCGTCACCAGCGTCGCTACCGAAGGCGACGAGATCCACGTGAGCCTGCAGGCGCGCCGCGATCCCGATCGCAACCGTCTGCGCGAACTCTACGTGGATGCAAAGACGCTCGAGCTGCGCGAAGTAGTCGCGACCGACAAGCTTTACGAAGAAGACTCCGGCAACCACATCTATCCAATGCTCTTCACGGTGACGCTAGGCTGGATGCACAACATGCCGATCGTCACGCACATCCACGGCACGCCGACGTACCAACAGGACTCCGAATATCTCGGCCGCGATGCCACCGTCGACTACGATTTCGACGACGTCACCTTCCCCGATACGCTACCGGCCTGGTATTTCGACCCGCGCTCGTACGCGCAGCACCAAAACGATCCGCCAAGCTAAAAGTGTCACCCCCGTGTCACCCTGAGCCTGTCGAAGGGCCCGCGTGTCACCCTGAGCCTGTCGAAGGGCCCCGCGCGTCACCCTGAGCTTGTCGAAGGGCCCGCGTGTCACCCTGAGCTCGTCGAAGGGCGAAGGGCGAAGCGCTAGCCGGGGTTCGGCGCGTTTGCCTTCACGAGCTGCGGATACTCTTTGCGCAGCACTTTGAGTTTGGGAAGATCGTTGATGTAGATGTACGGCTCTTGCGGATTGTGGAGCGCGTAATCTTGGTGGTAGGCCTCCGCCGGATAGAAGCCGCGTAGCGGCGACACGAGGGTCACGATCTTCGACGGGTAAGCATGTGCACGATCGAGTTGCGCGATCGTCGCAAGGGCCGTGCCGCGTTGCTGCGGGGTCGTGTAAAAGATCTCCGAGCGATACTGCGTTCCCGAATCTGGTCCTTGGCGATTGAGCTGCGTCGGATCGTGCGCAACTTTAAAGTACACGTCGAGCAGCGATGAAAATGAAATCTTTGCCGGATCGTAAGTGATCTCGACGGATTCGGCGTGCCCGGTCGCGCCGGTGCTTACGGTTTCGTACTGTGCGGTCGTCGCTTCACCGCCCGAGTAACCGGCGACGACGCGGTCGACGCCTTTGAGCTGCTCGAAAACCAGCTGCATCCCCCAGAAGCAGCCGCCGGCGAGGACGACGCGCTGATCTGTCGGTTGCGCCGCCGGCGCCGTTGCCGGAGCAGACGCTGCAAGCAGCGACCCAAGAAGAAGAACCACGCTAAAAAGACGCTTCATATCTCTATAAACGCGTAATGCGCGGAAATGGATGACCCTTCACCCTTCGACAGGCTCAGGGTGACACGGCCATTCGCCCTTCGACTACGGCGCTGCGCGCCTCGCTCAGGGTGACACACGGCCCTTCGCCCTTCGACTACGGCGCTGCGCGCCTCGCTCAGGGTGACACGGCCCTTCGCCCTTCGACTAAGGCGCTGCGCGCCTCGCTCAGATACTGTGTTCTCGAGTCAAGTCCCATAGGCGGGGTTGAAGTGAGTTTCGGTCTTAGTGAGTTGGAAGGCAAGGATGAGGAGCTTCCGCCGTGATGATGACCTTGGGGCACTTGCCGTTGGCCTTCAAACGGTCC
>DATAWH010000050.1:0-76725 GCA_036267315.1 Candidatus Cybelea sp. | reverse complement strand
CAACTACGGGATCTCCGGCAGCGCCGCGCAGTACGCGCGGCCGTGTGCGGCGGCAGCGGTCATCAAGCAGATCGCCTTTCATCCTTCGCACCATCTCTCCAAACAGAGTCTGCCGTCGTGGCTCGAAGAGTGGCGCGTCCCTGCACTCATCGATGCGGATACGCGCGCGATCACGATCGCGCTGCGAGAGCACGGCACGATCTGGGCGGCGCTTGCAGTCGGCGAACCGGCGTTAGCAGAAGCCGAGGCGACGCTGGCCAAGTTCGTGCGAACGGCCAACACCAAAGCGCTCGTTCCCAGCGTCGCGGTTCGCGAATCGTTCGTCGCCGGAGCCGGCACGGGGCCGCGCATCGTCCTGATCGACTGCGGCGTCAAACGCGCGATCCTGCGGCAACTCGAGGCGCTCGGCGCCTCCGTCGCGGTCGTGCCGTACGACGCGAGTCCCGGTGACGTTCTCGCGCTCGAGCCCGATGCGGTCGTGGTTTCGCCCGGGCCCGGCGACCCGACCGATCTCGCCGGGACGATCGAGGCGCTGCGCGCGCTGGTTGGCCGCAAGCCGCTGTTCGGCGTCTGTTTGGGGCATCAACTTTTGGCGCTGGCCTGCGGCGCCCGAACCTATAAGCTGCCGTACGGGCACCGGGGCGGGAATCAACCGGTGAAAGAGCTCGCCGGCGGCTCGGTGATCGTCACCGCGCACAACCACGGGTATGCCGTCGACGCGCAGTCGCTCCCCGACGATCTCGAAGCCACGATGACCAACCTCAACGACGGTACCAACGAAGGGTTTCGCCACCGCACGCTGCCGATTGCGGCCGTGCAGTTTCACCCCGAAGCATCGCCCGGGCCGTTCGACGCGCGCTATCTCTTCGCGCAGTGGCTCTCGGGAATATCTTCGCCGTGAGGCGCGTGGTTTTCGGAACCGCTGCCGCAACCGCGGCCGTGCTGTTGGCGTGCAATCCGTGCGCGTCGCAGAGCCTGCAGCGGCTCTCCGTCGAGTCGTTCGCCCTTTCGGCCGATACGACGAATCCGAGGGTCGACGTGCCCTTCCATCTCATCATCTCGCTGCACGTGCGCGAACGCGTTACGGAGATCACCAACCTCGAGCTCCCGCTGCTCGCGCAGCTCGAGTTGCTCGGAGACGAGCGCGAGATTACGAGCGACCAGCACGGATCGCAGTATCGCGAAGCGATTACCGTCGTCGCCCACGATCCGGGAACGCTGGTTCTCGCGCCTGCGACCCTTCAAGCGATCGACGCGCGCGACGGCCGTCCGAAGCAGTGGTACACCAACGGACTGCGGCTGATTGCCGCCCAATCGCCCGAGCGGGTCGCGTCGCGCGTCCGCAGCGTCGTCATGCCGATCCTCTTGCTCGTGCTTGCAGTGTTTGGCCTGGCCATCCTCGTCGCCGTCGTGGCCTTCCTGGTGCGCACCGCTCGCGCGCGACCGCGCGCGGTCGCTCCAATCGTTGCCGAACCCGCGGCGGTACCGGTATTGCAGCGAACGCTCCGACAGCAAATCGAGGACGCATCGATCGTGCTCAGAGCCGAACGAACCCGCGCTGCCGCCGTAGCCGTCCGCGGCGCCGTCTGGCGCACGGTCGGTGCGTCCGAAGGCGAAACGCTCGCCGACGTGCTGCGGCGCCCCGGTACCGGCGGCGTGCCACTGCGCGACGTGCTGATCGCGCTGGAACGCAGCGCCTTCACCTACGATGAAGACTTGCAGCCGGCGATCGCCGATGCGTGCGATGCGCTCGACCGCTACGCGGTGACGCTCGCATGATCGCCGCCAGAGAGCCCGGCGATCTCCGCTCCGCACTCGCCAAGACGATCGTCGGCCAAGAGGACGTTCTGGAGGGGCTGCTTTTAGCGCTGCTCTGCAACGGTCACGTGCTGCTCGAGGGGCCGCCGGGCTTGGCGAAGACGCTGGCCTGCCGATCGCTCGCGGCGGCGCTCGAAGGCGAGTTCAAGCGAGTTCAGTTTACCCCCGACCTGCTTCCCAGCGACATCGTCGGAACCCGGATCTTCGACCAGCGTGAGAGCAGCTTCGCCACCGTTCTCGGACCGATTTTCGCCAACGTCGTACTCGCCGACGAGATCAACCGTGCACCGGCGAAGGTGCAGTCGGCGCTGCTCGAAGCGATGCAGGAGCGCCAGGTGACGATCGGCCCGGAGTCGCACGCGCTGCCCGATCCGTTCGTCGTGATGGCGACGATGAATCCGCTCGATTCCGAGGGTACCTACGCGCTGCCGATCGCGCAGATGGACCGCTTTTTGATGAAGATTAACGTCGGCTATCCAACCCGCGAGCAAGAGCGGGAGATTCTCGATCGCTTTGCGCTCGCCGACACGCAGCCGGTGCGCGCGGTCGCGACGCTGGACGACGTGCGCAGATGGCGCGCCGCGGCACACGCCGTGCACGTCGACGAAAAGCTCAAGCGATACATCGTCGATCTGGTGGCGATCACGCGCGAAGCGGGCGGCGTCACCGTCGGGGGCAGCGACGGAGCGAGTCACCGCGCCTCGGAGCTGATCGATTACGGCGCGAGCCCGCGGGCGACACTCGCGCTCGCGTTCCTCGCCCGAGGACGAGCGATGCTCGACGGGCGCGATTTCGCGCTGCCCGACGACGTACGCGCAGTTGCAGCCGCGACGCTGCGCCACCGGATCGGGTTCAACTATCGGCTCGCCACCGAAAACATCGCCGCCGACGACGTCATCGCCGCCATGATCGCCGCCGTACCCGCGCCCTAAGGAGCATCGGTGACGCTGCGAGAGGCGCTCTTGCGCGCGCGCCGCCGCCCCCGCCATTTTGGCGCCGGATCGCCGACGATCTATCGCGGCGACGGCTACGAATTCGTCGAGCTGCGGGCCTACGTACCGGGCGACGACGTGCGCCGCATTGACTGGGCGTCGAGCGCGCGCGCGGGCGAACTGCAATCCCGCGTCGTCCTCGAGGACGTCACCCTGACGCTCGCGGTCATTCTCGACGCCTCGGGTTCGATGCGCGTCGGGCGGCGTCGTCCGCTCCTGGCGGCAGGCCGCGAGGCGCTCGACGATTGGTTCGGCGCGGCCTCTACCGACGATCGCTGCATTCGCGTCGACGGCGCGGCCATCACGCCGGCGGCGCTGCAGCGCGGATCGCGACGCGCGGTCGCCCATCGGGACGCCGGCGACGGGTTCGATCTCGGGCGGACGCTGCGCACGGCGCGCGCCGCACTTCCGCGCGGAACGGCGCTGCTAGCGATTTCCGATTGGTTCGATCTCGACTCGAACTTCGACCGCGAGCTCGCCGATCTCGGGTCGCGCTTCGATTGCACTGCGCTGGTCGCCCGGGACCCGTGGTACGACGAACTCCCGCTCGGCGGAATCGTGCGTCTGCGAGGCGCAGAGGGGGGAGAGCTGCGCGGCTACATCGGCAAGCGCGAGCGCCGTGCCTATCGCGCCGCCGTGCAGGCGCGTGAAGCCGCCCTGCTTCGCCGGTTCGAATCGGCGAACTGGCGAACCGGTGTCCTGCGCGAAGAGAACGGCCGCGCATCGCTCCTATCCGCCTTTGGACTTCGCTCGTGACGCTCGATCATCCGATTCGCCTGATCATCGGCATCGTCGCCCTGATCGCTTTTGGCTTTCTCTATGCGCTGCTGGCGCGGCGAAGAACGGCACAAGACCTCGCCTACAGCAACGTCGCGTTCTTCGCGCAGGCGGCAAAGCCGCGGACGTGGATTCCGCGTGCGCTGCAGGCACTGTGGCTGCTGGCGCTGGGGGCGGTCGTGCTGGGCATCAGCGGACCGCACCTTTCGCTCTACCTTCCGGCGCGTGACGGAAGCGTTTTCATCTGCATCGACACGTCGGGCTCGATGTCGTCGACGGACGTCTTTCCGACGCGGGCGGCGGCCTCAAAGGCCGCCGCCCGAGCCTTTATCACCGAGAGCCCGCCGGGCACGAAGATCGGCGTCATCGCCTTTGCCGGTGCGGCCGGAGTCGTCGTACCGCTGAGCGCCGATCGTCAAGCCGTCATCGCGGGTCTCGACGAAATCCCATCTCCCAACGGTGCGACGGCAATCGGCGACGCGCTCGCGATGGCGGCGCGCCAACTGCCGCCGCGCGGACATCGCGTCGTCATCTTGATCACCGACGGCGTCAACAACGCCGGAGCCGACCCGATGCAGATCGCGCAGTATCTTGGCGCGCATCACATTCCGGTTTATACCGTCGGAATCGGAACGCCCAACGGCGGCCTGATCCCGGGAACCAATCAAGAGGCGACGATCGACGAAGACGCGCTGCGAAACTACGCGTCGGCGAGCGGCGGCGCGTACGCGCGCGTCGAGAACGCCGTGCAGCTGCGCGACGCGCTTGCGCGGCTCGGGCGCATCACGTCGTTGCAGAAGCAGCAGGTCGACGCCTCGGCGCCCTTCGCGATCGCGGGCGCCCTAGGGATGCTCGCCGCGTTTCTGCTCGGATTGGGCTTGGGGCGTTATCCGTGAACTCCCCGCTCGAGCTTCTCCGCGCCTGGATCGACGAGGCCGGAGGCAGTGCGCGCGTCGAGGCGATCGCGATGTGCTTGGCGACCGCGGGCGCCGGTTGCCGCCCCTCGGCCCGCATGGTCCTGTTGCGCGGGCTCGACGAGCGCGGGCTGCGCTTCTATACCTCGTACGAGAGCCGGAAGGCGCGGGAACTCGCGGACAACCCACTGGCGGCGGCGACCTTTTACTGGCCATGGGTACAGCGCCAAGTCCGCGTTGAGGGCGAGGTAAGGCGGCTCTCCGAGAGCGAGTCGGACGACTACTTCGGCGCGCGCCCGCGCGGGCACCAACTCGCGGCGTGGGCCTCCGAACAGAGCGCCGAGATCGAATCGCAGGCTTTGCTCGACGAGCGTTTCGATCACTTCGAGCAGCGCTTCGAAGGCCAGGAGGTGCCGCGTCCACACTCTTGGGGCGGCTACTTGCTCGCTCCGGCCTACGTCGAGTTCTGGCAGGGACGGCCGAATCGGATGCACGAGCGAACGGCATACGAACGCAGCCGCAACGGTTGGCGCAGAGCGCTCCTCCAGCCGTAAGGCGATAGGGACCGCCGCACCGCTGCTGTAACACAGAGGCCCGAAGTGTCGCGGCGTAACGTCATGGTCATCGGCTCAGGACCGATCGTCATCGGCCAAGCCGCCGAATTCGACTACGCCGGCGTTCAAGCGTGTCGCGCGCTGCGAGAAGAAGGCCACCGCGTCATCCTCGTCAACTCCAATCCCGCTACGATCATGACCGATCCCGAGGTTGCCGATGCGGTCTATTTGGAGCCGCTGACGGCAACCTCGATCGAAGAGATCGTGGCGCGCGAGCGGCCCGACGCGCTCCTCCCGACGCTCGGCGGCCAAACCGGGCTCAACCTCGCGGTCGAGCTCGACGAAGCCGGCATCCTGAAGCGTTACGGCGTCGCCCTGCTCGGCACGCCGATCGATACGATTCGTCTGGCCGAAGATCGCGAGCGCTTCAAGCTCAAGATGCTGGAGATCGGCGAACCGGTCGCCGAGAGCGCCATCGTCACCGACATCGAGCAGGGCGTCGCTTTTGCAGAGACGGCGGGTTACCCGCTGGTCGTGCGTCCCGCCTACACGCTCGCCGGTACCGGCGGCGGCATCGTAGCCAACGAAGCCGAGCTGCGCTCGACGTTGGACGCCGGTCTTTCGGCCAGCCTGATTCACCAGGTGCTGCTCGAAACGTCGCTACTGGGCTGGAAAGAGATCGAGTACGAAGTACTGCGTGACGCCGCGGATAACTGCATCGTCGTCTGTAACATGGAGAACATCGATCCCGTCGGCGTGCACACCGGCGATTCGATCGTCGTGGCGCCCTCGCAGACGCTCTCCGATCTCGAGTATCAGATGTTGCGCACCGCGAGCATCAACGTCATCCGGGCGCTCGACGTGCAGGGCGGCTGCAACATCCAGTTCGCTTTGCATCCGACGAGCGCCGAGTACGCGATCATCGAAGTGAATCCACGCGTCTCGCGCAGCTCGGCCCTCGCCTCCAAAGCAACCGGATATCCCATCGCAAAGATTTCGACGCGCATCGCGCTCGGCCAGCGGCTCGATCAAATCGAGAACCCCGTCACCGGCGTCACCAAAGCCGCCTACGAGCCGACGCTCGATTACGTCGTCGTGAAGATCCCGCGTTGGCCCTTCGACAAGTTTCCGATCGCCGACAAACTGATCGGCACTCAGATGAAGTCGACCGGCGAAGCGATGGGCATCGGCCGAACGTTTCGCGCGGCGCTGCTCAAGGCCGTTCGCGGACTCGATCTCAACCGCGAGACGCTCACCGGCCCGCTGCGCGAATGGAGCGACGGCGAACTAGAGGAGGTCATCGCTCGCCCGACTCACGAACGCCTTTTCGCCGTCTGCGAGCTGCTCGCGCGCAGTGCGAACCGCGACGCAACGATCGAACGGATCGTCGAGCTCTCGGCGATCGACCGCTTCTGGCTGCACGAGCTGGCCGATCTCGTCGAACTCGAGCACCGTGCGCGGGACGGTGGCGCCGACACCGCGCAACTGGTCGCTTCGGGATACTCGACGGCGAGTTTTGGTCGCTCGAACGGCGACGCTCACGCGTTTCGCATGGTCGACACGGCCGCTGCCGAGTTCCCGGCAAAAACCCCTTACTACTACCTATCGCGCGGCGAGCAGGACGAGATGCGCGCGACACCGGCCGAAGCGGTCGTCGTCGTCGGAAGCGGGCCGATCCGCATCGGTCAAGGCATCGAGTTCGACTACAGCTGCGTGCACGCGGCGTGGGCCTTGCGCGCCGCGGGATGTTCGCCGGTGGTGGTCAACAACAACCCCGAGACCGTTTCGACCGACTTCGATATCTCCGACGCACTGATTTTCGAGCCGCCGGGCGCCGACGAAGTGGAAGCTGCCTACCGCGCGACGGGCGCGCGCGGGGTGATGCTCGCGTTCGGGGGCCAGACGGCGATCAACCTCGCCGCGGAACTGAGCAAACGCGGCGTCGCGATCGTCGGGAGCGATCGCAAATCCCTCGACATGGCGGAGAATCGCGAGCAGTTCGACGCCGCCCTCTCACGCTTGGGCGTCGCGCGTCCGCGGGGAAAGGCGGCGCGCAGCTTCCGCGAGGCCCGCGCGATCGCTCGCGAACTCGGCTTTCCGGTACTCGTCCGGCCCTCGTTCGTGCTGGGCGGCCGCGCGATGGAGATCGTGCACAACGAAGCCCAGCTCGCCGCTTACGCCGAATCCGCGCCGCCGATCCTGCCCGAGGCGCCGTTACTGGTCGACAAGTATATGCGCGGACTCGAGATCGAAGTCGACGCTGCTTTCGACGGTGAAGACGTCTTGATTCCCGGAATTTTCGAGCACATCGAGCGCGCCGGCGTGCACTCTGGAGACTCGATCGGGGTCTATCCGGTTCAGATCATTTCCCCCGACATGGAGCGGCGCGTCGCCGAGGTGACGCACGCGATCGCCCAAGAGCTGGGAATACGCGGGCTGATCAACATTCAGTTCGTCGTGCACGACGGAGCGCTCTATATCATCGAGGCCAACCCGCGCGCCAGCCGGACCGTGCCGATCATTCAGAAGGCAACCGGAATCAATCTGGTCGCGGCGGCGACGCGCATCGCGCTGGGCGAGCGCCTGCGCGATATGGAGTACGGCGTCGGTCTGCGGCCTCACGTTCCGTACGTCGTCGTAAAAGTTCCGGTCTTCTCGTTTTCGAAAATGCGCGGCGTCGAGACGATTTTGGGACCGGAGATGAAGTCGACCGGCGAGGTGCTGGGGATCGACGAAACGTTCGGGGGTGCCCTGCGCAAGGGGTTTCTCGCGGCGGGAATTCGATTGCCGGGCAGCGGCGCTCGCGTACTGGCCTCGATCGCCGACGAGAGCAAGGAAGAATCGGTCGCGGTGCTACAAGCCTACGCCGAACTCGGGCACCGGCTGGTGGCGACACCGGGTACGCACGCACTCCTGGCGGCGGCCGGCATCGCGAGCGAGCGAGTCAACAAGATTGCCGACGGATCGCCGCACGTCGTCGACATCATCGCTGCGCGGAGCGTCGATCTGGTGATCAACGATGCAAAGGGAGCCAGGGAAATAACCGATGACTACAAGATTCGCAGGGCCGCGGTCGAAGCGAACATTGCGTGTTTGACGAGTTTAGATACGGCGCGGGCGCTGGCGGAGGCGCTCGCAAGCAAGGCCGGTCCTCCGCGCAGCCTTCAAGAGTATCGCAGCGCACTGACGACGACTCCAGCGTAGCGGACTCGCCGCAGGAGCGGGTCTTCGTTTTGGGCGGCAACGCGAGCACGATGGCCGCGACGAGCAGCTTCCGGCCGGCGAACAAGGGCGAGCGGCGCGGAGATATCGTTACCATCCGGCTCGTGCCGCTCGCCTGGACGCCGCGCGGCGTCGCCGTCGGCGGCGCGCTTCAAGACGTCGGCATTCCGCTCTCCGGAATCTTCGACTGGATCGACCGCACCTTTCCGCCCGAAGACGAAGGCACGTTCATCGCGTCGGTTCGCGACCTCGAGATTTTGGCGCGGACGCAGTGGGAGACGGGCTTCCCCAGCGTGATCGACGATCGCAGCGTGCTCAACATCGAGGATATTCCCGAAGCGATCGCCGAGGGACTGAGCCAGCCGCCCAGCGACCTCGTCGCCTGCTCAGTGTGCCGCCGGCTCTGCGTGCGCGACGAGTTCGTCTGGAAAGAGAAGCAGCTCTGCGCGTGGGACCATCACGCCGCGGCGTTCGGTAAACGAGGACCCTGGCACGAGGGACCGTACGAAGAGCGTCACTTCGAGACGATCCCGCTCTGCGCGTACGTCGCGACGCCGCTGCTCGAAGAGATCGGCGTCGAAGAGGTGCTGGCGCTCGCTCCGGTGACCCCTGACGTCGCACTCACGATCGTCAATGCATTCATTACGTCGCAGCCGGCGCGACCACACATGGCGGTAAAGACCGATCTCGGGTTCTCCCTGCTGCGCGAGGCATGACCAACCGCGCTATTCGAAACCTCGCGGCATTCTTCGTCGCGCTGTTCGTCGTCTTGGCCATCCGCCAGCTCTACCTTCAACTGCTCGCCGCGCCGAAGATCGCGCAACGCGCCGGTAATCCGCGCCACGCCCTGCTGGACGCCGATCGCGGGCGCATCCTCGCCGGCGACGGCACGGTCTTGGCGCAGACGGCCGGCGGCCACCGCGAGTATCCGCTGGGAGCTTCGCTCGCCGGGCTCGTCGGCTACGATTCGACACGTTACGGCGCGAGCGGGATCGAGTCGGCGTTCGATCGGGCGTTGTCGCCGCCCGACGCCAGCGGCGATCCGGTCGCCCAACTGCAAGAGTTAGTGGCGACGCTGCAAGGCTCGACGACACCCCGGCGGGGCGCCGACGTGATCACCACGATCGTTCCCGCAATTCAGTCGCAGCTCTTCGGTTCGCTGTCGCGGTATCCGCGGGCAGCCGGCGTCGTGATCGACCCGCAGACGGGGGCAGTGCTGGCGATCGCGAGCGTACCGAGTTACAATCCCAACGACTTCGACCAAGAGTTTCCAACGCTGCGCGACGACACCAGTTCGCCGCTCCTCGACCGCGCGCTCGACGGCCTCTATCCGCCCGGCTCGACCTTTAAAATCTTCACGGCCGGCGCCGCGCTCGACAGCGGCACCGTGACGATGGACTCGCACTTCGACGATCCCGGATATCTTCAAATCGGCGACTTCACCCTGCACGATAACGAAGGCGAGGCGACGGGCTATTCCGATCTGACCACGGCTTTCGCGCTCTCGAGCAACGTGGACTTCGCGCAGATCGCGCTGAAGATGGGCACGGGCACGTTCTACTCGTATCTCGATCGCTGGGGAATCGGCGCGCCGCTCGATTTCCAGCTTCCCGCCGAAACGACGAGGATTCCGCCCAAAGCCGGGATCGTTCCGGGCGAACTCGCGCAGATGGGCTTTGGCCAAGGGGCGCTGCTCGTCTCTCCGCTGCAAATGGCCTTGATCGGCGCGACGATCGCAAACGGCGGCACCGAGCCGCGGCCCTACGTCGTGCGACAGATCGTTCGCGACGGGGTTGCAGCGAGCGTCTCGGAGCCCGGAACGCTCGCAAACCCGGTATCGAGCGAGACGGCCGCGAAAGTGACGAAGATGATGATCGCCGTGGTCGAGCGCGGAACCGGCACACCGGCGCAGATACCGCACGTCGTGGTGGCCGGCAAGACCGGCACCGCAACCAATCCGCTGGGCCGTTCGCACGCCTGGTTCGTTGCGTTTGCGCCTGCCGATCGTCCTCGCGTCGCGGTCGCGATCGTCGTCGAAAACATGGGCTACGGTGCCACCTACGCCGCACCGATTGCCAAAGACGTCCTCGAGGCCGCGCTGCAGAGCATCGGGAATCCCGGGAGTTGATCGAAGAGCGGATCTTCAACAATCGCTACCGCCTCGATCGCAAGCTCGGTGAGGGCGGAATGGCGACCGTCTATTGCGGCACCGATACGCTGTTGCGCAGGCGCGTCGCGATCAAGGTGCTGCGCGAGCAATACGCCGCCGACGACGAGTTCGTACGCCGCTTCTATCAGGAGGCCGAGTCGGCCGCGAAACTCTCCCATCCCAACATCGTCAATACGTTTGACGTCGGCCGCCAGGACGACACCTACTACATCGTCATGGAGCTGGTCGACGGCCCGTCGCTGGCCGAAATCATCGCCGCCGACGGGCGCTTACCCGAACCGGTCGCCATCGACTACGCGGCACAGATCGCGAGCGGCCTCGCGTACGCGCATCGCCAGGGACTGCTCCATCGCGACGTCAAGCCGGCTAACATCCTCGTCACCAAAGACGACGTCGTGAAGCTCTCCGATTTCGGCATCGCCCGCGCGGTTTCGCAGCAGACGATGGCGCTCACGAAGCCGGGTTTGGTCATGGGCAGCGTCTACTACATCTCGCCCGAGCAAGCGCAGGAACACGACGTTCACGAGACGTCCGATCTCTACAGCTTGGGCATCGTACTCTACCAAATGCTCACCGGCGGGCTGCCGTTCACCGGCGAGTCTCCAGTTACCGTCGCGCTCAAGCACATCGGCGATCCGGTTCCCGTCATCGACACGCGCACGGCCGAAGTGAGTCCGGCGCTCGGGGCGATCGTCAACCGCCTGCTGCAGAAGAACCCGCAGCGGCGCTTTCAATCGGCAAGCGAGCTCGCGACGGCCCTGCGCGAAGCGCGCGAGCGGCCCAGCATTCCGAACTACCGGATCGCCGACGACGCGCCCGGGCGACATCCCGCCGCCCGCGGCTCGCTGCCGCCGCGCCGTTCGCCGATGCCCGATCGCACGAACGCCGACGCAGAAGAAGCGCCCGCGCGCGGGCGTCGCGCGTGGATCGCAGCCGCGCTCGTTCTCGCCCTGATCGGTGCCACCGCCGTGGGCTATTTTCTCTTCGGCCGTCCGTTGCCGGCGCTGACGCCCGGTATCGTGGTCGACGACTACACGGGGATGACCCAGGCGCAGGCCCAGGAAGCCGTCGTCAACGCCGGTCTGCGCACGCGCTTTACGAAGAGCGCGAGCGAGACGATTCCTCCCGATCACGTGATCCGCCAGCAACCAGCTGCAGGAACGAAGGTCGAAAAGAATCAGGTCGTCGAGCTGTTCATCAGCAACGGCAAGCCGCTGCTCGGCCTCGACGACGTTCGCGGCTTTAGCGTCAACGACGCGCAGCGAGCCTTGCAGCAGCACGGGTTCGCGGTCACGCTCGTGCGGCGCTTCGATAATACGATCAGGGATAACGTCATCGATCAGCGTCCCAAGCCCGGCGCCAAGGTACCCGAGGGCAGCCGCGTGACGCTCGTGGTCTCCGACGGCCCCGCGCCGATCCTGATGCCAAACGTCGTCGGCCTGACCTTGGAGAAGGCGCAAACGCGCGCCAACGCACTGGGGATAACGCTCGACTCGACGCAGCACATCGTCGGCAATCCGCCCGATACGATCGCGTCGCAGAGTATCGCAGCCGGCAGCAAGGTCGACAAGAACGCGATCCTGCGAGTGGTCGTCAACGACGGACTCCCCCAAAATGTGGAGAGCCCGCCTGCGGCGGGCCCGGCGGCCGACGTTCCCACGGTCATGGGGTTGCCGTACAACGACGCGGCGCAGACGCTGACGCAAGCGGGTTTCCATCCGACCATCCGCTACGCCCAGCAGAGCACCGGCAACGGTACGATCGTTTCGCAGGAGCCCGCCGGCGGTCAAGCCGCACAGGGAAGCGACGTTACGATTACCTTGTCGGTATCGGGGCAGGTGCCCGACACCGACGGAATGACGCCCGAGAAAGCCTACGACACCCTCTCGGCCTTTGGCTACCAGGTCGGTAAGCGGGAGTACACGACCAACGTCGGCGCCGACGGAAAGGTGGTCGGCACGACGCCGCCGGTCGGTACGCCGCTCGCCCCGGGTTCGTCGGTAACCATTACCGTGAACGGAACGCCGCCGCCCTGAGCAAAGAGCGCTCTCTGCGAATCCTCGGTATCGACCCAGCACTGCGCACGACGGGCTACGGCGCGATCGAAGTTCGCGGCGGGTCGCCGCACCTGATCGAAGCGGGCGTCGTCGTGCCGCTTGTGAGCGGCTCGCTCGGGCAGCGCTTGGCGCAGCTGCACGCCGGCATTTCGGAGATCATCGCCCAGGTCGAACCCAGCTGGATCGTGATCGAAGATCTCTACACGAGCTACAAGAATCCGCGAACCGCCGTCCTCATGGGACACGCGCGCGGCGTTCTCTGCCTGGCCGGCGCGCAGGCGGGCATCGCCGTGCATACCCTCGGCCACGCTCACGTAAAACGCGCGCTCGTCGGCTCGGGCAGCGCCCGCAAAGCGCAGGTCAACGCGATGATTACGCGCCTGCTGCGTTTGCAGCGCGCGCCCAAACCCGACGACGTCTCAGACGCGCTCGCGCTGGCGCTGGCGTTCGTCAACGTCATTGATAGCCCACTGGGTCCGCCACGTGTTCGCTAGAATATCCGGCTCGCTCGTCGAGCGCGCCGGTGAAACCGCGATCGTCGAGGCGGCCGGGCTCGGATACGAGATCGTGCTGCCGCCCTGCATCGCCGACAAACTGCCGGTACGCTCGGGCGAACGCGTCTCGCTCGAGATCTACTCGGTCATGAACATGGACGGCAACAGCGGGCGCTTCACGTACTACGGATTCACCAACGCAATCGAGCGCGACTTCTTCGAGGCCCTGCTAACCGTCGCGTCGATCGGTCCGCGTTCGGCGGCGCGCGCGTTTTCGCTGCCGATGTCGACGATTGCCGCAGCGATCGACCGCGGCGACTACGCGCTGCTCAAAACGCTGCCTGGAATCGGCCAGCAAAAAGCGCGCGACATCGTCGCCAAGCTGCAGGGAAAGGTCGCGAAGTTTTTGTTGATCCAGGACGCGCCCGCGCCCGATCCCATTGCGATTCCCGGCTTTGCCGATGAAGCGTTGGCGGTGCTCGTGCAGCTGGGCTATCGCCGGCCCGAAGGCGAGGCCATGATCCGTCAGACGCTGGAACGCAAACCCCAGATCGATCAGGCCGAGACGCTGCTCGCGGAGATATACCGCTCGAAGTCGGCGAAGGACGGCTCATGAGCGAATCGGGCGCACGCCGGCGGCTGCTCGGACCGGCCGACGTCTCTCCGCAAGCGGAGCAATCGCCGGCGCACGATCGCATCGTCGACCCGCACGCGCTGCTGGAAGAGGAAATATTCGGTGCGAGCCTTCGTCCGCACTCGTTCGACGAGTACGTCGGCCAGGAACGCGTCGTCGAAAACCTGCGGATCGCGATCGACGCCGCCAAGCGCCGCGGCGAGCCGCTCGAACACGTGCTTTTTTATGGCCCGCCCGGCCTGGGTAAAACGACGCTTGCCGCGCTGATCGCGCGCGAGCTCAACGCAAACTTTCGCCCGACCAGCGGGCCGACGCTGGAAAAGCCCAAAGACCTGGTGGGAATTCTCACGTCGCTCGAGCGCGGCGACGTGTTCTTCGTCGACGAAGTGCACCGTCTCGGGCGCGTCGTCGAAGAGTTTCTCTATCCTGCGATGGAGGATTTTCAGATCGACTTCGTCGTCGACCGCGGCACGTATGCCAAGACGCTGAAACTTCCACTTCAGCGCTTCACGCTCGTCGGCGCAACGACGCGCGCCGGGATGCTGACGGCCCCCTTGCGCGAGCGATTCGGAATCGTGCATCACCTCGATTATTACGGCGTCGCCGAGCTGGAGCGCATCGTGCGGCGCTCCGCGGGCGTTCTGGGCGTCCCGATCGATCCCGACGCGGCCGAAACGATCGCCGCGCGCAGCCGCGGAACGCCGCGCGTCGCCAACCGTCTGCTCCGGCGCGTGCGCGACTTCGCCGAAGTCCGCGCCGACGGCCGGATAACCGTTGCGGTGGCCGACGAAGCGCTGCGACGCGAAGGCGTCGACGAATCCGGCCTCGACCGCCTCGATCGCGCCTTTTTACAGACGCTCGTCGTGCAGTACCGCGGCGGCCCCGCGGGCATCGCCGCGATCGCCGCCTCACTGACCGAAGACGCCGAAACGCTCGAAGACGTCGTCGAGCCGTATCTGCTCAAATCCGGGTTCATTACGCGCACGGCGAGTGGCCGGCGCGCGACTGCGGCGGCGTATCGGCACTTAGGCATTACCACCGGCGCGCCGTCGCAAGAGCGGCTGCTCTAGGGTGAAGCGAGGAACGTTTCTAACCTTGGCGGCCGCACCGCTGCTGGCGCGGCCCGCGCGGGCACAGAACGACGCCGATCCCGCCAGCAGCTCGGCGCGACCAGCGCTGCGCGTTTTACTGGGATCGGGCGACGCGCAGACCGGCGGGGACGGAACGTTTACGTACAACGGCCGTCTTTATCGCGGAAGCTTCAGCCGCAGCAACGACGGCGGAATCGTCAACCTCGTCGACGTCGAAGCGTACCTCTACAGCGTCGTGCCCGCCGAAATGGCACCGCGCTGGCCCGCAGCTGCACTGCAAGCGCAGGCAATCTGCTCTCGCACGTACGTCTTGCAGCGCAGCGACCCGCGGCGCAACTACGACCTCGTCCCTTCAGAGCTCAATCAGGTCTATCACGGGGTCACCAGCGAATCGCCCGACGCCACCGCCGCGGTCGACGCGACCGCCGGACGCGTGCTTACCTTCGACAACGCTTTCGCACAGGTCGCGTACTCGTCGTGCTGCGGCGGGCATACCGAGGCGTCGGCCGATGCCTGGAACACGACGCCGATACCATACCTGCAAGGCGTCGTCTGCACGTGGTGCACCGGCTCTCCGAACTACCGCTGGTCGGCACCGCTCACGCTCGACGCGATCGCCGGCCGCTACGCCGCGCAGTTGGCGCCGTTTGGAGACTTGACGAGCATCGCGGTCGCAGCGCGTGACTCGAGCGGACGCGCCCGAGCCTTTACGCTGGTCGGCCAGCGCGGCAGCGTTGCCGTCAAAGGCAGCGCGTTTCGCATGGCGATCGGCCCGCGGACGTTGCGAAGCCTTCTGATCCTGCAGCTGCAGCCGCCCGGCGGCGGCGTCGTCGCGGTCGACGGAGGCGGGTTGGGCCACGGCGTTGGCCTCTGCCAGTGGGGCGCCCGCGGCATGGCGCTGCAGAACCGCAGCGCGCAGGATATTCTCGCGCAGTACTTCCCGCAAACGAAAGTCGACTATTTCAGCCGATGAGACGCTGACGGCAGCCTACGATTACGCGCTGCCGCCCGAACTCATCGCGCAGTCGCCCTCGCCGGTCCGCGATGAAAGCCGTCTGCTCTCACTCGACGGGCCTCGCGTCGAACACCATCGCTTCCACGAACTTCCCGAGCTGCTGCACGAGCGCGATCTGCTGGTGCTCAACGAAACGCGCGTGATACCGGCGCGCCTTTTCGGCCGAGCGGCAAGCGGTGCCCGGATCGAGCTGCTGCTCCTGCGACCCGCGAGCACGCTCGCCTACGACGGGAACGCGCGCCGCTGGCTCGCGCTCGCCAAGCCGGCGCGCCGTTTGCGCGCCGGGACGCGCATTCAATTCGAAACGTTCGGCGAAGCGATCGTCGTCGCCGAAGGCTCCGACGGCGTGCGCGAGATCGAGTTCGAGCTGCGCCTTCCCTTCGAAGCGTTCTTGGCAGCCTTCGGCGAGATGCCGCTGCCGCCGTACATTCACGCCCGGGATGCCGCGACGAACGTGCGGTATCAGAGCGTCTTTGCGCGGGTGCCCGGCAGCATCGCCGCGCCGACGGCCTCGCTGCACTTCACGCCGGCGCTGCTGGAGAAGATCGTGGCGCGCGGCGTCGAGCTCGCGCGTTTGACGCTCAACGTCGGCCTGGGAACGTTTCGCCCGGTGACAACCGAGCGGGTCGAAGAGCACGAGATGCACGCCGAGGCCTACGCACTCGGCGCGGGAACTGCCGCCGCGATCGAGCGAGCGAAGGCCGCCGGCCGTCGCGTCGTCGCCGTCGGGACGACGGTCGTGCGCGCGCTCGAAGGGAACGCCGCGGAGTTTGGAAGGCTAACGCCCGGCGAGCACGCCACCGGACTCTTCATTCGCCCGGGGTTCGATTTTCGCGTCGTGGATGCAATGATCACCAACTTCCACCTGCCGCGTTCGACGCTGCTGATGCTGGTGAGTGCCTTCGCTGGCCGCGCGAACGTGCTTCGCGCCTACGCCGAAGCGGTCGAGCGACGCTACCGTTTCTACTCCTTCGGCGACGCGATGCTGCTGACGAGGCAACGATGCACTATGTAGCTTTCGACGAGTACGGGCCGCCCGCAGTCTTGCACGTCGCGCACGAACCGCCGCCGGTCCCCGGCGCAACCGAAGTGCTGGTTGAGGTCGAAGCTGCGGGCATCTCGCGGGCCGACGTCATGCAGCGCCAAGGAAACTATCCACCTCCGCGCGGCGCTTCGCCGATCTTGGGCCTGGAGGTCGCGGGAACGATCTCGGCCACCGGTGCGGACGTTTCGCGCTGGAAGCGCGGCGACCGCGTCTGTGCGCTGACCAACGGCGGAGGGTACGCGCAGTACGTCGTCGTCCCCGAAGGTCAAGTGCTGCCGATTCCACAGGGGTGGAGCGCGATCGAAGCGGCGACGCTGCCGGAGAACGCATTTACGGTCTACGATAATCTCGTCACCCGCGCGCGCCTCAAACGAGGCGAGTCCGTTCTCGTCCACGGCGGAACGAGCGGAATCGGTTCGACCGCGATTATGTTTGCGCTGGCTCTCGGCGCGACGCCGTATGCGACGGCGGGCAGCGAGGCGAAGCGCCACGCCGCGCTGCGATTCGGAGCGAAGGCCGCCATTGACTATCGGACGAGCGACTTCGTCGCCGAGATCCAACGGCTGACCTCGGGTGCGGGCGTCGACGTCGTGCTCGATATCGTCGGCGGCGACTACGTTGCGCGCGACCTCGACTGTCTCGCGTTGGACGGTCGCGTCGTCTGCATCGCAACGCAGCGCGGGCGGGTAGCCGAGATCGATCTCGGTCGCCTCTTGGCGAAGCGTGCGACGATCCTAGGCTCGAGCCTGCGCCCGCGAACGGCCGCGCAAAAGGCGGCGATCGCGCGCGAGTTGGAGCAACACATCTGGCCGCTACTCGCCCGGCGCGACCCGATCGTGCCGATAATCGACGCCGTCTTTCCCTTCGACCGCGCGGCGGAGGCACACGCCCGCATGGAGGCCGGGGCGCACACCGGAAAGCTCGTTCTCACGCCTTAGTGGTAGAGCCACTGCGACATGGACGTCGGTCCGGTCGCCATGAAGAAGATCATTGGAATCGAGAGCAGCGTATTGACACGCGACGCCAAAAACGCAACCCGGCGGGCCTTGGCCTTTTCCGCGTCGGTGGCGGGGACGATTCCCAGTATTTTCTTCTGGTTTCGCCAGATGAGACCCCAGACGTTGAACAGCATAATCGTTCCGAGCCACGCGCCAAAACCGATCGGCGCCATCGCCCCCTGCAATGCGAACGCGGCAACGAAACCGTTTCCGCTGGGAGCTTCGTAGCTCCCCAGCAGCGCGGCACCGAAGATCCACGTGACGACCGCGCCCCAACGGAAGAAGAAGAGCGCGCGGGGCATGACGTACTTGGAAATCGGCCCCGCCTCTCCGGCCGCTCCGGCTTCCTTCATCGCTTCGGCATTGACGAAGTTGAAGAAGTAGAGCAAGCCGATCCACATGATGCCGGCGAGAATGTGAAACCAGCGGAAGATCCAGTCGGTGTGCGCCGTCATGCGCCCGCTCCCATCGCGTGCGAGACGATCGCGCGCGCGATCGCCCAGAGTATCGCGGTTAGGACGAAACCGCCAATGACCGTACCCCAGATCGAGTCCAACGGATTTTTCACGTGAGCCTCCTTCGATTGCAGCTTCGCTTTTGAACTAGTCGTTCTTGAAAGCGTCGAGTGAGTTCGGGCGGGCGAGGATCGTCTTGGCGTTCGTATACCAAACCAAACCAGGTGGCGCCGCGCGCTGCTTGCGGACGTGCTTTCGCAGCGTGTAATCGACGGGCGCCGCAGCGGCCTCCTTCGCCTTGGAGTAAAAGGCCGCCAGCGATGCTGCGGTCTGGAGATCTTGCTCGGGTACGCTCGCGCGATCGTCGCGCGAGAGGATGACGTGCGCGCCCGGCACGCCTTTCGCGTGAAACCAGAGATCGTGCGGCCGCGCTACCCGAAACGTCAAGTCGGCGTTCTCGGAAGGCGAGCGGCCGATCGCGATGCGCGAACCCGCGGCGGTGCGCAGCTCGAAGACTTGACGCTTTCGCTTGCGCGGCGCACGCGTCACCGCCGCCGGCGCTCGCCGCAATACCAAGTCTGCTGCGGCCTCGACGTCGGCGAAATCCTCAAAACCGGTACGCTCGGCCTCCCAGCGAAGGGTCTCGATGACGCTGCGGGAGTGCTCGACGGCGCGTTGGCGCTGCTCGATGTGGGGCAGGCTGTTTCCGAGCTTGCGATATTCGAGAAAGAGCTCGGCGGCGCGTTCTTTCGCGGGCTCTTGCTCGGCCGGCGCGAGGAGATGCAGCGTTGCGAAGATCTCTTCGCCTTGTGCGCGCAGCGCCTCGCGGCGTTGGGCCGCCTCGCGTTTGCTCTGCAGCCGCTCCAGCTCGCGTTGCAGCCGGTCGTCGCGCTCGACGAGTCGCTTGAGCAGTCCATCGCGCCTGCGCCGGCCGCGTTGCGTTTGCGCCTGCGCGCTCTGCTCGAGGCGAAGCTGCGCGAAGACGTCGAGCAGAGCCTCTTCGCGCGAAACGACGCTTCCATCGAACCCTTCGAGCGGCACGGGATAGGCCCCGGCGATTTTGCCTTCGCGGCGGTACACGTAGAGTGGGACGTGCGCCTCGACCTCCTGCTCGCCGGCTGGACCGAGCGTCCGCGGCGTCGCCGGCAGGGGCGGCAGCGCGTAGGGCGCACCGGCTGCAACGATTCGGCGCGCATTTTCGGAAGGCGCGAACTCTTTGCGCGCGGCAACGACCGCGTCGCCCTTGACGAGCACGATGTTCCCGAAACGCGGGACCAGCTCGACGAACAGATCGACTTCGTCGCCCACGCCGAAGCGCGAGCGCGAGGCAAAGCGCAGGCGCAGGAGCCGGTCGAAGCGACGCGAGGAGATGCTTTGGAGAGTCATCCCCTGCAGCGTACGCGCGAGCGCGCGCACGAATCCCGGCTCCTCGACGATGGCGAGCTCGCTCTCTTCCAGCGTAACCAGCGGCGGCGAGGCGAAGAGGTCGATCGCGGCAACGCAGCGCTTTCCGTGCGACCGAAAAACGAGTGCGACGCGGCCGTCGTCGAGCAGTCCGGCTTCCTGGAGTCGCCCGCCGCGCAACCGCCCTTCGAGTTCCCGAGCCAGCCGCCCGATAAGGACCCAATCGGTGAGCATCAAACCTTCCTCTTTGTGAAAACCCTATGGCTCGTTGCCGCGCTGACTTTGGCGGGGTGCGGCAGTGCCTCGACCGCCCCGAAGGGCTGGACCCCGGTGCCCGGAGCAAACGATCGATGGTCGACGGGCAGCGGCACGCAGCGCCAGGAGTACTCGTATATCCGCCAGAGCTTCCCGGGCCAGCTCTCCGATCTCTCTTCGCGCGTGACGATCGACGTGCTGCTGCGTAATCGCGGCGCCCGGCTGCGCAGCAGCAATCCGCTGGCGCCGTGCCCGGGGGCCGCTGGTTTGGCGACGTTTACCTTGCCGGGGGAACGCGTGCGCCAAGAAGGCTTCGCCGTCCACGATGGCCATTCGGTCCGCGTGACCTATCTTCGACGCGCCGGCACGCCCGCCGACCCCAACGTCGCCGCTGCGATGCAGTCGGCGCTCTGTTAGGCGGCAACGTGGCTCGCTTCGATCCTCTACCAGTCTCGACCAACCCGACGCACCATACCGTCGTCGACCCACGCTTTGCCTATATCATTCCCGACAATCAGATGGCGCAGGGCAGCACGATCGGCGCGCCCCGCTGCTGCATGGTCATCAAACCGACCGGTGCGATCCAAAAAATCTTCAGCCCCGACGCGGGGCTCGACTTTCTGGGAGCGCTGCAGGTCCACTACTGGGATCGCCGCAGTGGAATTCGGCTGACGCCGCTCTCTGGCGAGTTTCACATTCATCCGGAGCGGCAAGACCACGTCTACCTTCTCGACAACGGCGTTCACGTTCACGACCAACTCTTTGCGTACAACGATCGCTGGGAGGGTGACGACGTTCCGCCGCCGGCGGTCTACTTTCGAGTGCGGCTGCACAACACGACGACCGAAGCGGTGAGTCTGGACGCGTACGGTTTTGCGCAGCTGCGCGGCAATACGAGCCACGACGTGCTCGCCGAGTACGACCCCGAGCTCAACGGGATCGTCGCCTGGAATCGAGACGCGCCCAACCATCTTCGACTCTTTGCGTCGCTTCACGGCGTCGCAGGTTGGGAGGTCAACGACGATCCGGGAAAGGCGCTCTCGCGAATCTCTCCCGGTACGCTCTCGAACCGCGTGCAGGCGCAGGACGAGCCGATCGGCGTGCTGGCCGCTGCCGTCGACCTCGAGCCGGGTGCGCGCTGCTGGCTCGAGTTTCTCTGCGTGCTTTCAACCAGCTCGCGCGAGGACCTGACCGCCGCGCGGCGGCGCTGTCCGGCGGGAGCCGATGCCAGCGCGCAGACGACGCAATACTACTGGAGCTACCTCCAGCGTTCGGTCTTACGAACGCCCGACCTCAACGTCAACCACGGCGTGCTGTGGGCCAAGGCCAACATGCTGCGCGTGCAGACGTACGCTCCAACGGGGTGGTGCTTCACCAACGACCCGACGCGCAGCAACAATAGCGTCGGCCGCGATACGGCCTGGATGGCGTTCGGAGCCGATTACGTCAACCATCACTTTTCGCGCGAGTGCCTCGACGCGTACTTCCGGCTGCAGCAGCCCTGCGGCAAGATCGTCGAGTACTACGACGTGCGCAACGACGAGAGCGACGACTACGGCCTCAACGTCAACGACGACACGCCGCTGGTCGTCATCGCGCTCTGGCATCACTTCGCCGCGACCAGGAACGAAGCACACCTCCGCAAGCGCTATCCCAACGCCGTTGCCGCGATGGACTATATGCTCTCGCAACGCAACGAGGACGGTTTGATCTGGTGCACGTCGACCCGCGAGATGGAGTGGGGAATCGTCGGCTGGCGCAACGTCATCGACAACTATCGGATCAGCGGCGCGTCGACGGAGGTCAACTCGGAGTGCTACGCGGCGCTGCTCTCCGTCGCCGAGATGGCCCGGGTGCTTGGCGACTCTTCGGCCTGCTCGAAGTATCTCACCGAAGCGCGCGCGCTCAAGGACGCGATCAACACCCATCTGGTCAACCCGGAGAACGATCTCTATCTGCTCGCGATCGACGTGGATGGAACCAAGCGCACTGAGGTCACCGCCGACTTGGTCTTTCCGGTGCTGTTCGGGGTTGCTCCGCCGGCGCGCGCTGCGCGGATCGTCGCTGCGCTGAGCAACGACGCGTTCTGGACCGGCGCGGGGATTCGAACCGTTCCTCGCGACGCGCTCTCGTACGGACCGGTGCACGGTTTCGGTCTGCTCGGCGGCGTATGGGTGGCGGTGACGTACTGGTTTGCTTTCGCGGCCGCCAAATACGAGCCGGGGGTGATGGCCGACGCGCTTTCGCTGGCCTTCCGCCACTTTTCGATCGATCCGCGGCGCAACAACACCGTGCCGGGACAGTTTGCGGAATGGCTGCACGGGGAGATTTTGACCAACCAAGGCATGATGCTCTCGCCCTGGGACGCGCCGCGCTATCTCTGGGCCGCCATCGAAGGCGCGGGGGGCTTGCACATCGTCGGTACCGAGCCGAGGATCGAGCCGTCACTGGCTGCGGACTGGCGCTGGCTGGCTGCCGTCAACGTTCCCTTCCGGGATGGATTCATCGCCTGGATCGCCTGCCGGATGCCCGACGGCACGCACCTTCACACCACTTCGGAGCTGAAGTCGAACTTGGAGACGACCCGGTACGCCAGCGATATCACAGCGTCGGCGCGGGTCGCCGATCCGGCCGTGACCCTGGTCGCGCTCTCGGGCGATTCGCGAAAGCTGCTCTTCGTCGGGAACTCGACTGCCAGGACGCTGATCACGGCCGCCTCCCTCGACGCACTCGACACAGAAAGCTGCGCGGTCCGGCTGTTCTCGACGATCTCCAACGAATGGGAAGACCTCGGACGCCTCGGCAAGCAAGCGATCTCCGATGGAATCGCCATCATCGCCAGCGGCGGCGGGTTCGTGCTCTTGGAGTTCTCGCCGTAGGTCACCTCGGCGCCGAGCGTGAAGGAAAGAGGAGTTGATCACGGGGCCGGGTCTGCTGTTCGTGGTGTCGGGGCCGTCTGGAGCGGGCAAGGACACCCTGGTCGAGGCCCTGCGCCGGCGACGGCCCTCGCTGCGGTATTCGGTCTCGGCGACGACCCGGGAGGCGCGTGCCGGCGAGCGCAACGGAGAACACTACTTCTTCGTTGAGCGGCAAGAGTTCGAGCGGCTTGGGCGCGCGGGGCTGTTGTTGGAGTCGCGCGAGTACAACGGCAACCTTTATGGGACGCCGCGGGATTACATCGAGCAGCAACTGGCCGAGGGCTACGACGTGATACTCAAGCCTGAGGTCAACGGCGCACTCGCCGTGCAGTCGGCATTTCCGGACGCCGTGCTGATCTTTCTGGTTCCGGATCGTTTCTCTAACCTGCGCGAGCGGCTGCTTGCGCGGCGGACCGAAACGAACGAGGAGATTGCCCGGCGGCTCGAAATTGCGACTCGCGAGATGAACTTCATTCGCCGGTTCGATTACATCGTCGTCAACGAGCAGGATCGCTCCGAGCAAGCGGTACGCGACCTCGAAGCGATCTTGCAGGCGGAGCGCTTTCGCATCCACCGCTATCCCGACGACTCGATACGGCGCGTCGAGTCATCTTAGACGAAATCGTCACGAAAGGAATCATGAGCAAGTCCGTATTTGGAGACCTCGACGCATTGTTGGAGCACGCCGACTCGAAGTTCAGCCTGGTCAACATCGTCACCAAGCGCGCCCGCCAGCTGAACAACTGGATTCGCGTCCAACAGCTTCCGGCAACCGACCGCCGCGAGTACTTTGCCAGCGAGCCGCTGGTCGACCCCGACACGATCAATCCTAACAAACCGGTCTCGATCGCGCTCGATGAGATCGCCGACGGAAAGATCGAGTATCGCCGGACGCGCGAGGGAATCAAGTAGCGCTCGATGTGCGGCATCGTCGGGTACATAGGTCCGCGCGATAGCGTCCCGATCATTCTCGACGCCCTGGGGCGTCTGGAGTATCGCGGGTACGACAGCGCCGGCATCGCCGTCATCGACGCCGAGGGAAACCTCTGCGGCTCCAAGGCCGAGGGAAAGCTCTCGCGGCTTGCGGACCGGCTGCGCAACGGCGAGTCGCTCTCGGGCGCCGTCGGCATCGGCCACACCCGCTGGGCGACGCACGGGCCTCCCTCGGATGCCAACGCCCACCCGCACCTGGATTGCGGCGGAAAGATCGCCGTCGTGCACAACGGGATCATCGAGAACTACGCCGCCCTGCGCGCCCGTCTCGTTGCGCTCGGCCATATCTTCAAGAGTCAGACCGACACCGAGGTCCTGGCCCACCTCATCGAGGTACACTACGACGGCAACCTCGAGGAGGCGGTGCGCCGCACGCTAGCTGAGGTTCGGGGAGCGTATGCGCTCGGCGTGATCTCCAGCGACGATCCCGAGCACCTCCTCTTTGCGCGCAACGGCGCGAGCCCGCTGATTTTGGGCATCGGCGACGGGGAGATGTACGTCGCCTCCGACACGCCGGCAATTCTGCCCTACACGCGTCGCGAGGTCGTTCTGCACGAAGGCGAGATCGCCGTCGTCGGTCGCGATGGGTTCAGGCTCTCCGATTACTCCGGGGCGACGCTCGACCGCGAGCCGATCTCGATCACCTGGGACGCCGGTTCGGCGGAGAAGAGCGGCTTCAAACACTTCATGCTCAAGGAGATCTTCGAGCAGCCGCAAGTAATCAAAGAGACGATGAGCGGACGGATCGACGAGCACGCCGACGTCCATTTCGAGGCCGAGCTTGCAAACCTCACGGCGGAGCGCCTCGAGCGCTTGAGCAAAATCGCGATCACCGGCTGCGGCACCGCCTACCACGCGGGGCTGGTCGGGATGTACCTGTTACGGTCGCTGGTGCGGCTTCCGGTCGAAATGGAACTCGCCAGCGAGTTTCGTTACGGCGATCCGGTCATCGACCCGACGACGCTGGTCATCGCGATGTCGCAGTCCGGAGAGACGGCCGACACGATCGAGGCGGTGAAGATCGCGCAGCAATCGGGGAGCGCCGTGCTGGGGATTTGCAACGTGCTGGGCTCTCACCTCACGCGCCTCGCCGACGGGATGCTCTACACGCGCGGCGGTCCCGAAATCGGCGTCGCCGCGACGAAGACCTACGTTTCGCAGGTCATCGTGCTGACGCTCTTTGCGCTCTATCTCGCGCGTCTTCGCGGCACCGCCGACGAAGCGCGCCTGCGCGAGATCGCCGACGGCACGAAGCTGTTACCCGCGGCGGTAGACGTCGTCCTCAATACGTCCGATGAAATTCGGCGCGTCGCCAGCGAGCTGCGCAAGGCGCAGAGCATGCTCTTCCTCGGGCGCTTCGTCAACTTTCCCACCGCGCTCGAGGGCGCGCTCAAACTCAAGGAGATCTCTTACATTCACGCCGAGGGTTACTCGGCGGGCGAGATGAAGCACGGCCCGATCGCGCTGCTCGACTCGACGGTCCCCGTCGTTGGAATCGTCACCGAGGATCGCGTGCGGGAGAAGATGCTGTCGAACCTGATGGAGTCCAAGGCGCGCGAAGCGCCGGTGATCGCCGTCGCTAACTACGGAGACGAAGAGGTCCGCAACATCGCCGATCACGTCTTTTGGGTGCCGCGCGTCGACGAGCTCCTCTCGCCGATCGTCAACGTCATCCCGCTGCAGCTGCTGGCGTATCACATCGCCGACATCGAGGGTAAAGACGTCGACCAGCCGCGCAATCTCGCGAAGACCGTCACCGTCGAGTAATGCTTCGCTCCGACCGGCGGCGGTCCGACGAACTGCGTCCGGTCTCGATCGAACCGGGCTTCTTGAAGTACGCCGAAGGAAGCGCGCTGATCAGCGTCGGCAACACGCGGGTGCTCTGCGCCGCCTCGGTCGAAGACCGCGTACCGATGTGGATGAAAGGCAAAGGCCTCGGCTGGGTCACTGCGGAGTACGCGATGCTTCCCCGCGCCACCGCCGAACGCAACACGCGTGAGGCCGCCAAAGGGCGCCTCGGCGGTAGGACCCACGAAATTCAACGGATCATCGGACGCGCGCTGCGCGCGGTGACCGATACCGCAAAGCTCGGCGAGCGCACCATCTGGCTCGACTGCGACGTGCTGCAGGCCGATGGCGGAACGCGCACCGCCGCGGTGACGGGCGCCTACGTTGCGCTCGAACTCGCGCTGCGCACGCGCTTCGATCGCGGCGACCGCGCTCGCTGGCCGCTGCAAGCGATGGTTGCGGCCACCAGCGTCGGCATCGTCAACGGCGCCGCGCTGCTCGATCTAGCCTACGACGAGGATAGTAAGGCGCTGGTGGATATGAACGTCTTCATGACCGACGCCGGCCGCTACGTCGAAGTGCAGGGTACTGCCGAAGCCCAACCCTTCGACCGCGGCGAGTTGGACGCACTCTTGACATTGGCCGACGGCGGCATCAGGCGACTCTTCGAGGTACAGCGCGCCGCGCTGGACGCCCACGTTCATGCCCGTTGACGACGCGCTCCGGCGGCTCGTCGCTCGGGCCGGCGCGTTCCACATCACGGACCGCGCGATGCGCGACGCGCAGCGGACGATCGAAGCCGCGATGCGCGACGGCGAGCCCGATGACGCCGCGCGGCGAACCTATTACCAGGCGGTACGGCGTTACTTCGAGGGCTTCGATCGCGAGGCCCGCGCCCATCTACGCGACGTCGACCGCCGTCTCGAACGCTTGAACCAAGTTCACTTCAACTACACCGCCGAGCGCGGCGTCGCCGTCAAACGCATCGAGGCGACACAGGCGCTCCTCCACGCGTTAGCGGCCGCGCCGGAGTCGGCCCCGTGAGGCTCCTGGCGCGCGTCGGTCGCGCGACCAACGACTTCTTCGAATACACGGGCGGCCTCACGCTGCTCTCGGCCGAGTCGGCGGGGTTTCTCATCCGCCTGCGCATCCGCGTCGGCGAGACGATCTCGCAGTGCTCGTTGCTCGGGGTCCAGTCGCTCGCCATCGTCGTGCTGACCTCGCTCTTCACCGGAATGGTCATTTCGCTCGAGTCCGCGCAGCAAGCCGTCGCCTACGGTTTCTCCAACCTCGTGGGCGGCGCCGTTGCGTATGCGTCGGTGCGCGAACTGGGGCCGATGCTGACGGCGGTCGTCGTCGCCGGCCGCGTTGGTGCGGCCATCGCCGCGGAGTTGGGCTCGATGGTGGTGACCGAGCAGATCGAAGCGCTGCGCTCGATGGGGCTCGAACCTTCGCGCTTTCTGGTCGTCCCGCGACTGCTGGCGCTGCTGCTGATGCTGCCGCTGCTCACGATCTTCGCCGACGTCGTCTCCATTTTGGGGGGCGCCTGGATTGCCCAAGAGTACGCGCACATCCCCTTCGATTCGTTCATGGCCTCGGTGCGTGAGTCGATCGGCTTCGTCGACGTGGTCAAGGGGTTGGTCAAGACGTTCGTCTTCGCCACGATCATCGCGATGGTCGGCGCCTATCAGGGTCTGTCGACGCGCGGCGGTGCGGCCGGCGTGGGCAAATCGACGACGTTCTCGGTCGTTCTCGCGATCATCCTGATCTTCGTCTCCAACTTCGTGCTCTCGTTTCTCTTGTTCGGAAACAAATGAACGACGCTGCGCAGAAGCTCATCGCCCGCATAGACGACGTCGACCTGGCGTTCGGCGACCGGATCGTGCTGCGCAACTGCAGCCTCAACATCGTCGAAGGTGCGATTACGTGCATCATCGGGCTCTCGGGTGCGGGCAAGTCGACGATCCTACGCCTGCTCGACGGTCTGATCGCCCCCAACAGCGGACACATCTATCTTCTCGGCCACGACCTCTGCCATATGTCCGAAGAGAAGTTGAACCAGCTTCGTCAGAAGATCGGTTTCTCGTTTCAGTTCGCGGCGCTACTCGATAGCCTGACCGTCGGCGAAAACGTGGCGCTTCCGCTCGAACAGCACTCGACGATGTCAGTCGCGGAGATCCGGCGCACCGTTCTCGACGCGCTCGACAGCGTCGGGCTGCTGCACGCCTACGACGACCTCCCAGCCGAGCTCTCGGGCGGCATGCTCAAACGCGCCGGCTTCGCTCGCGCGATCGTTACCCGCCCCGAACTCGTGCTCTACGACGAACCCACGACGGGTCTCGATCCGATCGTCAGCAAGCTGATCACCGAAACGATCTTGAAGCTGCGTGCGAAGCTGCGCGGTACCGCGGTCGTGATTTCGCACGATCTTCCCTCGATCTTCGCGATGGCCGACTATATCGCGATGCTCTTCGAAGGAGCGATCATCGCCTACGACACGGCCGATCGTATCCGCAACTCCTCCAACCCGATCGTGCAGCAGTTTCTCCAGGGCTCCGAAGCCGGCCCGATCCCGATCTAGCGTGCGCGTCCTCGGTGCTCTTTTATCGAGTTGCGAGGCTCTTGGGCGCAAGCGCGTAAATAGGTCCGCATGACCAAGCAGGCCCAGGTCGGGGCGTTCACGCTCGTCGCGTTGCTTCTGCTCTTCGGCGTATTCTATCTGATCACGGATTTCGGGACGCGCCACAGCGGATACCGGATCGGGGTGCACTTCCAGTCGGCTGCTGGGCTGACGACCGGCGCGCAGGTGTACTTCAGCGGCGTGGATGCCGGTTCGGTCGACCAGGTGCAACTGCTGCCCGACAACACCGTCGACGTCATCCTTGCGATGAAGAACGACATCGACGTGCCGGCAGCGTCGAAGTTTCTGATTCAGGCACCGTTGACCGGAAACCCCGCGCTGGTCATTCTTCCGCCGCGTCAGGCGCCCCCGATCGCGCTGCTTCCGCGCGAGGTGCTGCCGATCGCGGAGCAGCCGCGCGGCACCAACGGCACCAGCATCGGCGACCTTCTGCAAGAGGGACAGGGCGAGATCAAGCGGCTGAACAGTTTGATGGCGCTACTCGAGGCCCGGACTCCCAAGCTGCTCGACACGCTGCAGTCGACCCTCAATAACGCCAACGCCCTGACGATCACGACGCGCAGCCAGCTCGCCTCGATCGGCAGTACGCTGCAGGGCAGCCTCGCCGCGGCAAGCGAGAACATCGTTGAACTCTCTGCGACGCTCAACGGCGCGGCGACGACCGATTCGAAGAAGGTCGGCGCGCTGCTCGATCAGTTCAACTCGACCGCCCTCGCCCTGAACAAATCGATGACCGCGCTGCAGTCGCTGGCGACCGATCCGCGGCTGAAGCAGAACGTCCTCTCGACGACGCAGAACATCGCCGACACGACGGCGACCCTCGCCGCGCTCACCAAGGATCTGCGTACGGTGACGGGCGATCCGCAGACGCAAGCGCAGATGCGCAGCACGATTGCCAATCTCGATGCGGTGTTGCAAAAGGCCAACTCACTACTGGGACAACTCGGCGGAACGAGCAGCGTCTACGGCGTCGACGCCAACGCGACGCCCGCGCCGCTGACGGTGCCGAGCACGTCGCCGTATCCTGCCGGCATTCCCACGACGCAGCCGGGTCAAACCGGCGTCTCGCCCGCATTACGGGCCAACTTGCAGGGCAAGCTTGCGTCGCTGGCGCGCAATCTCGTCGCCATTCAAGTCCGCTTGAGCGGACTTTCGCCGCAGCATAATCCCGGGCTCAATCCGGTTATGACCAACAGCCAGGGGCCGCTCGGCGACATCAACTTGCTGCTGCTGCCCCACTCGAGCACCAACGTGATGCTCGGTGCCAACTCGATCGGCAACAACACGACGTGGAACGCCCTGCTGCAGCAGCAGAAGGGCGACTTCGAGTTCGGCGGCGGCGTGCTCTACTCGCAGGTCGGCCTCCGCGGCGCGTACGCGCCATCCCACGGTCTGGGCTTCGAAACGCGCATCTACGACCTGACCTATCCGATGATCGACCTCTACGGCAACCTGCATATCGCCCCGGGCGCCGAGCTGTTCTTCGGACAACGCGACGTGACGCACGCCTCGCGACGGAACACGTTCGGCCTGCAATACCAGTTCTAGGGACGCAAGGATGCGCATCGGAGTTATCGGCGCCGGCGCGATGGGAACGCTCTTCGGCTACCATCTTGCCGGCCGCAGCGAGGTGACGATGCTCGACGATAACGACGGCGTCGCGCAGGCCGTCGAGCGCAACGGCCTGCGGGTCAACGACGAACCGCCGCGCCAGGTTGCCATCGCACGCAGCCCGCACGAGCTGTACGGCTCCCAAATGCTCTTTCTCTTCGTCAAAGCGGTCGACACCCTGCGCGCGCTGCGCGCCTTCGCCGGCGAGCTCGATCCGGCGTCACCGGTCATCTCGCTGCAGAACGGCGTCGGCAACGAAGACGCGATCAAGACGGCGCTCGGCGGCGCGGTTCCGGTCATCTTGGGCATCACGACGGAGTCGTCCCACACGATCGCGCCCGGACACGTGCGCAGCTCCGAAGAAGGCAACACGATCATCGGATCGGCGGGCGCGTCGGCGAACGTCGCGCGCACGGTGGCCGAACTGCTGACCGGCAGCGGACTCCGTGCGGCGGCCGTCTACGACATCCGCCCGCACCTATGGGGAAAGCTCGTCGCCAACGCGTCGGTCAACGCGCTTTCCGCAATTCTCGACTGCGACGCCGGCGAAATTCCGAAAGACCCCAACGCGGCGCGGTTGGCCGAGGCGCTCGCCGAAGAGACGGCGACCGTTGCGGCGGCTCTGAAGATCAATCTGCCCTTCGTCAATCCCTGGCAGTACGTCACCGAGGTAATCGCGCTCGGGGCCGATGCCAAGAGTTCGATGGCCTACGACTTAGAATCGGGACATCCCAGCGAGATCGATCACATCAACGGCGCCGTCGTCGCGTTCGGACGGCGCACGTCGACGCCGACACCTTACAACGAGGCGATGGTTCGGCTGGTCAAGGCGCGCGAAACGCTGGCCGCGCGCTCACGCCTGCGGCTGCAGACGTAACAGGCGGATCGCGCCCGACTTCGTCTCGATGTCGATGCGCTGTGGGCCCCCGCCGTTAACGCTCCCGTCGATCGTCTCGGCCGAACCGCTCGAACTGCCCTGCAAGCCAAAATCGGTAAAGAGCGTTCCGTTGTCGGTGTGAAGGTGGGCCGTAAACGACGCTTTGGTGCTGATCCAGACTTCGACGTCGCCGCGCTGCGACGAAAACTCGAGCGTCCCCGGCCAATCGAGCGCTCCCATCGTGACCTTGACGTTCCCCTGTCCGGTCGACGCCTGCGCGTAACCCGGAAGCATCAGCGTGACGTTTCCGCGCTCGGCGGTTACGCGCGCGTTGCCGTCGATGTCGGTGACGCTGACGTCACCCTTGCGAGAGTCGACGATTAACTCGACCTTTTGCGGGACGCGGACCAGGAGTGCGGCCAGCGCGTTGGGCGCGGCAACGACGACGCCGTTTTGTTCGGCGTGCAGCTGCGGGGCCGGCGGCGGCGTGCCTCTGGGAAGCGCCGTCGCGGAGACCGTGAAGACGTTGTGGTGCTGCGAGACTTCCGGCGCGTACGCGGCGAGGGGCGCGTCGGCGACGTGCACGGTCAGCGTCGAGCCCGGAAGCAAGACGCCGATCGTGTTGACGAAGGGCTGCGGCGAGTTGCAGCCGATCGAAGCGAGCAGCGGAAGAAGGGGAAGAAGAACGTGGGCTCTCACCCGAGCCGCATTCGCTCAGATCCCGATGGTATACTGGCGCCATGACGCCGTATCGAGTCGTTGCCTCGCTGATAGCACTCTCTCTGGCTGCCTGCGGAGGCGGCGCAGCCCCTCCGGCGGCAGGCTCGCTGCCGGCCGTCGCGCTCTCCCAAGCGACCGCTTCGCGCTGGATCCCGACGCCCGGAGAGTCCTATCAGATTCAGTACGACGGGAAGCTCGATCTCAGCGTCGACGCGCAGATCTACGATCTCGACATGTTCGATACGAAAGCGTCGGTCGTGGCGCAGCTGCACTCGGAGAACCGGCGCGCGATGTGCTACATTTCTGCCGGCACGTGGGAAAGCTGGCGTCCGGATGCCGGCAAGTTTCCCAAGAGCGTGCTCGGCAACAAAGACGGCCACTGGAAGGGCGAGCGCTGGTTGGACGTCCGTCAGACGTCGATTCTGGAACCGATCATGACGAACCGGCTGAAGATGTGCAAAGCAAAGGGCTTCGACGGCGTCGACCCCGACAATCTCGACGGCTACCAAAACAATACCGGCTTTTCGATCGATTACGCGCAGCAGCTCACCTACGACACGTGGATCGCGACCGAGGCGCACACGCTCGGCCTCACCGCCGACGAAAAGGGCGACAACGGCCAGGTCAAAGATCTTGTCAAGGTTTACGATTTTGCGGTCGTCGAGCAATGCTTCAAGCAGGGCTGGTGCAACAAGTTCACCGTCTACACGAACCAGAATCGACTGGTCGTCGACGTCGAGTACACGAACCAACTCAAAGAGTCGCGCTTTTTAAATCAAACGTGTCAGAGCGACGCGAAGTACGACGTCACGCCGATTCTCAAGCGGTTGGAGTTGACGGCCTGGATCGTAACCTGCCCGAGCAGCTAGCGCCGTCCCGGTGCCTACCGGCTTCGGGTACCCTTAATCTGGTGTCGCATTCGCCGCAGCCCGCTGGAGCAGGTTCCTGGCCAACACCACCCCCGATTTTTGCCCCTAATCTTTTGTCGCATTCGCTGCAGGCCGCCGGAGGAGGTTCCCACTCGGCCACCCCCAGATTTTTGCCCCTAATCTTTTGTCTCATTCGCTGCAAGGCGCCGGAGGAGGTTCTTCCCCTTCCGCGAATGCGATAAAAGATTTATTATGTCGTATTCATTGCCGGCAGCAGAAGGCTGCGTTCGGGATTTATCGGCATATTTGCTGACCGAGCGCAAGCGGAGCCCCTTGACGGTGGCCGCCTACGAGCGGGATCTGCGGGAGTTCGCTGGATTCCTGAAGCAGTCGCACGAGGCGCAACCGGCGGATTTCCCGGACGGCGCGCTGTTGGAGGTTCGGTCGACGCACATCCGGCGCTACATTGCCTACTTGTTTGACGCCAGAAAATACGATAGCCGGACGGTCTGCCGCAAGCTGTCATCGATCCGCGCGCTCTACCGGTTTTTGAAGATTACCGGCTGCTTGGCGGACGATCCGGCGTTCGCGATACCCGGGCCGGCCGTCGCCAAGCGCAAGCCGGCGCCGCTGAAGGTCGACGAGGTGATGCGGCTATTGCGAACGACCCTCGCCGGCCGCACGGATACGGCCCGGCTCCGCGACACCGCGATCCTGGAGCTGCTCTACGCCAGCGGCGTCCGCCGCGCCGAAGTCGCCGGCGTCACGCTCGGCAACCTCGACCTCGCCGAACGCACCATACGCGTGACGGGCAAGGGCAATAAGGAACGGACCGTCGTGATCAACCACGCGGCGGCCGAGGCGATCGACGCCTACCTTAGGGTGCGACCGAATAGTAACGACCCGGCGCTCTTTTTGGGCCGCGGCGGCAAGGGACTGACGCCAAAGCACGTCTGGCGCATCTTCCGAAACGTCTATCGCGTCAGCGGAATCGCCAAGCGCGCGACGCCCCACACGCTGCGACACTCTTTTGCGACGCACTTGGTCGAGAACGGCGTCGACCTCGAAACCGTGCGCGAACTGCTCGGACACGAAAGCCTTGCCACTACGGGGATCTATCTGCAGCTGGCGATGGGACACAAGCGGCGCGCCTACGATCAAGCGCATCCGCGCGACCGAATGGACGGTTAATCCGCGACCCAGTCTTCGGTCAAAAAGAGCCAAAAGGCGAGTCCGGCGTACTCGCCGTAACGCGCGAACGCGCGGCGAATCGTCGCGTCTGCGGCGCGTTTGCGCCCGCTGCGCCGAAGGTAGGTTGGACGCGTCCACGAGTCTAAAATTAGCGGCCGGTGACGTCCCAGCAGCTGCATGACGTGGGCGGCCGCGTACGGTCCGACCCCCGGGAGCGCCAGCAAGAACTCCTCGACCGCTGCGTCATCGTATCGTTCGCGCAGCACGAGCGACTCCAGATCGAGTCGTCCGGCGGCAACGTCGGCGGCGATCGCGCGCACGTACGGTCCGCGATAGCCCATCTTCGCGACGCCGGCGTACCATTTCAGAGGCGTGCGCGCGAGCAGCGCGGGGTCGGGAAAAGCGCCGCCGCCTAACTCGACCAAGGCGCTCGTCATCCGAATCGTCGCCGACCACGCGCAGTTGGTCGTGCAGATCGTTTTGATGACGTCTTCGAACACCGTTGGACTCGCGAGAATGCGGCCGGCGCCGGCGACCGCCCAGCCGAGGTCTGCGTCGCCGGACAGGCGCGCGTACAGCGGCGAGAGGTCGTCGTGGAGCCGGAACATTTTGGCAACGAGTTGCCGCGCGCGCTCGGCATCCCGCTTTCCCAGCTTGCGATCGGTCTCGACGACGAGTTTTCCGTCGCGCGCGTACATCGTCAGCCCGACAACGCGCTCGCCGATTCGCAAGCGGCGACGATACCGCAGTGGGTCCTCGAGGACTTCGGCGGGCGGTAGTTGCGCGCAACCGTGCGAATGGACGGTGCGCGCAAACGAAATCGGCTCGCCGCCGGCGCCCACCAGCGGCACCTCCCAAAGGAGCGCCACGCGCGGTTAGGCTACGTACGAAACGTTGACGGCGACGCCCGCTGCTTGCGCGCGCATGAGAACGCCGTAAACGGCGTCGAGCTCTTCTTCGATCGAAGCGATCTCCCCGGCGGAGACGGCGAATCGTGCCGCGTGAATCCAGAGCAAGCTGCGCGCGCGTTCCAGCGCGCTGTGCAGACGCTCCGGCGTTGCCTCCAAAACCGGCCAATCGAGCTCGCCCTGAGCGGGGACGACCCGCCAGCCGCGGCCCGAGGCAAACATCACTTCTTCTTCCGGCCCCAGAGCGTGCGGGATGGCCGAAAGCACGTCGACGGCTTCCTGATCGGCCATCGACAGCGCTAAGCCGAGCTCGCCGAGACGCAGGATATAGCGAAAAAACGAAACGCTGCCGACCGAATATGCTCCGGCGGTCGAGGCAACGTTCACGTGAATGAGTTCCAGGTCCGGTTGGTTCTTCTGGGAACCGCTCATTCCCGGATAGTTCGTTCGGAGGCGGGACGAGTCCGTTTCGACCTCAGGCGGGGATCAAACCAAGCTCGACGACCGCGTCGCGCTCCTTGCGCAGCTCCTCGAGGGTTGCGTGAAGCTTGCCCTTGCCGAACTCGTCGTGGGCGACGTCCTCGACGATTCGCGATACGCCGTTCCCGGTGCGGGACGGAAACGAAAAGATCAGGCCAGGGTCCACGCCGTATTCGCCGTGCGAACAGCGGCCGACCGAATACCACTCGTGCGCCGGCGTGTCGTGCGTCAGATTGTAGACGCCGACGACCGCCGCGTTGGCCGCCGAAGCGGCCGACGATGCGCCGCGCGCTTTGATTACCTCCGCGCCGCGATTCTGAACCGTCGAAAGAAACTCGCTCTCGAGCCAGGATCTGTCGAGCCGCTCCGGCGCGGCTTTGCCGGCGATCGTGGCATGGGCAAAATCGGGAAACTGCGTGGTCGAATGGTTTCCCCAGACGACGATGCGCGCGACGTCGGTCGTGTCGACGCCGGCTTTGCGCGCCAGCTGCGCGCGCGCACGAAGCTCGTCGAGCGTGGTCATCGCGAAGAACCGGTCCGGCGAGACACGCGGCGCGTTCTTCATTGCGATCAGGCAGTTCGTGTTGGCAGGATTGCCGACGACGAACACGCTGACGTCCTCGGCGGCGTTATCGTTGATGGCGCGTCCCTGCTGGGTGAAGATCTGGCCATTGATGCGTAACAGGTCGGAGCGCTCCATGCCGGCTTTGCGGGGAACCGCGCCGACGAGCAGGGCCCAGTTGACGCCCTTCATCGCCTCGTTGACGTCCGAGCCGATCCAAACTCGCTTGAGCAAGGGGAACGCGCAGTCTTCGAGTTCCATTGCGACGCCGGCCAGACTCGGCAGCGCCGCCTCGAGCTCGAGCAGCTGCAGCTCGACCTCGGTCTCCGGGCCGAACATTTGCCCGGAGGCGACGCGAAAGAGCAGGGCGTAGCCGATCTGCCCCGCGGCGCCCGTCACCGCAACCTTTATCCGTTTTTTCACGCGACCTCCGTCCTTACTGCGAGCGTTGATGGCGGGAAAGCTCGCGTTGTGCGCGCGAAGCAATTCCGGCGATGACCGAGCACCCGCTGCGAAGCTTTAGCGGCCCCGACCAACCTGCGGCCGCGATCTACGACGCCTGCATTCGCTGTGGCCTGTGCCTCTCGTCCTGCCCGACCTACCTCGAGACTATGACAGAAACATCGGGGCCGCGCGGCAGAATTAGTCTGATCAAGGACGTGGCCGAAGCGCGGCTCGACCTACTGAGCCCCGGCTTTGTGGAGCAGATGTCCCAATGCTTGGACTGCCGCGCCTGCGAGGCCGTTTGTCCCTCCGGCGTTGCTTACGGGCAGCTCGTCGAAACGGCCCGCGCGCAGATTCGCCGGGCCTCGCAAGCGCAAGACTCCGGCGCCCAGGCTCGGATGCAGGACCGGGCGATGCGCGCCCTCACCGGCAACCCGCGTCTGCTGCGCGTCGTGGCGCGTCTCGTACGCTTCGCTCAACGAACGCACCTGACGTCGCTCGCCGGACTCTTTGGACTGCGTCGCGCCGCGCAGATCGCCCCGCGAATTCCCGATCGCTTCTTCGTTGCAGACGACCGGCGCTGGGAAGCGCACGATGCTGCCGGGATCGCGTTTCTGCACGTGGGCTGCGTCATGGCGGTGGCCTTCGGCAACGTGCACGAAGCGACGGTGCGAATGCTGCAGCGTGCGGGACTCTCGGTCGTCGCGCCGAGCGACCAGGGCTGCTGCGGTGCGCTTTCGACCCACGCCGGCGATCCGGAGTTTGCTCGCAAGCTGGCGCGGCAGAATATCCAAAGTTTCGAGCGCAGCGGCGCCGACGTCTACGTCGTCAATGCAGCCGGCTGCGGAAGCGCTCTCAAAGAGTACGGCGATCTTTTCGCCGAGGACCCGGTATGGGCGGCGAGGGCTGAACGCTTTGCAACGCGCGTTCGGGACGTCAGCGAGGTCCTCGACGCGATGGATCTCGGCACCCCCGCGCGCGGGATCAACGCAACCGTAACCTATCAAGAGCCCTGCCACCTTGTGCACGCGCAGCGAATTAGCAAAGCGCCACGGCGGTTGCTCGCGCGCATTCCCGGGCTGCGGCTGATCGAACTCGAGGAGAGCGCGCTCTGCTGCGGGAGCGCGGGCCTGTACAACTTCGAACAGCCCGAGATGGCCTCGCGCTTGGGACGGCGCAAGATCGAAGCGATCGAACGCAGCGGCGCGAGCATCGTCGTGACCGCAAATCCGGGCTGCGCGATGCAGATCGATTCGACCCTGGGGCGGGGAAGCGGTCCGGTGGTCCGGCATCTCGTCGAACTGCTCGACGAGGCGTACTCGGCCGGCTAGATCGCCGAGCCGAGGCGCGCGCGATCGCGGCGCGCGTCGTCGAGCGAGTGGTAGGCGGCAAACACCGCAACCAAGCCGGTGATGTTCAACAGGCGCGAGATCGGGCCCTCACTCACCACCAGGCGCAGCGACCCATTATTCTCCGCGGTTCGCCGGTGCGCGCCGATCAAAACGCCGAGCCCCGTGGAATCGAGGAACTCCAAGCGGGTGAGGTCGACGATCAGATGAGCGGTGCCAGCGTCGATCGCCTCCGTCAGCGCCGCGCGAACCGTGGGCGCAGTTGCGATATCCATGCTTCCGCGCAAATTGAGAACGAGCGTGTCGCCGCCGTCTTCAGGTTTGAGGTCAATGCTCAGCTCGTCATGGGTCATAGTCGGGGTCGGGGGTTCGTGCCCGGCGTAAGGTTGGCCTTGCAGACTCTTCGGGTCCTCAGACGAAGCGCGCTGCGTCCTCATTCCAACGATGCACGTTGTCCGGTTCGAGGTGCACCCCACCAATCCAGCAATCGATCGCGCGCTCGTCGAGCCAATCGGCGTTGCCCTCGAGCACGCGTCGGCCCAGCGGCGTCAGCGCCATCGTTTCACCAACACTTTCGCACAACGCCCCGTCGCCGGTTCGCAGGTCTTCGAGCATCATGGCGAAGGCGCGGCTGCTCAAAAACGTCGCTTCTTCCCGCGCCTGCGAGCGCGCGAAAACTTCGTCGCTCTTGGCCGGCCCTTGCGCGATTGCAGAGAGCGCTTGCCGCTGCGAGCGCGAAAGACCGTCGTGCGTCCAAGGGTATTCCTCGCACAGACGGCGCAGCGCCGCCCGCAGGTACGGCAACCCGATTGCGTCCTCACCGGCAGCGGCGTGAAGTCCCTCGGGCGACGGAGAGACGAAGCGTTCCCAACTCCGTCGCGCAGAGCGAAAAATTGCTTCGGTCGCGGTTCGCCGCTTCGGCAATAGCGCGAGCATTTCGTCGATGGTGACCGTCGAAAGGTAATGATCGGTTTGGACGACGGAGACGTGCCCCGGATGGAGCTGCAGTGAATCCAGCGCGGTGAGAACTTGCAGAAGCTGCAGCTGATCGAAGAGATCGTGCTCGAACCAGAGTACGACCTCTGCGTACTCGCGAGCGCGCCGGAGCTCCGCGTCACGCCGCTCGAAATCGCGAATCATCTTGATGGGGTTCCCGTACCCGCGCGCCGCGAGGTACCGCGTTCGCACCGACGTCGTCTCTTCGAGCGATAGACCTTCGGGAACGGGGCCCACGTTGAGCGCATCGTGCCACGCGATGTGCGTCCCCACAATCCCCGCTTTCGTCAAGAGATAGAGCGCACCGTCGCCATTGGTGATGTGCAGCGTCGCGGCCGTCTGCGTCACTCCCCGCGCGTCCACCACGTACCGCCCGGCACGTAGATCGCCGAGCCCTCGCCCCAGACGACGTGGTTCACGCCCTTGCCGTCGACGGCGAGCCCGAGATAATCGCCGAACGGAAAGTTATATCCGCCCTTGTGCTTGTAACCCGCGCCCGATTGACGATCGGAAAGGCGCGTCTCCGTACTCCACGTCGCGCCGGAGTCGTCGCTGCGCGAGTACCACGTGTTCCACGAGGAGTGGCCGTGACGGTTGTCCTGCCAGACGAGACGGAAACTGCCATCGGGTGCTGCTGCGAGCGCCGGACTCATCACGTTGCCGGCGTTCGAGACGAGCGTCGCGCCGCTCCAGGTCGCGCCGTCGTCGTTGGAACGGCAAACGTACAATGCGTTGGGCCCTTGAGGCCGATCGTTCTTGGCAAACACGAAGACGAGGTGCCCGCGACCGTCGGCTGCAACGGCGTCCTGAGCGGTAAAAAAGTCGGGATAGCAGTTGCGCCGATCGCACTTCGCGCCCTCGTGACTGACGGCAAACGGAGTTTCGCTCCACGTCGCCCCGCCGTCGGCGGACTTCATCAGGCTCACGCGGCCGTCGCCGGTCTCGTCCTTGCCCGTCTCGCCGTCGACGGCAAACCATACCGCACCGTCGCGCCCGACGGCGCCGGAGAGCGAATAGTACCAGCGCCGGTGCGCGGTCGCGCGAACCGGCGGCACCCAGCTCGCGCCGTAATCGTGCGACGCGGAGACGAACAGCGCGTAGTACGAGTTGTAAGCGACGTAGACGTCCCTACCGTCAGGCGAGATCGCGAGTGTCGGCTTGTCGCTGTAACCCTTCCGGCCGTCGAGCCGCACCGCTTTGCTCCAGGTAGCGCCGTGGTCGCGCGACCTCGCAAAGACGGCACCGGGCCGAAATCCGTCGAGGCAGACAACGTCGATCGTGCCGTCGCCGGCCACCGCGATTTGCGGATCGTATTGAAACGGAACGCGAACCCCACGGTGACACAGGTGACGCTCCGGACCCCACGTGCGGCCGCCATCGCTCGAAGCCCGGAAGAGTAAAAAGTTTGGACGCTGTCCGGTGCTCATCTGGTACACCCAGGGCGCGTGCGGATCGGCCGCGACGACCGGTTCCCAGCGCGTCTCTCCGGGCACTCCCCACAGGTGCTCGCTCGCAAACGGCGCTTGCGGTCGAGCCCCCGCGCGCGCCGCCGGCGTCGCAAGCGCCACTGCCCCGCGCTGCAGGTCGCAGGAAGGCGCCGAAACCATCAGCGCTAGAACGCACGCGATCCGCGCAGCCGCCAACCCACGTGCGCCGCAGACTTTCGCCGGCATCGGCAAAGCGTTGCGCGTGCGGCTACTCGGAAACCTGTCCCGGCAGTTCACAGACCAATTACGATGACGCCGAGGCGGGGCATAGAAGCACGCCCGGCGAGTCGCCTAGCAGCTCTTGGGACACCGGTTTTGTCACGTCGAAGCGTCGAAAAGTCGGAGGACCGGAAATGATTTCATTCGGATATTGCGCGAGGAGGCGGACCGTTCGTTGCGCCCCACCTGGCCAATGAAGCTCTAAGCCAAAAGTCACCGTGCCGATATGCTTCGCTGTGAAAGCGTCGTCGAAAGCATAATATGCTTTTTTCGCGGCCGCCGAGCTCAGCAAAGCGTACGAGGTCAAGGTGCCTGTGGCACTTCCACATGGCGGGTCGCCCGCGTACCGGACCACCGTGGCGGAAACCCCCTCCGGGAGTATGCCGGCAAACAGCAGCTGTGTAATCGGATCGACGACCCCGTTGTCCAAAGCGCCTTCCAGCGTCTGAGGGCGACCGGACAACGCGGCCAAATAGCCCTGCCGTTCGCAGCCGATGCGGTTCTTATCTGACTTCGCCGATATGACGTAGTGATAGAAGCCGCTGGGCATAACGACCTCGACGTGGAGGCTCGAGTGCGCGACGTCTGACCACGTAGCGTTCCCCTCCACAGCGCGATCCCACACTGTTGCGATGGAATCGGCGCTTCCGCTTCCGTCGGTGGGTGCAAAGGAGTAGGAAACCGATGCTACGTTGACGTTTGCCTTCACCATTTCGCCACAAGCTTTGAGGTTAAGCGAAGTGACCGTCGCATTACGCGGAGGCGCTGACGGCGCGTTTGCGCCCGTCGATAGGGCTAGAAGAACGACTACTGCAAGCATGGCGCTCACGCAAGATTAGTGAAGAACATCCCTGCGAACCTGGGCCACTGAGCTCTCACAGTATCCTATCGCTTCCCGAAGCGTTCCGCGGACCGGCGGGGTGGCTGGATTCGAACCAACGCATGGCGGAGTCAAAGTCCGCTGCCCCTTTCCCAAAGCGCTACGCGCTTCGGGGCCCTTCTCTTTTGAAATCCGCTCCGGCGCTGCGCGCCTGCGCTGGTAAGGCAGCGGACTCTGACGCCGCCACGAATTGGCTGGGGTGGCTGGATTCGAACCAACGCATGGCGGAGTCAAAGTCCGCTGCCTTACCGCTTGGCTACACCCCATCGCGCGAGCCGTGGTAACCTAGCTTCGCAGAAGCCCGGGCAAACGACAAGCCCGATTATCGCTAATCGGGCTTGGGGAACCTTTTTACCGGTTGAGGGTTTATCGGGTCGCGATCAGCCGTTTGGAGCCGACGTAACGGGCCGCCCAGTACGAATCCGAGAGCTTGCTGACCATGACTCCGTGGCTGGAGCTCGCGTGAACGAACTTGCCGCGACCGAGATAGATACCGACGTGCGAGACGCCGCCGTAGGTATCGAAGAAAACCAAATCGCCGGCCTTCGGGCCGCCGACGGTCGGTCGCCCGACGTCGTACTGCGCATCAGCCGTCCGCGGCACCGCGATGCCCATCATCCCGAACACGTGCTGCACGAAGCCCGAACAGTCGAATCCCGACGTGCTCGTACCGCCGAAAACGTAAGGGACGCCGAGAAACCGCAGGGCGCTGTTGGTTAACTGCGTGGCGATCCGCGAGGTCCGCGCCAAGATCCCGCCGGTAAAGCGGCCGATGCCGGCGCGATGGCGGGTTGGTACGGAAATTACGAGGCGAGAGGTCCACTCCGCGACATCCGGGCTCATCGCCTGGGCGGAGGCGGCAACGGCCGAGTATTCGGCCTTGGGCGCGACGGACGTGTGGGCCATCGCAACAGAACTCAAACTGACAACGAAAAGGGAAAATGCCCCAATGGCTAGCGTTTGACGCAAGAAATCGCTCCTCTTTCACGACACTTGCGGGGTTAGTTGACGGGTTCGGGCGGGAAAGATTCGCCCTAGGGCCGACCGGCCCACTCACCCCTACCGGGATATCCCCCGCTCGGGACTTGGTGTCCCGACTCAGTGACCTAGATAGGCATCAACGACTCGGACGACTTGTCAACCGTCGAAAGTCCTTTGACTGAATCGGCGCCTTCGTCATTATGCCAGGGCGCCCTCCCTTAATGATTCAAGTTTTGAATTTAAGGCGCCCCGCTCGCGGAAAAGCGATCGGCCTCTCGCTTGATCCGCGCAGCAACGCGCTGTGCGATCTCCTCGATCATCGCAAAATCCTCACCTTCGGCCATCACGCGAATAAGCGGCTCGGTGCCCGAAGGCCGTATGAGGAGGCGTCCCGTACTGCCCAACGCCGCTTGCGCCGCGGCGATCTCTTCACGTACGGAATCGATCAGCAAGACGTCGCGATCTCGGCTGGTGACGTTGACCAGGATCTGCGGAGCGATCTGCACCTCGCGGACGAGTTCGTGCAGCGACGTCCGGCGGGCCGCAACGATTCCCAGCAGGGTCGTCGCGGTACGCGGACCGTCACCCGTGTTGTTGTACCGCAAATCCAAAACGTGCCCCGACTGCTCGCCGCCCAACGTGTAGCCGCCCTCGCGCATCCGCTCCAAAACGTACCGGTCTCCGACACCCGTGCGTACGAGCCCGATCGAGTGGTGCGCGAGGGCGCGTTCGAATCCGATGTTGCTCATCACGGTTGCGACGACCGTGTCGTGAGCGAGCTCCGCGCGTTCGTGCATGTCGCGCGCCATTGCGAACAGCACGTGATCGCCGCTGACGATCTCCGCCGTTTCGTCGACGAAAAGCGCGCGGTCCGCATCGCCGTCGAAGGCGACGCCGATGACGCGCGCACCTTCGCCAATTCGCGTTCGTACCGCGTCTCGCAGTTGCCGCAGGTCGGTAGTACCGCACGCGACGTTGATGCGCGAACCGTCCGCTTCACAGTTGAGCTCGACGACGCGCGCGCCGAGTTTACGCATGACGTACGGAGCGACCGCGTAGGCCGCCCCGAAGCCCGCGTCGATAATTACCTCGAGCCCTTCGAGACTCGGGACCGCCTCCTGAAGTTCGGCGTAGTAATGACGGCCGAGATTGAACGCCGAGCGAACGACGCCTACACCGGTTCCGGTTGGCCTCGGCGGGTCGGCGATATCGACCGCACGCTCGATTTCGAGCTCGAGTTCGTCGGGCAGCTTGAATCCGTCGCCGCTGAAAAACTTGATGCCGTTATCGGGAACGGGATTGTGCGACGCGCTGATCATCACGCCGGCTGCGGCCCCGGTGCGTCGCGCGACGGTCGCGACGGCCGGAGTCGGCACGATGCCGAGCAGCAGTGCGTTGCGTCCCGCCGAGGTGATGCCGGCGACGATCGCGGCTTCGAGCATGCTCCCGGAAACTCGCGTATCGCGCCCCACGACGATGGGGCGCTGGTCGTCTCCGCCGTCGTGCAGAACGAGCGCCCCGGCGCGCCCGATGCGAAAAGCGAGCTCGGGCGTCAGCTCGGCGTTGGCAACTCCGCGGACGCCGTCGGTACCGAAGAGGCGACTCACTTCTCGGCGCCGGCGACGAAGCGCAGCTGGACGCGAACTAAGTCGGGCGAGACCGAGATGCCGGTTAGCTCCATGCCGGCGGCGTTGACCGGAACGGGGCGGACCATCTCGTCGATCGCCTTGGGCCCTTCTGGGAGCGCGACGTTGGCGTTGACCGCGGCAATTTGCGCGAGTATCGAAGTCGGCGCGCGTACCGTCGCGACGCTCGGCCGAATCTGCGGCTGGTTGACGACGACACCGGGCTGCGGCTGCCCCATATAGTGCATGACGATCGGAAAGCTGCGTTCCTCAACGCGTTCGATCGTCAGCGTCACGGAGGCCGGGCTCAAGCTCTGCACGGCGAGATCCGGCGCGACGAGCTGGACCGGGACGTTATAAACGCCAACGCCTTTATTGGAAAGGTCGATCACTGCCTTGATCTCATCGGGCTTGATCGCCGGTTCTCCTCGTTTTCCCTCCACCGTGACCACGGCCTCGCGATCGGCGAAGTGTGCGACGTAGCCCAGCGCGAGGTTTGCCGTCGAGATTGGAATCGAAAGCTGCTGTTCGCTTTGACCGTCGGCGAAAACCGGGTTGGAGGCGAAGCGAAAGTACGCCCAGCCGACGATGGCGAGGGCGACGGCGAGTAGTTTAAGCGCGAAGTTTTTACGGATCAGCTCCATTACGGCAAGAGATCGGTCCACGAAACCCGCGGTTTCGAACTATCGCGCGAGGTTCGCACGCGCGAGCGCAACTGCGCGATGAAATCGTTTGGTTTCCGGCGCTCGTGGCGAGGAGGCCGCGTGACCGCCAACAGCATCTTCACCAACCGCTGCTCTTCATCGACCGAACGCGAGAGCCGTCCGCCGCGCGCGATCCGGATCGCCCCCGTCTGCTCCGAAACGACCAGCACCACGGCATCGGTCTGCTCGCTGAGCCCCACCGCGGCGCGATGGCGCGTGCCCATCCGTACGCCCGTCAGGGGCCGCTCGGCCAGCGGCAAAAGACACCCCGCGGCCTCGATTTCCCCCTCGCGTATCACGACGGCGCCGTCGTGAAGCGGAGAGGCCGGCGTGAAGATCGTCAAGAGGAGTTCTTCGGAGATATCGGCGTGCAGCGGCGTGCCGCTCTCACAAATCTCTTTCAGACCACTCTGCTGCTCGATGACGATAAGCGCACCGCGACGGCTTTGGCTGAGAAAGAACGCGGTGCGCGCCAGCGTGAGCATCGTGCGATCTTCAGGGCGCCCCGGTCCGAGCTCGGCATCGTCACCACTCTGCAGCCGAAAGAGACCGCCGCGACCGATCTGTTCGAGCGCGCGCCGCAGTTCGGGCTGGAAGACGATCGGAATCGTGACGGCCGCGCCGACGAGCAACAGGCGCAAGATCGTGCCGAGAAGCGTCAGATGCAGCAGCGTCGCGAGCCCGAGCAATCCAACCAAAACCAGAATGCCGATCAAGATCTGCACGGCGCGCGTACCGCGAATCAGCAAGATCACGTAGTAGATCAAAACGCTGGTCGCGATGACGTCGATGACGTCGGAAATACCGAGGTTCTGCCAGAACGCGCCGAACGTCATCGCCCGATCAACAGCTCCAGAACGCGCTCTGAGGAGAGCTGGGGCGTCTGCAGGCCGTCGCGCGCGATCGTCGCGAGCACCTCGGGGGGCAGCGGCGTAAGCAGCTCGGTTCTTCTTCCGCTGGCGAAGCGCCGAAGCTCCACGTCGATAATCGCGGACACGACGCGCGCGCCTCCGATCTGCGGATCCCACTCGACGACGAGCCCGCCCTCGCACTCGTGGACAGCGAGCACCCCGGCTGGAGCCCCTCGCCCGGCCAGAGCATCGTGGAGGTGCGGCAAGGCTTCAGGCGCCGTAGGGAAAACTGCCAACGCAATGATCGCCGTCGCGTACACGCTTTCGCCGGGGACCGTAGGGACGTCCGCCGGATCGAATTCGTTCGCGGCCTCGAGTAATGCGTACGTCCGGCCGGCAAGAGGATTGACGCGCCAGGTCGCGCGCCCGTCGCGGGCTCGCATGGCGGCATCGATCTCGCTGCGCCGTGAGTCGTCCGGACGCCCTGCCACGCTCAGGGTGAAGTAGATCACGCTTCATAAAGCGTTCGTCGTCTCTACCGGAAAGAACTCCGCGTGGATATCGATCGAAGGCGAAACGCTGCCGCGTATCGCGCAGCTCCGCCGAATGAGTGGCCGGCGCTTCATGCCAGTACCCGGCGACGTCGTCCAAGCGCGCATTCTGGAGGACGGGCAAGCGCTCATCGAGCGCATCGAGCCGCGGCGTGCAACGATGCAGCGACGCAGCGTCGCGGGCCGAGCCAAGACGATGGCCGCGAACGTCGACCTGCTCGTCGCCGTCACCGCACTCGCCGATCCGCCGCCGCGTTTGGCGACCCTCGACCAACTGCTCGCCTTCGCCGAGTTCGAAGAGATCGAAGCGGCGGTCGTCTTCACCAAGCCAGACCTCGCGGAATCCGCTCGCAGCACCGAGCTACTGGAGGTCTATCAGCGGGCCGGCTATCGGGTACTCTGTATCAATCCCAAGCTCGGGGAGCGCGTCGACGACCTGCGCAGCCTGCTCCCCGGAAGGCACGCCATGCTGGTCGGAAACTCCGGCGTGGGAAAGTCGACGATCTTTCGCGCCCTGGGCGGCGAGGGCGCGGTCGGGGAAGTCTCGCGGCACGGCCTTGGACGACAGACCACGAGCGCGGCGCGCCTCTACCGTCTCGAGGGCGGCTTTCTGATCGACAGTCCCGGGATCAACGAGTTCGGGCTGGGAGAGATCGACGCCGCAACGCTGGCCTACGGGTTCCGGGAGATCCCCCCGCTCGCACCTGCCTGCCGCTTCACCGATTGTACGCACCTCAACGAACCAGATTGCGCGGTGAAGGCGGCGGCCGCCGACGGACGGGTCGCCCAAAGCCGCTACGACAGTTATCGCAGGATCCTCGTCGCCGCCCTGGACACCCGTCGCGCCAGCCTGATATGATACACGCCGTCGCCACGCCGCCAGCCATAAGGAGCATTCTTGCCGAACATCAAGGCCGCCGAAAAGTGGGCCAAACAATCAGAGAAGCGCGAAACGCGTAACAAGAGCGCGAAGAACCGTCTGCGGACGCTTTTCAAGCGAGCCGTCGATTCAGACGATAACGCGGCGGCACAGCTCGCCGAAAGCGCGTACGATAAGGCGGCGACCAAAGGAATCGTTCATCCCAACAAGGCGGCTCGCAAGAAATCGCGTCTGGCGAAGGCTCGCAAACGGGCGGCAGCCGCGCCGGTGAAGACGACGAAAACGCGCGGCGGCAAAGCCAAGAAGTAACGCGTCCCGGCCCGTTCGTTACGGGTCGACGTTGATTGCGAGGCGAGTCTTACCATCCGCTCGCGCGAGCGGCAGGATCTCTGCTCGAACGAACTCCGTCACCGCTTTGAGGCGCCGCGCCTTCACCGCGATCCGGTAACGCCACTCTTCGTTGACTCGCGCGATCGGATAGGGCGCGGGCCCTAACACCTCGGCGAGTTCGGCGTCGCGCAGTATGCGCGCGTAACGTTCGGCCGTATGCGCCGTACGAGCACGATCGCGCCCGATCACCCCAAGGTAGACGAGCCGCCGGGCCGGAGGAAAAGCGACTTCCGCGCGTTCGGCGAGTTCTGCTGAAGCATACCCCTCGTAATCGTGCGCGGCGGCGAATCGAATCGCCGGGTGTTCCGGGGCGTAGGTCTGCACGATCGCTTCGCCCCGGCGCGCGCGCCCGCTTCGCCCGCAAACCTGCGCGATCAACGCGAAGCTGCGTTCGGCCGCGCGAAAGTCCGCGATGTTGAGGCCGAGGTCGGCAGCCACGACCGCTGCCAGCGTTACCGTCGGAAAATCGAGGCCCTTGGCCACCATCTGAGTACCGACCAACACGTCCCCCTGCGCTTCGAACGCCGCGAGAATTCGGGCGTGATCGCCGATGCGAGTCGTCGTATCGGAATCCATTCGCAGCACGCGCGCCTCTGGAAAAAGCCGCCGCACCTCGCGATCGACGCGCTCGGTTCCGACGCCGAGATCCGCTAGACTAGGTTCGCCGCACGCGGGGCAACGCTCCGGAATGGGCATCTGAAAATCGCAGTAGTGACAGCGCAGCAGTCGTTCGCTGCGATGCACCGAGAGCGCGACGCTGCAGCGCGGACAGTGGATCGCCGCTCCGCAGGTCCGGCAGAGCAGCGATCCCGCGCTGCCGCGGCGATTGACGAAGAGAATGCTCTTTTCGCCGCGTTCCATGCGCTCCCCGAGCGCCTGCACGAGCGCACTGCTGAAGATCGCCCGATTTCCAGCTTGAAACTCTTCGCGCAGATCGACGACGCGAACCTCGGGCAGCGGTTGCGCGGTCGCTCGATGGCGCAGCGTCAACAGCGGAATCTGTCCCGCGCGCGCGGCCGCATAGCTCTCCAATGACGGAGTAGCGCTTCCCAACACCAGCAAACCGCCGGCCAGCCGCATGCGTTCGCGGGCCACTGCGACCGCGTGGTAACGCGGTACGTTATCTTGTTTGTACGACGGGTCGTGCGACTCGTCGACGACGATCATGCGGACGTCGCGCAGGGGTGCAAAGACCGCGCTGCGTGCGCCTACGACGACGTCGACCTCACCCCGCGCGCAAGCATCCCACGCGTCGAACCGCGCGCGCTCGGACAGCGCGGAGTGGATGACCGCGACTCGGCTGCCGAATGCCGCGCGAAATCTCGCCGCTGCCTGCGGGGTCAGTGAAATCTCGGGGACCAGAACGATCGCCCGGCCTCCCATCCCGAGCACGCGTTGAATGGACTCGATGTAGACGAACGTCTTTCCGCTGCCGGTCACTCCGTAGAGCAGCATCGTTTCGGCACCGCCGCGTTCCAGCACCTCGGCAATTCGGGCGAGGACCTCGCGCTGCTCGGGCGTCGGCGCGGGTCTTTGCGCCGAACCCGGCGGCAGCGGCGAACGCTCTCCGCGAACGAGCAACTCGCGTACCGCCCCGCCCCGCAGCGCGCGGGTGATGACGGCGTTGGAGAATCCGGCCAGGATTGCGTCGGCCCGCCCGATCCCGGGGTTCGCGCGAACGAACGCGATCAGCGCTTCGGCCTTGCGTCCCCTAATCGGCGCGTCGCCAGGCTCCAACACCCGCACGCGACGTTCGCGTACCCGCCCCTCCGCGACCCGGGCGACCCGGTGCAGCGCATTTTGACGCACGAGTGTCCGCACGTGCGCGAGCAGCGTGCGGCGATCCGCGATGCGCCGCGCTTCGGGATGGCGCAACAGCCGTTCGAGTGGGAAACTTTCTTCGAACTCTTCCCAGATCAAGGCAACGAGCGCGGCGGGCACCGATCGTGAAGCGGTTGGAGGATCGGGGGCGCGTTGCAGGACGTCGGCAACGCGCGGTACCGCCGAGCCCAAGACGACCGCGCCAAGGGCCTCGCCCAGCGTGCAGAGGTAGCGCTCGGCGACGAATTCCGCGAGCCTGAGGCCAGTCTCGTCGAACGCCTTTGCGTCGCCGGCGCGCTCTCGCACGCGACGCAACTCGCGCGGCTCCTTCAAATCGTACGGAGACGATACGACGAAGCCGATCGTATCGCGATTGCCGAGCGGAACGCGGACTACGTCGCCGACGGACAAGTCCAAGTCGCCGGGGTCGTAGGTTAGAGGCAGATCGTATCGCGAGGAACGAATGGCCGGAAGAACATCAACGCCGCGCACGAATGCTCTCGGGTGCGCGCGCGAGCGCCTGCAAGACGGCGCGGACGGTTCGGTCGTTGCACGCGATGCCGTATTCGACGTCGCCGATCGCGCGCGGCAGGACGAAGCGAGCGCCGCCGCCACGGCGCTTCTTATCGTTGCGCATCGCCGCGACGATCGCTTCGGGCGCGAGCCTCGTCTGCAGCGGCAGTCCGGCCAACGCCAGCAACGCGAGCACGCGCAGGTGCTCCGCCTCGCTGAAGCGTCCGGTGCGCAGGGCGAGCATTCCCGCGGCGCGCAGACCGAGCGCAACTGCAGCGCCGTGTGAAACGGTGTACCTTGAAGCGCGCTCGATCGCGTGGGCAAAGGTGTGACCGAGGTTGAGAGTGGCCCGCGACCCGGCTTCGAGGCGGTCGTCGGCGACCGCCATCGTCTTCACTTTGATGGCGGCCGGAATGACCTCTAGCCACGGCCAGCTTCGCATTGGATGCGGCGAAAGCTCTTCCAGCAGTTCGAAGAGATCGCCGCCCTCGATGATCGCGGCTTTGACGATCTCGGCGTATCCTTCCCGAAACCCGTCCGCCGGGAGCGTCCGCAGCGCACCGGTATCGCAGAAAACGCCGACGCTATCGGCAAAGACGCCGGCGAGGTTTTTCCCGCCGCGCAGATCCACACCGGTCTTCCCGCCGATCGCTGCATCGACCATCGCCACCAACGACGTGGCAACGTGCGCGTACCGGACGCCCCGCATGTAGGTGGCGCAGGCAAACCCAAAGAGATCGCTGGCAACGCCTCCTCCGACGCCCAGAACCAGCGAATCGCGCTCGACGCCGGCGGCGAGCATCGCGTCAAGCACGCGCTCGAGCGTAGTCAGCCGCTTGCGCTGCTCTCCCAGCGCGAACGCGGTGACCGGAACGTTTCCGAGCGTCGTTGCAACCCTTGCGGCGATCGCGCGAACGGAACGCCGCGAGTCGCTCAGAATCAGCGCCGGGGCCCTGCCGGCGCGCACGAACGCCGCCAGCTCTTCGGCCGGATCGTGCGAGACGACGATCGGATACCCGAGATCGTCGTTGCGCGCGGCCGAGGTTTTCAGCACTGGAGCGCGATCTCGTTTTTTCGCAGCCACTGCAAAATGTCGTCGAGTACTTCGCGGTCGCTCATTTTGCGCGCTTCGACGATGTGGTCGACCGCGGAATAGTCCGCTAGACGCGCCTCGTAGAGCTCGCGGATTCGTTCGATGGTGGGACGCTCGCCCAACAGCGGCCGGCGCTTACGGTTGCGACGCACGCGCGCGAAGATTTGCTCGGGCGACGCTTTCAAAAAGACCCGGTGCGCGTGGGCGGCCAGCATCGCGCGATTCTCTACCAGCGTCAGCGCTCCGCCGCCCAACGCGATGACGCCGCCGATGGGGCCGGCAAGAACGTGCGCGATCGCTTCGTGCTCGTAGCGGCGAAACGCCGCTTCGCCCTCACGGTCGAAGATCGCCGCGACCGTACCGTGCGCGCGAACGACGAACGCGTCGGTATCGAAGAACGCCCACCCCAGCTCGCGCGCGAGCCTCCGGCCGATCGTCGACTTGCCCGCGGCCATGAAGCCGATCAAGGCCAGGTGGCGCTTCACGGCGCGCCGGGTGCCGGTGCTCGTGAAAACAGCTCCGTTGCCGCTTGCGCGCTGCGTGAGAGGTTCTCCAGCGTCTCCTCGAGTGAATCGCCGCCATATTTTTCCAGGAGCGGCGCCATCAGCGCCAGCCTCACCATCGCCTCGCCGACGATCGCCGCGGCCGGCACGACGCAGACGTCGCTGCGTACGACGGTCGCCGGTGCGCCGGTCTGCTCGTGGAGATTTACCGAAGGCAACGCCTTCATCAGCGTTGGAATCGGCTTGACCGAAACGCGCAGCAGGATCGTTTCGCCGTTGCTCATGCCGCCTTCTATTCCGCCCGCTCTGTTGCTGCGCCGTACGACGCTTCCACCATCGAACGCGAACTCGTCGTGCGCGCGCGAGCCCGGCGTCGCAGCAATCCCGGCGCCCAGGCCGATCTCGACCGCCCGAACCGTCTGCATTCCCATGACCGCGCCCGCGAGGATTCCGTCGAGCCGCTGATTTGGTTGACGATTGCTGCCGATGCCCACCGGCAGCCCGTCGATCGCGATAAGGAACTGTCCGCCAAGCGTATCGCCGGCGGCTTTCGCGGCGTCGATCTCCCCGATCATCAAGGTGGCAGCCGCAGCGTCTGGGCAGCGCACGTCGCTGGCCTCGACGTCGGCTTGATCCCACTGCGCGAGGTCTTCGGCTTCGACGCTGCCGATGCGTGCGACGCAGCTGCGGGTCGCGACGCCGAGCGCCTCCAAAAACTGCGCGCAGATCGCGCCGAGGCAGACGCGCATCGCGGTTTCGCGCGCGCTCGCGCGCTCGAGGACGTTGCGCAGGTCGCGCTGCCGGTATTTTAGCGCGCCCGCGTAGTCGGCGTGCCCGGGACGGGGATTGGTGAGCGGCTCGCCGCTACCGGTCAAGGGATCCATCAACGCGCGGTTTTTGGGCGAGAGGTAATCACGGTTGGAAACGACGACCGCAATCGGCGAGCCCAGCGTCGTTCCGCCGCGAACGCCGGCGAGGAACTCGACCTGGTCGCGCTCGATTTGCATGCGCGCGCCGCGCCCATATCCACCCTGGCGCCGCGCGAGCGTCTGGTCGATCGCGGACGCGTCGATGGGTACGTGCGCGGGAACGCCGTCGAGGATCCCCACGAGCGCGGGCCCGTGCGATTCGCCGGCGGTCAGGTAGGAGAACATCGAGCGCTTTTTCGGCGCGCCTCGCCGCGCCTACTTCACTTCACCCATCGCGCGCTCGGCACGAGCTTTTCAAGCGTTCGATCGCACCGCGGTGCAGCCGCGTCACGTGCCGCCGTGAATAGCCCAAACGGTGCGCCACCTCGACGACGCTGACGCCGTCGAGATGGATCGCCCGAACGATTTGCCGCTGCAGCGGAGAGAGCGCCGCGAGGATGCCTTCGACGGTCAGCCGGTCGACTACGTCGTCAATGTCGCTCGGCGACGTTTTCCGCTCGGCGCCCGCCATCGCCTCAAATGAGATCACCTGCCCGCTCGCGCGGTAGGCGCGAACCTCGCGCACTTGTTCGGCGTTCGCACCGATCGACGCGGCGACGTCGTTCTCGGTCGGCTCGCGGCCCAAGCGCGGCCACAGTTCCCGCTCGGCCGCGCTCCAGCGCCGCTCGAGTTCCCGCGTGCTGCGCGGCGCGCGGACGAACCGTTCGCTGTCGCGCACGTAGTGCATGAGCTCGCCGAGCACGAGAAGCCACGCGTACGCCTCGAACGGCGCCGGCTGCGCGCAGTCGTAACGATCCGCTGCCTTAATGAGGCCGATCGCCGCGATCTGCTCGAGATCGGCCCGATCGAGTCCGCGCCGCATGAACCGATGCGCGCCTCGACGGCAAAGATACCAATACTCCGCGACGAGCCGTTCGCGGTCGCTCGGCTGTCGCGCGCTGGAATAAGACAGAGCCACACCCTTAAGCCCCGTTTGGAGAGCACACCCTACGGCTGCGGCCCGAGGGCGCAACCGTTGCCAATCGTTATAACGTACGCAAAGACAAAGCGCAATACGCTCTCAACGCGATGCGCATATATGTCCTCATCGGCAGCAGCGGCGGGCACTAGTGTTGTTCCGTCGAACGCAAGCGCCAGCAATGACGGCCCGAAAGATCGTCGCGATCGTGGCACTCGCCTTGCTCGGAATCGCGGCGCTTCGCGATTTGGCGCGCCTCGGCGACGCGCTACCGTGGAACGGGCTCTACGATTTCGCCGATTTCTACTGCGCCGGTTCGGCGCTCGACCAGCACGCCGATCCTTACCGCTACGAACCGCTTCACCGCTGCGAACACATCGTCAACCGTACGCCGGCCTACCGCAGCGACGCGCGCCGGGTCGTGCCCGCGCCGCTCCCACCGTACGACCTCCCCGCCTTCGCCGCGTTGAGCCGGCTGCCGTTCGAGCGCGCGCGGACGCTCGCGGCGATCGCGATCGTGCTGGCGGTCGCCGGATCGATCGCAGGTCTCGCAGCGCTCGGCATTCCACTCGACGTGGCCGCTCTCGCCTTATTCTTTCCCGCCGGCTACCTGCTGCTCGACGCGGGTCAGATCGTTCCGTTCGCGCTAGCGGCCTTGGTATTTTGCGGTTTGGCGCTTGCGCGAGGACGCGATGCGGTCGCGGGGGTGCTGGGGGCGCTCGTTCTAATCGAACCGCACCTCGGGGTGCCCGTCTTCGTCGCACTGCTATTCTTAGCGCCGCGGGCTCGCGCCGGTGCGACGATCGCCGGGCTCCTCATGCTCGCGATCGGCGTCTTTTCCGTCGGCCTCGGCGGCATCGCGGAATACGTTTTAGGCGTCCTCCCCGCGCAAGCGTCCGCCGAGACGGGCTACGTTTATCAGTACAGCCTGACGTATCTGCTGACGCGCGCGGGAATGCCGGCCGTGCCCGCGCTCGCCGTTGGGCAGATCTCCTACGTCGCGATGCTGGCGATCGGCGTTTGGCTAGGCGGGCGAACGGCGGCCTCGCTGAACCGTCGCGAGCTCGTTGCGTTTCTTCCCGCCGCTTGCAGTATCGTCGGCGGGACCTACGTGCACATGATCGACGTGTCGCTCGCGATGCCGGCGGCATTGGTCCTGGCGGTCTCTCTACGCGGGCGCGCACAATTAATTGCTTCACTCACCGTCGCGGTCCTCGCCGTTCCGTGGATATTGGTGTGGATCGGAAAGAAGTTGTTCCTCGCGACCCTCTTCGTCGTCGCTGCGTTACTCGTTCGGTGCAAGGCCGCTCCGCTCGCCGCTGCAGTCGCGTTTGCCGTCGTGGCGCTCGTCATTTACGGCTTCGAACTGCATCCTCCGCCGCCGTTTCCGGCCGCGGCTGCGGCCATCGCGTTTGCACCAAGCGATCTGGCGCAGAAGGCATGGGCGGCGTACGTCACTGCGATCGGCAACCCCACGCCGGGATGGCTATTGATTAAACTTCCGACGTGGGGCGCGCTGCTCGCGCTCGTTTGCCTCGCCTGGAGCGCCGCGAGCCCGCGGCCGTCACAAACGTGAAACTTTCGGCGCGCACGATCGTTCCGGCAGCGCTGGTGGCCCTTCTCGGACTCTTTGCGCTGCGCGATTTTGCTCGGCTCGGCGACGGCTTGCCCTGGCGCTCGATGGACGACTTCGCGGACTTCTACTGTGCGGGTTGGGTGCTCGATCGCGGGGCCAACCCGTACGTCTACGAGCCGCTGCATGCCTGCGAACACCGCGTCAACGCCGGCGCATCGTTTCGCGGACGACTCTTTGCGGCCAACCCGGCGCTCGCGATTCCGGCGCCGCAGCCTCCCTACGATTTTCCGCCATACATGCTGCTCGCGCGACTGCCGTTCGACGCTGCGCGCTTCGTGCAGGGCGTTGCGATCGTTGCGGCGGTGGCGGCCGCCGTCTGCGGCCTCGCCGCGCTGGGCGTTCCGTGGAGCGTAGCCGCCGCGACGCTGCTGCTTTCGACGCTGTACGCCTCGCTGCGTACCGGTCAGATCGTGCCGTTTGCGCTGCTCGCGCTCGTCGCATGCGGCCTCTGTTTTGCGCGCAAACGCGACGCATGGGGCGGACTCTTTGCCGCGCTTACCGCAATCGAACCCACGTTGGGGGTGGCCGTTGCCATCGCGACGCTGGTCTTCGTTCCGAAGGCGCGACCGGTGCTGCTTGCCGTCCTCGCTCTTGCGGGTTGCGTTGCCGTCGCGCTCGTCGGCCCGCACGGCGCCTTGGCGTATCTGACGCGCGTCCTTCCCGCGCACGCTGCTTCGGAAATCGACTTTCCCTTTCAGTACAGCTTCACGTACGCATCTGCATGGCTCGGCGCATCCGCCGGCGCAGCGCGCATCGCTGGAACGATCTCGTACTTCCTGCTCGCCGGCGCCGGCCTCTGGCTCGGATATTCAGCCGCGAGCCGCTTGAAACGGCGCGAACTCCTGGTCTTCCTGCCCGCCCTCTGCGCGGTCGCCGGTGGCGCCTTCCTGCACCAGGAAGAGCTCTGCTTCGCGCTGCCGGCGCTGGCGATTCTGTCGCTGTATACTCGGGGCTGGCCGCGCGCGATTTCGATCGCCGCCCTTTGCGTCGTTGCCCTTCCCTGGATTGCCGTATGGGGAACGAAGCAGCTCTTTGCCGCCAGCCTGTTCGTCTGCGCGCTCACGCTCTGGCGGCTGCGGGTTGAGTGGCAGATCGCCGTTCCCATTTTCGTCGCGATTGCCGCAGCCATCTACGGCTTCGAACTGCATCCGCCGCAGTTGCCCGTGCCCTCGGGCTCGGCGTTGCCCGTCATTGCGCCGGGGGATCTCGTCGCGGTTGCGTGGCAAGCGTACGCCGCAGCGCGAAGCACGCACGACATCGCCTGGTTCGCAATCAAGATTCCCGTGTGGGCAGCGCTGTTCGGGGCGATCGTTGCGGCGGCCGCCGCCGGTCAGCTCGCTGCAGCCGAAGAGGTAACGCCGGCTTCGATCTCGCGGCGCATCTGAATCCAGCCGCGAAAGTTTGCATAGAAGGCTGCGTCGGGTGCCGGTGTCGCAACGTGTTCGAACGGACTGAGATGCCGGTCTACCAGCAGCCGATCGCAGAGATCTAAGTCTTTTTGGATCTCGCGCTTCCCGTCGTGCGTGAGGTAGGAGACCCGCGCGCAGCGAGCGGCGGAGATTCGCAAACGCGTTTCGATATCGAGCTCAGACTCGTCAGCCTGCAGCAGCGGCGTGTGCCACGCGCCATGCTCCAGCACCCTCGGACTGCTCGCATTCATTGCCGCGCGCATCGCCGACGCCGCCGCGCGAATCTCCGGCTGCGCGTTGGGAGCACAGCGCAACTCGAAGAAGTTTTCCCACTCCGTGGCCGTCACGATCACCGTGTGCCACAAGAACGGCTCGAGCAACCGGTTCAACTCTTGTTTGTGCACTTTCAGCTCGACCAAGGCGCGAGCGCTTGCGACCGCCGCGTCTCGGGCCGAAAGCCAAACGCGCCGCGCCCGTTCCGCTTCTTCCCCCCGAAGCACTTCGCTAGCCGACATGCCGGCTTTGTTGCGCCCCCACTCCAGCGGGACGGCCGGGTCGCTCTCGACACGCTCGATCAACTTTGAAGTCGGTACCGCGCGAGAACTGGCAGAGTTGCGCGAGAAAGTTCTGTGCGTGTTGAACTCCGCGAGGACGAAGCGGGGAAACGTAGCCTCGAGCGTCGTCAGCCGAACGCCGACCGGGCTGCGCGAGTCCAGCAGTACGCGAGCGTTGTAGGCCACTAGGACCCTAGCGCAACCTTAACCGCGATAACGTAGGAACGCCGGGACATCGATGTCGTCCATCGTAACCGGCGAGACCGCCTCCAGTTTGTTCGTTTCGAAGGCGTAACCGCTCTGCGAGCTGCGATAGCCGCGCCGCGCGCCGAAGCCGGCCGCAAGAACCGTAACGCGCACGCGTCCGGACATGGCCGGGTCGACCGACGCACCGAAGATGATCGCCGCGTCGGGATCGACGGCCCGGCTGATCATCTCGGCAGCCTCGTTGACTTCGTACATCGCCATGTCGGGGCCGCCGGTGATGTTGAAGATCACTCCCTGGGCGCCTTCGACCGTCGTTTCGAGTAACGGCGACGCGATGGCTTTCTGAGCCGCATCGGCGGCGCGGTGCTCGCCGCTGCCCTCACCGATGCCCATCATCGCGGAACCGGCGTCGCTCATGATCGCCTTGACGTCGGCGAAGTCGAGATTGATCAGGCCGGGCTGCGTGATCAGGTCGCTGATTCCCGCGATGCCCTGGCGCAAAACGTCGTCGGCGAAAGAGAACGCTTCGTTGAGCGGCGTCTTCTTCTCGATGATCTGCAGGATGCGCTCGTTGGGGATCGTGATCAGCGTGTCGACCTTGCTTTCGAGCTCGGCGATGCCGTTCTCGGCCACCTGCATGCGCTTCTTTCCCTCGAAGGCAAAGGGTTTGGTGACGACCGCGATCGTCAGCGCGCCCGACTCCCGCGCGATTTCGGCGATGACGGGCGCCGCACCGGTCCCGGTGCCGCCGCCCATGCCGGCCGTCAGGAAGACGAGATCGGCGCCGTCGAGGATCATGGCGAGATCTTCCCGCGACGTTTCGGCGGCTTCGCGGCCGAGCGTCGGGTTCGCGCCCGCTCCGAGTCCGCGAGTTTGACTGCCGCCGATGTGAACGCGATTCTCGGTCAGCGCTCCGCGCAGCGCTTGTACGTCGGAGTTCACCGCAAAGAAGTCGACGCCGGCCAGGCCCGCCGCTACCATGCGATTGACGGCATTGCAGCCGCCGCCGCCGATACCGATGACCTTGATCGTGGCCGCGTGGGCGGGCTCTTGAACGGAACGTCGTGCGTCGGTCATTTCTTGCGGATCCTCCGTCGAAAAAAAGTTTGGGAACGTGGGGTCGGGTTGCTCTACGTCCATAGATCTGCGAGCCAGCGCTGGATTCGCCCTCCGATGCCGATACGCCGCCTTCCGTGGACCGCGTCTTCACCGTTTCCATTGGCGCCGAAGACGACGAGGCCAAGCGCAGTCGCATACTGCGGCGAACTCATCACGTCGGTCAATCCGCCAATCGAGTTCGCGGTTCCCACTCGTACCGGCAAATTAAACACCTCTTCGGCGATCGGTTCGATGCCGGGCAGCAGCGCGCCGCCGCCCGTCAGCACGACTTCGCCCAGGACGAGGTCGCGCGGCACGTTTTCGACGATCTTTTGCCGGGCCATGCGAAGCGTCTCGACGACTCGCGGAACGACGATCTGCCGCAATTCGGCCGTCGAGTGCTCTCGCCTCGCCCGCCCGTCGAGGGTGCGTACGGCAAGCGGCTCGCCCTTCTCGCTGGCGCCCCACTGCTTCTTCACCGCTTCGGCCTCGGCCAGCGTCGTCTTGAGACCGAGCGAAATATCGCTCGTCAGGATGTTCCCGCCCACCGGAATCGTCGCCGTATAAATTGCGCTTCCCAACGAGTAAACCGCGATGTCGGTGGTACCGCCGCCGATATCGAGGAGGACGACTCCGACCTGTTTCTCCTCGGCGAGCAGCGTGGCGGCCGAGCTGGCGAGCGGCTCGAAGACGATGCCGCTGGTCTCGAGGCCGGCGCGCTCGACGCATTTGAGCACGTTGGTGATGAAGCTGGTGCTGCCGGTAACGATGTGGGTGTCGACCTCGAGGCGACCGCCGGACATGCCGATCGGGTCGCTGACGCCCTCCTGTCCGTCTACCGTAAAGTAGCGCGGAAGCGCGTGAATGATCTGGCGGTCGCTCGGGAGATTGATGATCTTGCTCGCATCAATGACGCGGCGAACGTCCCCCGAGGTTACCTCACGATCCTCGCCGGACACCGCGACGACGGCGCGGTTATTCGTGCTGCGAATGTGTTCGCCGGTTATTCCGACGAGCGTCTCGCTGAAGTGCACGCCCGCCATCCGTTCTGCCCGCTCCGTTGCGGCCTCGATGGACTTGATCGTCTCGTCCAGATCGACGACGACGCCTTTGCGCATTCCCAACGCCGGAGCCTCACCGAAGCCGACGATCTCGAGGCCGGCCGGCCCGGTCGTTGCGACGACCATACAGGTCTTGGTCGTACCGATATCGAGCCCGCAAAGGGTCTCGTGCTTCATGCGCTCCGTCACCTATCTTTTTTTGAGTTACGCCGAGGAAGTTAACCACGATATATTGTGGTTATCCGGCTCGACTCCTACCAGCTATGGGAGGCATCGCGCGGATTGGAAGCCTTAGCGCACCACCAAGCATCTCCTTGAGGACAAATCGTCCGCTCGTGTGGACATCCTGTGCACAAAATGCACGGAACGAAAAACTCGCCGGACCTCTGGCCCCCGGACACAACATCGGGTATGATGCATTGTTAATCGCACCCCTTTACCAGCGGGAGTCTTTTTAGTGAATCGTACGTTTGCTTTAATCGCCCTGACGCTCGGATTGCTCGCGCCGCTCGGCGCGCACGCCGCCACGGTCGTCGCGACGACGCTTGCGGATGGAACGTATACCGTCAAGGTTGAGAAAATCATCGACCCCAAGCACGTGCAAGTCCAGATGGACAACGGCAACGACGTCACGCTCGTCGCGGGCCGCGCCTCGGTCGACTTTTCGAAGCTGCAGCCGAACGATCAGATCAAGCTTTCGCTGATCAGCGGCACGGTCATGGTGTATCTCAACCTCACCAGTCACTAGGCGGCGGACGGCCGCAGTTTAGCGGTAGACGATGACGGGCGTTGTCGGCGCGCGAAGGTCGAGCGCCGAAATTTTCCGTTGCGCGCGCTGGGTCTGCGCCAGGATCTGATTGGCGAGCGCGATCTTCCTCTCGAGGCCTTCCGGCGCGCCAAGCAGCAGCCGAACGCCTTCAGGGGTCTGCGCAATTACGTCGCCGTAGCGGTCCAGCGAGAGCGTCTTCACCTTCGCACCGTCGCCGACCAGCGTTTCGTACGCATCGCGCAGTTCGCGCGCGTCCTTCGCGGTAACGAACTCCGCCGGCACGAGCGAAAGCGGGTCGGAGACGATCAGTACCGGTAACGTTTGCATCGTCGCCGGCTCTTCGAGCACCCGCAGCGAACGATCGATGACCGCCGAGTCGTACTCCGTCTGCAGAACGGCCATCGGCGACCGCTCGCGGACGGCGATACGCAGCGACGCGGGCGGTACGCGGTGGATCGCAACGGAATCGACGTAGGGGATTCGCCGGATCCGCGACGCGATGGCGCCCGTATTCTCGAGCCAGATGCTCCGATTGATCGGGATCTGTGCCGCCTCGAGAACCTGGCTCGTGGTAACTCTTCGGTTCCCGGTTATCGCGACGTGCCGCGTATCGAAACCGGACCAGGTCGCGAAGAACGCGAGCGCTCCGCCCAACGCGATCCCAACCAAAATAAAGACCACCCAAAACGGCCGCACGCGCGCGGCCGGAGAGCGCTTCGTCCGGCGCCTGCGGGGGCTCACGCGAGCACGAACCGGTCGATCGCCTCTGCCACGCCGTCGTGTTCGAGATCTCCGACAACGGCATCGGCCACCTCGCGCAGTTCCGGCGGCGCCGACCCCATCGCTATGCCGAGCCCTGCGGCTGCCAAGAGCGGCGCGTCGTTCCAGGAGTCGCCGACGGCTGCGGTCTGTTCGAGCGGAACGTTCAAGCGCTGCGCGACGAAGCGCAAGGCGGCGCCCTTGTCGACGCGCGGATCGAGTATCTCGACGAACTCGGGCAGACTGCGCGTGACGTACGCGCGCTCTCCAAAAACTTCACGCAGGCGCGCAGCGTACGCCTGCGCGTCTGCAGCGTCGGCGACGACGACGCCCTTGGTAGCGGGGCTAAAGGCGAACGCCTCGCGCAGCGAAGGAACCACCACGGGCTCTGCCTGCGCGAGAGATGCGTACAGTTCTGAGAACCGGTTTCGCGATTCGCAGTAGTACTCGTCGTTGCGATAGAGCTGCAAGTGCATCCGGTCTCGTTCTGCGAGCGACGCCAGCTCGCGTACGACCTCGTTTTCCACTGCTCGATGCTCGAGCACGGCATCGGTTTTTGGATCGATAATCGCCGCCCCCTGATAGCAAATGAGCGGCGCGTCGAAGCCAAGCTCGCGTGCGAAGGGCAGCGTCGCGCGGTACATGCGCCCGGTCACGAGGCAGCCGGTGATCCCGGCGGCCTGCATCCGCTGCAGTGCCGCTTTGACGGCGCTGGAGATCGACAGGCTTTTGCCGACGAGCGTTCCGTCGACGTCCAAGGCCACCAAACGAATCATCGGTCTTGACGCATCCTCGCCGTCTGCGCGTGATGCGGAAAGCCATCGCGCTCCGCCATCGCTGCCAGCAGCAGAGCATCGGCGGTAAGCCGCTCGGCGCTGTTCTCGACCGCGCTGAAGCTGCGAGTAAAATCCGCAAGCGATAAGGAGGAAGAGAAACGAGCCGAACCGCCCGCCGGTGCAACTGCATTCGTGCCCGCGAGATACTCTCCGCTGACCAGCGGAGTGGAATCCCCGATGAGGATCGTGCCGGCGTTGGCGATGCGCTCCAGATAGGACCATGCGTCGCGCACCTGCAGGCAGAGGTACGCGGGCGCGAAGCGATCGAGAAGAGTGAAGAGCTCGGCGCGGGATCGCACGGCGATCAGCCGCGCGTTCCCGGCGATTGCCTCGCGGACGGACGCGCTGCGTTCGGCCGACTCCAAATCCAGGGTGTCGATCAGCTGCGCGACTGCTTCGAGAAGCGAACGCGACTCGGAGATTACGGCGACGCGAGCGATGCCCGCTCGTTCCGCGGCCGCCAACATTTCGCCGACGACGTACTCGCTGCTCGCCCCGTCATCGGCGACGATCAGCACTTCGGGCGGCCCAGACAAGCCGTCGATACCGCAGCGGCCGAAGACTTGCCGCTTCGCTTCGGTCGTAAAGGTGCCGCCGCGTCCCACGATTTTGTCGACCGCGCGCAGCGACTCCGTTCCGAACGCCGCCGCCGCGACCGCTTGAGCGCCGCCTACTGCGTAGAGCTCGTCGACGCCGCACAGCGCGCACGCGAAGAGCAACGCAGAATCGAGCCCGTCCCCGTTAGGAGGAGTTAGGACCACGACGCGCGCGACGCCGGCGATCCTCGCGGGCACCGCGCCCATCAAGATCGAGCTGAGCGCGCCGCCGCGCGCCGCATAGACCGCAACGGCCTTGAGGGGACGGCGCGCGATCGCGTACCGCGTCCCGTCTTCTTCAACGTAGGAGATATCGGGCAGGCGCTGCCGCTGGTGAAATCGCGTCAGACGCTCGCGCTGCAGATCGAGCGCCGCGGCGACTGCGGCCGGCACGCGCGAGCGCAGGCTCTCGAGCATTGGCACCTCGACCCGCTCGAATGCTCCGTCGCCGAAGCGGAGCGCATAATCGAGAACCGCTGCGTCACCGCGAGCCTCGACCTCATCGAGTATCCGGGCGACTTCTGCACGAACGCTGTCCGGTACGCTCCAACCGCGGTCGAACCAACCCGCCAGCGCGCTGGAATCGCCGGCGTCGATCACCCTCATCCGTACGCGTCCAGCGTGCCTTCGCGCACTTCGTGCGGTGCGAAGATGCGTTCGAGCTCGCCGCGCACCCAAGCATCGCCGGCGATCGCTCGTGCAACGCGCTGCGAGCGCCCGGCGACGTGCATCACGACGGGAACCTCGCCCGGCCACTCGTCGATCAGCCGCGCAAGGTGGTCGATCTGCTCGCGGTGCGTGACCTCGACGTGCCAGCCGCGCGCACCGGTCCGCGTAACGGTTGCCGGTGGCGGAACGAAGTTCGATACTTCATTAGCGGCCACGGAAAGTTCGACGCGCGGTTCGTCGCCCGGCGCCCCGCCGGGACGCTCGCGAAAGCGCAAACGTCCTTTTACGACCAAAATCGCGTCGTCTTCAAAGAGGTGCGCGTAGGTCGTGTAGATCTTCGAAAACAGGACGACGTCGCAAAAACCGGTCATGTCGGCTAGCTGCGCGACGAGCAGCTGCTGCCCCGACTTCGTTAGCGTCCGCCGCACGGAGGTCACCGTTCCCGCGATCGTCACCGCCGCGTCGTCTTGAAGGTCGTTGAGCTCTTTCATCGGCACCGCGCCGGTGCGCCGCAGCGCCGGCGCAATTTCCGCAAGCGGGTGCCCCGAGACGAAAATGCCGAGCGTCTCGCGCTCCCACGTCAGCATCTCGCGGGTCGTCGGCGCGGCGACGTTGGGCAGTCTTGGCGCGAGAACCGGCGCGTCGCTCGCACTCGCGCCGAAAAGCGAAACCTGGCCCAGTTCTGCGTCGCGCGTCGTGCGCGCGGCAAGCTCGACGGCGGCGTCGAGCGCCCCGAGCTTCTGCGAACGATTCCCGCTGGTCGAATCGAGCGCGCCGCATTTGATCAGCGCCTCGAGCACCCGCCGATTGACGTGTTTGGCATCGACGCGCGAAACCAGATCGAAGAGATCGGTAAAGCGGCCGTCGCGGTCTCGCGCGGCGATGATGCCTCGCACCGCGGCTTCGCCCACGCCCTTGATCGCGGCCAGGCCGAAGCGAATCGAACCGCCGACGACGGCAAAGTCGACCAGCGACTCGTTGACGTCGGGCGGTAGCACTTCGATACCAAGCTTCTTCGATTCTTCGATGTACTCGACGAGTTTATCGGTTTTGTCCTTTACCGACGTCATGAGGGCGGCTAGATACTGCAGCGGATGATTTGCCTTGAGGAACGCGGTCTGCAGGGCGATCCAGGCGTACGCGGCGGCGTGCGACTTATTGAAGCCGTATCCGGCAAAGGGCTCGACGAAGTGGAAGATTTTCTCCGCCAACCCACGGTCGATTCCCGACGTGCGCATCGCGCCGGTAACGAACTTCTCTTGGTAGAGCGGTATCTTCTCCTTCTGCTTCTTACCGATGACCTTGCGCAGTTCGTCGGCTTCACTCATCGTAAATCCGGCGATCTCTCGCGCCAGCTGCATCGCTTGTTCCTGGTAGACGGCGGTGCCGTAGGTTTCGGCGAGAATCGGTTCGAGCTTGGGATGAAGGTAGTGCGGCTTCGAACGGCCGTGCTTGTTGGCGATGTACTGCGGAATCCAGTCCATCGGTCCCGGCCGGTAGAGCGCGACGAGCGCGACGATGTCCTCAAAGCGCGAGGGCCCCAGCTCCGCACAGACCCGTTTCATCCCCTCGGACTCGAGCTGGAAGACGCCCATCGTCTCGCCGCGGCCGAGCATCTCGAAGGTCTTCGAGTCGTCGAGCGGGATCTTTGCGAGGTCGAAGTCCGAATCGACGGTCCGTCGGATCTCTCCGACCGCGTTCTCCATCACCGTGAGGTTGCGCAGGCCGAGGAAGTCCATTTTCAGTAGACCGATACGCTCGATCCAGTTCATGTCGTACTGCGTGTTGACGCCGCCGTCGCCGAAGCGCACCAGCGGCGTGTACTCCATGAGCGGACCCGCCGAAATGACGACCCCGGCCGCGTGCGTTCCCGCGTTGCGAGCCAAGCCTTCGATCTCTTTTGCCGTGTCGAGCAGTTTGCGGATCTGCGGCTGCATCGCGTAGATCGAGCGCAGTTCGGGTATCTGCTCGATCGCCCGCGAAATCGTCAGGCCGCCCGGGCCGGCGGGAATCAGCTTCGCGATGCGGTCGACGTCGGGCAGGGGCACGGCCAGCGCCCGGCCGGCATCTCGAACGGCGGCGCGCGCGGCCATCGTTCCGAAGGTCACGATCTGGGCGACGCGTTCTTTGCCGTACTTTTCCGTGACGTAGGCGATAACTTCGTCCCGCCGCTCGACGCAGAAGTCGGTATCGATGTCGGGCATCGAGATGCGTTCGGGATTGAGAAAGCGTTCGAAGAGCAGGTTGAAGCGCATCGGGTCGAGATCGGTGATCTTCAAGCAATACGCAACCAGCGACCCGACCGCCGAGCCGCGACCCGGACCGACTGGAATCCCGCGGTCGCGCGCGTACTTGATGAAGTCCCAGACGATCAAGAAGTAGGACGAGAAGCCCATCTTCGTGATCACGTCGATCTCGTAGTCGAGCCGCGCGCGCAGGCTTTGGTCGCTCGCAGCGCGCTCGTCGCCGTAGCGCTCGAGCAGGCCGAGCTCGCAGAGCTCTCGCAGGTACTCGGCGTCCGTCCGCCCGGCGTTACCGTCATCTTCGGGGACGGGATACTGCGGCAAGTGAAAGATTTTTTCCGGAATGCGAATATCGACCCGGTCGGCGATGCGAACCGTGTTCTCACAGGCCTCCGGATAGTCGCTCCAGACGTCGTACATCTCGTCGGCGCTCTTGAGGTAGAACTGATCGGAGTAGAACTTCATCCGGTTCGTATCCGAGACGGTCTTGCCGGTGCCGATGCAGAGCAGCACGTCGTGAGCGGACGCGTCCTTCTGCTCCAGGTAGTGGGAATCGTTGGTTGCGACGATCGGCACCTCGAGCTCGCGCGCGAGCTTCACGAGGCCCTCGTTGATCGCGTCCTGCTCCGGCATGCCGTGTCGCATTACTTCGATGTAGAACCGGTCGCCGAAGATCTCGCGGTAGGTCTTTGCGTTCTGGCGCGCGGTCGCGACGTCGCCGCGCAGCATCGGCGCCGCGACGAGTCCGGAAATGCATCCCGACAAGACGATCAGCCCGTCGTTGTGCTCGGCGAGCAGGTCGAGATCGACCCGCGGTTTGTAGTAGTAGCCCTCCAGGAAACCCTTCGATACCAAAGCGACGAGGTTGCGGTAGCCTACGAGGTCGGCGGCCAACAGCGTGACGTGCGCCTCCTCGCGCGCGGTGCGATCGAGCCGCCCGCGCGGCGCCAAGTACGCCTCGCAGCCAAGAATCGGCGTCAGTCCGAGTTCGCGCGCGGCGTAGTAGAACTCCATCGCGCCGTACATCACGCCGTGATCGGTCAGTGCGACCGCCGTCGCACCCTCTTCGGCAGCTCTCCGGCAGAGGCGGTCGATTCGACAAGCGCCGTCGAGAAGCGAGTACTCCGAATGAACGTGAAGGTGGACGAACCGGTTCAAGCGCGCTTTCCCACGAGGTTACGGTTTACCGTACGCGCGGCGTGCGGCCCTGCGACCCGCCGTCTCGCGGTGACGGAGCTCGGCATCGCAAACGCGAAACGCGGCACGGAAAGGAGTCCCAAAGAACATGCAGCTCGAACCGTATCTCTTCTTTCACGGACGTTGCGAGGAGGCGCTAAACTTCTACAAAGACTGCCTGGGCGGCGAAATCGTCGGCATCAATCGCTTCGCCGGATCGCAGATGGAATCGCAAGTCGACGAAAGCTACAAAGACAAAGTCATGCACGCTAGCTTTGCCGCCGACGGCGTGAAGTTCATGGCCTCCGACGGCCGCCCCGGTCCCGGCCCCGACGGCCAAGACGATATCGCGATGTGCCTCTCGACGAGCGACGACGCGGAGGGGGAGCGCGTCTTTGCGGCTTTAGCGCAGGGCGGCACGATCGATATGCCGCTCGAGAAGGCGTTTTGGGGCGGCAAGTTCGGCGCGCTGACCGACCGGTTCGGTGTCCAGTGGATGGTCAACATCGGCTAGGCGGGGGACCCGCTAGCCTGGATCGCGATCTGCGCGCACTGCGCGAAGGAGCCGCGCGCTGGGCGGCGCTCCCGATTCCGCAGAAGATCGGCCTGCTGGCCGAGTGCCGAACGTCGACCGCACGGGTCGCGCCGCGCTGGAGCGAGATCGCCGCCGCGCTGAAGGGAACGACCGGTACGGCGCTCGCCGGCGAGGAGGCCATCACCGGACCCTGGGCCGTCCTGCGCGCGCTGGGCGCGTTCATGGAGAGCCTCCGCAGGATCGAACGCCGGGAACCGCCGCGCCTGGAGTCGCGGATCGTCGGCTCAGGGCAAATTGCCGTCAAGATTTTCCCGGCGAGCCTGCGCGACCGAGTGCTGCAGCTCGGCCTGCGCGGCGAGACGTGGATGCAGCCAGGCACCGCGCCGGAGCACGTGCAGGGCGGCATTGCCGCCTGGTACCGCGAGGCCCACCCGCGCCCAACGGTCGCCGTCGTGCTCGGCGCGGGCAATATCAGTTCGATCGGCCTGCTCGACGTGCTGTACAAGCTCGTCGCGGAGGGATCTGTCTGCCTGCTCAAGGTGCATCCGTTGCTGGACCAACTCACGCCCGTATTCGAGAACGCGTTCCAACCGCTGGTGCGCGACGGTTACCTCCGCTTTGCCTCGGGCGGCGCCACGGCCGGAGAATACCTGTGCGCCCATCCGCTCGTGGATGCAGTCCACGTGACGGGGAGCGAGGCGACCTATCGCGCTATTGCCGCGAATAATACGGCCGGGAAACCGGTCACCAGCGAGCTGGGCAACGTCAGCCCGGCAATCGTCATGCCGGGTCGATGGAGCGAGGCGGCGCTCCGCTTTCACGCGCAGCAGCTCGCATCGGCAAAGCTGCACAACGACGGCTTCAACTGCATCGCGCTTCAGGTGTTGGTGCTGCCCGCGCGCTGGCCGCAGCGCGAAGCTCTCGTCGCGAACCTGCGCCGGGCCTTCGCCGCCGCCGCCGACCGCATCGCCTACTATCCGGGTTCGCGCGAGCGTTGCGAGCGGCTTCGCAGCGGACACGCGCAGAGCGAATCCTTCGGCGGCGAAGGCAACGAACGACTCGCGCGGACGATGCTCTTCGCCGATCCCCCAAGCGCCGGCAGTCCGCTCTTTTCAACTGAAGCGTTCGGCCCGCTGCTCGCGATCGTTTCGCTGGATGACGACGATGCCGCGAGTTACCTTCGCGACGCGGTCGATTTTTGCAACGACCGCCTGCGCGGAGATCTTGCGGCGACGCTGATCGTGGATCCGAAGACCGCGCGCACGCACCGGAGCGCGATCGACGCGGCCATCGCCCGCCTGCGCTACGGCTGCATCGGGGTCAACGTTTGGAGCGGCGTCGGCTTTCTCTTACCAGCCGTTCCATGGGGAGCCTACCGCACGCGCAACGACGCCACGGGCCCGAGCGGCCGCGGCGTCGTCCACAACGCGCGCCTGCTCTCCCACACCCAGAAAACGGTGCTCGAAGGACCGTTTTTGCCGCCGATTCCGGCACTACGGCCACCCTGGTTCGTCGATCATCGCAATCAGGCACGCATCGGCGCGCAGCTTTGTGCGCTCGAAGCCAAGCCGTCCGCGGCGACGCTCGCGAAGATCGCCTGGTTAACGTTAACCGGCTAACGCGCCGCCGTATTGCACGGAAAGCTCCCAGCGGTAGCCGTCGGGATCGTGAAACCAAAGACCGAGATGCGGCGAACCGGGCGCTTCCGGTCCGATTTCATCCCCGGGATCCTCGATGTCGACCTGGTGCTCCTCCAGCGCCTTCAACGCCTCGCGCAGACGCGCCATGCTCGGTAGATGGAACGACATGTGGCCGATCGTCTTGGGATGCGGCACGCCTGCGTGCAGAACGATCGTGACGTGCTCGTTGGAGAGACCCACGTAATCCTCGCCTTCGAAGATCGTTTCGAGGGTGAAAAGCTTGCGCCACCAGCGTGCGCTCGCGCGCGGATCGCGCACCCAGTCCAAAGTGTCCGACCGTACCGAGATCGATCTTCATATTGCGTGAGCCGCTTGCAGCATATCCAGAACGCGCTGCGCGGGAAGCGCATAAACGGTTGCGCCGTTACGCCCGGTCATCGTCGTTGCTTCGAAGAGAGCATCGTAGATCGCCGCTTGAGTAGCCTCGGCCGTTGCGGTATAGAGCGCGTCCAACGCGTCGTCATCTTCGAGGATCGGCTGCTTCGGGGCTTCGACCGTGAAGTTCGCGACCCGCTCGAAGACGTGCGAGGTAGAAAACGCGACGATGAGGTCGCCGCTTCCCGTCGAGGAAGTCAGCCCCGTGCGGGCCATTCCCATCGCAGCGCGCAGCGTCAGCGCGCGCAGCTGCCGGCTGTCCAGCGGCGCGTCGGTCGCGATGACGATCACGATGCTTCCTTCGGCCAGACGTCCGTGCAGCGCGGTGTGCTTGGGATACACGGGGTGATACTCGTTCTCTAAACGCTCGCCGACCGGAACGCCGACGATGTTGAGCTGACGGCGGCGGCTGCCGGTGTTGTCGTTCACCAAGACGCCGACCCGATATCCGCCCGCCCCGGCCGGCAGCACGCGCGATGCAGAACCGATTCCCGCGCGAAAACCAAACGCGTTCATTCCGGTACCCGCACCGACGCTGCCGCGCGCAAACTGTCCGGGCGCCGCGGAGTCGAGCAGCGCGACGACGTCGGAAGGCGTTACCACTCGCGCTTGAATGTCGTTGAGCAAACCATCGTCGCACTCGCCAACGACCGGTAGTGGGACGTCGTCGCCGCGACCCACCGCCGGATGATGCTCGATCACCCAGCTCACGACCCCGTCGGCGGCGCGGCCAACGTCGAGCGTGTCGGTCAGCACCACCGGTTCCTCGAGATATCCCGATTCGTCAATCCAATGCGTTCCGGTCATTTCCCCGTTGCCGTTGAAGGCAAAGAATGCAGCCGATACCTTGTGGTCCCAGGGATCGGGATTAGGTAGAACGGCCGTCGCACCGGTACGAACGTCACTTCCTTCGACTTTGGTCACATGCGCGACGCGGACGCCGGCGACATCGGTGATCGCGTCTAACGGACCGCTGGCAAAGAACCCGAAGTGGAAGGGGAGAACTGCAAGGGTGGGCAGGAGCAGCATCCAGCGCATGCTTCCTGCATTGGACCCAATGGAAGCACCGCCTGCAGGCTCGTTCGTGCAGCGTGAGAAAGCTTTGTGGGAAACCGTTTTAGCAGGATTTACAGGAGGAATCGCCATTCTTTCGCTTCCCGAAAAACTCAAGGTCGTCAAACTGTGGGAGAATCTCTCCGCGCCCGCGCTCGTGGAACACGCGATCGCGCGAGGCGAAGGCGTTCTCGGCTCCAGCGGTCAGCTGATCGTCGATACGCGCCCTCACACCGGCCGTTCTCCCAAGGATAAATTCTTCGTTCGCGAACCGTCGAGCGAAGCGCACATCGATTGGAGCGCAGCGAATCAAGCGATCGCCCCCGAGAAGTTCGACGCCCTGTGGGATCGCGTCGCCGCCTACCTCTCGGAGCGTGAAGTTTACTCGCTCGACTGTTACGCGGGTGCCGACCACCGGTATCGCGTGCCGATTCGCGTGTACACCGAACTCGCGTGGCACAATCTGTTCGCGCGCCATCTGTTCATCACGCCGGAGCAACCCGTCGCCGATTTCGTGCCGGAGTTTACGGTCGTCGACGCGGCCCTGTTCTCCGCCGATCCGGAGCGGGACGGAACGCGCTCGAGCACGTTCATTCTCGTCAACTTCGCGCGCCGCATGATCCTGATCGGCGGAACGCGCTACGCCGGCGAAATCAAGAAGTCGGTGTTCACGGTGATGAACTATCTGCTGCCGCTGCGCGAGACGCTGCCGATGCACTGCTCGGCCAACGAGGGACGCGACGGCGACGTCGCGATTCTCTTCGGGCTCTCCGGCACCGGCAAGACGACGCTCTCCTCGGACTCACGCCGGCCGCTGATCGGTGACGACGAGCACGGCTGGTCGGCAGACGGCGTCTTCAACTTCGAGGGCGGCTGCTACGCCAAGGTAATCCGCCTCTCACCGAGTGCCGAGCCGGAAATCTGGGCCGCCACCAATCGCTTCGCTACCGTCCTTGAGAACGTCGTCTACGACGAGGCAACCCGCGCGCTCGACGTCGACTCCGACGCAAAGACGGAGAACACGCGCTCGGCCTATCCACTCGAATACATTCCCAACATCGTTCCTTCGAGCAAGGCCGGTCACCCCAAGACGATATTGATGCTGACCGCCGACGCCTTCGGCGTGCTGCCGCCGATCTCGAAGCTCACACCCGAGCAGGCGATGTACCACTTCCTCTCGGGTTACACCGCAAAGGTTGCCGGCACCGAGCGCGGCATCAGCGAGCCGCAAGCGACGTTCTCGACCTGCTTCGGCGCGCCGTTCATGGTCCATCATCCCTCGGTATACGCGCGACTGCTCGGACAAAAGATCGACGAGCACGACGTGCAGTGCTGGCTGGTGAATACGGGATGGACGGCGGGACCGTACGGCGTCGGCCACCGGATGTCGATCGCGCATACGCGGGCGATGGTTAACGCGGCGATCGAAGGGCGCATTCCCGAGGCGTTCGAAACCGAGCGCTTCTTTGGATTAGCCGTGCCGACGAGCGTTCCCGACGTACCCGCAGAGGTCTTGAATCCGCGCAACGCGTGGAGCGATACCGCAGCCTACGACGCACAGGCCGGGGAGCTGTCGCAGCTCTTCTTCGATAACTTCAAGCGATTCGAAGGGCACGTCTCCGACGCGGTCAATGCGGTTGCGATTAAACCGCTTGCCCGGTCCTAATCGCAGCTTCAGGCATCCAAGCGGGCCCGCCGTTAAGATCGACCCATGAAGATCAACCTCTTGACCGTGGGCGCCTTAGCGGTGGCGCTCGCCGTGCCGGTCGTTGCTTCGGCCCAGCAGGCCCAGCAGCAACCGGCCGCACACGCACGCAATCATACGACTCCCAGCAGTGCGAAAATTCAGCACCGTTGGATGAAGCGCTTCGGCCACTTGAATCTCTCGGGAGATCAGCAGCAGCGTATTCAGTCGATGATCCAGCAATACTCGCAATCCCACCCCGCCGGCAGCCCGATCGATCGAAGCGCCAGCAAAACGCTGCATCAACAAATCATGGGCGTGTTGAGTTCCGATCAGCAAAACCAGTACCAGCAAGAACGTCAAGCGCACAAAGCTCAAATGGCGCAGCGCCGAGCGGAACGCCAGGGTCAGAACGGCAACGCACAAGGCCAGTCTCCTCAAGATCAGTATCAACAGGGTCCCGGCCAGGGCGGACCCGATCAGGGACCGCCGCCGTACCAGGGCCAGCAGGGTCAGGGCCCGCCGCAGGATCAGGGGCCGCCGCAGGGTCAGGGGCCGCCGCAGGAACAAGGGCCGCCGCAGGATCAGGGGCCGCCGCCCGATCAAGGGCAGCCTCCGAATCAGGGGCCTCCTCTCAGCCAATAGTTTCCGCACCGGCGGCGTGGCCGCCGGGCGTCGAGGGTAAGTAAGGCTCCCGTGAAAGAAATTTGGAGACGAGCGGGAGTCTTTTGCTGTGCGTTACTGCCCGTCGCCATCGTGGCGGCGTGCGCGGCTAGCGCGAGCCCGAGCCTCAGCGTCCCTTCCGGCTTCTCCCTCGAAGCGATCGCATCGATCGGCGGCGCGCGCGAACTCGTCGCGCTTCCCAACGGCGATCTCATTGCGGGCACCAACGGCTCGAACGTCTACCTCGTTCCCAACGCCGAATCCACCCCCGGGACGCCGCGAATTCTTCTAACGCTGCCCGACGAGGAGGCTGCCGGCGTCGCGTATGCCGCTGCCCGTTCCGAGCTGTTCGTCGGAACGGTCCACCACGTCTGGGCGGTCGACTATCCCCCACACGACGGCAAAGTTCAGGCGAGGCGCGTCGCCGACGTGCGCGCCGGGCCGGTAGCCCCCGGTACCGACGGTGACGTGCACGATACGACGTCGCTCGCCTTCTCCAACGGGCTGGTGTACGTTTCGGCTGGATCCTCGTGCAACGCGCGGATGAACGGCGGAAGTAGTCCGTGCGTCGAGGTCGATCCAACGCGCGCCGCGATCTCCATAATGGAACCCTCGGGCGCGAACTTTCGGCAGCGAGCCAAGCGCCTGCGCAACGGAATCGCGCTCGCCGTCAATCCGCAGACCGGCGCGGTGTGGGTCGGCGGTGCGGGACAAGACGATCTACCCTTCGGGCATCCGTACGAGTTTCTCGACGACCTTTCAACGCACGCCGGCGACGCCGACTACGGGTGGCCGGTCTGTGAAGAATATCGTCACGCGTACTTGCCCGGCACCGATTGCTCGCATACGGTCGCACCGCTCGTCGTTACTCCCGCGTATTCGACGATAATCGGTGCGGCGTTCTACCCGATCCATCCAGCCGGACCATACGCCTTTCCAGCGCGCTATCGCGGTGGACTCTTTGCGACCGCACACGGATCGTGGCATCGCGACCGGACGGGGTGCTACGCCGCGCCGCCGCGGGTCGTGTTCGTTGCGATGGAGGGGGACCGGCCGGTAAAGGCGGTCGACTGGACGAACCCGGCGACGCAATGGACGGACTTCGTTACGGGATTTCAAAACGGGTGCCTCGCACGAGTGGGAAGACCCACGGGAGTTGCCGTCGGCGTACGAGGCAGCCTATTTGTCGCCGACGACCGGACCGGCACGATCTACCGGATTCGTCCGGCGCACAACAGGTAACGGCATGGCCGGCACGCTAGCGATTCTCGTCGGAGGCGGCCCCGCGCCCGGCATCAACGGCGTCATCGCTTCCGCCGCGATGGAAGCCTCGAAATGCGGACTGCGCGCCATCGGCATTTACGATGGCTATCGCGATCTCGCTGCGGGTGCGGCCCCCAGCACGATCGAGCTCAACTTCGATCGCGTCTCGCGCATCCATACCAGCGGCGGGTCGATCCTGCGCACTTCGCGCACCAATCCGGCAAAAGACGAAGCGACGCTTGCGCGTTGCGTGGACTCGTTGGACGCGTTGGGCGTGCGCTATCTCGTCTGTATCGGCGGCGACGACACCACCTACGGCGCGGCCAAGATCGCCGAGCGCATGCGCGGCCGAATCGGTGTCGCAACCGTTCCCAAGACGATCGACAACGATCTTCCCTTACCGGATAATGCGCCCACCTTCGGCTTCGAAACCGCGCGTTCGGTCGGATCGGGAATACTCGAAAGTTTGATGGAGGACGCACGCACGACCGCGCGCTGGTACATCGTTATCTGCATGGGACGCAAATCGGGGTCGCTGGCGTTGGGAATGTGCAAGGCCTCGGGCTCGACCGTCGCGGTACTACCCGAAGAGCTTCCGGAGCACGCGACGCTCGCCGGCGTCGTCGACGCGATCGTCGGTTCGATCGTCAAACGCCGCTCCTTCGGACGCGAGCACGGAATCGCCGTCGTCGCCGAAGGGGTCGCCGAGCACGTTTGGGACGACCTGCGCGATGCCGTCGAACACTTAGGTCGCGACTCGTTCGGCAACGTGCGGCTCGCCGACGTTCCGCTCGGCATCGTCTTGCGCGATGCGGTCCGCGCTCGCCTAGCCGAGATCGGCGTCGACTCGCTTCCGCACACGAAGGACATCGGCTACGAGTTGCGTTGCGCTAAACCCGTCGCCTTCGACGTCGACTATACGCGTACGTTGGGTTTTGGCGCGGTCCGGTATCTGCTCGACGGCGGCAGCGGCGCGCTGATCGCGCTCTCCGGCGGACACGTAACGCCGGTGGATTTAGGAGAGCTTCTGGATCCCGTTACCGGGCGAATTCGCACTCGGCAGGTAGATCTGACGACCGAGGCCTATCGGGTCGCACGCGACTACATGGTCTACCTCGACCCATCGGACTTCTCCGACGAAGGGAAGCTCGCGGCGCTCGCCGCGCAGACGAACCTGCGCCCGCAAGTATTTCGCGAGCAGTTCGGGCCGGTCGCGCGCGATTAGAGCCCCGGCGGAGGTGAGGCTGCCGGCGCGCCCAGCGAGTCCAAGATTGCCTGCGCCTTCGCCGCGCCCGACCGATCGTTGCCGATCATGTAGTGTTTGAGGGCGGTCGTCGCTGACGCGCGCGCGGCCGCGGCGTTTCCGAGTTTTACCTCGATCGTCGCGCGGATGAGCTGCCCGTCGGGATCGTCGACGTCCGATTGGATGTACGCATCGATGGCTTTGAGCGCGTCGGCGTACGCGCCTCTGTTTAAATTCGCGACCGCGAGCCAGTAATCGGCGTTGGCCTCATCCGGCGCGAGCGCGAGCGCTCGGGTGAAATCCGCAGTCGCGCGATCCCAATCCGAGAGCTTGATCTCGGTCTCGCCGCGATAGAAGTAGGCAACGTCGCGGTTGGGATCGATCGCGAGGGCGGCGTTGCAGTCGGCGATCGCTTCAGGATACTCGAGCAGCACGAGGTAGGTGTGACAACGCGTCGTCAAAGCGGCCGGACTATGCGGGTCGATCATCAGAGCGTGGTTCACGTCGGTGAGCGCGGACTGCGCGTCGTCGGCGTCGAGTTCGAGCAGCGCGCGGAGCCGATAGGCGTATCCCATCCCCGGATCGAGGCCGATTGCCTTATCGCAGTCGGCCAGCGCTTTTTGCGACTGGCGGATCGACAGGTAGGAGTCGCAGCGCGACGCCCAAGCGTAGGCGTAATCGGCATTGATCGCCAGCGCAGCGGTGTAATCGGCGATCGCCGACTCTTGACTTCCGAGGGCCTGATAATCGTCGCCTCTCGTGACCAGTGCCGTCGCGTCCCCGGGATGCGTCGTCAAATAGCCGTCCAAAAGCGAGATCGACTCTTTGTATTTTCCGTCGTCGTACAGTTGTTTAGCGCGAGCAACCTCTCCACCGGAGGCCTGTGCGGGCGCGGCGCCAGCGGACTGCGCCGGTGCGACGCCGCTCGCGCCTAACAGTAAAATCGCCGCCAAACATAGGTGCGAGCCGGCACGCAGCATGGTCCCCTCCTAGACGTCCGAGGAAACCTTCTATACCCCTCCGACGATGAAGCGGCCTGCGTGGGGCAACTTTTCGACGATGCTTACGTCGAGGCCGAGGTTGTCCGCCAGCAGCCGCGATGGGTTCGACGCCAGCCACGATGAGAGCGAGATCTCCTGGTAATCGGGACTGTTGAAGGCCACGAGGATCTGCGTCTCTTCGTTGCCGATCTGGCGAATGTAGTGGCCGAAGCCCCGGTTGATGAAGGCGACGTCGCCCGGCCCAAACTCGTCTTGGCGATACTTTCCGTTTGCGCCGAAGACCCCGATTTCAGATCGCCCTTTGATGTAGTACTGCCACTCGTCGGCATTGGGATGCCAGTGGAGCTCGCGCAAGCCTCCGGGGTGGAGCGTCAGCAACACGCCGGTGATCGTCGCCGAGATCGGAAACTGCTGCTGCGAGACGAGCCGTTCGCTTCCGCCTGCGAACTCCATCAGCGGCGCGACGCCGAGCCGAAACTTATGATGAAGCTGACTTGGTGCCAGATCGGCGTTGAGCGACGGCGGGGGCGCCGCCGGCGGTACCTCACCGGCGACGATGTAGACTTCTTCTTTCGGAAGTTTTGCAATCGCGTCGGGCGGCAGGCTTAAGTTTTGGGCCAAAACGCCGGGCGGCGTGCGCGACATCCAATCGGTGATGCTGAACGTCCCGAACTCTGAGAACCGCCCGTCGTCGAAGATCAGCAAGAAGTGGCACTCACCCGGCCCCAATCCTTGAATCGAGTGACCGTGCCCTTTGGGAAAGTACCAAACGTCGCCCGGTCCAAAATCGGAGATCTCGGCGTCGCCGGACGGCGCGACCACGGTCACGCGGCAGCGTCCCGAAATCACGTACGCCCACTCCGCGGCGATCGCGTGCCAGTGCAGCTCGCGCAGCGCGCCGGGTTCCAGTCGCATTGACACCGCCGCGAAACTCTGCGAGACGGGAAACTCGTTGACGGTATGTTGCCGCGCCGAGCCCGCCGCGCCGCTCCATCCCTTCGCATGTTCGAGATCGAACTTAAAGTTTGGAAGGTCGCTCATATCTCCGTACCGTCTCCCCAAAAAGAAAGGCGAGCTGCAAAACAAAAGGCCCGCCGTACTCGGCGAGCCTTCGTTCATTAATCTGGCACCGTCCTACTTTCGAGGGGCCCTGCGGCCCGACTATCATCGGCGCTGGCGGGCTTAACTGCCGTGTTCGGGATGGGAACGGGTGGGACCCCGCCGCCATGGGCGCCAGAAACTTGATCCCCGCCGCGATGGCGAGCCTGAGCTCTAGCCAATCGCGCCGGGAAACCTTGCAAATCTGTACAGAGAAGAACTCCCAGCGTCTCGAGAGCGGTGCGTAGTGTAATCAAAATTTCCGAGCTATTAGTACCGGTCAGCTCCACGCCTTGCGACGCTTCCACCCCCGGCCTATCAACGTGGTAGTCTACCACGACTCTTCACCCTTACGGGATTGAGATCTCATCTTGGAGTCAGTTTCACGCTTATATGCTTTCAGCGTTTATCTGATCCGAACGTAGCTACCCGGCTATGCTCCTGGCGGAACAACCGGTTCACCAGAGGTT
>DATAWH010000049.1:0-15827 GCA_036267315.1 Candidatus Cybelea sp. | reverse complement strand
GCAAAATAGGTCGTATTCTCGCCGGATAGTCCCAGCCCGTGTTTCGAGCAGCCGATGACGACCGGCGTGATGTCAATCTTCTCCATAAAGCCGAAGCGCGCGGTGATGCGCACCAAACCGCCCGAGAGCTTTTCGGCGCGCACGCGCTTGTCTTGGAGAACGTACGGATCGGTGACGGGCAAGATCGTCAGCAGCACGATCATCTCGTCGACGCTGTGGGTGCGCGCGAGGTGATGGCGCAGCACGAACGGCACGCCTTCGGGATCGCCGGTGAGGAAGACCGCGGTGCCTTGATAGGGTTCGTTGGCGTGGGGCTTGGCTTCGTGTAAGAAGTCGTCGACGGATTGCGATTGCTGCAGCTGGACTTGTGCGATGCGGCGGCGTCCCGAGCGCCAGGTCGTGGCGATGATGAAGACGATCAGGCTGATCATCAGCGGAATCCAGCCGCCGTCGAGCACTTTGGGCAGGCTGCCGACGACGAAGAGCAGCTCGATGCCCAGGAAAGGAATCGTCGCGAGCAGCGCAGTCGCCAGACTCCACTTGAACTTGGCGCGCACGACTTCGAAGTACGCGATCGAGGTGACCACCATCGTCACGGCAACTGCCAGGCCGTAGGCGTTGGCCAGCGCGGTCGAGCTGCGAAAGGAGACGACCAGCGCGATACAGGCGATCGCCAAGAGCCGGTTCACGAACGGGACGTAGATTTGACCGCGATGCAGCATCGAGGTGTAGACGACTCGCACGCGGGGGATGAAATCCAAACTGATCGCTTGTTTGGTAAGGGTAAAGACGCCCGAGATCAGCGCCTGGCTCGCGATGATCGTGGCGAACGTTGCGATCGCGACGACCGGATAGAGCACCGCGTGCGGTGCAAGACGATAGAACGGGTTGTCGAGACTCTGCGGGTTGGCCAAAACGAGCGCGCCTTGGCCGACGTAGTTGAGCGCGAGCGCCGGGAAGACGACGAAGGTCCAGGCCGTCGCGATCGGCGCGCGGCCGAAGTGCGACATGTCGGCGTAGAGCGCTTCGACGCCCGAAACGCAGAGCACGACCGCGCCGAAGATCACGAGCGCCGCCGGCCCGTGATGCAAGAAGAACGCCAGGATGTAATAGGGATTGAAAGCCCAGAGCGCCGCGGGATACTGCGCGATGCCGGAGATTCCGAGCAACGCGATCGTTGCGAACCAGAGAAACATGATCGGCCCGAAGACGTTGCCGATACGCCCGGTTCCGCGATTTTGCGCGACGAAGAGCGCGATCAGAATGACGACGGCGATCGGAATGACGAGGTGGTGAGCCTCGGGCGTCGCGACCGAGACGCCTTCAACGGCGGACAAGACTGAGACGGCCGGGGTAATGATGCCGTCGCCCAGGAGCATGCCGGCACCGAGAATCACCAGAAACGTCAGCCAGGTGGCGGCGGGAAGCACGCCGCGCCGGGACGGCGGCAGCACGAAAGCCAGCAGCGCCAAGATGCCGCCTTCGCCGTCGTGCGCGACCCGCATGATCATCGCGATGTAGCGGACGAATACGATCAGAATCAGCGACCAGAGGATCAGGCTCAGAACGCCGAGCACGTTCCCGTGCGTCGGCGCGATCTTCAATTGGCTCAAAAAGCACTGGCGAAACGCGTAGAGCGGGCTCGTCCCGATATCGCCGAAAACGATGCCGAGCGCGCCCAGGGCCAACGCAGAGTTGACGGCCCGGGCTCTTCTGGCGTGCGACATTGAGGGCCTTATACCCGGCGAACTGCGCGTCACCTAGGCGTCCCGCTTCCGTTTGATAACGCCACCACAACGGTAAGAACTCCCAAACGGAGGAAGAGGATGCCAGCAAAGAAATCGGCCGGGCGGAAGAAATCGCCGGCGCGCAAGAAGCCGGCCCCGCAGAAGAAGGCCGCGGCGCGCAAGAAGGCCGCAAAACCGATCGCGGCAGCGAAAAAAGTCGCAAAGCGGGCTACGGCCGGTGCGCGTAAAGCGCTAGCGAATCCGAAGAAGACGGTCCGGAAGGCTGCCGGCGGAGTCCACCGAGCCGCGACCCGCGCGCACGACGTCGGGGAAGCCGTGACGACGGCCGGCGAGGTCATCAAACAAACCGCCGACATCGTGGATGCATTGGCACAACGCGCCGGTGGGGCCGCGCAAGGCGGAGCTTCGAAACTCCCTGCTGCCAAGGGTGCGGCACAGCCGAAGGGGAGAGCTGCATCCAAAGCCGCGACCGCTGCCAAAACCAGCGCCACGTCGCGGGGACGAAAGAAACGATAGCGATTCGCTCATCGCGGCGTAATACGCGCGCGATACGCTTTCGCCATGGACGTGAGCTGGCGACCGGCGTATGGCCGCGACGATGCGGAGCGCTCGAAGCTTCCCGATAGCGCGTTCGCTTTTCCAAGGGAGCGCAAAGAGCCGTTAACCGATGCCGGACACGTGCGCAGCGCGGTCGCCCGGTTTGGATCGGTCGACGGCGTCAGCAATAGCGAGCGCGCCGAGGCGTTCGAGAACATCAAGGCGGCGGCGCAGTACTACGGCGTCGGCCTCCACGCCAAGAGCTGGCGCGATCTGGTGGGGTAATTATGCCGTTTCGAAGAGCGAGGCGACGAAGCCGATCCCGATAACGGCCGCAAAGAAGATCGCCGCGTTCGCGACACCTCCGCGCTGCAAGACGATGCTGCCGCCAAGCGCGATGACGAACGCGGCCGGCGCAACTTTCGAGTTCCCCGCAAGGAAGCGCCATGCGCGCATACGTTACGTCGCGCTAACTGCCGTGGCTAGGCGACGGCGTGACGGGCCGCCGGCGCAGCAGCGCGACGCCGAGCAGCGACAGCAGAAGATACCACGCGAAAAGCAGCGGGATCGTGCGAGCGCCGCTCGGCCACCCGCCACCGATTCCTTGCACCGTCCAATAGGTTCCAAAGGTCGTCAGCATCGTGCCGACGGCGAACTTCATCGCGTTCTCGGGCACGCGCGTCAACGGCCCTTTCAGCACGATCGCACACGCGGTGACCAGGAGGATGCCGGCGAGCGCGCAGAGCGATCCCACCAGCAATCCCACGCCCGAGACGCTGAAGGTAATCACGACGATCGCAACCTCCAAGCCTTCGAGCAGCACGGCGCCGAAGGCGGCCGCAAACGCAGCGGCGTCGCCGGCGTTGGCGCGCAACCGCGAAACGGCTCGCTCGAAGCGCTTGCGTTGATCGGCCGGCGCGCGGCGGCCGGCCCAGCGCTGCACGGCTTTGCGCAGCCACGAGAGCCCGAAGAGCAGCGTGACCACGCCGACGGCCAACTCTAAGGCGGCGACGGGAACGAACCGCACGAGCGCCGCGCCGAAGACCGCGACGAGCAGCACGAGCACGAGCAGAGCCGCGAACGATCCCAACAACGCGGGCCGCCACGATCGCGCGAGGCCGACAGCAAAGACGATCGTCGTTGCTTCGATCGCGTCGACGCCCGCCGCAAACGCGATCGTGAGCGCGACCGGCAGCGCGTTCACGCCAGCGACCGGCCGACGATCTGCGCGAAGCGCTGCGCCACCGGAAGCGATCCACCGGTGAGCCAGAGCGACTCCGCCAGCAGCGTCACGCGCCCGGCGCGGACGCTCGGAAGCGCTTGCCAGAGTTCGTTGGCCGCCAGCATTTTTCGGAAATCGACGTTGGGCACGTTGTCGCTTCCGTTTAGGCAGATGACGTGCGCGTCGGGTTCGGCGGCCAAATCCTCGATGCCGATCATCTCGAAGCCCCACAGCCCAGCGCGACGGTGCCAGGCATTGGGAAAGCCGAGGCGGTCGAGCACGTCCTGCACGATGCTGTTCCCGCCGGAGACCCGCAGATGCGCGGTATCCTCGAAGGAGACGGCGTAGACCGGCCGGCGCGGAACGTTGCGCAGCCGCCGGCGCTCCTGCGCGATCGTTGCCTCGACGCGATCGCAGAGCGCAAAACCGGCTGCGGGCGTGCCGACCAGCTCGGCCAGGCGCAACGCGGCCGCGGTGGCGTGGCGGTAGGGCTGCCCGTCGGGCGTATGGATCGGAAGCCACTGCACGGGAGCGATCCGGGCGAGCTTGTCGCGCACGAGCGTTTGTTGTGAGTTGATTGCGATAAAATCAGGTTCGATTTGTTGGAGCAGTTCGAGGTTAGGTTCGACGCGCAGTCCGACGTCAATCGTATTTACCGGCAGGCGCGGCGTCGCGGCATAGGTGCGATACCAGTTGAGTTCGGCGACGGCGATCGGCGGAGTGCCCAGGGCAGCGAGCGTCTGGGCGAGCTCCCAGACCATCGCGACGCCGCGAACGCCGCTTTTGCGGACCGCGCCGAGCGCCGGCGCGCAGGCGCCGGCGGCGAGCATCGCGAGTGCTTGCCGGCGCTTCATCGCACCGGAGTCAGAATGAGAGGAGCGCGTCGATGCCGTTGGTGGCGACGAAAATGCCCCAGGTGTGCTTGAACTTCAGCTCTCCGTTCTCGACGAAGGGGCGCATGCCGGAGCGCGCGCCCCCTGCCAACTCGGCCTCCAGCACGCGGCGTATCTCCAACTTCTCGGCAGAATCGGGCGTCAAATAACTCTGCCAGTCGTCGAACTCCAGCGCCACGTCGAGCGCGAAGTATTTTGCGAGACGCAGACCGGCGTGTGCCAGCGTCGCGACGAACTGGCTGGGTGCGAGGATGTGCGTGTGCGTCGTGTCGGCGATGCGTTCGAGATAGTTGTGGCGATCGGCGATCTCGGGATCTTCGTCGGCCACCATGTCGACCAAGAGCGCGACCCCGCCCGGGCGCAAAACGCGGCGCACTTCGCGAAAGATCGGCAGCGGGTCGACGAAGTGATGAACGGAATAGCGCGTGACGACGACGTCGAAAGTGCCGTCGTTGAAGGGCAGCGTCTCGGCGGGTCCTTGAACGAAGGTGACGTTGGTAAGGCCTTCTTCGCTCGCGCGCTCCCGCCCGCGAGCGAGCATCTCGTCGGTCAAATCGAGCGCGACGACGCTGCGAACCTGCTTCGCGACCGTGCGCGCAAAGATACCGGTTCCGGCGGCAAGATCGAGCACGTCCATCGAGGGTTGAAAGTCGACCTGCTCGGCGATCCAGCGCATGATATCGGTGACCCCGCCCTGGCCCCAGCCGGCGGCTTGACGGCGGTACTCCTGCTGGATCGCGCGGTGATGCGCCTCGACGCTTTCGGTGTGAGAACTCATTGCCTCAGCATACACGACGCGCGACGGCCGATGCGCGCCGAAAACGGACAGGCAGTATCGCAAATGGGACAGGGCGGCCCCAGAGCACGGCCAGCAAATAGGGCGCTCCGACGATCGCGCAGACGATTCCGGCCGGCAACTGATAGGGAAAGATGACGTTGCGCCCCACCCAGTCGGCCAGAATCAACGTCGTCGCGCCGATCATCGCGCCGCCCGCGATCTGTTCCGATGCGCGCCGCAGCCCGGAGAGACGGGCCATGTGCGGCGCCATTAAACCGACGAAACCGAGCGGTCCCACGATGACCGTGGCGGCTGCGGCGGTAAACGCGGTGAAGAGCATGAGCGCCAGCCGCGTTTGGGAGATCGAAACGCCGATCGAAGCCGCCGCCGGAACGCCCAGCGGCAGTATGTCGAGCCAACGCAGCAAGAACGGCGTTCCCAACAACGCGGCGATGGCGATCGCGACCGTCGAGAGCGCCTGAGTTTGGCTAACGTTGTAGAGCGAACCGACGAGCCAGTCGAGCAGCGCGTACAACTGCGAACCCAACGACGTCGCCATGAAGGTCGCCACCGCACCGGCGAAGAGCGCGCCGATGGCCACGCCCGCCAGCAGCATGCGTTCGGGCGCATACGCGTTTCGACGGCCGAGCCAGAGCATCGCCGCGATCGCAGAGACCGCACCGAGCAGGGCCCAAACGATCTGCACGAACCGCCCCGCCGTCCCAAAGAGCACGTAACCGGCGACGACGAACGCGGCCGCGCCGGTGCTGATGCCTAAGATGTCGGGGCCGGCCATTGGGTTACCGGTCACGCGTTGCAACACGCAGCCGGAAAGCGCCAAGAGTATCCCGACTCCCAGCGCCGCGGCGATCCTCGGAAAGCGCCACGGCCACAGACCGCCCAGTTCGGAGAGCGAACTGACGTGCCAACCGCTCGCGCCGCGCCCGACCAGCAGCGAGAGCGCGATCGCAGCGACGCAGAGCGCGGCGATGAGTGCGATCCTGCGCCACGGGTGAGTGCTGCGTTCGATGCGCCCCGGCTGCAACGCGGCCGGCGCGAACGCAAAGCGCATGCGCGGAATCAGCCACAGCAGCACCGGTGCGCCGATCAAGGCGGTGATCGCACCGGCGGGAAGTGCGTCGGGCGAATAGGCGACGCGCTTTGCGATTTCGTCGGTCAGCCAGAGCAGCACGGCGCCGACGAGCGGCGCCCAGAGAAACCGGTCGCGTAGCCGGCGTGCCCCGCCGAGCCGTGCAAGCGCCGGCGCCGCCAGCCCGACGAATCCAATCACGCCGACGGCTGCGGTAATCTCACTCGCGATCGCCACGGTTATTGCAAGCGCGATCAGGCGCGTGCGGCGCAGCGAGAGTCCGACCGAGCGCGCCGCCTCGTCACCGATATCGAGCGTCTCGATCGCGCGTAACGTCGCGAACAGCAAAAGTGCTGCGACGGCCAGGCGCGGGGCGAGTCCGATGAAGACGCCCCAGCCGTTCTGGGTGAGCGAACCCGCGCCCCACAGAAAGAAACCGCTCAAGTATTCCGAGCCCAAGATCGTTAGCGCGGTAGCCAGCGATCCGCAGAGCAGGCTGACGATCATGCCGGCGAGCACCGACGACACCGGCGCGAGCCGTTGCTTCCACGCAAGCGCAAAGACGAGCGCCGTCGCGGCGGCGCCGCCGGCGAGCGCGATCCACTCGCGTCCGAAGGCCGTCCACGCGGGAATCCAGATCGCGGCGGCCAGGACTGCGAGCTGTGCGCCTCCCGCCGTACCCAGCGTCATCGGTTCGGCTAGCGGGTTGCGCAGCAACTGCTGCATCGCGGCACCGGCGAGGGCGAGCCCCGCGCCGCAGACGAGCGCGATCGCGATGCGGGGGAGCCACGTTTGGTAGACGATGATCTGGTGAATGTCGGCGAGGTTGGGATGAAAGACGGCGCGCCCCCACTGGCCGGCAGGCGCCATGCGTGCGAGATCGCTCAGCGAAAGCATCGCAGCGGCGAGCGCGGCGAGGACGAGGAGCGTGAGGTAGCATCGGCTCGAAGACGAGTGACCCGTTTGCGAGATCATCGGACGTAGGCGATCGGCGTGCCGCTCTGCGGGTGCGTGAGAATTCCCATCGGAACGTCGTAGATCGATTCGAGCGCCTCGGGTTGCATCAGTTCTTGCGGCGTGCCTCGCGTCAAGAGCGTACCGGCGCGCAGTGCGATGATTTCGTCGCAGTAGCGGGCCGCAACGTTGACGTCGTGCAGCACCAGCACCACGCCGAGATTACGGGCGTCGACGAGGCGGCGGATCAGACGCATCAGCTCGACCTCGTGCAGCAGGTCCAGCGAATCGGTCGGCTCGTCGAGCAACAGAACTTCGCTCTGCTGGGCGAGCATCATCGCGATCCACGCGCGCTGGCGCTCGCCGCCCGAGAGCGTCTCGACGAGGCGATCGCGCAGCGTTGCCACGTCGGCGAGTTCGATCGCTTCTTCGACCGCGGCGCGATCGGCAGCTCCCATTCGCCCGAGCGGGCCGTGCCAGGGATAGCGCCCGACCTCGACCAACTCGCGCACCGTCAGCGCGCCGCCCGTGCCCGGCTGCTGCGGAAGGTATGCGACCCGGCACGCGAACGGACGGGTTTTCCATTCCTTGAGCGAGACGCCGTCGAAGGCGATCGTACCTTCGCTCGCCGGCTGCTGGCGCGCGAGCAGTTTGAGCAGCGTGCTCTTTCCCGAACCGTTCTGCCCGACCAGCGCGTAGATCTGTTTCTTGGCCAGCGTCAGCGATATCGGACCGAGAATCGTGCGTCCGTCGACGGAAAACGACGCCTCGCAGACGTCGTAACCGCTTCGATCGTTCATCGCGTTTGGCCGCAGCGCGCGATCAGAAGAGGCGCAGGGATGTCGTCAGCACGATCGTGCGCGGGCCGTACTGCTGCCGATTCACCGTCGCCGGGAGGCCCGCGACGATTGGGACGCTCAGGGTATTGGCGGGGTTATTTATCGCGACGCCCTGATCGTAGACTCCGGTGATGTTTTGGAACGACGCGCGCAGACTCATGTAGGGCGAGAGCGGGATCTCGCCGTTGAGATTGAGGACGACGAAGGCCGGCTGATAGTAGGCGTTGTTCGAACCGAGATAGACGGCGTTGAACGCAGCGAACGTCGAAGGATTCCAACGGTAACCCGCTTCAGCCGAGGCCTGCGAGTAGGGAATCGAAACGCCCGAAAACACGGCGCCGTTGAAGTTTACTCCGGGAACGATGCCGAGATTGGTCGTCTTGCCGTTGGGCCCGTAAAAGCCCGGCGGCACCGAGACGACGTAGCCGCGGGTGAAGCCCAAAGAAAACCGGTAGATCGGACCGCGGGGAACGTCGTGGTGAATCGAGGTCACCACGCCCTCGTATCGCGACTGCGTCAGGTTGTTCGTCTGGTCGGCGTAGAGCGGCAGCCCCTGGTAGGTTCCGTTAGGCGACAGATATTCGTAAAACTGGCCCCAAAGATTGGTGCGGTAGGCGTCCAAGGAGACGACGGTCGAGGGTTGCACGCGGACGTCCGTGCCGATCGTGAAACCAAACGACGTCTCGGGCTTCAAGTTGACGTTGGTAAGGCTCTGCGTGTAATAGGTCGGGTTGGACGGATTGTTGGCGGTGGGCGGCCCGTTGGTGCCCACGAGACTTTCGAGGTACGGTTCGGTGAACGCGCCGCCGAGCGAGGTGCGAAACGCGACGTTCTGCGAGGGGTGCCAGACCGCACCGAAGCGCGGACCGGTATAACCAAAGCTCTTGTCGACGTAGGTCGTGCCCACGGCATCGGCGGGATTCTGCACGTGATAACGGTCGTTGGTGAAGTAGACCGAAAGGTCGGTGTCCACGCGCGGAGCGACCGGGCCGCCGACCCGCAGACGGTACTCTTGCGTCTCCTGGAAGTTGGTTTGGGGATAATAGGTCGTCTTGGAAACGAAACTACCCGAGACAAACGTGTAGTCAATCGGCGTATCGTAGACGGATTGCACGTAGTCGAGTCCTGCGTGAAAACCCTCATCGGGCCCGTATTGGTAGCCCAGCGTGTACGCGTGGTCGTGGGTGAACTGATTGCCGATCAGTGCGAACGGCGTTACGGTCACCACGTGGGACTCGCCGTTGAAGACGGTCGGAACGCCGTTGACGTCGCCGCCGCCGTAGAGATCGGCGCGAAAAGGGTGGCCTTGCGATTGCCAGAGGTTTGGAAACGCGTACGACGTCATATTGGAGAGCGCCGCGGCGTGGAACTCGCCTTTGCCCACTTGCGCGCGAAGTTTCTCTTCGAGCAGGCTCGAGGTGAGGTAGATGCCGTTGGTGGGATATGGGAAGTAGACGTTGGGGATGTACGAGGAACCCGCCGGATACGATCCGTTATAGCCCGAGGGCGGGGCGAAGTCGATCTGCGTGTTTGCGAAGGTCAGCCCGGTCTCCGAGCGCTGGCCGGTGTAGAAGACTTGCGCGGTAACGGCGGGAGAGATGGCGTAGCCGAGATCGATCGAGCCCGAGTGCAGCGACCACGCAGTCGAGGCGTTGATGCAGCACATCAAGAAGCCGGTCTTGGTAACGCCGCTCGGGGTCGTCGACTTCGAGCAGGCGCTGGTGCACGTAAACGGCTGCCCGTCGACCGTGGACGGCACCAACTGAAAGTTCGTCAGCGCGGCATTGAACGGACCGGGACTATCGTTGACGCCATAGTCGGCGACGAGCGAGAACTTGCCGATTCGCTCGGTCGTCCCGAGCGACGCCTGAAAGCCGCCGTACGCGTCGTTACTTCCTGTAAGAAAGACGCGCGTCTGATCGGCAAGGCCGGGCGTGTGCATATCCAGCGTTCCCCCGACGGCGTTTAAGATCGTCGGCGACTGCGCGCTGGGTCCGCGAATGATGTCGTACGAGCTAAACGCGTACGGATCGTACTGCGCGAGGTCAATGCCGTTGCCGGCAGCCGGACCGTAGGAGCGCGTGACGATCGGCATCCCGTCGACGAGGGTGGCCGTCTCGTAGGGCAGCGTGCCGTCGATGCTCAGAACCTGCGGCTGAAGCGGCGAGCCGACGGGATTGTTCGACGCGTACGAATAGCCCAGCGAGACGCCGGGAATCTGCTGAAAGACGCGCCGCCACAGCGTTTCGCTTTGGTTTGCGAAATCGGCCGGCGTCACCGTGGCGATCGATTCGGGCGTCAGGTTGATGCGCGCGCGGTTACTGGTTGAAACGTGACCGATCACCTTGAGACCGGAGGCGCCGCGCACGGTTTCGAACTGCACCGCGACGCTGGTATCGCCGCCGACGGCAACGTGCTCGAGCTGGGCGTGTCCGAGCGTGGGTGCGGTGACGTCTATCCGGTACTCGCCGTAGGGTACTCCGGCGATCGCAAACGTGCCGTGCGCGTCGCTGTGCGTTTGGAAACGCTGCGGCCCGGTGAGCACGACCTCTGCGTTGGGGACCGGCCGGGCGTTCGCGTCGACGACGTTTCCGGTGAGCGTCGCGGCCGAACTGGGGGGCGGCGCCTGTGCGAGCACGCTCCGGGGCGAGAGCAACTCGGCAATTACCACGGCGGCAAAGAGCAAAGTACTGCGGCGAAACATTGGCGGGAGCTCCTCGCATCGGCGGAAAGGTGACAACGGTCAACGGCCTCGATTTTCTGGCGAAATTGGGCAAGGAACGACCCGACGCCGGCAGAACTTCGGTCAGCCTAATGATGAATGTAGCCTATCCTAACATCGACGCGCTTGCGACTAGCGGCCCGAAAATTAGTGAAGATGGCTCGCCGTTGTCGCGTTCGGGACTCCCGACGATCAGCGTTTTCGCCTGCGATTACGGGCCTGGTGAGACGATCGCGCGCCATCGCCACGACGTCGGCCAGCTGATCTATGCACCGAGCGGCGTGATGCGCGTCAGCGAGCGCGCGAACAACTGGACGGTCTCGCCGCGCGAGGCCGTTTGGGTTCCCCCGCAGACCGAGCATCAGATTCGAATGCTCGGTCCGGTGCGTCTCCGTTCGCTCTACATTGAGGCCGGACGCTGGACGCCGCTGCCCGTCGACTCGGCCGTTTTTCCGGTCTCCGCACTGCTGCGCGCGGTCATCCTGCGCTTGATGATTGCGGGGGGCGAGTACGACGCCGACACGAGCGCCGATCGCCTCAGCCACATCTTCTTTGAGGAGTTACGTCTCCTGACGAGCGCTCCGGCAGCGGCGCCGCTTCCGGCAATGGGGCCGTTACGCGCGCTGTGCATCGCATTTCTCGAGGACCCCGGATCCACGTACTCCGTGGATCAGTGGGCGGCGCGCTTCGGAATGACCCGCAAGGGCCTCGCGCGAGGATTTCGTCGCGAGCTCAAGATGACGTTCGGCGCGTGGCAGCGATCGGTGCGCGTAGCGGAGGCGTCGAAACGGCTATCCGCGGGTCAAAGGGTGACCCAAGTAGCGCTCGACCTGGGCTACGAGAGCCTCAGCGCATTTACAGCGATGTTTCACCGCACGACCGGGTTTCCGCCGAGCCGAATACGGGAGCGCGAAGACGGCTTTTACGGTCTACCAAAGCTGCAGAACCATGCCTGAGCCGATGTAGTCAAAACGCAACGACGGTATCCCGCTAAAGGCGTGGCCGTATTCGAGGTCGATTTCGGTTCTGCTTCCGATCAGCTTCTGGACGCCGAAGTCGGTGAAAGCGCGCGCGCCCTGCGTTGGGCCAACCTTCGAAACCAAGACGTACTCGGCGTAGAACTGGTAGAAGTTTGGGATCTGCGTCGTCAGGACGAACGACGGCGTCGTCACGCCGTACTGCCGGTGCTCGGCTCCGATGCCGCCGCCCGTCGAGGAGACTCCAATCGTCGTGCCGATGGCGGTCGCGGGGCTGAGCGCGTACGATGCGTCGAGGTTTCCGGTGAGCGTCGCGTTACCCGCCGTAAACTCCGGCGAGCCGTTGGGCCCGGTGTAGAGTGCGTCGACGCCCAGCGTCCAGCGTCCGGCCGGCGGCAGCTCGTACTTCACGCCGAGGCCGGAATCGGTCACGCCGGCGATCGTGTTTCCGGCGGTTTTTGGCGCGTAGCTGCGGATGGATTCGTAGTTGGGACCGATCGCGTCGACCTCGAATCGAGTCGCAACACCGAGACGCAGGAAGTTTTGCGGAACGTCGCTGACGACGGCGCCGGCTTGCGCCGTTCCGCGGACTTCGTTTTGATAACCGAGCTCGAAGACGGCGGTATCGCGCCGCACCGCGCACGCGCTGTACCCAACGGTCGGGCGATTCGCGGTGGCGAGCAGGCGCCCGGGACCGCCGCAGGGATCGGGCAGCGGCGTCGGACTGGGCGACGGCTGCACGAGCGTTTGCGCGTCGCTTTGCGAGGAGCCCGCGGCGACCAGCGCAACCACGACGCCGAAGATCCAGGGAACGGCCGCGCGCCTTACGGCTACGACCCTTTCGCCATGAAGTAGAACATCCCGATTGTCGTCACGCCCATCAAACCCACGGTCGCCCATCCCCACGCGCGGGCGGCGAGCGAACTGCGCCATTTCCCCATCACCGACGTACTCGAGGCGAACCAGACGATCACCGCGATCAGCGGAACGGCGGCGACGCCGTTGAGCACCGCCGACCAGAAGAGCGCGCGAATCGCGTCTATATGGAGCAAGTTCATTGCGATGCCGATGATGACGCCGGCGGTCAGGATCGCATAAAAGCGCGGAGCGCGGCGCGGCCGCTCGTTGAGCCCTTCGCGAAACCCGAAGGTCTGCGCCGCGACGTAGGCAGAGGAGCCCGCGAGCACCGGGACGGCGAGGATGCCGGTGCCGACCATACCGAGCGTAAACAAGAGTGCGGCAAACCTTCCGGCAAGCGGGGTCAAGGCCTCTGCCGCTTGTTGGGCCGTCGCGATATCGTGCTTGCCGTGGGCGTTCAAGGTCGCGGCCGTCGTGACGATGATGAAGAAGGCGACGAGGTTGGAGAAGATCATGCCGCTGTTGACGTCGGTGTGCATGTCGTCGACCGCCTTCGCGTCGGTGCCTTTGCGTGAGGCGAGCGTCGTATTTCCCGCCTCTTTATCTTCTTCGACCATCAGCGAGGCTTGCCAGAAGAAGAGGTACGGGGTGATCGTCGTGCCGAGCACGGCGACGATCGTCGACAGGAAGCGCGCGTTCAGCTCGATATGCGGAACGACGAAATGCCGAAAAACCTCGCCCCACGGCGGGTGGACGACGAACGCCGTGACGACGTAGGCGAAGAGCGAAAGTGTCAGCCATTTGAAGATTTTGGCGATCGTCGGATACGACAGCCAGGTCTGCGCGGCGATCAAGCCCGCTCCAAAGAAGAGGACCCAGGCTTGAACCGGTATCGGTGCGACGAGGTGCGCGGCGGCCGCCATACCGCCCAAATCGGCGCCGAGGTTAAAGGTATTGGCAACGATAACGATTGCGGCCAGCGAGTACGACACGTAGAGCGGCAAGCGCTTGCGCATGACGGCTGCGAGCCCTTCGCCGTTCACCATCGCGATGCGCGCGCACATGCCTTGAATCACCGACATCATCGGCGTCGAGATCAGCGTGAGCCAGAGCATCGAGAAGCCGGTCGCGGCGCCGGCAACCGAATACGTGGAGATGCCCGAAGGATCGTCGTCCGCCGCGCCGGTTATGAGGCCCGGGCCCAAGATACGAAAGAAGCCGGCGACCCGGCTAAACAATCCCATTACGTCTCCATCTAAAAAGCGACACGGCTCGCGAAGGTTCTTCCCACGCGAGCCGCGATCGAATCGAGCGGAGTTACTTCTTGGTGCTGAGCGCCGCGCCGTCGGGCTGATCGAGCCCGACGATCGTGTTGGTCGCCGCCCCACCCGCGGGATAGCTCCAGTAACCGACGATGCCGCTGTTGGAAGTCGTTGTCGGCCCGATTACGCGAAGCCCCTTGTGCTTTTTACCGCCGAGGTTTTTCGTAATCCAGAACTGCCAGACTTGGCCTGCGCCGCTCAGAATCGTCGACCCGGCGACGCTTCCCGACGATCCGGAGATCTTTATTTGATAGAGCGTCGACCCGGCACCCGATCCAACCGTAAAGTTGGTGCCGTCCCATTGTCCTGGTCCGGCCAGGATGCCGCTAGCGTTGACCGAGATCGTGCCCACCGTTTTGCTTCCTTTGGGAAGCTCGTAGAGCGCGAAGGCGTCACTGGCGCCATAAGCGCTGCAGTAGAGGTTTCCTTTGTTATCGTAGCCGCAGCCGGGCAGACCCGTTTGACCCGACGGCATATAAGTGGTGGGTGTTTGGGAACCCTTGGGAAAGATGACGATGCAGTACCCGCAACTACCGGCGAGCACGCTCAGCGCGAGGTTTCCCGTCGTCGGATCCACCGAGCAGGTAAACTCCGGATAGCCCGGGACTTCGAGCTGCTCGGTCGGCGAACTCGCTCCGTGGGCGTAGACCTCAAGAGACTCCGAGGCGCCGTTGAGGATGTACACGTTGCCTTTCTTGTCCGAGCAGACGCCGGTGGGCGTTTCGAATCCGGTCAGCGTGCCCTTCAGTTTTCCGCCCGGATAGGAGTAGACATCCACGACGTTGGCGCCTTCGTCGGCGACGTAGAGCAGCGTATTGGCTTTCTTCGCATCGGGCGCCATCCACGAACGAGCCGCGTTCGCGTGGACCTGAAATGAATGCGCCATGGCAGCGCCGGCGCCGGAACGCAACTGCGCAGCGGTACTCGGCGCCGTCGCACCGAGTGGTGCGGGCGATATCGCGCCTCCGCAGCCGGCGAGCAGCGCCGCCGTTACGGCCACCGCGAGGGTTTGGGGTCCGAAAAAGAAACGCATCTCGAGAACGCCTCCATATTAACGGGTGTAGCAGTGGGCCTCGTATTTTCGGGCGGCCGAGGCGTCAATCCCCGCCGCAAAGGCAGCGCCCCAGCGCGTAGGAGAATGCCTCTCAGACGCAAACCTGCCCGCCATCAATCGGCGGACGAGCCCCTCTAGGGAGGCTCCCGTTGGTGCTTTCGTCGTCCGAACAGGAGCCGTTCAAATGGCAAATACTCTTGGAAGCGCTCGCATCGCCGGCGCGGTGTGGACTCTCGTCGCGTTGAGCGCGTGCGGTACGGGCAGCCCGCAGGCGTATGCGCCCGCCGCTGCGGCGGCTTTCCCGCCGAACGGCACGCCGGCCGGCCATTCGAAGACGGCGGTTTTTAGCAGCGGGCCTGCCTCGTGGATGTCGTCCGACGCGGCGAAATCGAAAGATTTGCTCTACGTGTCGGACTATTCGGGTGAGGTCAACGACGTCGAGGTATTCTCCTATCCCGCCGGAAAGCTCGTCGGCACGCTGACGGCCGACATGCTCAATCCCGACGGGTTGTGCAGCGACAAAAAGAACGACGTCTTCGTCGTCAACAATACTCCCAACCAAAACGACGTGGTCGAGTTCAAGCACGGCGGCACTACGCCCATTGCGACCCTCGTGGACCCGGGCGAAGCGGCGATCTCCTGCGCCGTCGACCCGACGACGGGCAACCTTGCGGTGACCAGCGGCGGCAATATCAGCGGCGGCACCGGAGCAGTCGCGATCTACGCCCACGCGACGGGTACCCCGCAGATCTATACCGATCCGAAAATTTTCGAAGTTTTTTGGTGTGGTTACGACGGCAAGGGCAATTTGTTCGTCGACGGGCAGCCCTCGA
>DATAWH010000048.1:0-3755 GCA_036267315.1 Candidatus Cybelea sp. | reverse complement strand
GGTAGCCAAACTTTCGAAAAACTCACCATCGATCAAAGCGTCGGAAATCCTGGTCAAATGCAGTGGGACGGTCAGTACCTGACCTACGAGTCGCAATCCGGCAGCCAACCGACAATCACGCAGTTATCGGTCGCCGGATCGAACGCGTCAGTCGTGAGTCAGACGGTCCTTAAAAAAGCCGACATATTAGCTCTCTCGTGGATATATCGTGGTACGGTGGTAGCGCCTTACAATCCGCACGGTTCACATCGCACCAGCGTTGGAATTTGGAAATATCCTAAAGGTAGCTTGATGAAGAGCATAACGAACTTCGCTCCATTTCATAGAAAGTTTTTCCACTTCAATGCTGCGGTTGTCAGCGCGCCCTAGGAGCATCAAGTATGTCAATAATGTATCCTTATCCGGCGGTCTTGCGGCTGGGCGACGATCGCTCCGAACGCAAAGCCGCGGCCGGCGGTGTGCGACTACGTAACGAGGTACTCGAAGTCAGAAGAGGCGGTCGGATAGCCGAAGAGCACGTCCTTGAGATCCGAGGCGGAAACGCGCGCGCGGATCGCGAGTGCGAAGACGTTGATCAATTCCTCGGTATGCGGGCCGAGCACGTGAGCGCCGAGTATCTGACCGCCTTCTTCTTCGAGCAGCACGCGGTACGCAGAGCAACGTGCCTGCACTCGTCTCGATGAATACCACTGCGTCGAGTCGCCCGCTCGGATGACGAACTGTGCGCCTTTCCGGCGCGCCTGTTCGCTGGTCAGACCGGTCGATCCCAACGACGGAATCGTGTAGACGATGCTCGTCAGCGCCGTGAAGTCGGCCGTATGCCGATTTCCCTCCAAAAGGTTGCGCGCGGCAACGTCACCCTCGAGTGCGGCGGTCGGCGTTAAAGGAAGGCCGCCGCCGTCGGCGGCATCGCCGGCCGCGTAGACTCTCGGATTGCTGGCGCTCTGGAGAAACTCGTTGACCGCAATGCCGCGATCGGTACGATCGACGTTTCCTTTTTCGAGGGCTAGGGCGTCGAGATCGGCAACCCGGCCGGCGGCGTGCACGACGAGATCGCATTCGATCGTAAAGCGAGCATCGCCGGCTTGCGCGTTGACGCGATAGCCGTCATCCGGCTTTTCAATCGACTCGACTTCAACGTTGACGCGAACGTCGATCCCGATTCTCCGGCTAACGTCGACGATGCGATCGACCAGATCGGGCTCGAAACCGTTGAGCACGCGCGGACCGCGCTGTAAAATCACCGGCGCCGCGCCCGCGCGCGCGGCAAGATGCGCGAACTCAAACGCGATGTAACCGCCGCCGACGAAACAGATTCGTTTGGGGAGCTCGCCGAGATCGAGAAACCCGGTGCTGTCAATCAGGTGCTCCTCGCCAAGGAGATGCAAGCTCGCGGGCCGGGCGCCGGTAGCGAGGAGGACGTGACGCGCCGGTATGGGTTCCCCGTCGATTGACACGCTATCGGGCGCGGTGAAGCGCGCGACGCCGTGGTACGTCGCGACCCCGCCTTCGGCGAACTCCGCTTCCCGTTCTGCGGGACCCGGATCGGTGAAGGTGCGTTTGAAACGCATCAGCTCGGCCCACGCGATCCGGCTTGAGCCTTCGATTCCGCTGCCGCGCATGCGCTCGCTCCAGTCGATCAGCTCCGCGGCGCCGACGAGCACCTTTTTCGGATCGCAGCCGCGCAACACGCACGTTCCGCCGTAGGGTCGTTCGTCTACGACCGCGACGCGCCAGCCGGCTCGCGCGCAACGCAAGGCGGCGGTCGTCCCGGCGCTGCCGGTGCCGACGACGAGCAGGTCGAAAGGGTCGCTTGCCGCGGCGCTCATGCCTCAGCGAACGTCAAGCCGCCCTCGATATGATCGCTCGCATATATCACTTATTTCGCACGGTCGCTGGAGATTATTATGCTGGCTTGCTCGTTATCTTTCTTGCGGCCTGCCTGCAAGGCTTGACCGCTGACTGAGAAGAATGGCGGTGCGATGACTCGAGTTCTCGGGGTTTGCAGCCTCATTGGGCTGCTCTGTGGCTGCGCAGGAGGAAGCTACCTGCCCTACGCCCAGCATTCCCTCGATCCGGGGACTCTCAACGCGCTGGTCACGAGTGCGGCCGCTTCCAAGGGCGTGCCTCCCGGACTCGTGCGTGCGGTCGTCCTGGCCGAATCGGCGGGAAATCCGTCGGCCGTGAGCGTTGCCGGAGCGCAAGGCCTCATGCAGCTCATGCCGGGCACCGCGGCGGGCTGCGGAATCGGCAACCCGTTCGACCCCTCGCAAAACGTTTCGTGCGGTACGAGTTATCTTCGCTCGCTGCTGAATCGCTACCACGACAACGTGACCCTCGCCGTCGCGGCATATAACGCAGGTCCGGGCGCGGTAGACCACTACCACGGCGTTCCTCCGTATGCCGAGACGCGGGCGTACGTCGTGCGCGTGCTCAACGCGTACAACAGCTACTAGCCGCCGGGTCCGCGCCGTGATGCGCAGAGCCGAACGTTCGAGATGACGACCCTCACCCAACACCAGCCATTGCCGCGCGTGCGCGCTTCGCTTTTACGGCTTCCGTCGATTCTCGACGGCTACTTGCTGCGAGAGATGGTCAGCCCGTTCATGTTTGCGTTCGGCGCCTTTCTGCTGTTCTGGGCGTTGAACATCTTCTTTCTCGCCGCCGATTACATCATCAATCAGCACGCGCCGTTCTTTCTCGTGCTGCGCTTCGTCATTTTCCGCGTGCCGCAAGCGATTCCGATGGCGTTTCCGTTCGCCTGCCTCTTTGCAGCGTTGCTCGCGATGGGCCGACTGATGGGTGACAACGAGGTAACTGCGATGCGAACCGCGGGCATCTCGGTAATGCGCATCGCGCTGTCGCCGCTGCTCTTCGGGCTGGGAATGTTTCTGATCGCCTATCTGATGAACGAGTACGTGGCGCCGGTATCGGTCGACCTGTCTACCCGTACCTTCTACCAAATTATTTATCACACCGACGCGCTGCCGGTCGAACCGCAGTTCTTCAGGAAAGACCCCGACACCGGTAACACTTTTTACGTCGGCCAGGTCGCGCCGGACAACAAGACGATGCTGGACGTGCAGATCTTCAAGCCGGCAAAGTACGGGCCGTGGAACGAAACGCTGCAGGCCAAAAACGCCGTCGTCCAGGGCAGCTCGCTGCTGTTGCGCGACGTCATCGACACCCGCTATAACTCCGACGGTTTTCTCACCAATCAGCAGCGCGTCAAAAGCGTCTCGATCGGTCTGCCGCTGGGCGAAACGGCTTCGCAGTTCGTCAGTCAAGTGAACAACGATCCCTGGACGATGAGCAGCAAATCGCTGCGGACGCAGGTCAACGCGCTACAGTCTCAGGGAATCGGTGGGACGGCCATGGGAAATCTTCAGATCAATCTGGCCGACAAGCTCGCGTGGCCTTTTGCCTGCTTCGTCGGCGTGGTGATTGCGCTTCCGCTGGCGCTTCGCTTCGGAAAACGAGGGAAGACGCTCGGCATCGCGCTCGCCGTCATCGCATTCTTTGCTTACTACCTCCTGACGTCGGCTTGTTCGGCCTTCGGACGAAACGGTGCCATCAATCCGTTCGTCGCAGCGTGGCTGCCGAACATCGTCATGGGAACCGCGGGCACCGTTCTACTTTGGCTGGAAGAGCGCTGAGGCGGTGTTCGGCGGGACTTCGGGACGACGCGGCCTAGCCGCGGCAGCCGTACTCGCCGCATATCTGTGCGGCGCCGCTCCTGCGTGGGGGGAGGCGGC
>DATAWH010000047.1:0-8464 GCA_036267315.1 Candidatus Cybelea sp. | reverse complement strand
GTCTCGTCGAGCATGTTGCTTTGGAATGCAATCATGTCGGGGATGTGCGGGAACCTTGCATCGGTACGGTGTGTAGTGACGCGATAGCGTTCATTCTCGGCGGCTAGCGTACCGCGTTTTCGCAGCGTCGCGAGCGCGTTGACGACCGCAGCGTCCGGAGCGCGCATCAACTCGGGATCGACGAAGACGTTCAACGGCAGCGAATCGAGCCGTTCGCGTAACGCCCGGACCGCATCCTGGACCGAAAACGTCTCCGGACCCCCGAAAAGAAACGCGGCTAGGAGCGCCGAGGTCGTGATTGGCCGTGCACCGGCGAGCGACGTCCCGATATCGACGGCACCGCCGTGTCGAAGGACCCGGTAGAGCATCGAGAGCCGCCTCCCTCGGAAGGGGTCATACGCGATTGCGCAGAGCCAGAGCTCGGCGAAGGGCGCGAGGGCCTCGACGATCCCCCCACGCATCGGATGCATGCGGCCGTCGCGACTGAAGTCCCCTTCGGGGGTGATGTAAAACGTCGCGCCGGTCCGCACGCGTTCCACGATCGCAGCGATGTCGCGTTCGGTCACGGCGCGGAGGTTCTCGAGCACCTCGCGCCTGTAAGGCTGCTTGAGTTTCGCCACTTTCACCCAGGCGCGGGCGCTCATGAAGTCGGCGGGGCTCCACAGGTCGCTCAGCATGCGTCCCTCAAGCCCCAACGGCTCGAGCGTTTCGGTCGGAAAGATCGCCTCGAGTCGAAGATCGCCGTGCGCGGCGCGCAACTCTTCGGCCAGACTGATGAGGGGCCGCGAGAAGAGATGGTTCTCGATCGGCAGTATGCCGTAGCCCCCCCATAGCCCACTCAGATTCAATCGGCGCGTAAACCACGCCGTCCAGGGTAATGCCGTTGCGATGAATCCCGTCTCGAAGGTGCGTCGGGAGTTGCACATGGCTAGCGGCTTCCACGGGTGTAGAAGAAACGTGCGCGCCGTGACCATTTCCCCTTCATCTATGTGCTGGTGATTTGTGACCAGCACCGTAGCCCCACGCTCTGCCGGCAAATGACCCCACTGGCGGACGCGAATCTTGAAGAAAAGGTAGACCTGGCGCACTCCGTACGTGATCGCCTTCATCATCCAGTTGGGCTTCATCCGGGCGCTCCATTTGGCTTGCGCACTGCAAGCACGGTCAGCGAGCCGAGAAGAAAGCACGCACTGGCGCCGGCGAACAGCCAGCGATAGCCGTCACTCACGGTAGCCCCGCGGATGATGATCGCGGCGCCGATAGCCGGCGCGATCACCATAGGGAGATTCGAGAGCGTTCCCCAAATGCCGAGATCGCGCGCGACGTCGCCCAGTTCGGGGACAGAATCCATGGCGAGCGCCCAGCCGACCGAAAAGACGCCGCCGTAACCGAGGCCGAAGAGCGCGGCATACACGAAGATCACGCGCAAATCTGGAGCGAGGGCGAAGCCGAGCGCGGCCAGCGTCATCGGTAGCCCAGACAAACAGACCACCAGCCGACGGTCGAACTTATCGGAAAAGATTCCGGCCGCTATGCTGGACGCAACTGCCCCGACCATCGCAGCCCCGGCGACGAGCCCTGTATTCAACGACGCGTTGCGAAGGCCGAGCACGTCGTGGAAGACGTACAGCACGTAAGCGTTGAGCAACGTCATTCCCATAACTATCCAGGCGCGTGCGATCAGCGTGACGATAAGATCGTGACGATCGCGGACGTGCGGGCCCTCGCGGCGCCCCGTCGCCTCGAGCGCCGGAGAAGCCGGGACAAACACCAGGGTCAGCGCGCTGGCGACGACGCCGCCTGCGGCAGTCAAGAGCGCCTGACGCGGCGGCAAAAGCGCGCCCAGCAGGAGGCCGACGATGGTTCCGACCAGTGTCATCGCGCCGCGATGGCCTGCGGCGGTTCCCCAAAACCTGCGCGGCACGATCTCCGCACGAGCACCTGGTAGACGACCGAGCCACTCACCAGCGCGACGGTCGCCACGACAGTGCAGCGCCAAGGCTAACAACTGTCGAGGCGCGGGCCATCGCAAGGAGAGCAAGGGTGTCGATCGCGAGGACCATCGCCGTCTGGAGACGCCGGTCCCCGCCGCGCCGGCGGAGGCGGTCGGAGAGGGCACCCGCGAGCCGGAGGCACAACTGCGGTGCCGATTGCAACGTACGTCGAGAGCACCGCCAGGACGTAGGTGTGGTTGCCCGGGGCCAATTGCAGCAACAGCGCCGGGACGATGATCGACATCAACGCCGCGTCTTGGAAGTGCACGCCTACCCACAGCGCGTTGATGGCCACGTGGTCGCGCCGTCGAAATCGTTCCATCCCCCATCTCCATACAGATATCTTCGCATGCCGAAGCAAGGGCCGCCTTCTCGGTCAGCGAATCGCGTCGCGTGAAGCTTGGGCGTATCGCCGCCGCCGCCTTTGATTTCGCGACGATCGCAGCGATCGGTTATGCGATCGTCGCAATCGTATCCATGAAGCGTTTCGCGGCGCGTGAACCTGAGCCGGATCCGGTCAGCCACCAGCCGGACGTCACTTTATTAGTGCCCTTGAGGGGCGCGGAACCCGAGCTTGAGGAGAATCTGCGGGCGTTTGCATTGCAGGACTATCCTGTTTATCAAATCGTTTTGGGCGTCGCGCACGCCGAAGATAGCGCGCTGGCCGTTGCGCAGCGGGTGGCGGCCGACCTTCCCGATCGGAATATCGAGATCAACGTGGGTGAAGTGCCCAGCGCACGTAACCCCAAGATCGCGAATGTGCTTTCCATGATGCGGCTCGTGCGCCACAAGGTGTTGATCTTGGCTGACAGCGACACTCGGGTCAATCCGACGTACATCCGCTCCGTTACGGCGCCCTTACACGAGCCCGGCGTGGGCGTCGTGACCTGTCTTTTCGCCGGGGTTCCTGACGGTTCGTTTTCATCAAGGCTCGGAGCGATGTTCATGAACGAGCAGTTTATTCCATCGGTGCTCGTCAATCGATTCTTCGGCCCCCCGCGACACTGCCTGGGCCCGACGAATGCGCTACGCTCAGCGGTCCTCTCCGCGCTCGGTGGCTTCGAGGCGCTCGCGGCGCATCTCGCCGACGACTTCATGCTGGGGAATTACGTTTCTGCCAAAGGCCTTCGTGTCGAGATCTCAAATTACGTCGTACGAACGATGGTGTCGGACTCGAGTCTCGCGACCCTTTGGAGCCACGAGTTGCGCTGGCATCGAACGATTCGCGGCGTGCAGCCGGCGGGTTACGCCGGTATGTTTCTAACCTACCCGGTGCCGCTTGCGCTGCTAGCGCTCGTGATCGCGCCACGGCCGCGGCGACTAGCGACGCTTTTTGTTGCGGCGCTGGCCCGCATCGCCTTGCAGCGCGTCTCGGCGCGCGCGCTCGGCGTCGAATCCGCCCCTGCATGGCTCGTGCTGCCACGCGATCTCTTCGGGATAGCTGTATGGGCTTGTGGACTTGGCGGAAAGGCGGTCCGCTGGCGCGGCTCGCAGTTGCGCATTGAATCGGGCGATGTGCTTGCGGAACGGCACTGAAACGACACCAGACGGTGCCATCCTGAAACGACACACGACCAACGGAACAGCTCATTTCGCTCAATGCCGGACAACGAGTCCCCGAGTCTATAGTCAGCCCCACCGAGGAGGGCCGCAGGGACTCGAACCCGGACCTTGGCCTTTCAAGGGACTTATTCTATCCCATTGAACTACGGGCGCTTATTTATGGGTCTATTGTAGAAAACGCCCCGTGCCAACTGAATGGCACCATAGACTCGCTGCTCCGGTTTTGAGTGCGTCTCAGCCGAGACCTTTGCCGCCCACAGCTACGTCGAGCTTCCTCATTGGCTTGGGCCATTTGACCCGCTGAGACGACCGCTCGTAATGCTAGGCTGAACCAGGGGAAGGAGCTGTTCTCATGCTGTTCTGGTTTCGGCGTTGGGCTTTAGGTGCGAGCATCATTCTAATCTCTGGTTGCGCAGGATTGCAGTCGACGATCGGAGGGGCGGGCACAATGCCGCAAGCACCGATCGGCGCGCGCGCCAGATTGCAGATGCCGGCGAACGTAAAGTTGGGCGATTTGGTCTACCTCTCTGGGTACGGGCAAGATACGTATATCCTCTCGTTCCCCAAGGGGGAGCTAGTCGGACAGATCGGCGGAGGCGGCCATCTTTGCCCAGACAATGCTGGCAATGTCTGGATCGGGGGCTATCCGAACGGTACCAGCGACGAGATGGTGGAGTTTTCCCATGGCGGCACGACACCGATCAAGACGCTCGATCTGCCAGATCGGGTTTACAACTGCGCGGTTGACCACACGACGGGAAACCTCGCGGTGATATTCGGAGACCACGGCGTTGATGTCTTTTCCGGGGGGTCGCCGCCGCAGACGTTAGCTACCGGCGTTGACTTTTATGCGGGTAGCTGCACCTATGACGGCAGCGGAAACCTCTTCCTTCTGGGCGGTTTCAGGAAGCCGAATCATCCACTCGGAGTGGTCGAACTAGTCAAGCGAACAAAGAAGTTCGAGAGACTCTGGGGATACCATAACAATCAAAACTATAGCAGCATTCAATGGGACGGGAAATATATTACGATCGGAACCGGCCTCTTCATGACACCCGGTGTAAGTAGGTACGCCGTCCGCGGAAACAACTTACGACCGGTAGGCGGTTTAGGCTTCAAGCGTGGAATTCACGATCTCGGAGCCTACTGGATTTCGGGCTCGAAGATTGTCGCTACGAGTGCAGGCTACGGCATATTCCCGCCAGCCTCCGTCTACAGCTATCCCAGAGGCTGGCACAGGGTCGAGACTATTGGCAGGGGCGTCGTGCCGTCTTCGAGTTATACGAGCATAGCCATTAGTACCGCACCATGAAAGTCCGTTTCAACCCCGGGGGCGTCCGTTGAATGTTAGCGCCGGAGTAAAATTGATCCACCCCGCCGGTTGAAAATTGACCCACCTGAATCCTCGGCGAACTACGGTTCGCATGCTGAAAAAGGAGCTTCAGGTGGAAATAGAGGTCCTGCACCGGCGGGGCAAAGGCATCCGCGCGATCGAGCGTGAGACTGGCCATAGCCGAAATACCATTCGGGCGATCTTGAGCGGCCGTAGCGACGGCCAGTACGGCCCGCGACGGCCACGCCCCATAAAACTCGACGACTTCAAGGATTTCCTTCGCGATCGCGTCAAGGTCGCCGGCAAGATCTGGCTACCGGCGACGGTGCTTCTGCGCGAGATTCGTGCCCAAGGTTACGAGGGCGGCATCACGCAGCTCAAAGAGTTCTTACGCACGATCCGGCCGGCGCAGCCAGAGGAACCGATTAAACGATTTGAGACTGAGCCGGGTAAACAGCTGCAGATCGATTTCGTCGTTCTCCGGCGAGGCGTTCTGCCGTTGCGCGCGTTTACGGCAGAGCTCGGCTTTTCGCGCTACTCCTATGTCGAGTTCACCGACAACGAAGCCGGCGTAACGCTCGTAGCGTGCCTAGAGCGCGCGTTACTCTACTTCGGTGGCGTTTTACACCCAGTCGCGGAGCGTCACGGCGACAGTTTTTGTGGTTCCGTCTTTCGATACAACCTGCAGACGTAAAACTGTTCCTACAGGCCCGTCAATGGCTTTGCGGACCTGCGACAGCGTCGGCGCCTTGCCGTCAAAGCCAACGATCACGTCGCCCTTCACGATGCCCGCTTCCGCCGCCGGCGTGCCGGGGCGTACGTCAAAGACGACGACCTTTCCGCCGTTCGAAATGAGGAAGAGGCCGGCGCGCTCGTAGACGTCGCGCGCTGCAAAGCTCGTGTTGGGCTGCAGCGCCATTGTCTCTTTGGCGTAATCGAAGGTGACGGTGAAGCGCTTCCAAACGCCGCCGCCAACGTTGGCCGCTACGAACGGCAGCGCGAAACCGCCCCCTTTATCCGTCGAGTAGCCCGCGACGAGGTCGTGCAACATGAACTGCGAAAAGCCCAGGCTTTCCAGTCGTCCTAGAAGACCCTTGCTCCCGCCGCCGACGCCGAACCCGTTGACGCTCTCGGCGCTGTGCGTCGAGGGAAGAACTTGCGGATGAGCTGCGATCCAAGGCGAAAACAAGTCGAGTGTGGCGTGCGATCCGGTATCGACCGCGCAATCGGATGCGATGCCGTCGATCGTACATTTGAACTGCGGTTGCGTACCGCCGAAATAAAACGACATCACCGTGGCGCCGGCAGGCGGACTCGCTCCCGGCATCTGCAGCGTAATCGTGTGACCGGCATAGTCGAACGTCGTGACGTAGCGCGCGAGAACTTCGAAGCCGATCACTCCGTCGGTCTTCTCTCCCGTAACGCCAAACAATTGCCGCACCGGAGCGACTGCAAACACCTGATTGCGCAGGAGCGCGTCGCCGATTTGCAGCGAGTCCACCGTACCGATGCTAATCGACTGCGTGGCCGCCCCCACGCCCCCCATTTGAGCCGCGCCGGCTCCCTTTGCGCCTATCTCGCTCGCCACGGCGGGATCGATAACGTTGACGCCTCCCGTGTCGAAGGCGAAGCGGTACGGCCCCTTTCCGTTGAGCATGACCTCCAAGTCGACGTGATTGTTGATGAGTTCGAATGGGACCGTCGTGGAGCTGCGACCGGCGTTCATTGAAAAATCGTGCACGCTCGAGGCGGGCCGGCTTAAGCCTGTGTGGCCAGAATCGACGATCTTCGCCGATGAGACTGCAGCGTCGGTAGAGTTGCCTGCACTAGATTGCGTTCGGCGGTAAGCCACCATATAGCCGTCGACCGATCGGTAGTCGGAGACCGCCACCGTATTGACGATCGGGCCCAAGGCGATAACGTAGCGCGACGGCAGATGACTCGCCATATCTATCCACACCTGCATCGGAAGCTGCGAGCCCTTCGGGGTAACGATCACGACGGCGTAACGGTGCCCGCCATCGCTCCTTGCGCCGCTCCACGACACCGAAGCCCCGCCGGCGCCCGGTGTAAACAGCGTCTGGTTAAATGCGTACGCCTGATCGATCTCTTGAGACCTTCCGCCGACGCTGTCGTCTACCCAAACCAATCCCGTTTGATCCTGATTCCACATCGAGGTACCGTCGTATCCGTCGGCCGATACGACCGGCGGAGTCGAGAAGCGCTCGGCAAAAAGTATGCCGCCGATGGAGCCTGCAGAGGTTCCAATACCGCTCAGTCCGTTGCTCGTCACCGTTTCTTTTATCTGCAGCGTGCCTCGGCTCCGCAAGGTGCTCGCGCCGAGAGCCTTTCGCGTCTGCTGAATTGTGCTAGCAAGATCCGAATCGCCGTTCGAGGCTTGGGCAATCGCGGTCATGGCCCAGCAGGTCAAAGCACATACCGCGACGGTGATAAATAGTTTTTGCATGGTTCCTCTGGGTGCGCGCGGACGCCGAAGGAGCGCTTACTGGTATCCAGCCTTGCGTAGTTCGGAAACGAGAACGTTTCCCGGCTCGGCGATGTGATCGTGCAGTAGCGCGCATGCTTCGGCGACTCTTGCTCCTTTTATGAGCGTGAGGAGCTTACGGTGCTGGCGCTGTGATTCAGCGAAATTATTTGTGACTTCCACTTCTCGATGGATGTAACGCGCGACGTTTCTCTGCAACGTGAGGATTGCGCCTAGAAGACGAGGCCGTGCTGCCGGTTTGTACAGGATGGAATGAAAGTCGGTGTTGAAGTCGGCCCACCGGCTGCGATCCCTATCAATCCGATCGAGTACCTGGGCAGCTTTGCGCAGATCGGCGTCGCCAATTTTAGGAATCGCAATCCTGAGCGCGCAGCATTCCAACGCGGAGCGCATGTCGTTGAGATCCTCGACTTCGGCGGCGGACAGAGCGGCAACGATTGCCCCGCGACGCGGGCGGATCTCGACGAGACCCTCTGCTTGGAGCCTGATGAATGTTTCACGAACGGGAACGTGGCTGACCCCAAAGGATCTAGCGATTTCGTCCTGACGTAGCGACTCGCCGGGGCTCAATCGCCCGCTAACGATTTCGCGGCGAAGACTGTCGAGGAGTACGTCTCCCATCGATGTGGTCGCTAACACGACGGCTCGTCTACGTGCATGCTGGATATAGTATATAATATATTATATACGGGCGTCAAGGCTGACAAGATGTGAGGTAACATTTTTACAAATGGACGCAGATGCTCTTGAGTTCGCGCGGGCCCTCATTTCTTCGAGAGCCTCCGAAAAGTTGGGAGAACGTGCCGCGGACTTTGACTGGTTGGTTGGCAAGTGCTCTGCGATCGTGCGTGACTATAACGACGATGGCACGTCGAGGAGAATGAGGGTTACGGCTCCGGTAATTGATGCGTTTCTATGCGCGTCTGGGGAGCGAAGGCGAACGTCCGCTTTCGCCTACGACGATCGCACACACGCATTCGCTCATCAACTCTGCAATGAAGTGGGCGCATCGCAAGGGACGCACTAACCGGAATCGAACCCGTCAATCGGGGTCCCGGCCGCTCCCGT
>DATAWH010000046.1:0-78426 GCA_036267315.1 Candidatus Cybelea sp. | reverse complement strand
GATCACCAAGCTCTCGCCCAAGACCAACCCGCTGCAGTGCAACTACCTCTCGTCAACGTCGCCCGGCACGGGTCAGTTCAGCTACCTCTACATCCCCAACCCGCAGTCCGGCATCTTCTCGATGGGTTCGTACCAGAACCCGTCGCTGATCGTCGGGAACCTGCAGTTGTCGTATGACGTGAGCCCGCGAATCAAGCTCACGCTGCTCGGTTCGGACCTGTTCCACACCTGCTTCGGCGGAACGTCGGAGCCGTGGACGTCGTACTATCAACCGGGCGCGGCGGTCTGCGGTTATGGCGCAGCCGGCGGCCCGCTCAACAGCACGATCTATCCGAGCAACTTCTACAACGGCACCAGCATGTTCGACTATGCGGCGAACAAAGTGCATCCGTTGTATACGCAGAGCTACTCCCCGAGTGCCGGTCTCAACGGTGCAATCGGAGGCGCTCCGCCGCCGGTCAACCTCTACATCACCGCGCAGGTGCGGATCTAACGACCGGCCTCACGCTAACGTAGCGAACCTCGAGCGGGATCCGGCAACGGATCCCGCTCTCTTTTTGCGGCAGGCACGAGGCCCGCACGCGCGAAAAATTCCCGCGAGATGAAAAGGCTGATCTTCCTTGCGGTGAGCGCTCTAACGAGCGTCGGCCTCCTTACGTTGCCGGCTCGCTCGGACGGCGCCGCTACGGCGGCGACCCCGCCTCCGCAGATCTATCACATCGTGACGACGGCGCTCTGCGCTCGACTGCACGAGCGCGTGCAGCCGGCGGTCGCTCTGATTTTGCAAAATGACACGAAGATCGCCAAGAGCCCGCCGCTCTTCAAACGTTATCAACGCGGAACGCTGACCGCGCAAGATCCGGCCGCGGGAGATTTTTCCAACGGGGCGCCCCCGCAGAACGACTCGATGAACAATGAGTCGCCCGAAACGAGCATGGCGCTCCAGCAGATGTCGTACTTGGTGCTGCCGATCGCGAAGAACCTGATCTCGGCTCAGACACTCCTCGACAGCGTCAAACTGATCGAGCCGACCGGCAATCCGGGCGACGATGCAACGTTGAAGAAGATCAAGGATCAGCTGCTGGACGCAATCGCCTACCAGAGCGCGTCGCTCGACATCATCAACGGCTTCGTGGCGACCCAGCAGATGGGGGAACTGCAGCACGCCGGCGAGGAGTACCTCGGGTCGATCCAAGGCACGAATACGACGTATCAGATGGTCCAAGCGACGCCGAATCCGTGGCAGGATCCCAACACCCCCGGGCTTTCGCCGAATCCCTACAACTTCGACGTAACGACGGTCCCCGGGCTTGCCGTCGGCTACAATCCGCTCAACAACATCATGACGGGCCTGCACTGGGTGATCGGGGAGACGCAGAAGAAGGAAGACGCCGCGGGGAGCACGCTGACAACCGCGATGAGCCAGTGCGGAAAGTAAAATTGTTCTAAAGCTACTTGAGGAGGTTGCTATGATAAAGGCAATGCGTCGTTTTGCGATTCTTTGTGGAGCTTGCATTTTCGCGCTCGCGCCCGCCGCCGGGGCGCTTGTGGCTCGCGCCGACGCTCCGACAACCTTGGTATATGATTTCACGTATAGCGCGAACCAAAACATCAACGCGCGCGACGACGCGAACGGCTCCGAAGCGTATGGTAAGCCGAACGGCAACGGAAACGACCTTATCCAATCGAGCGGCATCAGCCACTACGGCGGCTCGCTCAACGACAAGGGTACGATGACCGTGCAGGTTATCGGAAAACCGCAGGCCGACGGCGGCCAGGTCGTGACGATCAGCGAAGCGGGCGAAAACATCCGCCGAGCTCCGGCTGCGACCTGTGTCGTCTATAGTAACACGCAGGTGCTCTGCGATCCCAATAAGACGGTGTACACCGAGGAGTACACGCTGCTGCGCTTTCTCGGTTCGAAGTTCGTCGACCCCAACCAGCTCGATAAGAATAAACACTGGCAGGTTTCACAAGACGCCGGCGATGTCAATGGTACGGCAGACTATACGATCCTAAGCAATAATAACGGGGCGATGCAGATCTCAGAGACGCGCAAGCTCCGCCAGGCGAGGGGTGGGAGCCTCACGACCGACGTTCAAGCGAAGATCGGCTACGATATGGGCAAGGCCGTGCCGACGTCCGTCGACGAGTACGTCACCCAGCGTCACGACAACGGCGTCCAGGGAACGTCGACGACGATCTACCAGACGACCCTCCAGCTCGTCTCCGACACGATGGCAAAAACATAGCCCAGTACGGTTACCAATGCGAGGATTGCGAGGCCGCCGTCTTTCCGACGACGACGCGTAGCGAGCTCCGATGGCTCAAAGACCGGCAGCACGTCGTTCGCGAAGTCGGCAAGCACTCCAACGACGGGCTCGACTCGTGGATGATGGAAGGCCTAGCATTCCTCGACGAACACTCTGGGCACTCGGTGGTACTGGTCTCTCGGCGTTGACCGGGCACCGGTCGTTCGTCCGAAACAGAAAGCCGCGCGGTTAGCGCGGCTTTCGTCGAATTTGAAGCCGGATCGGCTAGCGCCGGGGTGGACCCCCCCTTATTCGGGGATGCGCAGACGCTCGCCCGGCTGGATCGTCCCGTTTAAGTGGTTGACGTCGCTGATCCGATCGACGACCTCTTGGAGATCGGCGCTCGGAGCCGAGTGCGCGGCGGCGATGCCCCAGAGCGTGTCGCCGGGCCGGACCGTAACCGTCGTATAGTGCCGAGCACTGGCTGCGTAGAGGCGAACGCTGGAGAGCGTCGGAAGGGCAACCATGAGCCCGAGTGCCGCCACCGCGATCGCCGGCATGAGAGTGAACCGTTTGCGCCTACCCACCGTCTTTACTCCTATATTTAGTGCCAAACGCCTGTTCGTCCACTACATTTTACCATGGGACCGCCAAGCGCTGTCAAGGGATTACGAACGTATGTTTGCCATGCTGCAGGATTTATGATAGGTTTGTACGGGCGCTAAGTGCCATATGCTTGGCATTATGCCCGCGGAGGACGGATGCGAAAAGATCCGAGCGAGAAACCGGCGACCGAGCGGCAGCGCAGCATTTTGGATGTGATCCGCGCGTTTACCGCGGAGCAAGGCTACCCGCCGTCGGTTCGCGAGATCGGAGAACGGGTCGGTCTATCGTCGTCCTCGACGATCCACGCCCACCTCAAGGCGCTCGAGCGCCGCGGCATGATCTCCCGCGATCCGACCAAGCCTCGAGCCATGCGCTCGGGCGCGACGGCTCCCGCGCACGACACGGTGGTAATGCCGATTCTCGGCCGGGTGGCCGCCGGCGTCCCCATTACCGCGCAGGAGGACGTCGAGGGCGAGCTCGCCCTTTCTGCCGGCTTCGTCCCGCGCTCGTCCGATGCGTTCATGCTGCGCGTCCAGGGCGACTCAATGGTCGAGGCGGCGATCCTCGACGGCGATCTGATCCTCGTGCGCCCGCAGCGCTCGGCTGAGAACGGCGAGATCGTCGTCGCGATGCTCGAGGGCGAAGCAACCGTCAAGCGCTTCTATCGAGAGTCCGGGCGCATCCGCTTGCAGCCGGAGAATCGCACGATGGCGCCAATCTACGCGAGCGATGTCGAGATCGTCGGTCGCGTCGAAGCCGTGGTCCGCCGGCTCTAAGCTTTTCCTCGCGTTCGAACGACGGGCCGTTCCGATCATGCGGCGGCTCGGCGAGCTCCCCTTCATCGTCGCACTGCGCGACGGCTTGCCCTGGAGCTTCATTGGCCTCGCGGTCGCGTTCGCCGGAATTCTCGTGGCGCAGCTCGCGTCGGGGGGCGGGCGCGGCGAACCACTCGGTCTGCGCGTCGCCGGCGCATTGCTGCCGGCGTTCGGCGTCATGGCGGCGGCGCTGGTCGTAATTCTGCCTGTCCGGCTGGCGCGCGCGACCGGTTATGCAATGCCTGCGCTGGTGCTCGGAAGCGTCGCATCGTTTGCGCTCGCGTTACCGCGGCCGTTCGGCCCGAGCGTCATCGAGTATCTGCGCGTCACCGGTACCGCCGGGCTCTTCATTGCGATGCTGTCCTGTGGGATCGGGGCAGCTTGGATCTGGCTCTTCCGCCGGCGCGTTCGGCCGGCCGTTGCGGATTGGCTCGGAGCGGCCGCCGGCATCGCGACCTTTGGTCTCCTCTATGCCTTTCGCATCTCGCTGTCCGCGGAGATCGCCGCGGCGATGCAGCCGATCGCGCACCTCGGCGATACCTACGTCGCGCTGCTTGCGATCGTCTTGATCGAAACGCTGCTCTGGACGGCGGGCGTTCACGGTCCGGCGGTGCTCGCCGCGATCGTCACGCCCGTCTACCTCACGATGCAGATGCAGAACACGCACGCGTACACCGTGCACCATCCGCTGCCGTACGTCGTCGTGGTCTCGCTGTTTCTCTTCGTGTTTCCCGGCGGCGCCGGAGCGACGCTCCCGCTGGCGGCACTCTTTGCGGTCTCGCGGGTGCCGCGGCTGCGCCGGGTCGGACGTGCGACGCTCGTGCCGGCACTCTTTAACTTGAACGAACCGCTGCTCTTTGCGGCGCCGGTGGTCTTCAATCCGCACTTGGTGCTGCCGTTCGTCGGTGCGCCGGTCGTCTTGGCGACCATCACGTACGCCGCGGTCGCGACCGGCTTGGTATCTCGCGCGGCGTTCTACATTCCCTCGTCGATTCCGACGTTCGTTTCGACCTATTTGGCGACGCAGGATCTGCGCGCCATTGCGCTGGCCGCACTCAACATCGCGATCGCGACGGCGATGTACTTTCCGTTCGTGCGCGCGTACGAGCGGCACGTCGAGGGCGAACCGTGATCGCCCAGCTCTGCGAACGCTTCGGCATCACCGGACGCGTCCGCGACGCCGCATTGAGCGCTCACGAACGCTGTGCGGCGCTGCGTTATCCCGCCCAAGCCGCTGCCGCGCTCAACGTGCTGGAGGCCTTTCTTGCCGAGGGGATCGCCGAGAGCGACCTCGCGGGGACGACCGGTTACGGTTACGATGACGCCGCGCGCGAACGCTACGAGGCCGTGCTCGCGCGGGTGCTCGGCGCGCAGCGCGCGCTGGCGCGCCTTTCGATCGTCAGCGGTACGCACGCGATCGTCGCGGCGCTGGCAGCCTGTACGCCGCCCTCGAAGACCTTGCTCTCGATCTCCGGCGCTCCCTACGACACGCTGCGCAACGCGATCTGCGGCGACGCGTATTCGCTGGTTTCGCAGGGCGTGGAGTACGAAGAGGTCGCGCTCGGTCCCGATGGCGGCATCGATCTCGCCGCCGTCGAGTTGGCGTTGCGCGGCCGAGAGATCGCCACGGTATTCGTGCAGCGTTCGCGCGGCTACGCGCCGCGGCGCGCGTTGAGCGTGGCCGAATGCGAACGCGCGTACCGTTTGGTCAAAGCGACGTCGCCCGAAACCCTCGTGCTGGTCGACAACTGCTACGGCGAACTCGTCGAAGAGCGCGAACCGCTGCCCAGCGGCGCCGATCTGATCATGGGTTCGCTGATCAAGAATTTGGGCGGCTCGATCGCGCCGGGCGGCGGCTACCTCGCGGGGCGGCGCGAAGTCATCGAGCGCGTCGCGGCGCGGCTCTTTGCACCGGGAATCGGCGATGCGCTCGGCCCGACGCTCGGGTTCGGGCGCGCGTTTTTTCAGGGACTCTTTCTCGCGCCTTCGGTGGTTGAAGCGACGCTGCGCGGCCTCGACTTCTTCGCCGCGCTCTTTGAAGCGCTGGGGTATCGCGTCGATCCGGTCTGCGGCGCAACGCGCAGCGATATCGTCCAGGCGATCGGTTTGGGGAGCGCGGAACGCCTATGCTCGTTCGCCGCCGGATTGCAGAGCGCGCTTCCGGTCAACGCGCGTTTCAAGCCGGAGCCAGGTTCCGTACCGGGCTACACCGATCGGGTCGTGATGTCGTCGGGAGCCTTCGTCGGTGGGGCGACGATCGAGCTTTCGTGCGATGCCCCGCTGCGCGCGCCCTACGAAGTCTACGTGCAGGGCGGCGTGAGCCGCGCGCACGCCTATCTCGGCGCGCTCTTCGCCGCGCGCGCACTCGACACGGCCGGTTAGTCGGGGGCGACGCTCCCCATGAAGCCGTAGAAATGATAGCGGCGGCCGTCGGAAGTGGTGATGATGATGCGCGTATCTTCGACGGCTGCCGAGGTGACCGTCTTCCCGACCAGGCTTTGGAGTATCTCCTCGGCTTGGAGAAACTCGGCGGCCCGCAGACCGTCGGGTTCGGCTTCGATGAGGTTGAGCAGCTGATCGATTCGGTCGTCCATCCTTACCTCCTTATATCGTCGCCGTCCGGCTAATTTCTTAGGCTAGCGCCCGCCAGGAGGCGGGCAGTCGCGCTAGAGAAGGGCTGGCGGCCATGTACCTGCTCGAAGTGCTCAGCGGCCCGCTCGACGGAAAGACCTGGCCGTTCGAGTGTGAGATCACGATTGGGCGCGATGACGGTCTCGCCGACGCTTGCCTCGCCCTCGACCGCTACGTCTCCCGCCAGCACGCGCGCCTCGAGATCGAATCGGGTGCCCTTCGCCTCACCGACCTTCGCAGCCGCAACGGCACGCGCCTCAACGGCGAGCCGGTCGTCGGAGAGGTGCCGCTGTCGATCGGCGCCCCCTTCGTCGTGGGACGGACGATGCTGCGCGTAACCCGGTCGTAGTATCGAGGTTCGAAGAGCTCGTGCTTTTCACGGACTCGGTCGCACGCCTGCGCGCGCTGCTGGAGGAGCTTCCGCGCCCGCTCGGCTTCGTTCCGACGATGGGCGCGCTGCACGACGGGCATCTCGAGCTCGTGCGGACGGCGCGCGCGCGCTGTCCCGGCGTCGTCGCTTCGATCTTCGTCAACCCGCTGCAGTTCGGGCCGAACGAAGACCTGGCAACCTATCCGAGGGATCCGCAGCGCGATCGCGAGCGCTTGGGTGCCGCCGGCGTCGACGCGCTCTTCGCGCCCGAACCCGAAACGATGTACCCGGCCCTCTTCGCGACCCACGTCGACGTCGGTTCGGCCGGGGCGTCCTTCGAAGGCGCGGTCCGTCCGGGACACTTTCGCGGCGTCACGACGGTGTTGGCCAAGCTCCTCAACATCGTGCGCCCCGACCTGATCTTCCTCGGTCAGAAAGACGCGCAGCAGGCCGTCCTCACGCACAGAATGCTGCGCGATTTGAACTTCGCGGTCGACCTCGTCATCGTGCCGACCGTTCGCGAAGCCGACGGTCTGGCGATGTCGAGCCGCAATCGCTATCTCGACGCGCAGCAACGAGCGGCTGCGCCGAGCCTGCACGCCGCGTTGAACGACGTACGTGAGGCTCTAGAACGAGGCGTTCCCAAAGCCGAGGCACTCGTCCGCGGGCGGGCGGCGCTGAGTTCGCTCGCGCAACTCGATTATCTCGACGTCGTCGACGGCGATTCGTTTGCACCGATCGAACGGTTCCGGCCGCCGGCCTTCGTAATTGGCGCGGCGCGTTTCGGCACGACCCGGCTGATCGATAATCTGTGGGTGCCGCAGTGATACCGTTCGATGGCGCGCGCGTCTTTCTGGGCGTCAGCGGCGGGATAGCGGCATACAAAGCTGCCGCCCTTACCAGCGCGCTCGTTCAGCGCGGCGCTAGCATCGACGTGGTGATGACCGCGGAAGCCGAGCGGTTTGTAACGCCGCTCACGTTTTCATCGCTGACCGCGCGACCGGTCTTTACCTCGCTGTGGGATCTTCCCGAACGCATTCCGCACATTCGCTTGGTGCGCGAGGCAAACGTCGCCCTCGTTGCCCCGGCGACGGCGAACCTCATCGCAAAGCTCGCGGCGGGGATCGCCGACGACATCCTCACGACGGCGCTGCTCGCCGCGAGGATTCCGCGAATTCTTGCGCCCGCGATGAACGCGGCGATGTACGAAGACGGGGCGACGCAAGCCAATCTCGCGCTGCTGCGCGCGCGCGGCTACGAGATCGTCGACCCGGAGCGCGGTTTCTTGGCGGAGCGCGAGCAGGGTCTCGGGCGCCTGGCTTCCGAGGAGCGGCTGCTCGACGCACTCGAACGCGCGTTGCGGCGCGGGCAATCGCTGCGCGGCAAACGCGTCGCGATTACCGCCGGGCCGACGCGCGAAGCCTTCGACCCGGTGCGCTACGTCAGCAACGCGTCGACGGGGTCGACGGGGATCGAACTCGCGCGCGAAGCGGCGCTGCGCGGGGCGAACGTTACGCTGCTGCTCGGGCCGACGCTCCTCGAACCGCCCGCCGGCGTGACAACCGTACGGGTGACGAGCGCCCGCGAACTCTACGATGCGGCGCTCGCGCACGCAAGCGATGCCCATCTCGTGATCGCAAGCGCCGCGGTCGCCGACTGGCGCCCCGCGGAGCAGAGCGCTTCAAAACTCAAGAAGGGCAGCTCCGAACTCGTGGTCGAGTTCGAATCCAACCCCGACGTGCTGGCGGCGCTCGGCGAGGCGAAGGGGTCGAGTTTTCTCGTCGGCTTCGCGGCCGAAACGGAGAATCACGAAGCCCACGGACGCGCGAAGCTGCAGGCCAAACATCTCGACGCGATCGCCGTCAACGACGTCCGCGGCGAGCGGGGGTTCGGGTTAGAGCCCAACGAGCTCGTGCTGTTGTGGGGAACGGCGGGACGAAAAGAACTCGGGCGTGCGGAGAAAGCGACCTTGGCGGCGCGATTGCTCGACGAGATCGAAGAGCTGATGCAATGCTCCTGACGATCGACGTCGGCAATACCGAGACGAAACTGGGCTGCTTTTCGGGCGACGCGCTGACGCACACGTGGCGAGTTACGACCGAGCTGCGGCGCACGCCCGATGAGTACGGCGTCTTTTTCACGCAGCTCTTCGCGAGCAGTGGGGTCGACGCCGGATCGATCGACGCCGTCGTCATCGCAAGCGTCGTGCCGAAGCTCGATCCCGTGCTCGAAAGCGTCTGCACGCAGATCTTCGGAGCGCGGCCGGCCTTTCTCAAACCGCAGTCGCAGCGGCTGATTTCGGTCGTTACCGAAAATCCCGCGGAGGTCGGAGCCGATCTCGTCGCGGCGGCCATCGGCGGAGTCGAACGATTCGGCGCGCCGCTGATCGTCGTGAGCTTCGGCACGGCGACGGTCTTCATTGCGATTTCGCCGGCGGGCGAGTACCTCGGCGTGGCGATCGCGCCCGGCGTAAACGTCTCGATCGATGCGCTGATCGGACGTACGGCCAAGCTTCCGCAAATCGCGCTCGAAGCGCCGGACCGGGCGATCGGGCGCAATACGGTCGAGGCGCTCAAAAGCGGCATCGTCTACGGTTTTGCGGGGCAGGTCGAGGCGATCGTCGCGCGGATTCGCGCGGAAATGGGCGTAAACGCGAAGGTCGTGGCCACCGGCGGCCTCGGCGACGTGGTCGCCAAGCAGTCGCCCGTCGTCGACGCCGTGGATCCCCACTTGAGCCTGTTGGGGCTGCACCTCTTCGCGCGCGGCGGCGAGGCGCGCGGCGGCGCGCCGTTTAATGCGTAGCGACATGCCGGTATCGCCGCTGCAGATCGGTTCGATCGAAATATGGCCGCCGCTCGTTCTCGCGCCGATGTCGGGCGTGACCAACCGAACGATGCGGGCGCTCTATCGTCCCTTTGGGCTCGGCCTCACCGTCACCGAGTTCGTTTCGTCGAACGCACTCAAGTTCGGGAGCCGCCGAACGATGGAGATGATCGATCAGCACGGAATGGAGCGGCCCGTTTCGACGCAGTTGTGGGGCGACGATCCCGCGACGATGGCACTGGCCGCCAAAGTCGTGCGCGAGTGCGGCGCCGACATCGTGGATATCAACTTCGGCTGCCCGGCGCCGAAGGTAACGAAGACCAACGGCGGTTCGGCGTGTTTGCGCGATCCGAAGCGTTGCGAAGCGATCATGCGCGCGGTCGTCGAGGCCGTCGACTGCCCGGTAACGATGAAGATGCGCTTGGGATGGAGTGAGGACGCGCTGGTCTACCTCGACGTCGCGCGCCGCGCGCAAGACGCCGGCGTTCGAGCGGTAACCCTGCACGCGCGTACGGCGAAGCAGTTTTATAAAGGCGCTGCCGACTGGGAGCACATCGCCCGGTTGAAAGAGGGCGTCGCAATTCCGGTGATCGGCAACGGCGATCTCGACGATCCGCATCAGGCGATGGCGCGCATGCGCGACAGCGGCGTAGACGCGATCATGCTCGGCCGTGCGACGCTCGGCAATCCCTGGCTGATCTCGCGGGTCGCCGATTTGATGGCCGGCCGCGAGGCTCGCCCGGTGCCGCCGCCCGCCGAACGGCTGCGCTTTGCAATCGTGCACTATCGTACGATGGTCGAGGAACTGGGCGAAGCGCGCGCGGTGCCCCAGATGCGTAAACACGTCGCGCTCTATCTCAAAGGTATTGCCGGTGCCGCTTCGCTGCGCGAGCGCATCATGCGCATCGAAACGGCGGCCGAGGCGATCGAAACGATCGAGGCGACCATCGCCCGGCTCGAGTCTTCGGCATTGGTTGCGGCGTGATCGAGCGGCGAGACGAACTCTACGGGGCCGCTTCGCCCCAAGAGCTGGCGTCGGAGGCCTACGAAAATTATAAGAAGTTCGTCAATCCGCCGCTTGCGCGGGTGATGAAACTCTCCGGATCGCCGGTGGAGGTGCGGGCAGAAGGCGCGACGATCTGGGATCAGAGCAACAAAGCCTATCTGGATTTCGCCGGAGGCTACGGCGTCTTTACCCTCGGCCACCGCAACCCGCGCGTGCTGGCCGCCGTACGCGCGCAACTCGAGCTGATGGCGCTGTCGGGAAAAACGATGTTCAACGTGTTGCTCGGTCGTGCGTCGCGCCGCCTCGCCGAGCTCGCCCCCGGCGATCTCGAGATTTCCTTTTGGTGCAACAGCGGGACCGAAGCAATTGAAGGTGCGATCAAGCTCGCGCGCGCCGCGACCAATCGCGCGAAGATCGTCGGGACGGTCGACGCCTATCACGGAAAGACGCTCGGCGCGCTCTCGGTTAGCGGGCGCGAAGCGTTTCAGCGCCCGTTCCGGCCGCTGCTTGCCGACTCGGTCTGCATTCCCTACGGTAGCGTCGAAAAGCTCGACGAAGCACTTGCCGGCGCGGCCGCTTTTTTGGTCGAACCGGTGCAGGGCGAGGGCGGCGTCAACGTTCCGCCGTTGGGATATCTGCGCGCCGTGCGCGCGGCCTGCGATCGAAGCGGCGCGCTCTTCATCGCCGATGAAGTCCAGACGGGGCTCGGACGCTGCGGCTACCGCTTCGCCTGCAACCGCGACGACGTCGTTCCCGACGTCATGACGCTGGCCAAAGGGCTTTCGGGCGGCGTCGTTCCGGCCGGCGCGTTCATCGCTCGTCCGGGCGTTTGGAATCGCGCGTTCGGCAAAGACCCGCTCTTGCACACGTCAACGTTCGGCGGAAGCGAGCTCGCCTGCGCCGCCGCACTTGCGGCGATGGACGTACTGGAAGAAGACGGCCTCGCTGCGAACGCGCGAACGCTGGGTTCGCGCCTGCTCGACGGCGTGCGCGGCGTTGCGCGGGAGTACCCCGCCGTCATCCGCGAGGTTCGCGGCCTCGGGCTTTTGGTCGGCGCCGAACTGAGCAACGAAGGATACGGCGGCTGGATCATCGCCGAGATGCTCAAAGCCGGAGTGACGGCGGCTTGGACGCTCAATCAACAGCGCGTCATCCGCCTGGAGCCGCCGCTGGTCGTCACGGCAGACGAGATCGACCGCGCGGTCGAGGCGCTGCGCGGCAGCGTCGCCAGTGCCTACGCGAAGTTGGGCGTGCTGTAACTGCCGCACGATGCCGTATGTCGAGAGCACGATCGTGATTGACGCCCCCGCCCAGCGCGTCTACGAACTGGCCAAAGATCAAGAGCACTTTCCGCAGTTCATGCCCGACGTCGAGACGGTGACGATCGTCGAGCGTCGCCCCGACGGAGTGATTTCGCGCTGGAAGACGCTGGTTGAAGAGGCGCCGATCGAGTGGACCGAAGACGACCACTTCGACGACACCGGGCTGCGCATCGATTACAAACTGATCGAAGGCGACCTCGATAAGTTCGAAGGAGCTTGGACTTTCGAAGCCCGCGACGACGGCACGCACGTCGTGCTCGGCGTCGATTTCGATTTCGGCGTCCCCACGCTCGCCGAGCTCATCGGCCCGACGCTGGAACGCAAAGTCCGCGAGAACAGCGAAATGATGCTCGCCGCGCTAAAGCAGAAGGCCGAATCCGGTGGTGCGTGATGGCTCCCGCTCGTCGATTCGTTTTCGCCGGCGAAGCTTCGGCTCGATTGTAAGATGGGAAGTGCGTGAATAAGTTTTGTTTCGTCATTCATCCGCTCTCGCTGCAGGATATCGAGCGCTACGAGCCCGGTGCGAAGGGCAAGGGCGAGCCGATTCTGCGCAAGATCATGGAATGGATGCCGCCGTATGCAGCGGTTCACGTCACGGGCGTGCGCACGCCCGACGGGCGCGAGACCGAAGGCTGGTTCGTAGCGGCGACGTTTCTGCCGCAGCAGGTCGTCGATCTGCCGCGAGAAGAGGTGTATAAAAAGATCCTCGGAGCGATCGGCATCGGCGCAGAGCTCGGCGCGCAGGTGGCCGGGCTCGGCGCTTTTACCGGCGTCGTCGGAGACGCGGGGATCACGATCAACGAGCGTTCGCCGATTCCGGTAACGACCGGCAACTCGTTGACGATCGCCGCCGGCGTTGGGAGCCTCTTCCGCGGAGCGCGCGAGATGGGCGTCGACACGCGAGAGTGCACGGCCACCGTGATCGGGGCTACGGGCTCGATCGGCGCCGCGTGCGCGCGGCTGATCGCGCCGAGGGTGCGAAGGATGATTTTGGTCGCCCGCAACGCGACGCGCCTGCGCAAGTTCTACGAGGAGACCGCGCCGGCGATTCCCTGCGAGAGCGAATACACGACCGACGTCTCCGCGGCGGTGCGCCGTTCGGAGCTCGTGCTGACGGCGACCAGCTCGACGCAAGACGTGATCGAGCCCGAAGATCTTCGGACCGGCGCGATCGTCTGCGAGCTTTCGCTGCCGCACGACGTCAGCCGGCGAGTCGCCGGCGAGCGACCCGACGTCCTGGTCGTCGAGGGCGGCAACATGCGCGTTCCCGGAAACCCGCGCTTCGAGCGCGTGCGCGAGCCCGGGACCGATTTCGATTTGAATCTCCCTGCGCGTACCGCCCTGGCCTGCATGAGCGAAACGATGATCCTCGCGCTCGAAGGGCGCTTCGAACCGTACACGATCGGCCGCGGCATCAAACTCGAGAAGGTGATCGAGGTGCAAGCAATGGCCGAACGTTGCGGATTCGAACTCGCCGACATGCGAGCGTTCGACGCCGCGATCACGCCCGAGAGCATCGCGGCAACCCGTGAAGCGGCAACGCTGCGCGCAGCCGAAGGAAGGGTGGCAAGCAGATGAAACGAGTCGTCTCCGTCTCGTTGGGCTCGAGCAGCAGGGATCACCGCGCGGAGACGACGCTGCTCGGCGAGCGCTTCGATATCTCGCGCGTCGGTACCGACGGAAAACTCGACGCGGCGCTCGAGATGGTTCGATCGCTCGACGGGAAGGTCGACGCGATCGGACTGGGCGGCATCGACGTCTACCTTTATGCCGGGCGTCACCGGTACGCGCTGCGCGACGGTCTGCGCCTGCTCGAAGCGGCCAAGACGACGCCGATCGTCGACGGCAGCGGCTTGAAGAACACGCTCGAGCGGGAGGCGGTGCGCTTCATGCAGGACGAGCTTTCGCTGGATCTGCGCGGCAAGCACGTGCTCATGGTCAGCGCGCTCGATCGCTTTGGAATGGCGCAGGCACTGGTGGATGCCGGCGCCGACGTCCTTTTCGGCGATTTTATCTTTGCGCTCGACAAGGATATGCCGGTGCGCGGGCTCCACGAGTTCGAAACGCTCGCCGAGAAGTACCTGCCCGATGCCTGCAAGCTGCCCTTTCAGTTCTTCTATCCGACCGGGAAAAAACAAGACAAGCCGCCGGAGCCCAAATACCCGCACTACTACGAAGAGGCCGAGATCATCGCCGGGGACTTTCACTTCATGCGCCAGTTCATGCCCGACCGGCTCGAAGGAAAGATCGTCTTGACCAACACGGTCACGGAGCGCGACGTTAACGAGTTAGCGGCGCGCGGAGTCGGGACGCTGATTACCACGACGCCCGAGCTGGCCGGCCGCTCTTTCGGCACCAACGTGCTCGAGGCCGCGCTCCTGGCGTTGCTGGGAAAGAAGTGGAGCGAGGTCGTGCCCGCCGACTACGAGCGGCTGCTGCGCGACCTATCCCTGCGGCCCCGCGTCGTCGAACTCAGGGGTGCCCCAAAGGGTTGAGAGAAACGGCGCCTGGGTAGGAGGCGTTCCTACCGGCCGCTGAGAACAATCGGCGCCAGCGTTCGCAAGGCGCAGCATTAGCCGTTGGGCGCCGACCACGCCCACATGAGGTCGAGAAGTAGTTTGAACGACAAAGAGATCGTCCTGACCGCGGAGGGTCTAACCAAACTGGAGCAGGAGCTCGACGAGCTCAAGAGCGTCCACCGCCGCGAAGTCAACGACCGGATTCGTCAGGCCAAAGAGTATGGGGATCTGAGCGAAAACGCCGAGTATGAAGATGCCAAGCAAGAGCAGGCCTTCATCGAAGGACGAATCCTCAAGCTCGAGGCGATGATCCGCAATGCGCGCATCATTGACGAATCGGAGTACGCCGCCGACGAAGTCCATCTCGGCGCCGTGGTCAAGGTGCGCGACATGAAGAAGAACGACGCGTACGAGTTTTCGATCGTCGGCTCGGCCGAGGCCGATCCTTCGAATCAGCGCATCTCCAACGAATCGCCGTTGGGGCGCGCGCTGATGGGTCATAAGAAGGGCACCGTCGTCGACGTGGCAACGCCGCGCGGCCTCGTCAAATACAAAATCGAGTCCATCAAGAGCAGCGCGCCGAAGAAGGCTACGAAAAAGGCGTCCTAGTTGGAGGATCTCGGGAAAACCGAAGCGGCACTCGTAGCGGCCAGACGTGAAAATCTGGCCGCTCTGCGTTCCCGCGGGCGAGATCCGTTCGAGCAGCGGCGCTGCGACGTCGACGCCACCGCGCAAGAGCTGCTCGCACGATACGGCTTTCTGGTTCCCGGGCAAGACGCGTCGGCCGAGGCGTGGAGCGTCGCGGGGCGCCTGCTCTCCAAACGGACGATGGGCAAGAGCGTCTTTGCCGATCTTGCGGATCGGACCGGCAAGCTGCAGATCTACGTCCGCAAACAGGAGATCGGCGACGAAGCCTTCGCCGACTTAAACGATCTCGATCGCGGCGATATGGTCGCCGTGCGCGGCTACGTGTTTCGTTCGAAGATGGGCGAGCTAACGCTGCACGTTACCGGGTTCGTTACGATTGCGAAGGCGCTGATGCCGCTTCCCGACAAGTGGCACGGCTTGGTCGACGTCGAAAAGCGCTACCGCCAGCGTTACGTCGACCTCATCGTCAACCCCGAGGTTCGCGACACGCTGATGATGCGCAGCCGTTTGATTGCAGAGATGCGGCGCTTCATCGACGACCGCGGCTTCTTTGAAGTCGAAACGCCGACGCTGCTGCACGTCGCGGGCGGCGCGGCGGCGCGGCCCTTCGTCACGCACTGCAACGCACTCGACCGCGTCATGCAGCTGCGGATCGCGACCGAGCTGAACCTCAAACGGCTGATCGTCGGGGGCCTCGAGCGCGTCTACGAGATCGGGCGCATCTTCCGCAACGAAGGCATCGACACCACCCACAACCCCGAGTTCACGATGCTCGAGCTATATGCGGCCTACTGGGACGTCGGGGATATGATGGAGTTCAACGAGGCGCTGATCGCGCATCTCGTCGGCATCGCCACCGATGGCGATACGGAGTTGCCGCACGGCGACGACCGGATCTCGTTTGCGAGACCCTTCGCCCGGATCGAATATCTCGAGGCGATGGCGCGGTACAGCGGCGGCAAGTTCGGCCGCGACCGCCTAATGGACCCGGGCGGAGCCAACGCGATCGCGCAGGAGCTCGGCCTGCCGCCCTCGCCCACGCACGCGCACGCGCTCGATAAGATCTTCGAGCGGGTGATCGAACCGCACCTCGACGTGCCGACGTTCGTCACCGGCTACCCCGTCGCGATCTCGCCGCTGGCCAAGCGGCGCCAAGGTGACCCGGAGATCACCGATCGCTACGAGCTTTTCTGCGCGCGCATGGAGATCTCCAACGCCTTTACCGAGCTCAACGATCCCGACGATCAGCGGGTGCGGTTCGAAGCGCAGGTCGCCGAACGGGCCGCCGGTGACGAAGAAGTTCCCGAGCCGGATTGGGATTTCGTGCGCGCTCTCGAATACGGTATGCCGCCGACCGCCGGCATCGGCATCGGCGTCGACCGATTGATCATGCTGCTGACCAACCAACGCTCGATCCGCGACGTACTCTTCTTCCCGCTGCAGCGGCAGCACGGATGATTCTGCGCCGCCTCGTCGCCGCGCTCTTCGTCGTCGCCGCACTCTGCGCGACGCGCGCGCTGGCCGACGAACCATCCTACAACTACTTGCAGCCGGGACAGGTGAACCTCGTGCTCTTTCTACCGCCTCCGCCCGATCCGGGGTCGGCACAGGAGCGCGCCGATCAAGCCGACGTAGCGGCTGCGGTTGCGGCGCGCAGCAATCGTGAAGTCGTGCAGGCGGAGCAAGCGGTACGCAACGTATTTTTCTTCGCGCCCTCGGTTGGACCGGCGTTCGACGCGGCGCACGACCCCGTCACCGCCGCCTTCTTCGAACGGGTCGGGGCCGACGTTCACAAGCTCGTCGACGAGGCAAAGCTCTACTACGGACGCCCCCGCCCCAGCGGCGCCGCGAAAAAGCGCGGCTCGTATCCGAGCGGGCACGCCGCGTTCGCGGCGGCCGCGGCGGTCGTCTTGTCACAGCTCGTCCCGTGCAAGCGCGACGAGATCTTCAAGCAGGCGCGCGCGTTCGGTGAGAACCGCATCATCTTAGGCCTGCACTATCCCAGCGACATCGTCGCGGGGTGGACGTCGGGGACGCTCGCGGCCTTCGCGATGATGGAGAGTTCGAGCTTCCAGCGCGATCTCGCCGCGGCAAAGACGGAGCTGCGGGGAGCCTGCCCGGCCTGACGACCCTCCGGCTGACCGTCGAATACGACGGCAGCGGTTTTGCCGGATTCCAGTGGCAGCCCACGCTGCGCACCGTGGCCGGAGTCCTCGAAGAGGCGCTCTCGCGGCTCTTTTGCGAGCCGGTCAAGCTGACGGCCGCCGGCCGAACCGACAGCGGCGTTCACGCGACCGGTCAGGTCGTTTCGCTCAAGACCGCCGCTTCGTTTGCGTTCGACCGGCTGCCGCTCGCGCTCAATGCGATTCTGCCCGACGACTGCTCGGTGCGCGAGGCGAGCGTGGTGGAAGCCGACTTTTCAGCCCGCTTCGGAGCGCGCGAGCGCACCTACGTCTATGTGATTTTGAATCGGCCGCGTCCGAGCGCTCTGTTGAACCGCTACGCCTGGCACTTGCCTCATCCGCTGGAACTGGACGCGATGCGCAGCGCCGCGGAGAGAACGCTCGGGGAGCACGACTTCCTCGGCTTCTGCGGTTCGCTGCCTTTAGACTCGGGCGGTGAGCCCGCCTCGACGGTCCGCTGCGTCACCCGTTTCTCGGTCGAGCGGCGCGGCGCGCTGGTGCGCCTCGAAGTCGCCGCAAACGGCTTCTTGCACCGGATGGTCCGGACGCTCGCCGGTACCCTCACCGAGTGCGGGCGCGGGCGCCGGCCCGCCTCAGATATCTCGGGGATCCTCGCCCGCGCCGAGCGTGGCCTTGCCGGACCGGTCGCGCCGGCGGGCGGCCTCTACCTAGCGGGGGTGCGCTACGCCGGCGGGTACGACTCTTTTGCTGAGCCGCCCGTGCTGGGGCCTCCGACCCGCGACCTTGACTGAGGCCCTCCTTTCCCGTAGGATACGTTGGTTGTGCGCACCTACCAGCAGAAAACTGCCGATACGGAGCATCGTTGGTATCTCGTCGACGCTGCCGGTCAGCGTCTCGGCACCCTCGCCGTTCGAATTGCGCGCGCGCTCTCGGGTAAGCATAAGCCGACCTGGACGCCGCACATCGACGACGGCGATCACGTGATCGTCCTCAACGCCGAGAGAATCGAGCTCGGCGGCCAGAAGTGGAAGCAGAAGCTCTACTACCGCCACAGCAACTTTCCCGGCGGCCTCAAGGTGCAGAACGCGCAAGAGATGCACGATAAGCATCCCGAACGGTTGATCGAGAAGGCCGTGCGCGGCATGCTCGCTACCAACCGGATGCGCGACGTGCAGCTTCGCCGCCTCAACGTCTATACCGGCGCGCAGCACCCTCACGACGCACAAAAGCCGCAGTCGCTTCCGTAGGAGTTTTTCTTGGACGAGAGTCTCGACGTTATTCAATCGACCGGGCGCCGCAAGCGCGCGGTCGCGCGCGTGAAGCTGACGCTCGGCCAAGGCGTCATCACCGTGAACGGTAAGGCCGTCGACGACTATTTTCCGCGTCCGCAGCTTTTGCAGATCGTCCGCCAGCCGCTCGAGGCGACGCAGAGCCTCTCTCGCTTCGACGTTCGCGTGAAGGCCGAAGGCGGCGGAGTAACGGGCCAAGCCGGAGCCGTGCGACACGGCATCGCTCGCGCGCTGCTCGAAATGGACGAATCGCTAAAGGAAACTCTGCGCAAAAATGGCTTCCTGACGCGCGACCCGCGCGAAAAAGAATCGAAGAAGTACGGGCGCAAGCGCGCGCGCAAACGTTTCCAATACAGCAAGCGCTAAAGAACGGTTTAAAGCTTCTTGCGATCGCGCTGGGCGCGGTCGCGCTTGCCGTTGCGCCCTCTCCCGCGTGGATCGAGAGCGCGTATTCCAACGGTGCCTATTCGGTCTGGGAACCGATCGCGCAAGCGATTACCCGTCCGCTGCCGTGGTCGCTCGGCGATCTGGCGGCGCTCGCCGGAGTCGCCGCGATCCTCTGGCAGATCGTCGCCTTCGCCCGCAGTCCGCGCAAGAGCTGGCCCTCGGCTGCCAGCCTGCTTCTCGGCTGCGTCGCAGTCGTGGGCGTCTACGCAATCTGGTTTGAGCTGAGTTGGGGCTGGAACTATGCTCGAGCTCCGCTCGAAACGCGCGTACGCTTCGATCCCGCGCGCATCACGCCGGCCGCAGCGGCGGCACTGCGTGAACGCGCAATGGCCAAAATGAACTCGCTCGCGGCGAGCGCGCACGCACGCGCGGCCGTGCCGCTCGATCGCGAAGCGGTTCGGGCCGCGTGGCTGCCGGCGGTGCAACGCTCGGGCGATACGTGGGCGCCGCAGGTCGGTGACGCAAAACCGACGATCTTCAATCCGTTCATGCTGGCAACGGGAACCAGCGGATTCATCAATCCGCTGACGCTCAACGTCGCGCTTGCCTCGGATCTCCTCTGGTTCGAGATGCCTTTCGATTACGCGCACGAGTGGAGTCACGACGCGGCGTTCGCTCGCGAAGACGAGGCGAACTATCTGGCGATCGTCACCTGTTTACGTTCGCACGATCCGGCGATGCAGTACGCCGGCTGGTTCGAGCTCTTTCTCTACCTTCCGCAGAAACCGCACTATGCCAAGCGCGAGTTCGTTCCGCTCGTGTGGCAAGATTTCGCGGCGCTGCACCGCCGCGACGCGCGCCACATCAACGTCATCCTGGCGCACTGGACCTGGCGCACGTATAACGCATACCTGAAGACGAACCGCATCGCTTCGGGCATCGCCAACTACGACGAAGTGACGCGTTTGATGCTCGGAGTTCCGCTCGATCGCGACGGATTGCCCGCCGCGAAATAAAAGAAAAAGGCCCCTCTCTTTCGGGGGGCCTTCGCCTTATCGGTTTTAGGCTAGCGGCGGTTTGCCGTTACCGTTACCGTTACCGTTACCGTTGCCGTTGTTGCGGTTGTTATTTCCGCCGCCGCTGGGCGGCCGTCCCGGGTTGCCGCCCTGCGGCTTGCCACCCTGCATCCCTTGCGGTTTGCCCTGCATGCCGTTTCCCTGCGGGCGGTGCTGCGTCTGCATCGTGCTCGTTGCGTGATGCGGAGGCTGACTCGACTGCGGGTGGTGCTGCGTCGTAGGCGGCTTGGACTGCGGCTTGCTCTGCATTTGCTGCTTCGGCTTGCTCTGCATTTCTTGCTGCTTCGGCTTGCTCTGCATCGCGTTCTTGTTCTGCGAGCCCTTGTTTTGCGTCGTCGTAGGCGCCTTGTTGCCGCCGTTCTGATTCGTTTTGTTGTTCTTCTGAGCGTTCTGCCGGTCCGCGGTCGTTATCGGCGCAGAGTTTTGCGGGCGGTTCGAATTGCTGAAGGGCTTGTTCGATGAGGCCATCGACGGTTTGCCCTTGTTGACCGAGGCGAGCTGATTGCGGTCTTCGCTGGCAAAGTGCGCCTGATTCTTTTGGTCCGTCGTCGGCGCCCGGCCGTTCTTACGCGCCGTCAACTGCCCTTGCGTTGGGCGGGCGTTCGTGCCGCCCTTTCCGCCGTTGTAGCTGACGTGCGAGTTGTTGTAGACGTTGTGGTTGTTGATGTAGGTCTTGTTGACGTAGGTGTTGTGGACGCTGTTGTTGACCCGGTAGACCGACGTGTTGTAAGCAAAGCCTCTCGCTCCCCACGTGCCGCCGTAGAAGCCGCTGCCGAAGTAGCCGCCTCCATAGTTAACGCCGCCGTAGAAGCCGACGCTGGCGCCCCAGTATCCGCCGCTCCAGCCGTAACCGCCGGTGCCGTAGCCCCAGTAGCCCGGCGTCCAGTAGACGCCGACCGAGGGCGGAGCGACCCAAACGCCCGGTACCCAGTAGTATCCGGCCGTACCGTAGCCCCAGTAGCCCGGGGTCCACTGGTAGTTCGGATAGGGTGCCGGCGGAATGGAATAGACCGGCAGCGGCGGCGGCGCGGAGCCGATCGTAAAGCCCACGCCGACGCTGAACTGAGCCGGTGAGGGGAGCGGGAGGGCGGCTATGAGTAGTGCCGCCATGAGTGCGGGGAGCGATCTCGCGATTCGCATTAGTCCTCCTAGCAAGCTATGAAATAAACCCAATTATAGCCCAGGGACAGCCTCCCACGATGGGTGCGCCCGCACGGCTAGCGCGGTTTCACCCGATTCTTACCCCGCAGTCAGGGACTTCCAACCTAGCCTTCACCCGTCTCTCAGGTCACACCGCATCCATTCTGCGTCCGCTTCGCGGCCACGCCGGGCGCATAGAATCGACGCATGTTCGATCTCGCCGATTCCTTACGGGAGGCCCTCGCTCAGGGCAGCCGTCAACTGCACGAGGCCGAGGCAGCGCTTGCGGAGGCAAATACGGGTCAAACATCCGGCCGCCGGGCCGATGCCGCGATGGCGCAGACCGCTCGCGCGGCGATTTTCACCGAAGCGTTGCTCTCGGCCACCCACGCTCGCTTCGAAGAGATCAAGATGGTGACGAAGTGAGCGTCGATCTGCTCGGTTCGGCTGCCAGCGGCATGGACGCTCAACGGGCCGCGCTCGACGTCGCCGCGCGTAACGTCGCCGCCGCCGAAGCCGCGGGCGCCGGCGGCGCCTACCCGCGCATGGTTCCGCAGTTTCATCTGGAGGAGTCAGAGGACGGCGAGTCGCTCGTCGAGTTCTCCGGAACGCGGCTCGAGCGCGGGACCAACGTCGACATCCTCTCGGAGATGATCGCGGTGATGAACGCATCGCGAGCGTACGAATCCGACGCTTCGATCTTCGACGTCGGAAAGACGCTCGCGGAAAAGACGATCGAGCTCGGTCGCTTATGAGGGTCGAACCGCTGATCGCCGACGCCGCTCCGCCCGAGTTGCCCGCTCCGCCTACCATTGACTCTCCATCTGCAGAAGACGCCGCGGCCGGCGGAGCCGGATTCGCCGCGGCGATCGACTCGCTCGAGCAGACGCTAGCCGGCGCGCAGCGATCGGAAGATGCGTTCGCGCACGGATCGGGTTCGCTGCAGGACGCGGTCTACGAGCGCGCCCGGGCCGACGTTGCTCTCTCTGCGGCGACGGCGTGCGCGCAGCGGCTCGCCCAATCGCTCTCCGCCGTTCTCAACATGCAAGTGTAGAGCGCTGTTATGCCGCACGCGCTGACGCTGTTGGGCGCCCGCTGGAACGCCCTTCCTCGCTTCGTGCGGGGAATCGCCGGCGGCGGCGCGCTTGCAATCTTGGCCGTTTCGCTCGCGTGCGCAATTCTTACCCACACGCCGCGCGTTGCGCTTTTTGCCGCACCGCTTCACCCCGACCAGCTCGCCGAGGTACAGGAGCGGCTGGCGGTTTGGAACGTTGCTTTTACCACGACGGCCGATAACGCGATTGTCGACGCGCGGCGCCGCAACGATCTGCTGCTGCGCTTGTCGCTCGCCGGCGTTCCACACCCGCACCTCTCGAGCACGGGGGAAGCGCTGGGCGCGATCGGCGTGCTCACCCCGCAGGCCGTGGTCGACGCGCAGACGCGCGCGGGGCTCGCCGGAGACATCGAGGCTGGGCTGCGCGGTATTGACGGCGTCGACGACGCGCGCGTCATCGTTGCGCCCGCAAAGGCGCCAGAGTTTGCCGACGAGTCGGCGCACGACGCGAGCGCGAGCGTGCGCCTTCGCCTACGTGCGGGATCGCAGCTCCCGCCGGAAACGATCGACGGTATTCGAGCGTTCGTCGCAGCGAGCGTCGCCGAACTCGCACCGGGGCGCGTGACCATTCTCGACGATCGCGGCGTCGCGTTGGGCGAGACCGGACGGCGCAACGGCGATGCGGCCGAAGCGCAAGCGTCGTTACAAACCGCGCTGGACGCCGCCTTTGGTGAGGGCACGACGATCGTCCGCGTGCGTGCGGAGTACGCAAACGAGCAAATCTCCGAGCACGACGTACGCCGTCTGCCGGTCGGTCCGCAGCCGATCGCGGGAACGAGGCGCACCGAAAGCTACGACGGCGGCGGCAAGCGATACCGGCGAGCGGAAGAAGGCGCGGATCGGGGAAGCGATACGCGAGAGATCAGCTCGCAAGCCGCACCCGGTGGACTGCGCCGGCTTTCGACGGCGGTCTTCGTCGATCGCGGCCGCTCGACCGATCTCGCGAAGATCCGAGAACTGGCAGAGGCGACCGTGGGCTTCGACGCTCGTCGGGGCGATCTGTTGGCGGTTGAAGCCGTCACGTTCCACCAAGCGCCGGAGATGCGCCGAGACGAGTGGTCGATGCTGTATAACGCCGCGGTCGCACTCGCGCCGGCCGTCGTCGTTTCGCTGGCTCTGATCGTCTGCGTTCGTTTGGGGATCCCGCCTTGCGCGGCATTTGCGCGCTCGCTGCTGGAACGCGCGGCGCTCGAGCGAGCTTCCAAAGCGGCGGCCGGTTTTGCGCCGGCGCGCGTGCGGAGCATGCTCGAACGAGAACCGCCGCACGCGGCGGCCGCGATCATCAGCGCGCTGCCGGCGGCGACCGCGACGGCCGTGCTCGAGCTCTATCCCCCCCACGAACGTGAGGCGATCGTGCGGCGAATGCAGCACAGCAACGCGCCGGTGTTCGATGAGGCACAGGAGCTCCTCCGGCGTCATGCGTGAGTTCGTGCCGTTGACGGCACTTTTGCGGCCGGTGCGATTGCGCGAAGATCTCGTCGCGGCGCCGGCCGCGCAGACTTCGGCCGCAGATCCCGTTCCGTTGGCCGACGTGGAAGTAGAAATCGAGTACGCCCAGACGGTCGGTGCGGTCCGGCGCTTTCGGGCGGCGCTGGCCGACGCGTGCGACGCCGCGGTCGTACGGCTGCTCGCGGAAATTTCAGAGAACGTCCTCGCGCGGGATTTGGCGCTGCAGCCGGCGGACGTTGCGTCGATCGTCGCAAAGGCGCGCGAACGGCTGCGCGACGAGCGGATCGTTGCGGTGCGCGTTCATCCTTCCGAGCGAGAGGCGCTCTCCGGCCTGCAGCTCGAGAAGGTTGCCGATGCTGCGTTACGCCCTGGTGACGTGGTGGTGGAGCTGCAATACGGCACGATCGATCTGCGCCTGCGCGTGCGAACGCAAGCCGCGATCGCGGCCGCATGGCAATGATCGTTCACGGTCGCCTCGCTTTGGGAAGCTGCGCGCTCGGGCGAGCGATTGACGCACGCGGCGATCCGCTCGACGGAGGTCCACCGCTGCGCGGCCGGATGGTCTCCACCGAACTGCAAGCGCCGCGTCCCGCCCAGCGCGCTGCGGTCACCGAGCCGCTGTGGACCGGCGTCCGCGTCGTCGACGCTTTGCTGACGGTCGGCTGCGGAGCGAGGGTCGGCATCTTCGGCGCGCCTGGCGCCGGAAAGACGACGCTGCTCGAGTCGTTCGTCGACGGCTGCGCCGCCGACGCGGTGGTCGTTGCGCTCGTAGGCGAGCGCGGCCGGGAGGCGCAGCAATGGATCGCGCGCCTCGACGAACGAACGACGATCGTCTGCGCGACGAGCGATCGGCCCGCAGCCGAACGCTTCGACGCGGCCGTCGTCGCCGTCGCTCAATCGCGTGCGCTGCGCGAGCGCGGGCTCGCGGTGCTGCTCGTCATGGATAGCCTCGCCCGAGTCGCCGCCGCGTGGCGCGAAACCGCTATTGCTGCCGGCGAAAGCGCCGGACGGGGCGGCTATCCGCCAAGCGTCTTCGCGCAGCTGGCGCGCCTCGTCGAGGTCGCCGGCGTGCTCGCCCAAGGCTCCGTCACGTTGATTGCGACCGTCTTGGCCGACGGCGACGATCGCGATCCGGTGAGTGAGGGCGCGCGCTCGCTGCTCGACGGCCACATCGCGCTGTCGCTCGCGCTCGCGCAGGCCGCACGATACCCGGCAGTCGACGTGCTCGCAAGCACGAGCCGGACGATGGAGATGGTCGCCGGCGAGGCGCACCTGCACGACGCGCGATCGTTGCGCAGAGCGATGGCGGTGCTCGAACGCGTCAAAGACGCTCGCGCGCTGGGCATCGAGTCCAACGAGCCGGCCGTGCGCACGGCGATCGGCGCCGAGCAGTCCCTAGAAAACTTCCTTCGGCAAGGCACGCTTCGCTGCGATCCCACCACGACGCTTTCGCGGCTCGGCGCAGTCGCAACGCTTTTGGAGCACCAAGATGCAGATCGCTGACGAGCTCGCCGCAATCCAACGCCGCATCGCGCAGATCGCCGTCGGCCCAAACGCAGATCCGGTCTTTGGCGAGATCGTCGCGGCGAAACGATACGGAGCACAAGCTCTGCAAACGCCGGCTCGACCGGACGCTTCACCGGTGGAGATCGGGCGAATCGTCGCGGGCGCGGCGCAACGCAACAACCTGAACCCGGCGCTGATCGAAGCCGTCATCGAAAACGAATCCGGTTTCGACGCGCGCGCACTTTCGAGTGCCGGTGCGCAAGGCTTGATGCAGCTGATGCCGCAAACGTCGGCGAGTTTGGGCGTGACCGATCCGTACGACGCACGCCAGAACGTCGACGGCGGAGCGCGCTATCTGCGCAGCCTGCTCGATCGTTTTGGCAGCGTAACGCTCGCAGTTGCGGCGTATAACGCCGGGCCAAACGCGGTCGAACGATTCGGCGGGGTGCCGCCGTACGCGCAGACGCGCCAATACGTTGCGCGCGTCCTCGCTTCGTTCCGCAGCCGTTCGCAAAACGGCAACGCTCCGACGACTGAAAGTTCATTCGCACCTGACAGCATAGTGCCATGACGACCGAACGGCTCCAAGTCAGCATCGTAGCGGCGCCCCTGGGGGCGATCGATCGCCGCGAGCTCTCCCAGGCGTGGTATTCGGCGCTGCATCTCGAGCGCGGAAAGAAGCTCGCGGCGGCACAGGCGCGGCCGGCGTCGCGGGCGCAAGCGCCCGTGGCCCCGTCGCCGGCACGATTGAACGCGCACGCTTCACGCGTGCACGCGATTGACGGGCGACAAGGCAAACGGGAAACGCGCCTTTCCGTTCTGCCGGCGGTGCAGCCGGATACGACGGCCGGCATCGCGCGACCGGCGGCGATGCGTTCGAACTTTCCGTTGAGCCGGCGCATCGAACGCACCTTTTCCCGACCCGGCAGCCAACTGCGCCGTGCGACTTTTGCGCTCGGACGCGGCGGCGCGCGAGTGCACGTAATCCTTCAGAGCAACGCGGGCACGGTTACGCTGGTCGCGCTCTGCCCGCCGGAGATGCGCGCGGTCGTCGTCCGAGCGCTTGCGCGCGCACGCTTAGCGCTCGCAAGACGCGGCTTTACGGTCTCGTCGCCGGTCCAAGGAGAAGCTTCATGTTTCTGAACCCCGTTCTCGGTGCCGCGCTCGATCGCATCACCGAGCGCGCCGCCGATGTCCGGCGAGCCTTCATACCCGGCGGCGCGGCGCAGCACGACGACGTCGCTTCGCCGGCGGCGACCTCTGATTTTACGCTCGATCCGCTCTCGGTATCGGCCGATGCGGGCCTCTACTTCGTGACGCGCGATCCGCACGGCCGAATCGGTTTTAGCGCCGACGGATCGTTTGCACTGCGCAACGGACGGCTTGAAGATCGCGATGGAAACGCCGTCTGCGGGCGCGACGGTTCCGGCGATTTCGTCGAGCTGCGCCTCGATCCCGTCGACGAAGCGTTGGGGCGCACCGCCAACGTGCGCATCGAAGCGGACGGCGCCTTCGCCTACGATCGAAGCAGCGTCGATCCGCGTAGCGGCATACGCGATACGCGGCGCGTCGTCGCGGGCCATCTTGCGATCGCGCGGTTTCCAGCGGGCACACGCCTGGCGGAAGAAGATGGAAGGCGATTTCCGCCGCGCGACGTCGCACCGCAGCTCGGCAGCGCCGGTCACGATGGGTTCGCGGCCCTGGCGCCGATGCACCGGACGCGCAGCGGCGTCGAGCTCGACGAAAGCCTCATTCGTCTCAAAGAGGCGTACCTAACGTTCGACGCGCTGCAGGCGGCGGAGACGGCCAAGGGCCATTTGGGCAAGACGGCGATGGATCTGCTGAAGTGAGCTGCCGCGTCCGCGCGTGGGCGGCGGCTCGCCGCTCGTCGCTTCCGCTTGGCGCCGCCTGCGTCGTAGCCAACGGCGCGCGGGAATCGCTGAGCGCGCTCTTAGCGGCACCGGTCGAGTTGCGCGTCTGCGAACCGTCGATTCCGCGAGCGAGCGCGTGGCGCGAGCTCCTGCGCGACGCGCTCTTGTACCGCGTTCGCGGCAGCCTCGCCGATGCGGTTCTCGTGCTACGCCCCGACGATGCCGGAACGCTCGCGGCGGCGCTCTTCGGCGAACGGGCGCCGCGCGCCGGCCGCGCGCTTTCGCCGTTCGAGCGCGACGTATTGGATCGCACGATCGGATCGCTCGCAGCCCACCTCGGCCCGCTCTGCGGCGCGCGCGAGACGCTGAAAGCCGAGCGCGTCGAGCGGGTCGAGCCGCTCGTTACGTACTTCGAGCTTTCGCTGCTGGAACCGGTCGTCGCTCGCCTCGGCGTCGCGCTGACTCGAGATCCGTCGTCCCAACCGCAGATTCGGATCGAAGCGGCCCACCTGGCGGAAGTTCCAATCGCCGCGCAGGTCAGATTGGATCTCGGCGCCGTTTCAGCGCACTCCTTGGCGACGCTGGCGACGGGTACGACGCTGCCGTTGCGCAGTGAGGATTTACATCGCTGCGCGCTGCATGCCCACGGACGCGCGGTCGCACGGGGAACGGCCGGCCTCGTCGACGGCCGCTGCGCCTTACGCATCGACGCAGCCGGGATCGGTTAGCGATGGCCGACGATGGCGGCCGCGCGGGCGATGCTGAGAGCCTCGGCATCCTGATGCACGTTCCGCTGCAGCTCACCGTCGAACTCGGTTCGTGCCGGCTCTCGGTCGCGGAGATTCTCAAGCTGGGAACGGGATCGATCGTCGAACTCGATCGTCCGGCGAACGCTCCGGTCGAGCTGCTCGTCAACGATCGCGCGATCGCGCGCGGCGAAATCGTCGCGGTCGACGAGAGTTTCGGCCTGCGCATCACCGAACTGCTGGCCGGCCGGTCGCCATGAATCTCGATACGCTGCTGGCCGCCTCCGGGCGGCACGGGAGTCAGCCGCTCGACCTGCTGATCGGTCTGACTCTGCTCTCACTGGTGCCGCTGCTGCTCGTCATGTGCACGTCGTTCGTTCGCATCGTCGTCGTGCTTTCGCTCGTGCGATCGGCGATCGGTGCCTCCGCGCTGCCGCCCAATGCGGTGCTCACCGGCCTCGCACTCGTCTTGACGATGGTCGTCATGTCGCCGACCGCCCAGCGCATCGGCCGCGACGCCGTCGAGCCCTATACGCACGGCCGCTTGACGCCGTCGCAGGCGATCGCGCGGGCGACCCAGCCGCTGCGTTCGTTTATGCTGCGCCAGACCCGCGCCGCCGACGTCGCGCTGTTCGAACGGGTCGCACGCGAGAGGGTCGTCGCCGGCCGGCCCGTCGCGATGACGGTCTTGATTCCGGCCTTCGTCGTCGGCGAACTGCGCAGCGCGTTCGCGATCGGTTTCGCACTCTATCTGCCGTTCGTCGCGATCGACTTGGCGGTCGCGGCGATGCTGATGGGCCTCGGAATGATGATGTTGAGCCCGCCGGTCGTGTCGCTGCCGGTGAAGCTGCTGCTCTTCGTGATGGTCGACGGCTGGGCGCTGCTCTGCGGAGGCGTCGCGGGCAGCTTTCGTTAAAGGTGCAGCCGCATATGCGCATCAGCGAAGCGCTGGCGACCCAGCGGCCGTTCTTCTCCTTCGAGTTTTTTCCGCCGCGGGACGACGCCGGTTCGAAGCAGCTCTTCGTGGCGATCGAGGCGCTCGCGCCGCTGCGGCCGGCCTTCGTTTCGATCACCTACGGCGCGGGCGGATCCACCCGCGCCCGGACGGTCGCCCTGGCCAAACAGATTCAGCAAGAAGCCGGGATGACGGTGGTCGCGCACGTTACCTGCGTCAACGCGTCGCGAGCCGAGCTGCGCGCGCTCTTCGACGATCTCTCTCGAGCGAAAATCGAAAACGTGCTCGCTCTTCGCGGCGATCCGCCGTCGGGTACGCCGTTTGCGCAAGCCGCGGGAGGCTTCGCGCACGCCGACGAGCTGATCGCGATGCTCCGGCGGAACTACGATTTTTGCATCGGCGCGGCGTGCTACCCGGAAAAGCACCCGGAGGCATCGAGCGCCGAGGCGGATCTCGAAGCACTCAAACGCAAGGCCGATGCCGGAGCCGATTTCCTCGTTTCGCAGCTCTTTTTCGACAACGCGCTGTACTTTTCGTTCGAACGCCGGGCCAAGGCCGCCGGCGTCGCGGTGCCGATGCTGCCGGGTTTAATGCCGATCACGAACTTCGCGCAGATCGAACGCTTCGTCGCGATGTGCGGTGCGAGCATTCCGCCCAAGCTGCGCGTCGAGATGGAGACGCGCAAGGGGGACGTGAAAGCCGTTGAAGACCTGGGCGTCGCGTACGCCTCGATGCAGGCCTCCGAACTCTTGCAAGCCGGCGTTCCCGGGCTGCACTTTTACACGCTCAACCGTTCGCCCGCGACCCGGGCGATCGTCTCCGCCCTTCTGGCCGCGAGCGCCTGGCGTCCCGCTCCGCGCCACGCGACGCTCGTAACAACTACGTAACGCCGCTATAACGAGTCTGCCCTACGCTGGAACGCGTGGAGGCGCTCGCCGTACTCTTGCACGACGCGCTCGTCACGACGGCGCTGATCGCGTTACCGATGCTTGCCGGTGCCGCGTTCGTCGGCACGGCCGTTGCCGTCGTGCAGGCCGCGACGCAAGTCCAGGAGCAGACGCTCACGCTGCTTCCGAAGGTCGTAACCGTCGGCGTCATCGTCGCGGCGTTCGGAGCGACGGCAATGCATCTGCTGGCCGCGCTCTTCGAACGGGCGATTGCCGCGATTCCTGCGTTGGGCTCGGGGTGGTAGGCGGTCTCCTCGTGCTCGCGCGCTGCGCGGGTTTCGTCTTTCGTGCGCCGGGCTTTTCGCATCCGAGCGTCCCCGTGTGGTTGCGAGCCGGATTCGCGCTTTCTTTGGCGACCCTCGTCGCGCCCGACGGCGGCGTTCGCGGTGAAGACGTTTACGGATTCGTCGCCGCGTCCATCGTCGAGTTCTTGTTGGGGAGCGCGATCGGCATGACCGCGTCGCTGATCTACGACGCCGCCTACGCCGGCGGCCGCGTCGTCGACGATTACATCGGCGTCCGGGCGATCGCGCCCAGCGCCATGCTGGTGGCGCCGTCGGGGTACGGACGACTCTGGTCGCTCGCCTTTACGGGCTCGTTCTTCCTTAGCGGCGCCTATCGCCCGATGCTGTTGCAGTTCGGCGAAAGCTTCGTTCGAATTCCACCGGAGAGCTCCGTCGACGTTTCGCAGTGGACCGCCTTCGTCGCCGGTTTCGCGCAGACGTTCGTGCTGGTCGCGGTGCAGGTCGCGGCGCCCGCAGTGGCGGCCGCGTTCGTCGTTCAGATTGCGTTGGGAGCGCTCTCGCGCGTCGTGCCGCGCTTCGGCAGCTTGACGCTGGCCTTTCCGCTCGCCTTCGCCGCCGCACTGCTCGCGAGCGTTATCGTCGTTCCGCTCGAAGTGCAACACGCACCGCTGCCGGCCGTCTTGGTTCCGGGAGCGCGGCGATGAGCGAGCACGGCGAGAAGCCGTTCGAGGCGACGCCGCGACGAATCGCAAAGGCGCGACGCGAAGGCAACATCGCCCGCAGCGGAGAGTTCGCCGCAAACCTCGCGTTCGCCGGCGCGGGGCTCGGCACGGCGGCGGTCGCGGCGAGCATCGCGGGTCTCGCCGCCGATGCGCTTACGCGGGCCGCGTCGCTGCGCGCCCCTTCAACGAGCGCGTGGATCGTCGTGGTGGCGCTCGTGCCGGCGCTCTGCGCGTCGCTCGCCGGAACGGCCGCGGCGCTGCTGCAAAACGGCGGCCTTACGTTCGTTCCGATCGCGCTCTCGCTCGAGCGCCTCAACCCCAGCCAAGGACTTCGCCGGGTTTTTTCTCGCGAAACGCTCGGACATTCGCTGCGCGCGATCGTCGCCTTTGCGTCTGCTGCGGGCGCGATGGTGCCCGCATTCGTCACGAGCGCGCCGTCGCTGCTTGCCCCGGCGTCGCCACAGGTCTGCGCGGGGGCCGCGTGGTCGTGCGCGCTCGAGATCGTCGCCGTCGCGAGCGGCGTCGGGTTGTTCTTTTCGCTGTTGGAGTTCGGTGCGGCGCGCGGCGCGTGGTTGCGGCGTCTGCGGATGAGCCTCGAAGAGCGGAGGCGCGAGCTCAAGGAGGAGGAGGGCGATCCAACGGCGCGCGGACGGCGCCGTTCTCTCCACCGGGCGTTGCTGCGCAATGCTGCATCGAAGGTGAAAGAGGCCGCCTTCGTCGTCGTCAATCCGGTGCACGTCGCGATCGCGCTGGCGTACGCGCCGCCGCGGGTCGCGGTTCCCCAGGTGCTGGTGAGAGCGCTCGACGGCGCGGCGCTGCAGGTGCGCGAGCTGGCGGTTCGTCATCGCATTCCAATCGTGGAGAACCCGGGGTTGGCGCGCGCTCTGTATCGCGACGGCCGCCTGGGCGAAGCGATTCCGCGAGAGCACTATCTCGCGGTCGCAGAAGTCGTCGTCGCGCTCGCGCGCGCGAGCGAGCCGGCGGCGTGAGCTCTTCGCGCCGCGCCGTTTACGCGTTCGCCGCACTGCTGTTGGCGATCGTCGCGATCCTCATCGTTCCGCTCCCGCCGTGGCTGCTCGACCTCTTGCTGGGGATCAATATCTTCGCCTCGGCGCTCGTGCTGCTCTTGTCGGTGACCGTCGACGATCCGCTGGAGTTCTCGGCGTTCGCGCCCGCGCTGCTGATCGCGACGCTCTTCCGTCTCTCGCTCGACGTCTCGGCAACGCGCCTGATCTTGACCGCCGGTGCGACGCCGGGTGCGGTCGGCGCGATCATTCCGGCGTTCGGCGAGTTCGTCGTTCGCGGAAACTTGGTCGTGGGGCTGATCGTCTTCGCGATCCTCGTGACGATTCAGTTCGTCGTGATCGCCAGCGGCTCGCAGCGCGTGGCCGAGGTCGCGGCACGCTTCACGCTCGACGCGATGCCGGGCAAGCAGATGGCGATCGACGCCGACGTTCACGCCGGCTCGCTCGACGCCGAGGGCGCCCGCCGCAAGCGCGAGGCGGTTCAGCGCGAAGCCGATTTTTACGGCGCGATGGACGGTGCGGGAAAGTTCGTCAAAGGCGACGCGATCGCGGCGCTCACGATCGTCGCGCTCAACCTCGCCGGAGGCGTGCTCGTCGGCGTGTTCTATCACGGGCTCTCGCCGGCCGACGCGGTGTCGACGTTCGCGCTGCTGTCGATCGGGAACGCGCTGGTGACGACGCTCCCGGCATTTCTCATTTCGACGGCGATGGGCATGATGGTTACTCGCGTTGCGTCAGATGGGGCGTTGGGCGCCGATCTCGCCGCTCAGCTCTTCGCGCGCCCCGACGTGCTGCGCAGCGCCGGCGGGCTCTTGCTGGTGCTCGCGCTCGTACCCGCATTGCCGCGACCGCTGTTCGTCGCGTTAGGTCTAACGGCGTTTGCGCTGGCGGCGGCGGCACAGCGCAGCCGCCGGCGCAGTGAGAACGATGCGGCCGACGCGCACGAGCGCCTTCGCCGAAACGCGATGCGCCGCCCGGAACTCGCGCTCGGATTGGTCGGCGTGGACGCCGTGTCCCTCGAAATCGGCGCGGACCTCGCACGGCTGTTGGCGCCGCCGCTGGCCGACGCGCTGCTCGATCGAATCGGTGAGGTGCGCCGCGCACTCGCCGCGGATATCGGCGTCGTTCTTCCCGGCGTGCGCCTGCGCGACGACCTCGCGCGCGATCCGCGCAGCTACGGAGTTCGCGTGCGCGACCGGCTGGCCGGTAGCGGCCGGCTCGAACTCGAGCGGCTGCTCGCCGTTGCCGACGAGGCGGTCTTAGCGCGCTTCTCCGTGCAGATCGAACGCGAACCGGTCTACTCGCTGCCGGCGGCCTGGATCCCGCCCGACGTGCGCGAGAGCGCCGTCAATTCCGGCGCGCTGGTCTTCGATCCGATCTCGGTGCTCGGCTCGCACCTCGCCGAGATCGCGCGAACGTGTGCCGCCGAACTCGTCGGGCGGCAAGAACTGCAGACGCTGCTCGAGCACTTACGATCCACGGTCCCGGCTCTGGTAAAGGAAATCGGCGGCGAGGCGCTGCCGTTTGGTGCGGTCCACCGGGCGATGACGCTGTTGCTGCGAGAGGGCGCGTGGCCGCGCGATCCGATCGCCGTCTTCGAAGCGATGCTCGAAGCGGGAACGCGGGATCCGCGAGAGCTGGCCGAGGCCGCACGCCGGGCGATCGTCCCCGATCTCTTGCGCCGGCGTGCGGTCGCCGCGCTCGATCCGGCGATCTTCGAACCGGAGTTCGAGCAGTCGTTGATCGCCGCGTGGTGCCGGTACGGCGCCGAGTCCGCCGAGCCCGCGACGGCGCTCGGCGTGCGCGCGAAAATCGAGCGATACGCGGCGCGCACGGCGCGCGAACGGGCCGCCGTTGTGTGCACGTCGGCGCTGCGCCCGGTACTCGCGGATTTTTTGCTGCGTTCGGGGATCCGCGTCGCCGTGTACGCTTACGGCGAGCTTCCCAACGAGATGCTGCTGGTGCCGGCCGAGGTCATCACCCAAGAGGAGACGAACGCGCTCGCTTCATGCACCTGACGACGCTGGACTGGATCATCGTCGTCGTTTCGTTGGGCATCAGCTTTCTGCCGGCCCTCGTGCTCGCGCGGCGTGCCGGGCGCAACATTACCGAGTTCTTTGCCGCGGGCCGACAGGCGCCGTGGTGGCTGATCGGAATTTCGCTGGTCGCGACGACCTTCTCGACCGACACGCCCAATCTCGTCACCAACCTCGTGCGCGACGGCGGCGTTTCCGAAAACTGGCTGTGGTGGTCGTTTCTCCTGACGGGAATGGCGACGGTCTTCTTCTATGCGCGGCTGTGGCGGCGCTCCGGCGTTCTTACCGATCTGGAGTTCTACGAACTGCGCTACGCCGGGCGCGCGGCTTCGTTCGTACGCGGTTTTCGCGCGATCTATCTCGGGCTGTTCTTCAACTGCGCGATCATCGCGACGGTCAACTTAGCGCTCGTGAAGATCGCCGGCGTCCTATTCGGTTGGCCGCGCTGGGAAACGCTGGCGATCTGCGTCGTGATTCCGATCGTCTTTGCGGCTACCGCGGGTTTGTGGGGCGTGATGGTGACCGACATGATTCAGTTCCTCATCACCATGAGCTCGGCGTTTGCGGCGGCGTACTTTGCGATCCACGCGCCGGGCGTCGGCGGCCTGCACGGGCTGGTCGCACATTTTGGCGGCAGCCGCGGCGCCGCGCTGTCGATTCTGCCGAACTTCGGCGACCTCAAAACGACCGCCGCGGTGTTCTTGATCCCGATCACCGTGCTGTGGTGGTCGGTGTGGTACCCCGGCGCCGAGCCCGGCGGCGGCAGCTACGTCGCGCAGCGAATGCTGGCGGCGCGCACCGAGTCCGACGCGCTCTTCGGTACGTTCCTGTTCCAGGCGATGCACTACGCGCTGCGTCCGTGGCCGTGGATCGTGGTCGCACTCGCGTCGACGATTGTCTATCCGAATCTGCACGACATCGGCCTGCGCTTTCCGGCCCTGAGCCCCAACCTGATCGGAAACGACGTGGCGTATCCGGCGATGCTGGTCTTTCTCCCGGCTGGATTTGCCGGCTTCATGGTCGCCGGCATCTTTGCGGCCTATCGTTCGACGATCGAGACGCACCTCAACTGGGGAACGTCCTACCTCGTGCACGATTTCTATCAGCGCTTCATCGCGCCCGGCGCTACCCAACGCGAGTTGGTCTTCACCGGCCGGCTCGTCACCGCGCTGCTGATGGGACTCGGCGTCGTCTTTACGCTCTTCCTCGACAACGCGAAGGATGCGTTTACGCTGCTGCTCTCGATCGGCGCGGGAACCGGATTGATCTATCTGTTGCGCTGGTTCTGGTGGCGGATCAACGCTTGGAGCGAGGTCAGCGCGATGATCTGCTCGTTCGTCGTGTCGCTCGGGTTCTTCGTTGCCCAACGCAGCGGGCACGGCGTCGACGCGACCACCGCCCTGCTGATTACCGTCGGAGCGACGACCGTCGTCTGGATCGCGGTCACCTTCCTGACGCCGCCGGCCGCCGAGGCGACGCTGACGGCATTTTATGAAAAAGTGCGCCCGGCGGGACCGGGGTGGAGCCGCGTGCGCCGGCTCGGCGACCTGCCCCCCTCGCCCGATTCTCTGCCGATGTCGCTGCTGGGATGGGTCTTGGGGATCGCGGCGATCTACGGCGCGCTCTTCGGCACGGGCGCCTTCCTCTACGGGCATCCGGCCGCGGGCTTGCTTTGCTCGCTGGTCGCCGCTGGGGCGACGTTGGGACTGTTTTTCATCGGGCGCCACCTCTGGCGGCCGGCGGCAGGCCCGGCGCCCCTGGAAAGCTAAACGCCACAGGCTTCAATGAACTGGAAGAATTTGAAAACGCCGTTGAAGGCGTTGGTTATCGTCGCGGTCTGTGCGATTTCCATTTGGGCCGTCGTGCCGGTGCAAAAGACGATCCATCTCGGCCTCGATCTGCAAGGCGGAGCGCGGCTCTTGCTGCAGCTCTATCCGACCGCCGAGGTTCCCACGATTACCGCGCAGGTACAGGCGCAGACGCGTGAGGTTATCGACCGGCGCATCAACGGGCTCGGCGTCGCCGAACCCTCGATCAGCAACGTCGGTACGAACCGAATCCTCGTCGAACTGCCGGCCGTCAAGGATCCCGATCAGGCGGAGAAGGTGCTCAAGCAGGTCGCCGTGCTCGAGTACAAGATCGTTCCGTTCGACGTGATGCAGAAGGCCGACGCCGCCGTCACGACCCTGACGAACGATCCGACGGCAACGGCGAAGCAGAAGGCCGCCGCCGAAACCTACGTTGCCAAGACGGCCTACGCGCTCAGCGGCAACGTCGTCTACTCGGGCAAAGATCTCAAAGCGGCACAGGCGAGCTACGATCAGTCGGGACGGCCGAACATCACCTTTCAGACCAAAGACCCGGCGCGCTTCGGCAAGCTGACAACGGCGAACTTGCAAAAACCGCTGGGGATATTCCTCGACCATCGCTACCTTTCGGCGCCGATCATCAACGGCCCGATCTACGATAGCGGGCAGATCACCGGCTCGTTTACCGAAGAGCAGACGATCACGCTGGCCAACGAACTCAACGCCGGCGCGCTGCCGGTCAGCGTCAAGATCATCGAGAAGGAGACGATCGGGCCGACGCTGGGCAAGCTCGACCTCGTGCAATCGATGCGCGCGGCGGCCCTGGGCCTCGGGTTGGTGTTGATCTTCATGATCGCCATCTACCGTCTGCCAGGCCTTCTCGCCGACATCGCGCTGGCGATCTACGTGCTCGCGATGATGGCGATCCTCGCGCTCTCGCACGCGACCCTGACGCTGCCCGGGATCGCAGGTTTCGTGCTTTCAATCGGCATGGCCGTCGACGCCAACGTGCTGATCTTCGAGCGCATCAAAGAAGAGCTGTGGAACGGCAAAACGATGCGCGCCTCGGTGCGCGTCGGCTTCCAGCGCGCCTTTTCTGCCGTCTTCGACAGCCACTTCACGACGATCGTCGGCGCGGGCGTGCTCTACATGCTGGGCACCGGAACCGTGAAGGGCTTTGCCTTCACGCTCTTTTGGGGCACCGTCGTGTCGCTGATCACCGCCGTCTTCGTCACCCGCTTCTTCGTCGACGTGCTCGTCGACAACAACCTGCTGACGGCGCCCGAGCTCTACGGCGTCAAACGCTCCGAGCTCGGCATCTTCTCCAAGGCCGGAGCGGGGGCGTAACGCGTGCTCTTTCGTCGACTAAACTGGAACATCGTCGGCTGGTTCCGCATCGTCTCCACGATCTCGTATCTCGTCATCGCGCTCGGCTTTGGGGCGATGATCTACCACGGCTTCCAGGGCGGTCAGGGCTTCCAGCCCTCGCACATGCTGCGCCTCGGCCTTTCGTTTACCGGCGGCACCGACATCTCGGTGCAGTTCACGCAGCCCACCACCGCGGATAAGGTTCGCGGAGCGCTGGCCGGCCTCGGCCTCAACGACGAGTCGGTGACGACGGCGGGAACCGACGGCAAAGGCTTCGTCATCCAGACGCAGTCGGCGTACGCCAACGATTCCGCGCCGCTATGGAACGCGCTCAACACCGTCGCACCCGTCGACCGCGCCGCGTCGCAAATCACCGCGGTCGGCCCATCCTTGGGCCGCGAGTATCTCACCAACGCCTTGTGGGCGCTGGTGATCGCGCTGGGAATTCAGTTTCTGTACATCGCGTTCCGCTTCGGCTGGAACTACATCTTCGGCCTGGTGACGGTCATCGCGCTGGTTCGCGACGCGGCGATGATGATCGGCATCTACGCGCTAGCCGACAAGCGCGCCGACGACGCGTTCTTAGCCGCGGTGCTGACCGTCATCGGCTACTCGGTGATGGATACGATCGTTATCCTCGACCGAATTCGCGAGAACACCAAGCTGATGGCCGGCGCGCCTTACGCGACGATCGTCAACGAGTCGATCAAACAGACGATGACGCGCTCCTTCAACACGCTGGCGACCGTAGTGATCACGCTGGTCGCGTTGCTCGCGCTCGGCGGCGCGAGCCTCAAGAACTTCGCGTTCGCCCTGCTCGTCGGCATCCTCTCAGGCGGCTACCACTCGATCTTTTACTCCGCGCCGCTGGTGCTCATCTTTCGCAAGCGTCAGCTCGAAGCGGCCGCGAAACGCCGCGCGCTCGGTCTTTCTTCGGATCGCAGCACGACGCCGCGCTCGCGCGCCGATTCGACCTCGCCGCAGAGCCGCGGCGCAGCTCCGCGTGAAGACATCGTTGCGGCGCGGCGGGAACGGCGCCAAAAGGCGAAGGCGGCGCGCGCGGTTACCGCGGCGCCGGTCCAACGTTATCGCAAGCGCCGGACCGACGAAAACGGTGCGATCGCGGTTGAGGAACCGCTGGTAACCGAGGACGAATCCATCGATCCTCTCGACGCACAGAAGGCGGGCCTGCACGATGCGGCGTTGGAACAGGGCCACGAAGAAATCTCGCTCAACTTCGAAGACGCCGGCGAGCACGAGCCTTTCGGCGAGCACGACGCAGCCGGAGAGCGGTCGCAAGAAGGCGGCGCGCCCTAGCGCGCTCCCGCCACCGACCCAGTCGGAGGCAGCCTTCGAGGCGGTCCTCCAATCGTTTCTTCAAAGCGTGCCGCGCACCGGCGAGGGCGCGGCATCGTCACCGGCGCCGGTTTCGGCACCGCCAGTTCTCGGCGAAGCCGGAGCGTTCATCGAGCGCGTCTTTGCCGCCAGCGACGAGTTCTTGCGCGACCGCTATTCGACCATCGACGACGCGGCGCGCTTTCACACCAAGCTCGCCGGCGTTTCGTTCGAAGGACGTCAGGACGTCATCGCCGGGATGCGCCCCGGCGCTCCGCTCGAACTGCGGCGGCAGCCCGACAACCCCTACGACTCCAACGCGATCGCCGTTTCGTACGGTCACTTGCAGCTTGGATTTCTCAATAAGAAGCTCGCGGCGCACATCGCGCCGCTCATCGACGCGGGCGCGCGCTACCGCGCGTGCGTGGCATCGCTAACCGGCCCGTCGGGACACGCGACCGAAAAGCGCCATCGCGGCGTCAACGTAAGAATCGAGCGCGACGCGCCGCCTCCCGCGACGGCGCGCGAAAGCTCGCGTGGGCGGGCGCACGCGGGCGGTGACGCGCAGACGGCCCCGGAGACCGACGCCGCGCGCAGAGCCGAGCTGGTACGTACGGCGCTGATCGGGACCTCGCAGCCGCACGAAGCGCAGCAGGCAATCTTGGAGCGCGTGGAAGCCGGAAAAAATACGCTCGCCGTCCTGGGAACGGGGCGCGGTAAGTCGTTCTGCTTTCAGTATGCGGCGGCCATGCGCGCGTTTAGCGGCAGCGGAAGGACGCTGGTCGTCTATCCCCTACGCGCGCTCGCCAACGATCAGTACGAGGCGCTCGTGCGAACGCTCGAACCGATGGGCCTGCGTTTCTTTCGGGCCAACGGCTCGATCGACGCGCACGAGCGTGAGGCCCTCTTCGCCGCCTTAAACGAGGGCACGTGGGACGTGGTGCTCGCTACCCCGGAGTTTCTCGAGTTTCACCGCGACGCACTGCGGGGCAAGAGCGCGCCGTCGTTCGTCGTCGTCGACGAAGCGCATCACCTCCACGAGTCGCGCCACCGGCCCGCCTACGCGCGCCTCGCGGAAACGATTCGTTCCCTTGGGGCACCGCAGGTACTTGCATTGACGGCGACGGCGGCCGACGAGGCGTTTGCGAGGATCGTCGAGGACTTGGGAATCGACGCGTGGGTGATCGATCCGACGGTACGCGAGAACCTGCACGTCGTCGACGCGCGCGCGACCAAGGACAAACTCCGCTACCTCACCGACCTCTTCGCAAAAGGCGACGAACCGCTCGGAAAGGGCATCGTCTACTGCTACTCACGCTCTGAGGTTACGAAGGTCGCCAAGCGCCTGCGCAAAGAGCTTGGCGACGACGTGATGTTCTATCACGGAAAGATGCCCAACGGAGAGCGATTGGAGATCGAGCGCCTCTTTCGAGAAGGCCGGCTGCGCGTGATCGTGGCGACCTCCGCATTTGGTGAGGGGATCGATCTTCCCGACGTGCGTCACGTCGTGATGTACCACCTCAACTTTGATTCGGGTGAGTTCAATCAGCAGGCGGGCCGAGCGGGGCGTGACGGGCGGCCGGCGCAGATTCACCTGCTCTTCGGACCGCACGATCGCTCGCTCAACGAGTTCTTGATCGATCTCGATGCGCCGCCGCTCGCGCGCCTGCGCGAGATCTACCGCGGGCTGCGCAGCCTGGCGCGCGACGGAGTCGTTCACGGCGACAACGTCGCCCTCACGGGCGCGCTGGGCTCCGATGGCGTCCGCGATCGTAGCGTCGGCGCCGCGTTGCGGATCTTTTCCGACGCGCAGCTGGTCGAGGTCGGCGAGGACGACGAGGGTCGCTACGTCCGGTTTCTTCCGGTCAGCGGGCGAGTGGAGATGGAACGCAACGAACGGTACGCCGAAGGCGAAGCGACGCGTGAGGCCTTCGCGCGTTTCTGCGAGTTAGCACTCAACGCGCCTGCCCAAACGCTCGAGCGCGTCATCAATCGACCGATCTATCCCTCACGCGTGTCGCTTCGCCGCTAAACTCACGCCAGAACGCGCGTCATCGCTCCCTCGTCAACCTTCGTGTAAAAGGCGTTGTGCGTTTCGGTGACGCCGGCGGAGGCCCATGGATCGACTTGGGCGCGCGACGTCGGAAGGTGGACCGTCGGCCCGGTCGCGTCGCTATAATCGGCGCCGCCGAAGGGATGAAACTCACCGCTCTCGCGATGTGCAAGCACCATCTTTCCGACCGCGGCCGACGCCGCGGCGGCTTCGCCGCGCAGCTTCGAATCGAGACGGCCGTCTTGCGCGAGCGTATCGTAAAAGGCGATCGCCGGGCGGTCGGCGTGCCACGGCATCTTTGCCCCGCCGGGAAAGCGCACCATGCCGCCGATGGCGCGTGCGTCTTCGCGGACGGCGCTGCGAACCGAGCGATCCTGCGCTTGTGCGGCAACGTCGTCGTTGAGGCGCTTGATCGCTGCCTCGGCCGAGGCGATCTTTTGCGGACTGACGTCCAGGACGTCGAAGGCGGCTGCCGGGCCGAAACCACCGAAGTCCCCGGCGTCGTACTTCGTACGCATCACGTCGCCGACGACGCTGCGCGCCATCGCGTTGGGATCGTTCTCGTTGGCGGCGATCGCGTGGGCGACGCCGCTGGGTACGCCCGGTGCGAGCATCGTCTCGGGACTTGCGGCGAGATACTTCACTCCGGCGCTCGAAAGTGCGTCGGCGAAGCCCATGGTATCCATGAGGCACTGATTCGCCACGACGCCGTCGACCGAGCGGCCGCCGTCTTCAGGATGCGCGGCCGCGTGCAACGCGACGCCGTCGGCAATGGCCTTGGCGATATCGGGCATGGACATGCACGCCCCGCGAGCCGTCTGTAGGCCGCCGCCGTCCCCGCCGCCGTGATCGACGAGATCGATCCACGTCTGCTTGGCGCCGTTCGATTGCGCGTTATCGAGCGTGCGGGCGACGAACTGCGCGAGGTTCGCTTCGTCGCTCATGAGATGCGCCTGGTCGACGCGAACGTGCGCGACGTCGCCGCCGGCGATCGTGTACTGCTCGGTGTGCAGCGGCCCCGACGAAATCGAATCGCCGTCGGAACGGAGTTTTGTCGTATCCTCGACCGTGAACTCGATTCGGGCGTCGCGCGCGCTCGTCTGCAGCGCCTGCGACAGGGTCGATTCCTGAATCGAATCCAAGTTGTTGTCGCCGTCTCGATAGATGCCGAACTCGAGCGTCCGGCGCGAGGGCGTGAAGCTGACGTTCTGCAGCATGGGCCTCCTCCAGGTAGGTGAGTCAGAGAGCTTACTGCGACGTATCGGTCATCCGGCAAGGGCGGCTACGAAACGCATATCGGGCGCGAGAAGCGCGTCCTATCCTTGATGGTGGAGCAAAAATGAGCGAGATGATGCATCGAACACCCGTTCGGAATGGCGGCGCCTTTTTTCGGGAAACATCCGCCTGGTGACCAAAGATCACGACCTACTCATTTTAGGTGCCGGCTTGGCCGGCATGCGGGCCGCTCTGGAAGCGGCGCGCGACGGCGCCGACGTGGCGATCGTCACGAAAGTGCATCCGATTCGCAGCCACTCCAGCGCCGCGCAGGGCGGCATCAACGCGGCGATCAGCGAGACCGACAGTTGGGAATCGCACGCGTTCGACACCGTCAAGGGTAGCGATTACCTGGCCGATCAAGACGCCGTCGAAGTGATGGCCCAAGAGGCGCCGCGCGACATCATCGAGTTCGAGCACATGGGCGTCATCTTCCATCGGGGACCAGACGGCCGCCTCGACACCCGCGCCTTCGGCGGCGCGTCGCAAGCGCGGACGTACTTCGTCGGCGACATCACCGGTCAGGCGCTGCTCGTAACATTGTACGATCAGATCCTCAAGGCGGGCGTCAAGGTTTACGAAGAGTGGTTTGCAACGTCGCTCTACATGGAGGGCGGCGCCTGCCGCGGCATGGTCGCCATCGAGATGATCACCGGCGAACTTCACCTGCTGCGTGCCAAGGCGGTCGTGGTCGCGAGCGGCGGCCTCGGACGGCTCTACGAACCGAGCACCAACGCTCTGATCTGCACCGGCGACGGCTACTCGCTGGCCTATCGCGTCGGAGCGCCGCTGATGGACATGGAGATGGTCCAGTACCATCCCACGACGCTCGCCGGCAGCGGGTTTTTGATGACCGAAGCCGCGCGCGGGGAAGGTGCGTACCTGCTCAACTCGCTCGGCGAGCGCTTCATGAAGAAGTACGCTCCCAACAAGATGGAGTTGGCGGCGCGAGACGTCACGTCGCGCGCCGAAGCGACGGAGATCGCCGAAGGGCGCGGCATCGACGGCAACGTTCTGCTCGACCTGCGCCACCTGGGCCGCGACGTCATCCTGCGCAAGCTTCCGCAGATCCACGAGATGGCGGTCGACTATCTCGGCATCGACATGATCGACGAGCCGGTGCCGGTGCGCCCGGGCATGCACTATCAGATGGGCGGCATCCGCACCGACATTCACGGTGCCTCCGTCATCCCGGGTCTGTATGCGGCGGGCGAGGTGGCCTGCGTCAGCGTGCACGGCGGCAACCGGCTCGGCGCGAACTCGCTGCTCGATACGATCGTGTTCGGCCGGCGCTCCGGCAAGGCATCGGCCGCGTACGCGAAACAGACGGCGGCGGCGACCGGTGGTGAGGACCTGCTCAAGAGCGAGCAACGGCGGCTGCGCGACCTGCTCGCCCGCCCGTATAATGGCGACACCCCGGCGGGCCTGCGTCTCGAACTCGCGACCATGATGGATGCAAAGGTCGGCCTCTATCGCTCCGACGAGGGCTTGAACGAAGCGCTCGACGCGCTCGCCGGCTACCGCAAGCGATACGAGACGATCGCCGTCGGCGATAAGGGCCGCGTCTTCAACCAGGCGCTGGAGTTCGCGCTCGAACTCGGCTTCCTGCTCGACTGCGGCGAGTCGATCATTCGCAGCGCGCTGGAACGCAAGGAGAGCCGCGGCGCGCACACGCACGTCGCGCACCCCGACCGCAACGACGTCGATTGGCTCAAACATACGATCCTCACGCACCGCCCCGACGGAACGATCGAAATGTCGTTTGCTCCGGTCAAGATCACTCGCTGGAAGCCCGAGGTTCGCACGTACTAAATGCAGTTCACCATCGAAGTTGGGCGCTACAACCCCGAGGGTCTCTACTCCGATACGGCGATTCCCGGCAAACCGTTTCCCGCTCCCTGGGATCGCTCACCGGCGCGCCGCTATCAAACGTACACCGTGGAGCTTCCCGAGCACGCGGTTGTGCTCGACGCGCTCATCGCGATTCGCGAGTATCAGGACCAGTCGCTGGCGGTGCGCTGCGCCTGCCGCAGTGCGATCTGCGGCTCGTGCGCGATGTGGGTCAACGGTCACGCGCAGCTGGCCTGTAAGAGCAGGCTCGCGGAGTTCACCAAAGACGGCAAGACGCGCGTCGAGTCGGCACCCTCGATGCCGATCGTTCGCGATCTCGTCTGCGACATGTCGCCGTTCTGGGACAAGCACCTCGCGGTGAGGCCGTGGCTGCAGAACAAACAGCCGGTTCCACCGCACAACCAGGAGTACCGCGTTCCCAACGACTCGATGGAGGAGCTGATTCAAGAGGTCGGCTGCATCAGCTGCGGGGCGTGCTTGATGGACTGCGAGTCGTTCGCGGTCAATCAAGAGTTTCTCGGTCCGCAGGCGCTGGCTCAGGCCTACCGCTACGCCGCCGATCCGCGCGACTCTGAGAGCAAAGAGCGGCTCGGAGATTACAGCAAGGACGGCGGTATCTGGGACTGCACGCACTGTTACGAGTGCGTCGCGCAGTGTCCCAAGGGCGTTGCCCCGCTCGATCAAATTCTCAAGCTGCGTAAGATGGCGGTCGACGCCGGCTTTACGAATAATCCCGGAACGCGTCACGCGGACGCCTTCGCCGAATCGGTTCGCGATAGCGGACGCCTCAACGAGCTGACGCTGATGCCAAAATCGGTCGGTTTCTTTAACATCGTCGAGCAGCTCAAAACGCTGCCGAGCGCGTTCAATCTCCTTCGCGCCGGCAAGCTGCCGCCGCTCATCCACAAAAAAATTCCCGGAGCAAATCGCATCAAAGCCATTTTCGAACGTGTCGGAGGACGGTTCAAGTGAAGGTTGCGTTCTATCCCGGCTGCGTCTCGAAGGGCGCCTGTCCGGAACTCTACGTCTCGGCAAAGGCAATCGCCGAACCACTCGGGCTTCAGCTCGAAGAGCTCACGCAGGCGCCGTGCACCGGCGCGGGCGTTCTGAGCGAGCAAAACTCGGAGCTTGCCGACGCGCTCAACGGATTGACGCTCGCAATGGCCGAGAACGAAGGCGCCGACTTAATGACGATCTGCAGCACCTGCCAGGGCGTGCTCTCGAGCCACAATTATCATCTCAAGAACGATCAGGCCCGCATGGATCGAGCCAACGCGACGATCTCGGATCAGGGTTTCCGTTACGGCGGCACGACGAAGGTTAAGCACCTGCTCTGGATGCTGTTCGAGGACATCGGGATCGATCGCGTTGCGTCGGCCATCAAACGCAAGCTCACCGGCCTAAAAATTGCCCCATTTTATGGCTGTTACATCCTTCGCCCAGCCGAGTCGCTGGGTCTGCGCGAGAAACCCGAGCGCAAGACCTATCTCGAACGCCTGATCGCGCTGCTCGGAGCCGAGCCCGTGGAGTACCGCGGCGCGACGAAATGCTGTGGCTTCCCGATGGCCACGTTCAACCGCGATAAGGCCCTCGCGATGGGCGGCAATCACATCATCGAAGCGAAGGAGAAGGGCGCTGATCTGCTCGTCACCCCGTGCCCGCTCTGTCACCTCAACCTCGACGCGCAGCAGCCCGACGCAGCACGCGTACTCAAAAAGGAGATCGACGTCCCGATCTTTCATCTGCCGCAGCTTCTGGGGCTGGCATTCGGGATGGAGCCCTCCGAACTGCGCCTCGATCATCACGTCGTCTCGACCAAAGGCGCGCTCGAAAAGGTCGAACTCAAGGTCTGATTCGCGCCTTCGTGCGCTCGAACTTCCGTCTGCTCCGCGGCCTCGCAATCAAGCGAGGCCGCGTCTATTTTTGGCAGGCCAAGCAAAACGTTGGCATAGTTTCTAACTCAACGTTTTTTTCGTGTGTATGCATTAACGCCAGGAGAGATGGCATAGTGGTCAAACGGCTACGGCTGACATCGGATTCTCACAAGGCGAAAACCACGCAAGCCGAACCGAATCTGCGGCCCGCACGCGACGCTCGTCGCACTCTTAGTAGTTATTCGACGTGCCAAAATGTGTGGGGCTTAAGGAAGGAAAGGCAAAATTACCATGAAAGCCTCGAGGTCGACACAGCGAACCATCTTTGCCGCTACAGCGATTCTCATACTGGCGGCCTGCGGCTCGTCTCAGACGAGCCCGCTCTCTACGTCCCAAGCGCTCCTGCCCAATGCAGCGCAAAGCGTCGGCGGCAACGGCGAGTTCTTGGGGTGCTCCTATCAACCCGGCGATGTCTGGCAGCAGAACATCTCGCAAGCGCAACTCGACCCCAATAGCGCCGCAAACATCAAAGCGACGATCGACGGAGGCGGAGGGGGCGGGTTCACCGCCAACGCACCGACCACCGACGAACTCATCAATCCGGCGACCAGCCAGACGCCGATCGTCAAAGTGCTCGGAAAAGTCAAGTGGCACACCCCCTACTCGCCGTGGCCCTGGGCTTCGAGCTTCTACATCGAGCCGTTAAGCGACGGCCACGCCATGGTGCTTCAGACGCAGACCTGCATGTACTTCGAAGGCTACAACGTCTCGTATAGCAACGGTGCGTTGTCCATGTACAACGGCGGCATGTGGAACCTCAACAGCGCGTACGTCCGTCCGGCGACGGGCGCCATCTCGACGGCCAGCGGCATTCCGCTCGGCTTGGTGGCGGTGCGCCCGGAAGAGCTCAGCGCGGGAACGATCCCGCACGCACTTGGCTGGAACGGCGTCGCTCATTCGCTCTCGCAGACCGCGTGCGCGTCACCCGCAGCCAAAACCGACTGCACCGACAGCCTATCCTACAACGGGCCGTCGAACGATACTCCGATGCCGTACGGCGGACATATTCGCCTCAAGGCCTCTTTCAACGACTCGGCATTTCCGAAAGAGGCAAAAGCGGTAGCGGAGGCGCTGAAAAACTACGGTGCTTACGCTTACGACACCGGCTGCTGCAACACGATCTTCTTTACGAGCGATTCGAAAGGCTCGCCGACGTGGACGTCGCAAGACTCGTCGGCACTTCGCAGCATTACGATGGCGAGCTTCGATCGGGTCTTGGCGCCGCAGTAACCGGGCTCGTAGGACAATCGTGAAGCAGCGTCATGCCCTCAGCGGTACTGTGCTGCATGACGTAGCGAACGAGCTCGGGTTCGCCGGCGGCCTTCGCGGCCGGAGGCGGCTGAAAGCGCGTGGGAAAGGCCGGATCCTTTAGGTTCCGGTCCGACCACGGGTTCTGCGCCTCGCTCGCGTAGTACCAGGGATAGTCGAGGATCAGCGATTGGGCAGATCCGTCAGCGAAGTGGACCGACATTCGAATGTCGACATAAAATCCGTGCGTACCTGAATCGAACTGCGAGCCGTGCGGGTCCGAAAACGTAACGAACCCGCACGGTTCGTTTGCATCTGCGGTGGCGGTGCCGCTGCCGTGCGTGCCGCTGCCTTGCGTGCCGGCGCCCGTGCCTTGCGTTCCCGCGCCGGCGTTCGCCGTCCCGGCGCTGCCCTTTTCCGAGCTCGCCGCCGCGACGTCCCAAGAAGGCTTGCCGGCGTGCGGCAGGGCGAAGGTCGCGCGATGCAACGTTAGGCGGACGGGTCGGGCGACGGCGACCGCGCGGGTCTGGGCGATCGCCGCGCTGCGCGTTCCGGCGCGCAGCGTAACGCGTTGGACGCGATGGGTTATTGCCGCGAAACGCTCGAGAGGGGGCGAGGCTGGAGAAGGCGTGGGCGTTGCGAGCCGCTGGATGCTCGAGATTCGTATATCGGCGATGCGTTCGCGCTGCGGCGGAGCTCCAGGCGATGCAGGAATCGCGCCGGCAACGATTTCGTGAACGGCGATCGAGAGGGCGATCGCGACGGCGAGGCGCCTCGAACTCACCGAGCCAAAGACAACGCCGAGCCAGTCGTTTTCGAACGGCTCGGCGCTGCGTTGATACCGGCTCTTAGTCAGGTGTTTTATTGTATGTCTGTACGTACCACTGCTTGAACTGATCGTAGGTCGGATAATATCCGTACTTGTGGTAGAACCAATCGCGGTACGCGTCTTGCCGGCGAGTGACTTCCTGTTGTTCGGCGCGCTTTTCCCTGACTTTGTGATTGTAATTCACGACCAGGGGAACGGACGCGGCGGCTGCAGCGGTGACGAGGATGATCGTGTTCGTGCTCCCGCCGCCGTCGGCGAGTGCGGGCACCGCGCAGAAGCCCAGCGCCGCGATGAGTGCGCCGGCCAAAAGTTGCGGTCTTTTCATGTTCTCCTTTCTGCAGGCCAATCGATCTCCCAACTCAAACCCGGCACGCGTGGAGATCGAGGCGCTGATTCGAGCGATCCCGGATTTTCCGATTGCCGGGATCCTTTTCCGTGACATTACCCCCTTGCTGCGAGATAAGCAAGGGTTTCGCGCGGCGGTGGACCTTTTCGCGCAGCGATTCGGTGACCGCAAGATCGATCACGTGGTCGGCATCGAAGCCCGCGGATACATCCTGGGCGCGCCGGTCGCCTACGCGATCGGCGCCGGATTTATCCCCGTGCGCAAGCCGGGAAAGCTGCCGTACGAGAAGCTCAGCGAAGAGTACGCGCTCGAATACGGCACTAATATGCTCGAAATTCACGCCGACGCGGTCACCAAGGGCGAGCGCGTGCTGGTCGTCGACGACCTGCTCGCTACGGGCGGTACCGCCGCCGCGACTGGGCGCCTGCTCGAGCGCCTCGGGGCGACCGTCGAAGCGTTTGCGTTTTTGGTCGAGTTGCCGGCGTTGAAGGGACGAGCTGCGCTTGGCAGCGCGGAGATCGTCAGCTTTATTTCGTACTGACGTCTCGATGAAAGTACCGGCCCTTCTCGTCGCAATGGGAATCGTACTCGCGCTGGCCGCATTGACGGTCAGCGGCTCGGCGCGATCGCACGCGACGCCGACCCCTTCGCCGTCGCCGACGCCCGTGGCCGATCCGAAGATCACGCTGCTCGCGCGACAGCAGTTCGTCGCCTGGCAAGCGGGTGCGATCAATCAGCACCTCTACGCGCAACAAGTACTCGACAAGCTGACCGATGCGAAGATTTCGGACACGTCGCACGCGCTGGGCCAACTTGGCGCGCTGACCGATACGGTCTTCATCGGGTCCTGGGCGGACCCGAGCTTCCCCGCCGGCGCCCGCGGCTTCATCTATCAGATGCACTGCGTCGAAGGGAACATTTATCTGTGGCTCGCACTGGATCCGCAGGGTAAAATCGCGACGATTTTCTTCAAAAACCGGCTCGACACCGAGACGGTCACCCCGGCTCCGAAGCCTACCTGAACGAACTCCGCCGGCGGTAGCACGGCGGCATTAGGTGCCCGGGTTATAATGGTCGGACGGCCATGACGATCTCAGAACTGATCGAACGCGTCCGTTCCTACGATCCCACCGCGGATCGCGAGTGGCTACAGCACGCCTTCGAGATGGCGGGTGCGGCCCACGAAGGGCAGCGCCGAGCCTCGGGCGAGTCGTTCATCGAGCACCCGCTCGCCGTCGCCGGAATCCTCGCCGAGCTGGAAATGGATCATCAGACGATCGGGGCCGCTCTGCTCCACGACGTCGTCGAGGATACGTCGATCACGAGCGAACAGGTCACCGCGCAGTTCGGCGAAGAGGTTGCGCGGCTGGTCGACGGGGTCACGAAGCTCACGCGGATTCCCTATCAGTCGAAAGAGGACGCGCAGGTCGAGAACCTCCGCAAGATGTTCTTGGCGATGGCCAAAGACATCCGGGTCATCATCATCAAGCTGGCCGACCGGCTTCACAACATGCGCACGCTGGCGAGCCTTCCGGCCCCCAAGCAACGGGCGATCGCGCGCGAGACGCTCGACATCTACGCCCCGATCGCGCACCGCCTCGGCATCTGGAAGATCAAGTGGGAGATCGAGGACGAATGCCTGCGATACCTCGATCCCGATTCGTTCGCCGATATCGTCGAACGCGTCGCTAAGACCCGGCGCGAACGGGAAGCCGACGTCGAACAGGCCATCGCGCGCCTGCGCGACGAGTTCAAAGAGCTCAAGATCAACGCCGAAATCCAGGGCCGCCCCAAGCACTTCTACTCGATCTACTCCAAGATCAGTAAAGGGCGCGACTTCTCGACGATCTACGATCTGACCGCGATTCGCATCATCGTCGACAGCGTCAAAGATTGTTACGCAGCCTTAGGCGCAGTGCACGCCATGTGGACGCCGCTGCCCGGCCGTTTCAAAGATTACATCGCGATGCCGAAACCCAACATGTATCAGTCGCTCCACACGACCGTCGTGGGCCCCAGCGGCGATCCGCTCGAGATCCAAATACGCACCTGGGAAATGCACCGCACCGGCGAGTACGGCATCGCAGCGCACTGGCGCTACAAGGAAGGCGGCAAGGCCGATCAATTCGAGAACAAACTTTCCTGGCTGCGCGCGCTGCTCGAGTGGCAGAAGGACATGCGCGACTCGCGGGTTTTCATGGAGAACCTCAAGCTCGATCTGTTCGATAGCCAGGTATTCGTCTTTTCTCCTCGCGGCGACGTTTACTCGATCGTTGCCGGCGGCACGCCGCTGGACTTCGCCTACCAAGTGCACACCGACGTCGGCAACCACTGCGTCGGCGCGAAGGTCAACGGGCGGATCGTGCCGCTGGACTACCAGATGCAAAATGGCGACATCTGCGAGATCCTCGTCAACAAATCGAGCGGCCGGCCTTCGCTGGACTGGCTCTCGATCGTCAAGACCTCGAGCGCGAAGCATAAGATCAAGCAGTGGTTCCGCAAGGAGCGACGCGAGGAGAACGTCCTCGCCGGCCAAGAGGCGCTCGAGCAGGAGCTGGTGCGCGCCGGGGTGCGCACCGATGCGGCTCGCGGTGAGCTGATCGAACGCATCGCGGCCAGGCTGAACTACGCGACGCCCGCCGATCTCTATGCGGCGATCGGTTTCGGCGATGCATCCGCGCAGGCCGTCGCCAATCGCGTGCGCGATGAAGTCAAGCACGACAACGTCGTCGACCTTACGAAGATTGGGCGCAAACCGGTCGCCCGAAAAAGCGTGCGCCGCTCGAGCGGGGTGCGCATCGCCGGGGTAGACGACGTGCTCGTGCGGCTCTCGAAGTGCTGTTCTCCCGTTCCCGGCGATCCGATCATCGGCTACGTGACGATCGGCCGCGGCGTGAGCGTCCACCGCGCCGATTGTCCGAACGTCGGTTACATGAACGCGACGCCCGAGCGCATCATGCAGACGCAATGGGTGACGGGCACCGACCTCACCCACCTCGTCGACGTCGAGGTTGAAGCCGACGACCGCGTTCATCTGCTCCAGGACATCATGGCGGTGTTCTCCGAGCTCAAGACGCAAGTGAGCTCGGTCAACGCGCGGGTGCGCAAGGACGGCGTCGCCGTTGCTAGCCTCTCGATCCAGATTCACGACCTCGATCATCTGCACCGGATCATTACCAAGCTGCAGACGCTCAAAGACGTCCGCCGCGTCTATCGCGTGACCAAGCGCGAGCGCGCCGCGCTCTAGCTCGCGTTGCCCGGAGAGGTCTCCGCCGCGCATTTCTTCGTCCCGATCCTGGTCGCATTCGTCTCCGGAATGATGAACAGCGTCGCGGGCGGCGGCAGTTTTCTTTCCTTTCCGGCGCTCGTTTTCGCGGGCGTCCCCGCGATCTCCGCAAACGCGACCAACAATGCCGCAATGTGGGTGGGAACGATCGGGAGCGCGCGCGGCTATCGAGAGGAAATTCACGAACAGCGTTCGCTGCTGCGCGCGGTCGTCGTTGTGAGCGCGTTGGGCGCCTTCGTCGGCGCGATCTTGCTCTTAGCGACGCCCCAGACGACGTTCGTACGATTGATCCCGTGGCTGCTACTCGTAGCAACCCTCGTCTTCGCCGCGAGCCCACTGCTGCCGCGCCGTCCGCTCGGTACGCCGCGGCACGCTTCCTGGCAGATCGCCGCCCAGTTCGCGGTCGCAATCTACGGCGGTTATTTTGGTGCGGGAATGGGGATCGTCATGCTCGCGTTGCTCTCGTTTTCCGGCCTGCCGAGCTTCAACTCGCAGAACGCGGTCAAGAACGTGCTCGCGGTCGTGATCAACGGCGTCGCACTTCTGCCATTCGTCGTCGCGCGGATCGTCGACTGGCGCTTTGCGCTGCCGATGGCCGTCATGGCGCTGCTCGGGGGGTATTTCGGCGCGCGCATTTTTCGGCGCGTTCCGCAAGCGATCGCCCGCGCCATCGTGGTGGCGATCGGGGCGACGATGACCGTCGTTTTCTTCACGAGAGCGCTGTAAAAAGGGTCCTTTTGGCCCGGCGCGAAGCCCCAAAACTTACCTGCTGCCCACTTCGAACTTGAGGTGGGCCGCCCGCTGACACGGGCGTCCATAGTACGGAGAGAAGAATGACCAACTACGAAGTAACGTATATTTTGCGCCCGTCGCTCGAAGAGAGCGAAGTCGAAGAGCGCGCAAACGCGATCGCCGAGATCGTCAAGGGCCAAGGGGGCGAGGTCACGGCAGTCGAGCGACTGGGCAAGAAGCGGCTCGCTTACGAAATCAACGATTCGCGCGAGGGCAACTACGTGGTAATGCAGTTCACGGCCGGTTCGACCGTTTCAAAGGAACTCGACCGCCAGCTGAAGCTCCACGAAGACGTGCTCCGCGGGCTGATCATCAAACTCGACGCCAAGATGCTGACCCACATGGCCGCCTTGGCCGCCGCCGCTCCGCCCCAACCGCATGGCATGGATGAAAATGTTCGTTCCTCGGCAACATACGTGCCACACAGGTGACACTCTGAGGCCCTAACCTCGAGGTCGTGCACGCATTGTTTGAAAGAGAGTAAGGTATGGCAGCATCGTACAACAAGGTGATCCTGGTCGGGAACCTCACCCGCGACCCCGAGATCCGCTACATCAACTCCGGTTCGCCGGTCACCAAATTCCGCATCGCGGTCAACCCGAACAAACGCGACGCGAAACCCGAAGACACGATGTACGTCGACATCGTCGCTTGGGAGCGGCTCGCCGAAACCTGCAATACCTACCTCAAGAAGGGCAGCCCGGTACTCGTTGAAGGCCGGCTTTCGATCCGCTCGTACGACGACACGAAACTCAAAGATGATAGCGGCCAGCCGATTCGGCGCACCGCGACCGAGGTCGTGATCTCCACAATGCAGATGCTCTCTTCTCGCCGCGACGACGCAGAGGGCGACCATGGCGGCTTTAACGGTGGCGGCCGTCCCGCCGCCGTGAGCGCACCCTCACGCGCCGGCGGCGAGAGCTCCGCGGACGACCTCGAAGACGAAATCCCGTTCTGAACGTGTCACCCTGAGCCTGGCGAAGGGCGAAGGGCCTCGCGTGTCACCCCTTAACGCCGGTCAATCCTTGGAAATGCAATAGCGGCGCGACATCAGGGTTCGCGCCGTAAAAGGCGCGGAACATCGGCCCGTAGTCTTCGGAGTCGCCGCGCGAAAGAATCATATCCCGAAAGCGCTGACCGTTTGCGCGCGTAAGTCCGCCGTGGTTTAAGAACCACTGATAGGCGTCGTCGTCGAGCATCTCGCTCCACATGTACGCATAATAGCCTGCCGCGTACCCGCTCCCCCAAATGTGCGCGAAGTAGGTCGAGCGGTAACGCGGAGGGACGTTCGGAAAGTCCGTTCCGGATGCCGCGAGCGCATGCGTCTCAAACGCGTCTACGTCCTGCAAGGGCGCGCTTGCCGGCAGAGAGTGCCAGGCCATGTCGAGCTCGTCGGCTGCCAAGATCTCTCCCATCGAGTAGCCGCCGTTGAAGGTTGCCGCGCGCTCGACTTTTTCGATCAGCGCTTGCGGCATCGGTGCGTGGGTCTGATAGTTGAAGGCGTAGTGTTTGAGCACCGACGGATAGAGCGCCCAGTGCTCGTTAAACTGCGACGGGAACTCGACGAAGTCGCGAGGCCGCGCAGTGCCCGAAAGCGTGGGGTATTTCTCGTCGGCAAAAAACGCGTTGAGCGCGTGGCCGAACTCATGAAACATGCCCGTTACGCTGTCGATCGTGAGCAGCGTCGGCTGGCCCGGTGCTCCCTTCGGAATGTTCTCGACGTTGTAGACGACGGGCTTGGTCCCCAGCAGCGACGAGTAGTTTTCGAAGGAGCTCATCCAGGCGCCGCCCTGTTTGTTATCCCGTTTGAAAAAATCGAAGTACATCAGCGCGAGCGCTGCGCCGTTTTTGTCGAATACTTCAAAGACGCGCACGTTCGGCTCCCAAACCGGAATATCGTGGCGCTCTTTGAACGTGATGCCGTAGAGCTGGTTGGCCGCGTAAAAGAGACCGTTCTGCAGCACGTCGTCGAGCTCGAAGTACGGCCGGATCTCGGCATCGTCGACGTCGTACTTGGCCTTACGGACCTGCTCGGCGTAGTAGTTCCAGTCGTAAGGCTGCAGCGAAAACTGCGCGCCGCTTCGATCGATCTGCGCCTGAATCTGCGCGTCTTCTTGCGCGGCCTTCACGCGGGTCGGCCCAATGAGCCCGTGCAGGAAGCCTTGCACCGTGGCCGGAGTCTGCGCCATTTCTTGGGTCAGCTGGTAAGCTGCGAAGTTCGGGTAGCCGAGCACCTGCGCTTTCTCTGCGCGCAGCTTGGCCATCTGGGCGATCGTCGCGCGGGTGTCGTTGCCGTCGCCTTTTTCGGTGCGCGTCCACGAGTTGTCGAAGAGCTGCTTACGGGTGGCGCGCTCGGAGAGCATGGTGAGGCTGGGCTGCTGCGTCGTGTTTTGCAGCGCGATGAGGTACCCGGTGGGGTCGCCCTTGGCCGCGGCCGGGCGCTGCGAGGCGGCAAGCGAGTTGTCGCTAAGGCCCATAACGTCGTTTTTGTCTTTCGCGATCAGCGCCCCCGCGGCGGTGCCGGCGAGCAGCTTTCGCGAAAAGGTGGCCTGCAGAGTAGCAAGTTGCTGGTTGAGTTGTTTGAGCTGCTGCTGCTTTGCCGGCGGAAGGTTTGCTCCCGCGTGCAGAAAGCGCCGGTAGTACGTTATGACGAGGTGGCGCGACTCCGGATCGAGCTTGAGCCGAGGCAATTCTTTATAGATTCCTTTGACGCGCGCGAAGAGGCGCTCGTTGAGATAGATCGCATCGCTCTGCGCGGCAAGCTCCGGCGCGAGGGTTTGCCGGATTTGCAGCAGGTCGGGATTGCTGTTGGTCGCGACCTCGACCGAAAACGCACCCGCCGCGCGGGCGAGCAGGCGTCCGGATTTCTCCATTGCGACGAGGGTGTTTTCGAACGTCGGAAGCGCCGGATCGTTCGCGATGGCAGCGACCTCTTTGAGCTGCTGCGCCATCCCGGCTTCGATTGCCGGCTGGTAGTCGCCATCGCCGATTCGGTCGAAGGGAAGCGCTCCAAACGGCAGGGTGCTCGGCTGCATCAACGGGTTATTCGGCGCGCTGGTCGCCGACGCGATCGATAGAAGAGCGAGCGCGATCGCTCCGGGAACGGCAAGAAGTCGCATGGAGGTAGCGATTCGCCACGCCGACGGAACGAACCTCACGCGCCCCTATTCATCGGCGCGTGGGTGTGCTATGGAAATGGGAAGATGCTCGAAGAAGCCCGTTCCAACGCCGGAAGTTAACGACGCAAGTGCGCAGGCATGAAGACGGCGCGCTCAATTGCGCAAACGGCGTACGGCTTCGGGCACCCAGCCCGGGCGACGCCGAAGCGATCGCAAAGCACGCCAACGATCGCCGGGTTTGGCTCAACCTGCGCGACCGTATGCCGCATCCCTATTTGGTCGAAGACGCTCGAGCATTCATCGACCGCGTGCAGCGCCAATCGCCCAGAGCGGACTTTAGCATTGAGGTAGACGGTGAAGTCGTCGGCGGGATTGGGCTGGTTGTAGGCGCGGACATCGAACGCTGCTCCGCCGAAGTCGGCTATTGGGTCGGGCGGGCGTATTGGAATCGCGGCCTTGCGACCGCGGCGCTCGAGCGAATCTGCCGTTATGGCTTTGAAGAGCTCGGTCTCTCGCGCATCTTCGCAACGCCGATAGCGTGGAATCCGGCGTCCTTTAAAGTGCTCGAAAAGGTGGGTTTTCAGCGCGAGGGCATCATGCGCAACGCCTGCATCAAGGACGGCAGAGTCGCCGACATGATGCTCTATGCGAAGATCGTGGACCAGCCCGAACGCTGAAGGCCGCGCTTAGCCCGGCGGCGCGTCCGCCTCGACGTTGAGCGAGATGTCGATGTTATTGCCGACGATCAGCGGGCCGTAGCTCATACCCCACTGCGTGCGATCGATCGTCGCGGTCGCCTCGTAGGCGATGATCGACCGGCCGCGCGGCGACTTGCCGGCGGCGACGACTTGTGCGCTGAGCACGACCGGGTGCGTCTGGCCGTGCATCGTGAGATCGCCGGCGACCGTGAAGTGCTTGGGATCCGTGCCGTCGACCTTCGTGCTCGCGAAGCGAATGCCGGGCGTCGCGGCGACGTTGAAGTAGTGCGCCGAGCGAAGATCGTTATCGCGCATGTCGTTGTGCGTATCGAGCTTTGAGGCGTCGAGATCGGCGGTGACGGACGTCGGTATTTGAGAGCCGCTATCGAGTTTCACCGATGCGCCCTCGATCGGTATCGTTCCGATCACCGGGACGATGCCGAAATGTCGCGCCGTAAACTGCGCCGTTGAGTGGACGGGGGCGACCGTCCAAGTTTCGGCTTGCGCGCCGTACGCTGCGTTGACGGCTGATGCAGCGAAGAAGAAGATTGCTGCGAACGTCGAGGCGGTTCTCATTGCGCACAGCATTTCGCAGCGGGCTGACGATTCCCTGAGAGCGTTGCGGGAAAGCGAGCAAGCCTGCCGAAGCTCGCCGCATGTCGCCGGAGCCACAGCGGCGCCCGCTTGCGACTCGAAACCGCAGCTGGGCGAAAGCGCTAGCGCAACGCCTAAATCGCGCGGGCGTTGCACCCAATGCGATCTCGATCGCGAGCCTCTTTTTCGCCGTAGGCGCGGGCGCCGCGCTGTGGGCCACCTCGCACAGTGCCGGCCTCGTTCGCGACCTGGAGTTCGTCGCTGCCGCCGCGGGGATTCAATTGCGGCTGCTCTGCAATATGCTCGACGGAATGGTAGCGATCGAGGGCGGCCGCCAGACGCCTTACGGCGAGATATTCAACGACATGCCCGATCGCTTTGCCGACGCGGCGATCCTCGTCGGCGCCGGATACGCATTGAGCGGCTTCTCCTGGGGGGTGCAACTCGGCTGGCTCGCCGCGGTTCTGGCGGTGCTCACTGCCTACGTCCGACTTTTAGGCGGAGCGATGGGGACGCGTCAATACTTCACCGGACCGATGGCCAAGCCGCAGCGCATGGCCCTGCTCACCGTCGCGTGTCTGCTCTCGCCGTTCGAGCCGCTCGCCGGCTGGGACGGTCAAGTGCTTGCCGCGGCGCTGGCCGCGATCGTCATCGGGTCCATCGTAACGCTCGTATGGCGAACGCGGCAGATCGCTTTGGAGATACAAGCTCGTTGAACGCGCGTCCGCTGGCCGGGACGATCGCTTCAGCCGCGCGCTGGATCTGCGGCGCGCAGGTGACGTGGCGGGCCGGGCTACCCGAAGACCGGCAAACGATCTTTTTCGCCAACCACACGAGCCACCTCGATTTCGTCGTATTGTGGGCAGCGCTGCCGCGCGCGATACGCGAACGAACGCGGCCGATCGCGGCGCAAGATTACTGGAAAAGCGGACTGCGCCGGGTGCTCGCCGTCGACGTCTTTAACTCGCTGCTCGTTCCGCGCCATGAAAGCGGCGGTCCTCGCGAGGTTGCCGCCCAAGCGACGATCGATCACATCGCGCAAGAGATGGGCGACCGGTATTCGCTGATCATCTTTCCTGAGGGTACGCGCGGCGACGGTGAGGCGGTCGCGCATTTCAAGAGCGGACTATACTACCTCTGCCGGCGCAAGCCGCACGTCCAGCTCGTCCCGGCGTACTTGGAAAATCTCAACCGCATTCTGCCTAAAGGCGAGTTCTTGCCGGTTCCGTTCATCAGCCGCGTGACCTTTGGTGCTCCGGCACGCTTCGATCCCGACGAACCGAAGGCCGAGTTTATCGAGCGGATGCATCGGGCCGTCTGCGAGCTGCGAAGCCCGTGACGATTGCCGGACGCATTCTCAACCCGCAGCTCGTCTGGGCCTGCTCCGGCATTTTGGCATTGCTGATCGTCGCGACCGCCGTCGGCGCGATCCTCAAAGCCGTCGTTAGCGATCCCGCCGCGAACGCGACGATCGATAATCTCAACGCGCGAATGCGATCTTGGTGGATCATGTGTCTGATCTTCGGCCTGACGCTCGTCGTCGGGCCAACGGGCTCGCTCGTGCTCTTTGGATTTATCTCATTTCTTGCGCTGCGCGAATATCTCTCGCTGGTGGCGACCCGGCGCGCCGACCATCACACGCTGTTCTGGACGTTCTTCATCTTTACGCCGCTGCAGTACTATCTGCTGTCGATACGCTGGCTCGGCTTCTTCATCGTGATTCCGGTGTACGCATTCCTCTTCATTCCTGCGGCGATGGCGCTGGCGGGCGACAGCAAGATGTTTTTGGAGAGAGCTGCAAAGATCCAGTGGGGGCTCATGCTGTGCGTTTACTGCCTCAGCTACGCACCGGCGCTGCTCACGCTGCAGATTCCCGGCTTCGCACCCGATGCCAAGCTGCTGCTCTTTTTGGTGATCGTCGATCAGCTCAGCGACGTGCTGCAGTACGTCTTTGGCAAGCTCTTCGGCCAGCACAAGATTGCACCGGCGATTAGTCCGAACAAAACGTGGGAAGGCTTCATCGGCGGAACGCTCGGCGCGGCGGCGATCGGCACCGCGATGTGGTGGCTGACGCCGTTTAGCATTCCCGTTGCGGCCGTCATTTCGCTGGCGATTACCCTACTCGGCTTTGCCGGCGGCTTGGTGATGTCGGCGATCAAACGGGATCTCGGCGTTAAGGACTACGGCACGTTGATTGGCGGCCACGGCGGCATCCTCGATCGTATGGATTCGCTCATCTTTGCAGCGCCGGTGTTCTTTCACATCGTGCGATTCTTTTACGGTCTGCAATAATCAAATACGGCCTCGATCGATCAAAGGAATTCAAATAAAAACGCAGGCGGAATGGCGATGCGCCGATCCGTCGAAGGCAGCGTCATGAAAAGCAACGCTTTGGTGCCGCTTGCGGCCGCTGCAATTGCGACCTGCGTTTTCGTCGGGGCAACGCCTTGCGCGGCCATCGCCGACGCCGAATCTGCAACGATGTTCCGGGCCGACGCCGCGCATCTGGGCGTCTACGATTCACCGGCTCCGAAGCTGACCGCGGTGAGGTGGCGTTTCCATACGAAGGGGCGCATCTTTTCTTCTCCAGTCGTCGACGACGGAACGGTTTTCGTCGGCAGCAGCGACGCACGCCTCTACGCGGTTCGCGCCTCCGACGGTTCGGAGGTCTGGCGCTTCGCGACAAAGGGCTCGGTGAACTCGACTCCGGCGGTGTGGAATCGAACCGTCTATTTCTCGAGCCTCGACGGCAACATTTATGCCGTCAACGAAAGCGACGGAAAAGAGCGCTGGCACTTTCGCACCGGCGGAGAACGTCGCTACAGCGCCCCGGGCATTCATGGGATTCAACCGAGCACCGAAGTGATGCCCGATCCTTTCGACGTCTTCTTGTCGTCGCCGGCGATCTGGAACGGAACCGTGTACGTCGGAAGCGGCGACCATAACGTCTACGCGATCGACGCGAGCACCGGCGCGCTGCGCTGGAAGTTTGCAACCGGAAACGTCGTGCACGCGTCTCCGGCCGTCGCGGACGGGACGGTTTATATCGGGAGCTGGGACCGCTACCTGTACGCACTCGATGCCCATACCGGAGCGCTTCGCTGGAAGTTCGTCACCGGCGACGACCGCCAGATCTACAATCAGGTCGGTATCGCCGGCTCGGCTGCGGTCGCGGACGGCAGCGTCTATTTCGGCTGTCGCGACAGCCACTTTTACGCGCTCGATGCTAAGACCGGAGCCCTGCGCTGGAAGCGCGACGAGAACGGAAGCTGGGTCATTGCTTCGCCGGCAATCGTCGGGCAGACGGTCGTCTACACGACGTCGGACGAACGCAAGTTTTTCGTCGTCGACGCCAAGACAGGCAGCGTGAAGTTCAGCATTCCGCAAGGCGCTTATTCGTTCTCTTCGCCTGCCGTTGCCGCGGGCGTGGCCTACTACGGCTCCTTCGACGGCAAGCTGTACGGCGTGAACGTTTCAACGGGCGAGATCGTCGCGCGGTTTTCGACCGATGCTTCGGCACGCGAGCTTGCGGCCCACGTGGACAAGTCGGGCAATCTCGACATGCAGTCGTTCTATAAGGAACCGACGCTCGACGGCGTGATTTTGGGACTTAGCGGCGTCTATAAACTGGGATCGATCGCCGGATCGCCCTCACTTGCGGGTGGCACGCTGTTCGTCGGCAGCACCGACGGAACGCTCTACGCCATCGACTAGTCTCCCAATCGGTCGCTTGGCGACGAAAGGTTCGAAGGGTCAGCGTTGAAAGAGCGCCGCTCTAGAGTGGGAGGCCGAGTGGACGATCGATCGTGCATCGCGGGCAGCGAACGAGTTTTATTGCCGGGAAGCCGCGTCATCGGAGATGCGAATCCGGCCGAAGAGGCAACCGTCACCATCTATGTGCGCTCGCGCCGCAACGAGGCGCCACCGGCCGGCGCGCTTTCGCACGCGGCCTTTGCGGAGCAGTACGGAGCGGATCCAGCCGATTTGCAGCGCGTCGCAGCGTTTGCGCGCGCGCACGGCTTGACGGTAGTCGAAAGCAGCGCAGGGCGGCGCAGCGTGATTTTGCGCGGTAGCGTGGCGAGTCTAAGCGCCGCCTTTGGCGTTTCGCTGAAGCAGTGCGAGGGTGACGGCGTCAAATATCGCGGTCGTGAGGGCAGCATCACGATTCCGAACGACCTGGCGGATATCGTTCAGGCGGTACTCGGGCTCGATACGCGTCCGCAAGCCGAAACCCGCGTTCGAATTGCGGCGGCGCCCGCGGTCTCCTATACTCCGCTGCAGGTAGCCAAGCTGTACGACTTTCCGGCCAACGCCGACGGCAAGGGAGAGTGCGTCGCAATCGTCGAGCTTGGCGGCGGCTTCAGCCAGCCCGATTTCAGCGCCTATCTTGCGGGCCTTGGCGTGAGTGCGCAAACAGTGACGACCGTCTCGGTCGACGGTGCGACGCAGACGCCGGGTACCGACTCCGACGCCGACGTCGAGGTGATGCTCGACGCGGAGATCGTGGGGGCAATCGCGCCTAACGCGTCGATCGTGATGTATTTTGCACCGAACACCGATCAGGGCTTTCTTGACGCCGTGACGACCGCGGTACACGATACCGCGCACAACCCCTCGGTCGTTTCGATCAGCTGGGGCGCGCCTGAAGCGGACTGGACGCAACAGGCGCTCGACGCGCTCAACTCCGCGATCTCGGCGGCCGCCGCGCTCGGCGTTACCGTCTGCATCGCGTCGGGCGACGGCGGATCGAGCGACGGCATCGACGACGGGAAATTGCACGCCGACTTTCCGGCGTCGAGTCCGTACGCGCTGGGCTGCGGCGGCACGACGCTGACGGCATCGGGTGACAGCATTTCTTCGGAGGTTGCCTGGAGCGACTCTGGCGGCGGCGTCAGCGACGTCTTTGCGCTGCCCGCATTTCAAAGCAAAGCTGGCGTTCCGGCACCGCCGGCCGGCTCGAAAGGGGGCCGCGGCGTGCCCGATGTCAGCGGCGACGCCGATCCCAATACCGGTTATCAAATTCGCGTCGACGGTCAGAACATGGTCGCGGGCGGCACGAGCGCGGTTGCGCCGCTGTGGGCGGCCTGGATCGCGCTGGCCAATCAGCAACTCGGCAAACGCCTGGGTTATCTCAACGCGAGCCTGTACGGCTTATCCGGCTATCCCAAAGGGCCCGGGCCAATTCACGACGTGACTCAAGGAAGCAATGGCGCCTATCGAGCGGGGCCGGGGTGGGACGCGTGCACCGGCCTCGGTTCTCCCGACGGCTCTCGCCTTCTGCAGGAGCTCTAGCGGCAAACCATATCGCCAAAAACGTTTAGCATTTGTCCAAAGGCGCCGCGAGAGGATTGTGCAAGGGTCCAAGGCATCGGAAGTTCCTCATCGCCCAACGCCAAGGAGAGACGACGCGATATGAATTCGACGGCAATGCCGACCAGTTCGGACCTGCGAGATTTTCTGATGCTGCCCTACTCGGAGCTCGAGGAACTCAACCTTCGAGCCAAGCAGCATCGCCAAGAGCGCGTTCCCCTTCACGCGCTCGCCGAGCAACGCCTGGAGTATCTCGCCGGCGAGCCGCGGATCAAAGCGCTGACGGTGCTGTTCAGCGATCTCGAAGGCCGCCTGCACATGCTCGACTACGACAAGAAGTTCTTGCTGCGGTCGCACGACAACCTCACGTTCGACGGTTCGTCGATCCGCGGCTTCACGTCGCAGCGCGAGAGCGACCTGCGCTTGCAGCTGGATTGGAGCGCGTTCTACTGGGGCCCGGCCGACATCTTCGGGCCCGGCAAGGTACTGATCTTCGGAGACGTGCTCGATCGCGACGGTAAACCGTTCGGCGGCGATATTCGCGGCACGCTCAAGAAGTTCGCGAACGATTGCTATACCAAGGAAGGCTACACGCTCAACGCCGCCAACGAAATCGAAGGCTTTCTCTTCAAGGGGCTCGATGCGGAGCGGCACTTTCACGAGACCGCGGCGTTCGAATACGTCAATACCGGTGGGTACTATCACTCCCTTCCCGGCGATCCGCTGCGCGACTTCATCGACACGGTCGCCGAGGTACAGCGCGCGATGGGCTTTCAAAACGAGAAAGATCATCCCGAGGTCGCGCCGTCGCAGTTCGAGATCAACTACAACTACGGCGACGTCGTCGCGGCCGCCGATCAAATCCAGCTCTACAAACTGATCTGCCGCCAGGTGGCGACGAAGCTCGGCATGACCGCGAGCTTCTTGCCGAAGCCGGTCGTCGGCGTCAACGGCAGCGGCATGCACACCAACGTTTCGGTCAGCAAAAACGGACGCAATCTCTTCTGGGATCCCAAAGGCTCCGAGCAGCTCAGCAGCTTCGGCTGGAAGTTCGTGGATCGAATCCTCACCCACGGAAACGACATCTGCCTGATGCTCAACTCCAGCGTGAACTCGTACCGCCGGCTCGACCCGCACTTTGAGGCTCCCAATCAAATCAAGGCGTCGGCCATCGACCGCGGCTCGATGGTGCGCATTCCGATCGGCAACGAGCGCAGCATGCGTACCGAAGTGCGCTCGGTCGCTCCCGACGCCAATCCCTACGTGGCGATGCTCGCCGTCTTCAAGACCGGCTTGGAAGGCAGCACCAGCAGCGCAAAAAACTTGCGCAACGCCGACCGCTATCTACCCGACAACATCTACGACGCGCTCGACGCCTTTCGCAAATCGGAGTGGACCGGAAAGCTGCTCGGCGACGACGTCAAGGCGCGCTACGCGGATCTCAAACAAGCCAGCGCGGATCGCTGCCCGCGCCTACTCGGAACCTTCGTCAAACCGCAAGAAGTGCAGTACCACCACGAAGTCTACAACCAGTACCTCTGGAACCTGTTCTAGAACGCACCGGGACGGTCATCGCCCCATCACGAGTCGTGAGCCGCGCGGATCTCCTCGAGCGGAACGGCGATGACGCTGCCGGTGTCGCTGCCGACGATCAGCGTCTTGCCGACGACGATCGGCGAACCGACGTTGAACGCCGCGTGCATGTACTTCGAACCGACGACCCGTCCCGTCTTCGCGTCGAGGGCCCAGAGATAGCCGCCGAGGTCGCCGAAGTAGATAACGCCGTCGACGGCGACGGCGCCGCCTTTGACGACACCGTGCGTCGGCGTTTCCCAAACGAGCATTCCGGTCGACGCGTCGAGCGCGTGCATCCAGGGCGTAATCGAGCTTCCGAGGTAGAGCCTTCCGTTGTCGAGCAGTGGGATCGCCGCTTCGTTGCGAATCGGCAGCGAGCCGCTCTCTAGCGCGACGTCCCAGAGCCGCGCGCCGGTACGCGTATCGAGGGCGTAGACGCGTTCGACCGTGAGATTTCCAATCACGGTAAACGCGTCGGGCGAAACGGGTGCGACGTAGTCGCAGAAGACGCGCTCGCCGTTGCCGACCGGCGGGCAGTCGCCGATTCCCGAGGCGCCGCGAAAAAATTGGCTGCGCCAGACGACGGAGCCGCCGTCGGCGTGCATCCGCCACGCAGCGTTGCTGCCGACGCCGGTCGTCACGAAATCTCCGTCGCCCACCGGGAGGATCGCCGACATCGACGCCATCGAACCGATCCAGTGCGCGTAACGCCTCTCACCGGTCGCAGGGTTCAGCCCGTTCACCCAGCCCGCGCCGTCGTGATTGACCAGAATGCCGTCGATAATCGCGGGTGTCGGCATCGCCGAACCCGTCAGCATCGTCTGCCAGCGAACGCTGCCGCCGTAGCGGTCGAAACCAATCAGCGCGCTCGGCCCTTGCCCGACCATCACCGGCTCCGAAGGCGACGACGTTCGACTCGTGGGATCGCCTTCGCCGACGATGACGAGATCATCGTAGATCAGCGGCGCGCTCATCAACGGATTGGGTACGTGTGCTTTCCACAACGTTTTCCCGGTATTGACGTCAATGGCGTACAGCGATCCGTTATTGTTTCCGACGTAGAGCGTCGCGTCGGCAACCGTTGGACTTGCCGAAATCTGACCGCCGGTTTCGATCCGCCAGTCCGCGTGCAGCATTCCGGGCAGCACTGCGTTGTTCTCCGGGCCCAATCGAAACTGGGTCCACACGGCCGCAAGCGTAAGGAAGATGCGGACGGCGAGCAAGCTCATCGCGTGCAACTTCCCGCCTTAGAGCCGTAATTCCATTCCGTCGTACGCAACCTCGAATTCGGCGTCGCGAAGAACGCGTGCCTCGGACGAATCGGGATTGAGAATTGGATTAGAATTATTGATATGGGTAAAGACGATACGCGCGGCGGCCCCGTCGAGCGCAGAAAGCGACCCTCCCGGCCCCTGCAGCGAAAGGTGCCCGAGTTCGCTCGCACGTTTGGGCATCAGCTCTTGCGCGACCAACTCGGTTTCGCTAAAGAACGTCCCGTCCAAAAACGCGACGTCGGCCGAGGCGATGGCGGCGGCGAGCCTTTCGTCGATGCTTGCAAAGACCGGCGCAAAGAGCAGGCGCTTCGTTCCTTCTACCTCGGAAATCTCGTAGGCGACGACGGCGCCGGCACAATCGCGGCGGCCATCGTAGCCCGGCGTCGTTCCAGGCACGGGAATTGCGCGGACCTCGAGCTCCCTCCCGGCGAGGTCGTCCTCGCCGGCCGGCGCGCAGGCTTCCTCGAATGGAACGTCGAGCCAGCGGTGCGGCGCCTGCGCAAACCGCCAGAAGGCCCTCTGCTTCGTCGCGATCTCGCGCACGACGGCGCTCGAGCGCAGAACGAAACGATGGGCGCCGTCCTGCCGGAGCGTTGCCAGGCCTCCGATGTGATCGACGTTTGCATCGGTGAAGAGCATGCCGGCAATCGGCGTGCCCCGCGACTGCCGCGGCTGGAGCGGTGCGAACGACTCGATCTGCGCGCCGATGTCCGGCGAGCAGTTGAGCAGGAGCCAGCGATCTCCGTTGCTGCTGACGGCGAGCCCGGACTGCGTCCGGCGCGGCCGGCGGCCGGCACGCGCGGCGCTGCAGTTCGCGCAGGCGCAGTTCCACTGCGGGACGCCGCCGCCCGCCGCCGAGCCGAGCACCCGGACGATCACGCTCGACGAGCGGCGAAGTCCGCCTCTCCGGCGCGCTCTCGAAGCGACGCCATCACTTCGTGTCGCGGGCTCAGCGAGCACGCCGGATCGGTCACCGCGGCGTCGCCCGTAAGGAGAAAAGCCTGGCAGCGGCAGCCGCCCCAGTCGACCTCCTTGCGTTCGCACGAGCGGCACGGTTCGGGCATCCATTCGGTTCCGCGGTAGCGTTGGAACGCATCGGATTGCGACCAAATCTCCGCCAACGCGCGATCGCGAACGTTTTCGAAACGCAGCGTTGCAATTGCCGCCGCCGCCGGACACGGGAGGACGCTGCCCGTGGGGGTGACGGTCAGAAAGCGTTGGCCCCAACCGTTCATGCACGGCTTGGGAAAGTCGCCGAAGTAATCGGGGAGGACGTAGACGATCTCCATTCGTCCGCGTAACCGCTCCCGTGCCGCGGCGACGACAGCTTCGCCGTGCCGCACCTGTTCGAGCGTAGGCAGCAGGGCGAGCCGATTGCGAAAGGCCCAGCCGTAGAACTGGACGTTTGCCAACTCCAGCCGCGTCACGCCCGCGCGCTCCGCGTAAGCGATAACCTCTTCGATCGTATCGTGGTTGAGGCGGTGCAGCACGCAGTTCAAGGTCAGGGCGACCTCGCGCGCGTGCACGCGCCCGATCGCGTCGGCTTTGCGGTCGTGGACGGCGGCACCAGCGATACGATCGGCGAGTTCGGTCTGCGGTGCTTGAATGCTGATCTGAACGTGGTCGAGGCCGGCGCCGATCAGGCGGTCGAGGAGCGCGTCGTCGAGGAACGTTCCCTGCGTGATCAAATTGCTGTAGAGCCCGAGGCGCGCGGCTTCTTCGACGAGCCGGTAGAGATCCGGGCGCAGCGTCGGTTCTCCGCCGGAGAAGTGTACTTGAACGACGCCCATCGCGGCGGCCTGCCGCAAGACGTCGAGCCATGCTTGGGTGGAAAGCTCGTCGCGGTACGCGCGCAGATCGAGCGGATTGTAACAATACGGGCACTGCAGGTTGCAGCGATACGTGAGCTCGCAGAGCAGCGAAAGCGGCCGGGGATCATTCACGGATGAAACCCCGCTCGGTCAGGCGTTCGAAAAGATCGCCGACCTCCTCGCGCGCGACCTCGCCGTTGACTTCGAAGCGATCGGTGATCGCGTCGACGATTGCCCGAAAGGAGCGCGCGCCGTCGACGAGCTCGAGTGCCGCCGCCGCGCTTGCGTTGAGTTCCAGCGCGGTCTCCGGCACGAGCAGCATCGCCGATCCGTTCGCGTCGCGACGAAACTTGACGCCCTTGCCGAAACGCGGTACTGCGTCGTCATTCATGCGAACACGCCGCAAGAGAGCGCCGTCGCGTCGAGGATCGACCACAGGACGTCGCACTTAAAGCGCAGCGCGGAAACGCATCGCTCCTCGCTTTCGGGCGTTTGCGCTTCCTGCATAACCCAGGAAAGTGCCAGCTCGGAATCGCGCTTGGCCAACGGGATGCGCCGCTCGAAATACGCGAGCCCGGAGCGATCGATCCAGGGATATTTTTCGAGAATAGCGGCGACTCGGCGCGCCATGACCGGCGGTCCGAAGAGTTCGGTGAGTGATGACGCGACGGCTTCGACCCACGGCCGGGTCCGCGCAAACTCGACGTACGCATCGACGGCAAACCGCGTCCCTGCAGCGACCTCGCGTTCGGAGCAGAGCTCCGCCTCGTCGATTCCAACGGCGCGACCGAGCGCGATCCACGCCACCGTTCCGCCGTCGCTTCCGTCCCCGGTTCCGTCGTGATCGGTCAGTCGCGATATCCACGCACGGCGATGCTCGGCCGACGGCAGGTTCGAAAGGATCGCGGCGTCCTTCACCGGGATCTGTTTCTGGTAGTAGTAGCGGTTAGCGACCCAAGCGCGGACTTGAGCGCGATCGAGTACGCCCTCAACGAGCCGTTCGTGAAACGGGTGCTTATCGTGATAGCGCGCTTCACCGACGGCAAAGAGCCGGCCGATGAAGCCGGGGCGGTCTACAATGACCGGAGGCTTAGAGCTTGGGCTCCCGCGCGGGCGCGCTAAGGTAAGCGGTCACCTCTGCGCCGAGCGGGTGTTCCTGAAAATCTGGGCGCTGCCAATGCGCGCGCGGTTCTTTCATGCCGGTACTCCTGACGATTTCTGCTCGATTCGTACCCTCGTATACGCCAGCTTCTCGCGCATGACCTCGCTGGGCAGGCGGACGCGGTCGGCCAGGCGCAGGAGCTCGAGCGCCTTGACGTGCCACCAGGTCACGTCCAGCTCGAACCAGCGCAGCCCGTGGCGGGCCGAGAACGGGAACGCGTGGTGGTTGTTGTGCCAGCCCTCGCCCCAGGAAAGGATCGCCACCCACCAGCAGTTGGTCGAGCAGTCGGTCGTGCGATAGGTCCGATAACCCAGCATGTGCGCGGCGCTGTTGACCAGCCACGTCGAGTGGTAGGCGATGACGAGGCGAACGAAGACCCCCCAGACGACCCAGCTCCATCCGCCGAACCAGAAGAGGATGCCGGCGAGAACCAGCTGCAGCGGGTTGCCCAGATATTGCAGCGCGCGGTAGAACGGGTCGGCGTAAAGGTCGGGTGCGTAGCGCGCGATCTCCTCGTCGGACGGCATCGCGACGTTCTGGCGGTAGAGCCAGTCGACGTGCGCCCAACGGAAGCCCATACGGATGTTGTGCGGGTCCTCGTCCTCGTCGGCGTGCGCGTGGTGCTTGCGGTGAATGGCGACCCAGCGAATCGGATCGCCCTGCAGAGCGAGCGTGCCAAAGAGCGCGAAGAGATACTCCAGGGGTTTGCGCAGCCGGAGGCTGCGATGCGTCAGGACGCGGTGGTAACAGAGCGTTACGCCCAATACTCCCGTCGCCCACGCTAAGATCGCGCCGACGATCAGCGCGGACGGATGAAAAAGCGCCGGCACGAATGCTGCCAGCGCACCAATGTGAATGAGCGCTAACGCAGCGCCCGTACTATACCTTGCCGTTCGATTCATCGCAGCATCCGTTCGCATCAGGGGCGGGGGCTCCTATTGAAAAGAGCCCGCCTTCGCGGGCTCTCGTCAAAGTGTGTCGGTTCCGTTAACGACTAACGGTACGACGAAGAACGACTGGCGAAGCAGTCGCGGCAGTAAACCGGTTTGTCGCCTCGCGGCTGAAACGGTACCTCGGCCACGCCGCCGCACTGGCTGCACGTTGCCTTGAACATTTCACGATGGCTGCTTCGGGCGCCGCCACCTCCGCCGTTGGAAGAGCGACCGGCCTTGCGTGCCGCGCGGCAATCCGTGCAGCGGCTCGGCTTGTTCGTGAAGCCCTTCATCGCGAAAAACTCTTGTTCACCGGCAGTAAACGGGAACTGTTGTCCGCAGTCTACGCACGTGAGCATTTCGTCTGTATACATTTAGCGAGCGAATCTCCTAATAGAGTTGAGGTTGTTGCTCCGGATCCGACTCGCTTGGGTGGAAACCTCGCGGACTTCGAAACCTGGTAACCCGACTACTATACACCATTCGAGGCCGAGCGTCACGACGCAGGCCAAGGAGCTTGCGCCGGAGCCTTCGAACACACGTTCCGAACCCGTTGCCCCGAGTCTTCGGCTCGGCGGCGGCGGTGGTGGAGCGAGATTGTCGCCCCACCTGGCTAGGGTCTCGACGCCCCTCCCCAGGGGTCGAGCGAGACCGGCAACCACCTAGTCGAAAGGACACCATGCCACCGAAAAGGACGTCAGTCAAACGCGCCGCCAAGGATCGGCGCCCAAAGCGAAAACCGTGCAGTTTCTGCATGGAACGGGCCATCGCGGTCAGCTACCGCGACACCGGCCGCCTGCGAAAATACGTCTCCGAGCGTGGGAAGATCGTTCCCCGCCGGATCTCCGGCAACTGCGCCAAGCATCAGCGGATGCTGACCGTCGCCGTGAAACGGGCGCGCCTCATCGCCTTCCTTCCCTTCGGATCCGAGTAGCCGGGGTGAAGCTCGTATTATTTGCCGACGTGAAGGCGCTCGGCAAAAAGGGCGACCTCGTCGACGTGGCCGACGGCTACGCGCGCAACTTCCTGCTCCCCCGCAAGCTCGCGGGCGAGGCCGACAAGGGGGCTCTCGCGCAGCTGGAGGCGCAGCAGAAGGCGCGCGAGCGCAAGGCTGCGCTCGAGCTGGCGGAGGCGCAGGCGCTCGCGGCTCGGATCGAATCGACCAAGCTCGCGGTCCGGGCAAAAGCCGGCGGCAATGGGAAGCTCTTCGGAGCGGTGACCAACGCCGACGTCGCGTCGGCGATCGCCGGAGCGCTCTCGATCGATATCGACAAGCACAAGATCGAGATGACGAGTCAAATCAAAGCCCTCGGATCTTTTCCGATTGAGATCAAGCTGCACAAGGGCGTCGTCGCCAAGACCGTAGTCGACGTCGTCGCGGCGTAAGAACGCGCCCGTAGCCGTGCAGCAGGTCTATACGGCCCGCTTTCGGCGAAAGTTCGGCGCCGGCGACGAGCTCAGCCGTTACGTCAGCGCCCTGTACGACATGCTGGTCGCGGTGCTCGGGCAGGACAAGGTCGTCCTGCGCGCCGGGAAGGTTAACGCGCTGAGGCTGATGCGTTCGCAGAACTTGCCCGACCGGCTCTGCGGCCTCCAACGGCTCGTCTTCGAAGATCCGACGCTCGATCGCGCGACGACGCGCGCCCAGCAGCGCAAAATTATTTCGGAGATCGAAGAGGCCATGGCCGACGTGATCGCTCAGCGTCACGCTGAAGATTCGATCGAGCGGCGCGTTAACGAGAAGATGGCCGAGCGGCATCAAGAGTACGTAAAGGATCTCAAGCTCGAGGCGCTGCGGGAGACGGGCGGTCCCGAAACGCCGGCCTCCAAAGCCAAGCTCGACGAACTGGAAGCACTCTCGCAGCGCGGGTTGTCGGCATCGGCGTTGCAGCAACTGCGCCCGCAAGCGCTGCGCGACGTCGTCGGACAGGAGGGCGCTATCCGCGCGCTGCTCGCGAAGATCAGTTCGCCGTATCCGCAGCACGCGATTTTGTACGGTCCGCCGGGCGTCGGAAAGACGACGGTTGCGCGGCTCGTGCTCGAGGTCGCGAAGCTTCGTCCGTATACGCCGTTCGCGAAGGACGCGGCGTTCGTCGAGGCGAGCGGCACCACGCTGCGCTGGGATCCGCGGGAAACGATCAATCCGCTGCTGGGCAGCGTGCACGATCCGATCTATCAGGGCAGCCGCCGCGAGTTCGCCGAGGCCGGCGTTCCCGAGCCGAAGCTCGGGCTGGTAACGCGCGCGCACGGCGGCGTCCTCTTCATCGACGAGATCGGCGAGATGGACGCGCAACTGCAGATGCGGCTGCTCAAGGTGCTGGAGGACAAGCGCGTCACCTTCGAATCGTCGTATTACGACGAGAACGCGCCCAACGTACCCGAGTACGTCAAGCGCCTCTTCAAAGAAGGCGCGCCGGCCGACTTCATCCTGATCGGCGCGACGACTCGCGAGCCCGAAGAGATCGACCCGGCGATCCGCTCGCGCTGCGCGGAGATCTTCTTTTCGCCGTTGACGCAGCCTCAGATCGTCTCCATCGTGCAGGGTGCGACTCGCCGTCTCGGCGCGAAGGCGGCGCGCGGGGTCGCGCAGCTGATTGCTTCGTTCACGATCGAGGGGCGCAAGGCCGTGCAGATCGTCGCCGACGCCTACGGACAAGCGCTCTTTCGTCTCTATCCAAGAAAACAGCGCATCGAGGCGCCGAAGAACCCGTCGATCACCGAAGAAGACGTTCGCGCGGTGGCGCGCGCGAGCCGGCTGGTGCGCCAGACGCTGGTCAAGGGGCGCGCGACGCGCGAGATCGGTAAGGCCTTCGGCCTGGGGGTGCTGCACCACCTCGGCAGCATCATTGAGATCGAGGCGGTCGCGTTCGCGGCGTCGCAGCCGGGAAAAGGCACCATTCGCTTCAACGACACCGCGGGTTCGATGGCCAAGGACTCCGTGTTTAACGCCACGAGCGTCTTGCGCGCAGTAACCGGTCTCGACGTTGCCGATTTCGATTTGCACATCAACGTCGTCGGCGGCGGAAACATCGACGGGCCGTCGGCCGGCCTCGCGTTCTTTCTGGCGCTGTACTCCGCCGTTACGAAGACGCCGATCCCTCAGGACGTGGCCATGACGGGCGAGCTGACGATCCAAGGGAAGATCCGCGCCGTCGGCGGGATTCCGGAAAAACTGTACGCCGCGAGTCAGGCCGGCATGCGCAAAGTGCTCGTTCCCAAGGAGAACTTGCGCGAGACCGACGCGCTCGGCGGTCTGGAGATCGTCCCGACCACGAGCGTCGCGCAAGTGCTGCGCGATCTGCCCAAGAAGCGCCGGCGCTAAGCCGGCTACTGTGCCATAACGTATGGCACAGTGCGCGTGTAATTTTTTCCTTATGCACAAGTGGCTCACAAGGCGTTCACCGCCGCAACGACGCACGGCGACTCGCGCATGACCGTCCAGCCGATTCACTCTACGATCGATCGCATTCCGCCGCACAATCTCGAAGCCGAGATGGCGGTGATCGGATCGGTGCTCGTCGACCGCGAGATGCTTGCCGCCGTTGGCGAGCTCATCCGCCCCAACGATTTCTACGCGCACGTGCACGAAACGATCTTCATGGTGTTGACCGAGCTGTACGAACGCGGCGAACCGGTCGACAAAATCACCGTTGCCGAAGAGCTCAAACGGCGCAACGTCCTCGAACGAGTCGGTGGCCTTTCCTACATTAGCGCGTTGATGGATACCGTGCAGACGGCGGCGTCGGCCCGCTACTACGCCACGATCGTGCGCGAGAAATCGGTTCTGCGTTCGTTGATTCACGCCGGCACGCAGATCACCGGCTTGGGCTACGAGGGCGAAGAGGACGTCGCCGGCGCACTGGATCGCTCCGAGCAGCTCGTTTATACGATTGGCGAGCGCCGCGGCGTCACCGAGTTCATGCCGGTCAGCCGCTTGATGAAGGGTGCGTTCGACCACATCGATCGGCTCTATCACATGCGCGGCGATCGCACCGGGCTCACTTCAGGTTTTCACGACATCGACGAGATGACGACCGGCTTTCAGCCCGGCAACTTCGTCATCGTCGCGGCGCGTCCGGGTATGGGTAAGAGCTCCTTCGCGCTGAACATGGCGGTTGCAGCGGCCCGGCAAGAAGGCGCCCCGGTCGCGTTCTTTTCACTCGAGATGTCGAACAACGAACTCATCCAGCGCTTGATCTGTTCGGAAGCGCGCATCTCGATGAATCACATGCGCCGCGGCAACATTAAAGATGGTCAGTGGGAGCTGATCTCCAACGCGATGGGCTCGATCAACGACCTGCCGATCTATCTCGACGACTTGGGAGCGCTGACCGTCAGCGACGTGCGCAGCCGTTGCCGGCGCTTGAAATCGACCGTGGGATTAGGTGCGGTTTTCATCGATTACCTGCAGCTGCTGCGTCCGGGCGTGCTCGCGCGCAACGTCAATCGAAACGAAGAACTTTCGGAGATTTGCCGCACGCTCAAGGTCACGGCCAAGGATCTTGAGGTGCCGATCATCGCACTCGCGCAGCTCAACCGCGCCGTCGAAGCGCGCGCCGGGACGAAGCGGCCGCTGCTTTCGGACCTGCGCGATTCCGGTTCGATCGAACAAGAAGCCGACGTCGTCGCGTTTCTCTATCGCGACGGGTACTACAATCCCGAGACGGCCGAGCCGGATCTTACCGAGTTCATCATCGCCAAACACCGCAACGGCCCGACCGGTACCGTCAATCTGCGGTTCCGTCCGGAGTTTACGCTCTTTTTGCCCTACGCCGACGAGTCGCACTACCCACAGGGTTAGCTTCGGAACCAATAGAGGAGGTCGGCGGGGCAGCGCCAAGGCGTTAACCATGGTTAGCGTTAACCATGGCTAACAAGGGGCAGCTCGACCTTCTCACCGTCGGTTCGGATCGGTCGCCTCTGCGCGCCCGAGAAGACTACGTAAAGGCGATCTATCAGATCGGGGGCGGCGCACCGGTGCGCGCGGCCGCCGTCGCGCGATACCTCAACGTCAGCCGCGTGGCGGTGAGCAAGGCGAAGCGCGTGCTCGAAAGCGAGGGGCTCATCGAGCCGGCGCGCGTGCCCTCGGATCCGCTCGAGCTCACGCGTCGCGGACACGCGCTGGCGATTGCAATGGTGCGCCGCCACCGGCTGCTCGAAACGTTCTTGCACCATTCGCTGCGCGTGCCGTTGGAACGCGTGCACGCTGAGGCCGAGCGCATCGAGCACGTGATCTCCGACGACGTCGCCTCGCGAATCGCCGAACTGCTCGGGCATCCAGCCAGCGATCCCCACGGCCACCCGATACCGTACGACGACTACTCGGAGGCGGGCCATCCGTTGCCGACGCTGGCGGAGCTCGCCGCGGGCGAATCGGCGAACGTCGTGAGCCTCGACGACCGCGACGAGGAGGCCGTCAGGACGTTGGCGGCGGCCGGACTGCTGCCCGGCACGGCGGTCTCCGTCGTTGCCGTCGATGCACGGGGTCTGCGTCTTCGTTGCGAGAAGCGGACGGTCGTACTGCAGCGCCGTCACGCCGAAATGGTGCGCATTGCAACGTAGCTTCGGCGTAGGGGGCGGCAGCCGGCACGTCGTGGCGGCGGCGCACGAGGCGCTCGCGGGCCATCGGCGCGGACTTCGGGCGCTCTTGCCGTTCGCCGGTCCCGCCTTCGTTGCGTCGGTTGCCTATATGGATCCGGGCAACTTCGCGACCAATATTCAAGGGGGCGCGGCGTTTGGGTATCGGCTGCTCTGGGTCGTCGTGCTGGCCAATCTCATGGCAATGCTCTTCCAAGCGCTTTCTGCGAAAATGGGTATCGCGACCGGAAAGAATCTCGCCGAACTCTCCCGCGAGCACGCGCCGAAGCCGGTCGCCTATGCCATGTGGCTCGTCAACGAGTTCGGGGCCATGGCGACCGACCTCGCCGAGTTTTTAGGCGCGATCGTTGCGCTCTATCTGCTCTTGGGAATCCCGATGATCGCGGGCGCGCTCATCACCGGAGTCGTTACGTACGCGATTCTCGCTCTCCACCGATTCGGTTTTCGCGCGATGGAGACGTTAATCGGCTCGTTTGTCGGCGTGATCGCGATCTGCTATATCGTCGAAACGCTGCTGACCAAGCCGAACTGGCATCAAGTGCTCTTCCACTCAGTGGTGCCCTGGATTGGCGGCCCGACCAGCGTGCTGCTCGCGGCGGGAATCGTCGGCGCAACGGTGATGCCGCACGCGATCTATCTTCACTCCGCCCTGACGCAGGACCGGATCGTTCCGCGCGAACGCAGTGAAGTCGCCCGTATCGTGCGATTTTCGTTCGTCGACGTTGCCGTCGCTCTGACGATCGCCGGCTTGGTCAACCTAGCGATGATGTATATGGCCGCCGCCGTCTTTCACTCGAGCGGGAATGCGGGGGTCGCCGACATCACGACGGCCTACCAAACCCTAACGCCGCTGCTCGGAAACTTCGCCGCCTTTGTTTTTTTGATCTCGCTGATGGCCTCGGGCATCTCGAGTTCGGTGGTGGGGACGATGGCCGGCCAAGTCATCATGCAAAGCTTCGTCGGGTTTACGATTCCACTGTGGCTGCGACGCCTGATCACGATGACGCCGGCGGTTGCGGTTTCGCTCGCGGGCGTCAACGTTACGCAAACGCTGGTTCTCAGCCAGGTCGTTCTGAGTTTCGTGCTTCCCGTTCCGGTGATCGCGCTGGTCGTGTTGGGATCGCGCAGAAGCGTGATGGGTGAGATGACAAACGCGCCCTGGGTGACGACGCTGGCAACCTGCGCTACGCTGGCTATCGTGACGCTGAACGTTTTTTTAGTTTGGACGAGCCTACATCTTTAGATCTTGATCTTCGGGAGCACCCAAGCTTTGCGCGAGATACATGCGCGACAGCTTGACGTACTCGTCGGCCGATACCTCGATCCAGGTGGCTGCCTCGCCTTCGATCGCCTTCTTAACGACCGCCGGGGCGCCGGCCGCCACGACGCGCTCGGGGATCGCCGCCTTCTGGCCCACCACGCTGCCCGCGGCGATGAGGGCGCCCTCGCCGATCGAGCAGCCGTTGAGGAGCGTTGCGTTGCTTCCGATCAGGGCGTGGGCCTCGATCTTGCAGTCTTCCATTACCGCACAATGTCCGACCGTCACGTCGTCGCCGATGTACGTTCCGCCGCCCTCGCTCACGTGAACGACGGCGTTGTCTTGAATTGAGGTTCGATTCCCGATCCGAATCGGGCCATTGTCACCGCGCAAAACAGCGCCGAACCAGATGCTCGATTCCTCTCCCACCTCGACGTCGCCGATCAATATTGCGTTCGGCGCAACAAACGCCGAGCCGGCAACCTTGGGCAGTTTGCCCCGATATTCGATCATCATGAGGCGAAGCTTCGCAGGAGCGCGCGTCGAACCTCGCCGCCATGCATCGGCACCGAACCCCGCTGCGCGGCGTCAAGGCGATCCCCCGTCCCAAACCGGACGATCCAAGCTACACGGAGGTCAACTACACCTATGCCGGCCGGACTGGCCACATCCACGAAGTGGTCGAGATCGACGGACGCTCGTTAGCGAAGGTCGGCTTCGACGATCGCAAGATCGTGTACTATCTGCTCGACGACCTCGAGCTCGACGAAGCCGCGCATCGCGGCACCTTTCACGACACCGACCCGTAGCCGGCTACGGCTTCACGTCGGGGTTATGCCAGGCGAAGGCACCCAGCGGGTTGGGCACGACCCACACGATCAGATCCCACAGGCTGGGAAAGTGGAAGATCGTGACGACGTCGCTTGCGTTCGCGACTTTTTTCATCGCGACGATCGTATTGGGGCTCGGATTGTTGACGTCGGCGCCGGGCACCGAACTGAAGTCGCCGTCCCACGCCCACTGATCGTATTTGAGGTCACCCGTGGCCGGATCGCGCTGCACCCAGTGGACGTGTCCGTTGAACTGGTACCAGCGACCGGGATTGATTCCCCATAGGTTGGGGCGCGACGGGCTCGTGCTGAGCAGAACCGAGTAATCGGCGCCCAACAGCTTGCCGCTCTTGTCGTACCAGAGCTGGCTGGGGTGTTGGTAGTCTTTCGACTCCCACTGCTTGTTCGCGTAGCTGATGGCGCCCGTCTCATCGGGAGCAGTATAGCGGACGTAGCCGGCCTTCTCGGCGTCGGCCACGGTCGGATAGTGCGCCAAGAGGTACGCGGACATCTGGCTGACCCAGGCGCTCTCGGTCGCGTCCGGCTTTGCCGTATAGGTCGGCTGCTGGTCGGCCAGGGCGCGAATCGGCGCGGCGAGCAATAAAAGAAGGGCCACGGCAAGCCAGCCGTTGAAAGAGCGGCGGCTGCAGCGCCGACGTAGCTCAGTTGGTAGAGCAATTGTTTCGTAAACAATAGGTCGCCGGTTCAAGTCCGGCCGTCGGCTCCAGAATAAAAAGTCTTTACTCATAGGGCTTTTTTCTTTTTCCTCGTTCGTGTCTTAGCAGTCTTTTCGCGAGCGATTGTCCCCCGTTTTGCCCACACAGCCGAGAAGCCATAGGGCGCGCGGCGGTCTTCCGTACGGCTGGCGCGGCGGCGAGATACGTCCGCTGCCGGTCCGTGCGCGGCATGACCAAGCAACGCCTGAAGCGTTTTGAGGGGCACAGCGGCTTGAGCGAGCGCGGTGTCCGCCGCGTGACGCACACACTGAAAATCTACTGCCGGCAAACCCGCTTCCTTCCTAAGCGGTCGAAGGGCCCGCTGTCGCAGGAGCCTCGCTCATACGGCGCGGGCTTCACCAATGTACGGCCGGCTTTCAGTCTTAAAAGTAAGCTCCGCCCCGATTAGGAGCGCCTCTCGCGAGCAAATACGAATAAACTCGCCCGTTCAATCCACGCCGCGATCTAGCACGTTAAGCACGTAGAATCCGGACCGTCGCGCTTTAAACGTCAAAAGTGGTGATATGCTTGCAGCTGTCCTTCTCGCCGCTGCGGTGAGGCCAACCCCAAGTCCGAAACCGAGCCCCAAACCGAAGATCGCACATTCCTATAAGACGATCGGGCGCGTCGTCTCCCATGGGCGCAATCAGAATCTCGTGGGTAAGGTGCCCGCGGCGTCGGCCGGCACGATCGACCAAGACCAAATAAAGACGCGCCCGGTTCTGCGTCCGGCTGAAATCTTAGAGGCGATTCCCGGCCTCCTTATCAGCCAGCACAGCGGCGAGGGAAAGGCGAATCAATATTACTTACGCGGCTTTCAGCTCGATCATGGTACGGATTTGGAAAGTACGATCGCCGGAACGCCGATCAACCTTCCCACGCACGCTCATGGCCAAGGCTACTCCGACATCAACTGGCTCATGCCCGAACTCGTCAGCTTCGTGCAGTATGCAAAAGGGCCGTACTATGCCGACACGGGCGATTTCTCGACGGCCGGCTCCTACACGCTGTACTACAAGAACACCTTAGATGCACCCCTAACCGAGTTTGGCCTGGGCGACTACGGCTACGGAAACATTTTGATTGCCGGTTCGCCCCGCGCTGGAGTCGGCAATTTGCTTTATGCGCTGCAAATCTATCACGACAATGGCTCATTCGAACGGCCCGACGAATATGCCAAGTTTAACGGAGTGTTGCGTTGGAGCCGCGCTGCAAAAAATAGCGACTTCAGTGTTACGGCAATGGGGTATCACGGAACTTTTCAATCGAGCGATCAAATCCCACAACGCCTCGTAGCAGCTGGAGACTTGAGCCCCTTTGGCCTGATCGACCCCTTTGACGGCGGCTCCACGTATCGCTACTCTCTAGCGAGCCAGTGGCAGCACACCGACCCTTCCGGCGTCACCCAAGTCAACGCATTTGCTTTCCAACAATACCTGAATCTATACTCGGACTTTACCTACTATCTCGATGACGCCACCGACTACTACAACGTGACGCGCAACCCGATAACCTGCGCGGTGGGGTATACGACCTGCGATCCAGGACCCCAGCACGTACCGAGCTACATCTCTTACTGCCCCGCCAATGACGTCCCAGGCGCTGCGCGAGCACCCGTCCATTCGGTGGCGCCCGTACCTTTTACGTTTGCCTGCGGCGATCAGCGCGAACAGCTCGATAATCGATTTGTCTCTGGGATCAATGCTTCGAGGGCGTTCAATCCGAACGGCAAGATCGCGACAACCGCCGGATTGGGCACGCGCAACGACAATATTCCAAC
>DATAWH010000045.1:0-13074 GCA_036267315.1 Candidatus Cybelea sp. | reverse complement strand
ATCGCGCGCTTTGAAAAGCCTTGACCTCGCGAAAAACTCGGCCGCCCTTCTGGGAGCCGCAGTTTACGAGAACGCCGTAAGCTACCCTAGGAATAACCTACGGCGGTCTCGCGACATCGGAAGGCGAACCTTCGCTTGACTGCTGCGCCAATAAGACCCAGTAGCAAACCCGATTACTCGGCGCCGTTGTCATCCGCGAGCGCGGTTGTGGAAACCTGCAAGCCTCGAAAATTACTAATCTCCCTCGGACGGTGAGCGACCAGCTCGCAGCGACGCCGGCGCCTGTTCGGAGGAAAGGCGACGAGGCGACGTAAAGCGCTTTTCGTTGTTGTTCGCAGCGTTGATTGGGGCGGTCGCGGCGCTCGGTACGTCACCGGCGTGCCCGTCGCCCCGAGTACCATATGCCGTTTCGGTTCCCGGGCGGCCGTTCGGGATGGCCGAGCTTCCGTCGGGAGGGGCGGCGTTCGTATCGGTAAATCCGCAGACGCCCGCACAACTGCCGGGAATTGCGGTTCTGCTCTGCCGTGACGGCCGATTTGTCTTCGACCATCTCGTTCCACTGTCGTCGCAGCCGACCGGCGTCGCGATTACAAGCGACGGAAAGCTGCTCGTGGTTGCCGATGATGCATACGTTGCGTTTTTGCGAACGGCCGATGCCGTCGCGGGGCGTCCGGCGCTCGCGGGCGCCATTAAACTGTCAAGCGGCGACATCGAAGACGATGACGCCGGCGCTTCGTTCGCGAGCGTCGCGCCGGACGGAAACTTTGCGTTCGTGAGCGACGAGCAAACGGCAGCGGTAACGGTAATCGACTTGAAAAAAGCCGCGGCCGATAACTACTCGCGGGAGGCCGTCGTCGGTCAGATCGACGTCGGTAATGCCCCAATTACGACCGCGTTTTCCCGCGACGGACGCACGATGTACGTAACCTCGGAGGTTGCACGGCGCAAGTACGGTTTCCCGATTTCTTGCCGCGAAGAGGGATCGCAATCCGACGCGAAGCCCGTATTGCCGCCCGGCGTCGTCTTTACCGTCGACGTCGCAAAGGCGGAGACGCAGCCGAGTACGTCCGTTCTCGGAATGGTGCCGGCCGATTGCGCTACGGTTCGTCTCTCCTTGAGTCCCGACGGGCGCGTGGCTTGGGTAACCAATCGCGGGTCGAACACGCTAACGGCCCTCGATCCGTCCGCGATCGGCCCGTCGAACGGACCTGCACGCCTGGCGAGCATTTCGGTCGGCTCGAATCCCGTCCCGGTTCTAGCGACGAGTGACGGTCGCTACGTTCTCGTCGGCAACACCAATCGATTTGGGCCCGGCGGCGCCGCCCAAGGAACGATATCCGTAATTGACGTACGCGAGCACCGCACGGTCGCATCACTTCGTGCGGGGGTCTTTCCGCGCGAGTTCGACCGGGGTGTCGGGACGACGGTCTTTTTGTCGAACAGCCGTTCCGCTAGCGTGACCGTCTTTGACGATCGCACGATCGGTAATTGCGTGAACGGCACAATGACCTGCAGTCTCGCCCCAAACGCACGATAAGACGCCGGCGTTCCCAGCAACCTTCAAGGATGCAACCAGAGCAAGCGTGCTACGCTTGCCCTGGCGGTTCGCTTCTGCGGTGAACTGAGCCGCTACGAGAGGCTTCGGGTAAACTGCCTTTCCCCGAAGCCTCTAATGCATCTCCTCGAGCAGCGAGCCCGCGTTTTTCAAAAGGTTGGTCGTCACGCCGCCCGACAACGTTCCGAGGTGGTACTGCAAGCCCGCGTTGGTGTGAGCCGGACCGAACGTTTTACACGTCACGGGGCCGTGACTCATGGCGCCCCCCGTAATCGTTCCGTCAGCGCCGTGCGCCCCCGTGACCTTGAACTCTTCCGCAAACGTCCACAAGTTAGCTCCGCTAATGCTCGTGAAGCTCCACTGTCCGGTTGCGCTGAATTTTCCGGGAAACGCACCCTTTGCCGTTCCCTTGGCACTGAAGGTCGCGACGCCCGATTCGCCGCTCACGCAGGACTGCACTTTGACGGAAATTCGCGTCGATTTCAGCGTCTCACGAGGGGCCTTTGCTTGCGGACTAGCCGCGGGAACGCCGAGCCCCGGCACTGGCGATGAAGCCTCGCTGGAGCAACCGGCACACGCGAGAACTACGCAAAGGGCGATATTCGTAAAACGATGTGAGCCAGCCACGTCTTCTTCTCCGATCGTCGCCGAACACGGCTCCGGCGGGTGCGTCGATTCTAGCACGGAGGGCGAGCAACCGTCGACCCGCGCAAAAGGTGTTCTTAGTCGCCTAGCAGCTCCTGCGTGCGCCGAAGGCCAGCGCTCCCTCATCGAATGCTTCGCCGCCGTAAACGTCGTCGAAGACGCCCGGGCCGATTCGGCCGCCGTGCGGCGCGCCGATGAAGACGAAGCCGGCGTTTTGTCCGTAGCCCTGGACTTGAATCGTCGTTACGAGCGTGTGGTTGAAGATTTGGAACGTTCCAAACGGAAACGTCGAGCCGCCCAGTACGAGCGAAGCCTGACCACCGTTTTTGCCGCTTTGCGTCAACGTGAGGCAGCCCGTACCGTTGCTGTGCTGCGACCGTGAGATCGTCACCGCCCACGTGCCGGAATAACTATGCGAATCCCAAACCATCAGCGGATCGCCGATCGGGCCGCGAGCCGAAGCGGTGCCGCGCAAAAGAAGCATCGCCGCGATGGTAAGCGCGCCGCAAGAGATACGTTGCAAGAACGACATCTCCCGACTCTAGGCGCCCATCGTGAAGAGAGTCTGAAGGCTACTCGTCGTCGGGGATGCGCGGATCCGCGGCTTGGTTGAGAAAAAACGCTTCGTCGTACGGCGCTTGAATTGGAACGAACTTGCGCGGCTTTTGATTGAAGTCGAAGCAGTCGCCGGCCGGCGAGGTTGCGCGCGTGTCAGAAGCCGAGAGCGACGGTAAGCCGAAGACGTCTTCGGCAAAGCGCAAAACGCTTGCGGTTTCGTACTGCACGTGCGAGACGTAGTTCTGCCTTGCGTACGGAGAGATCACGATCAGCGGCACGCGGAAGCCCAGGCCATCGTAGTCTTTGAACGGCGGCGGCACCGGATCGTAGAAGCCTCCCCAGTCGTCCCACTGCACGAAAATCGCGGTCGTGTCCCAATATTTGCTCTCGCCGACCGCGTTGACGACCGAGGAAACCCACGATGGTCCAAAGCCGCCCCCGCACAACGGATGGTCCGAGTCCGGACAGAGCGGCGTGACCCACGTCATGCTTCCGAGCTTCCCATCGTGGACGTCGATCAGAAACTGCTTTTGCGGAGTGATGACGTTCGTCTTCCAGTCAGGCCCGTTAAAAATATGGCGAACCGCCTGATACCCCGACCAGTATCCGCTGAGCGGTTTGCGATACTTGCTCGTGTAAAAGCGCCACGTCAAACCGGCCGTATCGAGTTCGTCGCCGAGGGTCGTGTAGTCGAAGCAGGGCCGCTGCACGCCTGCGTAGCCGCGCTGGTGGTTGAGGACCTCGACCTTTTCCGATTTCGGTCCGCCGCAGCCCCAGTACGACGCCATCGGCACGTCGACGCTCGACGCCGCCTGGGCGGCGATGATGTACTGGTGCGCGACGAAGCTCTCGTCGATCTGTGAGGCGAACATCTTGTCCGCGAGCACGAACTCGTGCGCCATATCCCAGTACGGCTTGCTTTCGCTGTGCGGCACAAACACGTACTGACCGTTGAGCGGGCCGCTGTATTCCCGCTCCTGATCGAACGAGTCCATGCGGCACTTCGTTCCGGGCAGCTTTCCCCTTCCGTTGCACGCGCTGAACATTGCGAACGCCGAGTGATCGATCTCGTAGGTCACGGTGAGCGGTATCGGCTGTAGCGCGATCGTCGTGCCGCGCGAATCTTTGCCCTTCGATGCCGTTTTCGCGCCGGGATACCCCTTGAACATGTCGTTGAAGCTGCGGTTCTCTTGCACGATCCAAATGACGTGTTTGATCTTCGGCACGGCGCTCGCCGACCGCACGAACCCGATGCCGCTCGCCGACGGAACCGACGGCGTCGCGGAGCTTGTCGAACATGCCGCGCACGCCAAAGACGCGACGACCATGCCGAGCGCGTTGAGGCACTTCACGTAAGAGAAATGCCGCGCGTCGGGTCGGCCTCCTTCACCGTTGCCCCTTAAACCGAGCAGGCAAGAGAGCGAGCGGCAGGTCAGCAATATCTTGCGTTCTAATAGGGCTTTCCCCAGACGGACCCCCTCTTTTACTTAAAGGAGCTTCTGTGAACCGATCGTTCAAAATCATGGCGCCGATCGTTGCGGCGCTCGCAATATCGGCGTGTAGCGCCGGCGGCAGCTCGAACATGCCGTCGACGGCCGGCGGCTCGCAAGCCGCTTCCGTCGTCAATAGAATCGTCCCGCAATGGCAGCGCATGCACCAAGCCAGAACCGAATGCCCGGCCGTCGTCGGCAAACCGACCTGCTTGGCGCTCGAAGTGATGCACAACGGCATCTCGCCGGCGTGTTCGCCGTCGTCCGGCTGCGGATTCACTCCGCAAGAACTTGAGGCGGCCTATAAACTCACCGGAGATATCAAGAACGGTTCCGGCGTCAAAGTCGCAGTGATCGAAGCCGGTGACCTGTCGAGTGCGTCGACCGACCTCGCGACGTATCGTAGTCAGTTCAATCTCGGTACCGGAAACATGACGAAGTACAACGAGAACGGACAGACCAGCAACTATCCGCCCAGCTGCGAAGACTATAGCTGGTGTGCGGAAACCGCGCTCGACATCGACATGATCTCTGCGTCGTGTCCGAAGTGCACGATCCTGCTGATGGAAGCCCAGGGCGGCATCAGCGACTTCGAGACCGCGGAAGCCACCGCCGTCACGCTCGGTGCGACAGTCCTGAGCAACAGCTGGATCTGCTACGGCAGCTGGGACTGCGACGACACGAACTTCCCCAACTACTTCAACACCAAGGGCGTGACATATCTCGCCTCGTCGGGTGACGACGGCTACAACAGCATCGGCGGCCCGTCGGTGCTGTCGACCGTGATCGCCGCAGGCGGCACGCAACTCGAGGGTAGCGGAAAGACGTTCACCGAGTCCGCGTGGAACGATGCGGGCGCGGGCTGCGCCAGTTCCACGGTCGTCGGGAGCCCCGGCGTTCCCAAGCCTTCGTGGCAGAAGGATCCGGGCTGCACCAGCCGCACCGACGCCGACGTCTCGTCTGAGTCGGGCTGCTCGCCGGGCGTCGCCGAGTACATCAGCGAGTACGGCGGATGGATCTCCGAGTGCGGCACGAGCGTCGCATCGCCGTTCCTCGCCGGCGTCGTTGCCGTCAAAGGAAACCAGGCAAAGATCGATGCCGGTGCCGGCTTCTGGCAGCTGAACAAGAAGAAGCTCAAGAGAGACCTGCACGCGATCGAGAGCGGCAGCGATGGAAGCTGCGGCGGAAGCTATCTCTGCACCGCGGGAACCGGACAGTTCAAGCAGTACTCCGGCCCGACGGGATGGGGAACCCCGAAGACCGACCGGGCCTTCTAACGAAGGGCCTCATCGTTAACCAAGAACGGGCGGCGCACCGGCGTCCGCCCGTTCTTTATTCTTTCGAGGCCGGCCGTTAGCCGGGTGTCGGGAACCCGAACTGCTGCAGTTTTGCCAGTAAGTCGCGGTTATAGTCCATGCCGGCTTGCTGCATCAGTTCGGTGCACGCCGCCAAGACGCGGAGATACTTTGCGTGCGCGGCCGCCATCTCCGCAAAGAGCGGCTGCGCGCTCTCCGGCGTCACCGTCTTCATTTTGTCGACCAGTTCGCGTTGCGACTGCACCGCCGCTTTGAGGCGATCGAGGCCATCGCGAATCGGCGAACCCGGATCGTATTTCACCGCCTCCGCGGAGATGAGCTGCTCGACGTAATCGAAGAGCTGCGTCTGCTTCTGCCAGTCAAACATCGGCGAACCTCGTCATGCTAGGAGCCCGCATCACCGTAGATCAGTGCCGTCTTCGTCGTCCCGTCGCTGAGATAGTCGTGCAGCGGGACCTGCAGCGCTTTGAAAAAGTCGTCAGCGGCTTGCTGCCCCTGCTCTTCCTTGTCTTTACCCCGCACGTGCGTCGAGAAACCGAACTCCGCAACGAGCGGCTCGAAGCGATCGGGAACCGGCCGGGCCCAGAGCGCCAGCGATGCGGTTGCGCTCACGCCGTGGCCGAAGCCCAGCGTCCCTAAATTCGACTGAATTTCGAAGACCTTCGCCCCGTCGACGATTGCCAGGGCCTCGTTCATGTCTAAGCCGAGGGTGGCGAGGTGGGGCAGCGCCGCCGCCAGGCGCGACAGCGGAAACTCCATCTTCACTTCGGGGTACTCGACGATGACGTTATTCGAAAAGATGCTCGTCATCGTTCCCGCCGTCTCGCCGCGAATGAGCTCCTCTTTGAACTTCTTTTTCTGGAGCTTCGTCATCGTGGTGTCGGTATTAAATGCAGCGGCCTTCTCGTAGTCTTGCGCCCGGCACTTGAAGGTCAGCTCCCAGCTCTCGTCCGGCCAGCCGCCCTGGCGAATCTGACGCGTGCGGAAGATCAGCTTGTTCTTACGCAGATCCTGGCCTTTGGTGTCGTAGAACTGCACGATGCGCAACTGAGAATCGATCGACTCCACCGGCTCGTAGTGCACGTGGAACTTCTCGGCGGTCCGCTGCAGAAGGTCGGCGAACTCCAGCAAAGCACGGCGATTCGGAAACTTCTCCGGCTTCAGCAGCAGCTTGAACTCGCGATGGGTTACGAGCGGAGTTGCTCCGCGCTTTTCCGCAGTCTTGCTCAATTACAGTTCTCCTCCAGGGGGATCGAGTTCGGCGCGTAGTCCTTCGCCCAGCGTGCTGCGCGTTTTTTCGCCTTGCGAGAGCGCGCGCGGCTCCCACGGCTCCCATTCTTCCCAGCCCAGCGTTTGGCACGTCAGCCGAAAGCCAAAGCCGACGAAGAACGCGACGATCGTTGAAACGATGACCGAAACGCCCATGGCGGCGTTGAGGATCACGTAGACCGTTCCGGTGAGGATCGCGGCAACCACGAAAAACTCGCCGCGCACGAGCTGCTTGGGTACGACCAGGCAGGCCGTGTCGATGATCCAGCGGCCGGCGGTCGTCGCGATGACGCCGATGATGATCGCGGCCACGTACCCCAAGTGGGCTGCAAGCGCAGCCTGGGCTCCGACGATCGCGTACCACGGCAGCGAGAACGCGGTCATAAACTGAAAGAGGCCATCTTTGAACTTCTGCGCGCTGTTGAAATCGATGATGATCGCCAGCCACGCCGCGCTCAAGCAGAGAATCAGATACCACGGGTTCATCAGCGGGGACGGAATCTTATTCACGAGCACGTCGCGCACGATGCCCCCGCCGATGCCGCCGGCATAGGCCAGCACGACGACGCCGATCACCGTAAAGTGCCTGTAGTGATCCGGGCGCCGCGCCAGCAGCGCACCGTTAAATGCGTTGGTCGTCGCGGCGATCAACGAAATATAGTCGACCAGAAGCAGCGTCTTGAAGCCGAACTGCGTGAAGATCAGCGGGGTCACGCCAGTGCCTCCTTCGTCTTACGCGCGAAATAGATGCCGACGATCGTCGTGAGACTGAACTGAATCAAGAGATAGGTTAAGACGGCGGCGGCGACCGGGGTGCCGGGAAAGCTCGTCGTGGCGGTCAGGACGCAAAGGCCGACGTTGCGTAGCGTCGTTCCCATGCCCAGCACGCGACGGTTCTCGGTCAGCGGCCCCCCCAGCGCCAAGCCCGTCAGCATGGCCAAAATTGAGATCGAGAGCATCGCCCAAATCCCGCGGGATCCGTAGACGGCTCCCACGCCGTCCACGAGCTTCGGCGCCAAGACGATCAGCAAAAAGACGACGGTGATGTAAAACGCGATGCTCGCGATGCGCGCGAGGCGCGGTGCGGCCTTCGGGAGCGCCGTAGCGATCGCGATTCCGGCCAGTAGCGGGACCAACTGGAAGAGCACCAGGGTGACGACGAACCGCCCGATTGGAAGCGCTGCGGCCGCGGCAGCGGGCAGCACGTAGCGCGCGGTCAAGGGGACCGTGACGATCGAAAGCAAGGGCAACACCGCGGCCAGCTCGACCGCCAAGCCGAGGCTCCCGCCGCGCTTTCGCACTGCATTCAACACAAACGGAACGCCGGGCGCGATCGCCATTAACAGGAAGCCGGTCGCTATCTCTGGCGGCAAGGCAAACAAGCGAACCAGGAGCACCCCAAAAATAGGTACGATCACGAAGTTCGCGAGCAGCGCTTTGGCGAGCAGCGGGACGTTCTTCAGCGTCGCGATCAGGTGGTCAAAGTTGACCTCAAGCCCAGCGCTGAAGGTCAATGAGATGAGCATGAGCAGTGCAAGTGCCTTCGCCGCGGCCATAGGCGCAGTTTAGCACCCGAGCCGTTGCCGGGTCTAGCCGAAACCGGCAACGCTCGAACCCTCATCTCGCTGTCGTAAGGTACCGATTAAACCAGTCGACGGTCTGCGTCAGGATATCGACCTGGTTGGAGATCTTCCGGGGGCCGTGGCCCTCGCCGGCATACACGATCAGCTTCGCCGGGACTCCCAGCGTCGTCATTGCGTGCCAAAACTCGAATGCTTGGGGCGCGGGGACCTCTTCGTCCAGCTCCCCTTGGAGGACGAGCACCGGCGTCTTCGAGTGCTCGATGAACGTGATCGGAGAACTCTTCGCATAGACCGCCGGATCTTCGTAGACGGAGGCGCCGAAGAACGGAATCATCCACTGATCGATCTTGTTCTGACCGTAGTACGACTGCCAGTTGACGATGCCGGCGCCCGCGACGAGCGCCTTGAAGCGATTCGTCTGCGTCTCCGCCCACATCGCCATGTAGCCGCCGTAGCTCCAGCCCATCAGCCCCAGGCGGTTCGGATCGATCGGCGCGGCTTTGATCGCCGCGTCGACGCCCGATAGATCGTCGCGCCAGTCGCCGTAGCCGAAGTCCTTGATGTTGGCGCGCGTGAATGCTTCGCCCTGACCAAAGCTGCCGCGCGGATTGGGCATGAAGGCGAAGTAGCCGGCCGAGCAGAGCGCGTTGAGGTTACGGCTGCCGAAGCCCGGTACCGATTGCGCCGAGGGGCCGCCGTGAATCATCGCGATCATCGGGTAGGTCTTGTTTGGATCGAAATCGAGAGGGTAGACGAGCCATCCCTGCACGTCGAGTCCGTCGCTTTTCCATCGGAGCGAGACGGCCTTTCCGTACATTCGCTGCGCGCCCGCGTTGGAGTGCGAAATCTGACGCAGCGAAGCCGGAGGGCCGGCCCAGACTTCCGGAGCGTTGTCGAAAGAGGATCGCACGAGCGCCAAGACGCCGCCGTTTCGCGTCGAGGACCAGCTCCAAAGCGACTCCTCACGCGGTTCGAAGGGGTGGCTCTGCTGCCCGCTTGCGGCATCTATACGCAGCAGCTGCATCGAGCCGGCAACGTGCGCGACGGCGTCGAGGCTGGCCGGGTCGTTCCAACGCAGCGATTGCACCGAAAAGCGGGCGCCGTCGGTCAGGTCTTTGACGGCGCCGCTCTGCGCGTCGACCAGATACAGATCGCCTCCGGTCGATCCGAAATCGCTCATGACGCCGCCGATGACGGCGATGCGTTGACCGTCTGGCGACCACTGAGGATCGTTGAGCTGAAATGCCGGCGAGAAGAGATCGTGCAGCGTTGCGCTGTGCACGTCGATGCGCGCGAGTCGCGCGATCCACCAGTTGTTGTCGCCGTTGCCCTTCGCGTAGGTGACTGCGATCTGCCGCCCGTTCGGCGACCACCCGTACTCGTAGACGTACGAGTCGGCCGGCGATACCAAACGCAGCGTTCCGCTCGACGCGTCGACGATCGCCAGACGCTGTTCGTCGACGGTCGAACCGATGACGCCGACGTCGCGTGCGCCCGGCGCGAGCGCGCCGGCTTTGCGGTGAGCCAAAGCAATGTAGAGTGCGCCCAGAGACTTGCCGTCAGGCGCCCAGGTCAAGCGCTGAACGTTCCCATTGAGGCGCCCGAGCGGTCGAACGTGCGACCCGTCGGCGCGCGCCGTGTACACTTGGAGCTGACCGCTGGAGCGCGCATCGGAGAGAAAAGCGATGCGGCTGCCGTCGGGCGACCAAACGGGATTCTCTTCATCGTAAAATCCGCTTGCGCTGCCGGCAGTGAGACGGAACTGCTTGACTGCCCCCAGGCGTGCAACGTAGACCGACGTAAACCCCCGCGAGTGCAGCAACTTGGCGGGATCGTGAAAGCTTTCGTCCCACGCGACGGCGTCGCCCGACGGCGCCAGGCTCACACCGCCGAGATCGCGGACCGCAAACGATGCGGTGAGCACCTGGGTCATCGTCGGCGCTGCAACCGCGGGAGCGGTAACCGCGCCGAGCAGCGCTGCACAGAACACCGGCTGCAATCGTTTCATTCACCGGCGCCGTGGTTGGAAACGTTTGCAAGCGGTGACGGATGGTGCGGTTCGTAGAGGCCAAGCGGCTCGCCCTCGGTCTCGTGCACGGCAAGCTCCGTCGGCGGTGCGGCAAAAATCGGCCAGCCTTCGCCCGCGTCGACCGAACGCATCTCGAGCACCTCGCTAAAGAACTTCTGCACGGGCGTTTGCCTGCCGGCTGAACAGGAGGACGTGCGTTCCGGTGATCATGGACTAGCCTTTCTTGGTTTCCGGTTTCAAGCTCTTCGCGCAACGATGCAAAGTTTGCCAAGCGTTTATGCGTGAACGCGCTGCGTTCGCATGCTTCCTTTAGATTATCCTGGATTACTAACTGTTTACCTTTGTTATCTTTCAGGGTAACATAAGGGTTGCTGTTGTAGCTATCAGCTGGTAAGAATCGTATACGTCCATTTCAATGGCGAGGATTGAATGCAAGACGAACACAGATTCCCAACGGTGCAATTAAGGCGTGGGCCATCGCCTCTGGCGAAGATCATCCTTGGTGCGGGCATCTTCGGAATACTCTTCTCCCTTTCGGTCATCGTACAGTCGTTCTTAGGCGACACGTACCTTTCGAGCGAAGGAAGTATCGTTCAAACTGCGGAGCAGGGGTGGTGCGGCATCGCATCGTGGAGTCCCGGCTGCGGTACCGATGCGCATAATGGGAGCACGAGCACGAGTACCAGCTTGAGCACGAGCGTCGCGCGTTAAGCGCGCTGCGCTGCAGAGTTCTCGCGGTCGGAGGGACTCGAACCCCCAACCTGCAGGTTCGAAGCCTGATGCTCTATCCATTGAGCTACGACCGCGCGATGCCGGGACGCGTTTGCATTTGATTTCGGCTCGCGCCGAGCCTTCAAGGGTGCCCGCTTTGGCTGCGGGCGAGCACGCGCACAACAACGTCGCGGCCTCCGCTAGAAGTTGAAGGCGTTCGAGAACGGATTCGCTGCGGCGTCGCGCCGGCCGAGCGGCTTGAGGTTGTAGCGCTTTTCGATCAGCGCGATCACCGCCGTTTCGTACTGGGTGTGATCGACGTAGTGGCGCTTTGCAAACGGCGAGATAATGACCGTATTCTTCCAGGACGGCGTACCGCGAATTTGGTTGATGGGTCTCCGACGTTGCGATCTAACCGCAGATCCACGAGGTGCTCTGCACGGCAAAGCTCGAGGCGAAGCTCTCGGCGCAGTCACGGGAGGTTACACAGCGAGTCGAGAACTACGCCGACTTCCTGGGGCGGACTCACGAATTTGGGAAACTCTTTTTTCCATGGCGTTTTCGGTGTAGGTACGACATGAAGCAGTCTAGACTCGATAACTTCGGGTGGATCGCAACCGGAGTACTCGTTTTGGCAGGCTGCGGAAGCCAGACCGTGCCGCGGAGTATCGGCGGTCAAGCCCCCGCGCAGGTTTCGCATTCGAAAAGCTGGATGCTCCCCGAAGCAACGGGCGAGGATTTGATTTACGCGCTAGGCGGGTGCGATGGAATTTGCGTCATCTCCTATCCAGCATTGAAAGTCGTCGGCTCGCTACCACTGGTAGCCGGGGCGGCCTGCTCCGATGCGCGGGGCAACGTCTTCTTTGCGGGTCTTGACAAGGTCACGGAGTATGCGCACGGCGGCACCCAGCCTATCGCCATCCTTAATCTCCAGGGCGACGACGCTTTCGATTGCGCGGTCGACCCTCAGAGTAACGACCTCGCCGTCGTTTACGAAGGAAACTATGGGGACGTAGCGGTCTTCACCGATCGGCACCGCAAGCGGACAAATTACGATTCTCATCTTGCTTCTCGCTTTTGCGGATACGACAGCAAGGGCAATCTATTTGTCGACGGATACTACGGACTTGGTTTCGGACTATCCGAACTTCCAAAGTACGCAGGCGCGTTTACGCCTTTTGCCCTCCCGAACAGCGTCGGTTACCCGGGCCAAATTCAGTGGGACGGTAAGTACATCGCCTATCAAGGCCTCGGCTCGGTAAACACAATTTCGCGAATCGCGGTTTCGGGTTCAACGGAAACGGCAATCGTTGTCGAAACCGTAAACATAAAAGTGCGTCGGCATATGGCTCCCTCGTGGCTGTACGATGGCAACGTCGTCGTGCCGTACAGGACACACAATATATACCCGAAGGTTATTGGCGTCTTCAAATACCCTACGGGCGGAGCGGCGACGAAGACCATCCGGAAATTCCCGCCCTACAAGAACCGTACGCTCGACTTTCATGGAGTAACCGTCTCCGTCGCACCCTGACGTTAAATCTCCTGAAGCGGCCGCCTAACGTATAGCGACCTGTTGCGCGATCGGTTCGACGCCAGCGAAGATAACAGCCCCGAAGAACCTTGCCGGCGGTATTGCTCTGGAGATGTGGGGGCTCGAACCCCAGACCCCCTGCTTGCAAAGCAGGTGCTCTACCAGCTGAGCTACATCCCCGTGCGCGACCGTATTGGACGACGCTCTGTTGGCTTCACCGCCCTCGGCAGCCTGCAGTAGCACTCGTGGCGGAGGAGTCACATCCGGCGTCCTGAATACGGGCGGGTCGCCACCGCGGCTAGAATTTGGGGGGCATAGCTCAGCTGGTAGAGCATTACGCTGGCAGCGTAAGGGTCAGGAGTTCGAGTCTCCTTGCCTCCACCA
>DATAWH010000044.1:0-68440 GCA_036267315.1 Candidatus Cybelea sp. | reverse complement strand
TATGAACCAGGCTTCGCGGGAAACATCATGTCGGGACCTCCCATAGTATCGTGGAAGAGTCACGCATTATTAACTATCAAGGAGACAGGCATAATCGCGGAACTTGACACAATGAGCCATAAGGTCGGCTCTATCAATATTTCGTACTTCCTGGGACCTATTCAAGCAGATGATAGATAAATATTCTGAGGAAAACCATGAGCCGATTCGCACAGCGATATTTTGAATAAGCCTCTCTACCCACCAAACAATCGTATATGAGCTGTCGCTTTCACGGGCGCAGCGAAGCTGGAGATAGCATATGAAAGCGGCCGCTTGTACTATAGGGATGTTCATCGCCTTATGCAGACCCGAGGGGTCGATTGCGGCGGGTGAGTCATATAAACCTACTGGATCTATATCTTCGCTTCCGGCTACGCCGGTTGTCCTTGCTAAAGCGAAAGAATGGTTCTACCGGTTCCAAAATGCCAATATAGATAGGTCCCAGCTAAATGCACTCACTAATGCTGAACTAACGACGGACGTCGTTTTACGTGAAGCCGCACGGCTAAAGCGGCTTGGCGCCCCAACTTCATTTAAGTTTCAGCGAAGTTATACTTTTAGAAGTGCGCTGGCGTATGACTTCCTTTTGCAGTTTCCATCTAGCCGAGTCATCGAAATGATCGCTTTTGACAGCTCGGGCAAGATCGCGGGATTTGACTTTGCAACTTTTGTTGAAGGCGATAGGTGATCCGCCCGTGGGCCGCGTACGGGCGAGCGTTCCGTCCTGACCTGCAACTATGTTGATGCGGTGGGGCGCCAGGCGTCGCCAGATCGGACTATAGCATTTAGTACGGTCAAGTGGGATAAGCTTTGCGCGAAAGCCCCCGAGAGCGCCGCGGAGGCGTACAAGCACCTAGCGACTGACCCCCTTACCCGACGCGCGGGCCGCCAGTTTCCCCTCAAGGGGAAACGCCTGAAGCCATTTTGGGAGCTTGAGGTTAACGGCGGTGATCGCATATTTTACCCCGTCTGTATTCAAACCATGACCGTGATAATAGCCGTCCGACGCGACGCTCACGATGGCGCGGCGGTGACGGAGCTGATAGGAAAGAGAGCGACGGCTGAGCTCGTACGCTTAGCAAGAGAAGGAACTCGGTCAAGCCTGACCGGGAAATCACCTATTAACCCGGCCGCGGATGCGGCAGAAAGCAGAAACTCATGACCGGAAAGAGAGCGGCGAGCGCGGCCGCAAAAAGCGTTAGGAAAGCAAAGACGAAGGACGAGCGCCGCGCGCTCATGAGTGCGATCTCGCAAGCTCGCCCCATGAAATGTAGGGTAACCAAACGGCGGAGTAGACGCGCAACGCGTCGATGACGAGCGGGAAGCGATGGATCGGAGTTTACCCCTGGCTGTCGCTTCTCCACTCCGCAAGTGGCAGGCCGACGTCGCGAGTCTAAGACGTCAAGCCGCGACGCGCTTGAGCTGGGTCCAGCCCTCAAAGGGGAGCCGGGGATTAATGCGGAGTCCCGGCTCGAGCGCGAACACACCGCGACTCGGGGCTCACGCTTCGCAATGTCCGCCTCGACTTCTTCGAGCTCGACTTGGATTGCGAGAAGCGCTGCTCCGTCGCGGAGGTCGAGGAGCCGGCGCAACGCATTCCGCGCTGTCTCCGCTTCGTTCGATACGTTCCCGGCGAGGTGCGCTTTAGCGTCGGCGATCTGGCCGTGCCGAATCGCGCTCCTAGCCGCTGCGATCTCCGCGTTCCAGCGCTCGATGCGTTGGTTGATTTCGTCGAGGGTCGTCATCGGTTCGTCCCTCGCGCACTGCCTCGATCGCTCGGCTGGATCGTCTGAATGTAGACGGAGCGCCTTGTCGGCTGAAGCCGCGTTACTTGGGCTTCGAGGACTCGTTGTGCGCAATAGCCGCACGCGGCCTTTCCGTGCAGTTTACAATTTGCCATGGGTGGTTTCTCCTAGTCGTGATGTAATAGGTTTGGTGGTTTTTCGCGAACGCGACCGGCCGCTCGGGCACCTTACGATCGATGCGTGTTCGCGAAGGCGAACGACCACTCTACGGGTTGCGTTTGAAAGCGCGCAAGCGCCATTGTCAAAGCGTCAACTGCGTCGTCCTTCGGGAATGACGGGAAGGCGAGCAGCTGCCGCTCGAGCGCGGAAAGCCACGGCGCTTCAGCCGGAAAATGCACTCGCCGACTTTCAAAGACGCCGAGAATGCCTTCAACCCTTGATATTTTACTCTTGAGCGCCTTGATCGGAACGATCGGGAGCGTCGTGCTCCGTCGCAACATTTGGATGCAACCTATTCCGTTAGCGGAATCTTCGCACAAGATCGACGATGGCCGCCACTTCTCATACATGTTAATAAGCAGTCTCTTAAGTTCCGGCAGTTCGACCTTGGCGAGAACGCAATCCAAGACGTAGAACTCGCCCTTTTTCCTCCCAACGACAACGGCTGCGGAGTCGTCAGCATTTTTGGTAGCCTTGCTCGCAGGATCGATGGCGAGCAAAATCCGCTCGAACTCAGTGGGAAAAGCCTTGTCATGAACCAGCCAGTCGTACTTCACCATTGCGCCCACACGACTGATCGGAGCCTGCTGAAACTGCGACTCGAAGGCGAAGCTGCCCATCATCGCGCGGCGCTGCTCGATCTCTTCAACGGACATGCGCTCAGGCCACAATGCCTCACCTGGAGCTCGACCTAGCGGATCATGCTCCTCAGCGAGGGCCGGAAGCTTAACGAACTCGAAGTCGCCGGCAAAGTTTGAATCAGCGATTCGACCAATAAGATCGGTCGAAGAAAGCCGCGCACCGATGACGACGAGGCGCGCACCCGGTTCGGATCGTGGAACGAAGATTTCTCTAAACCAGTCCCAACACGACTCCGACTCGGACTCAGACAAGCCGTCGTGCAACGCGTCGTCGACGATCCCGCACGTGAAACCTCTGCCGGTGATGCTTCCACCGACACCGATCGCGTAGCATCCGCCTCCGGCAGTAACATTCCAACGCGTGACCGAGGCGCTATCGCTCGAGAGTTTGACATCGAAGGGATAACGGGAGTCCTCAACGATGTGCTTGGCGATCCGCGAGTTCATCGCGGCGAGCGACTCAGAGTGTGACGCGAGAATTATCTGATCTGTCGGATGACGCCCCAGGTGAAACGCCGGAAAGCACTGGCTACATAAGACGCTTTTGCCGTGTCGTACGGGGACGCTGATCGCTATGTTCTTTCCTTCGCCGTTAGAAATACGTTCGAGAAGTCGTGCAATGAAGCGGATGTGCGAAGGCGCTTGGAACTTCGGATACGCCAGATCGCAAAAATCGAGAAGCGATCTGCGAGCCAGCTCTTCCTGCACCGCCGCAGTTAGCGCGGATCGGCGGCCCGCGTCGACCACGCTCATTTGGAAGCAGAGCGGCGGCGAGACGGCTTAGCCGCGCGCTTGCGAAGTTCCGTCAGCACCCGCTCGGCCTGCTCTTGGCCCTCGACACGGATTTGCTCAGCCTTCGAAATCAACTCGCGCGCAGCCGCAATCGCGTCCACTCGCTCGGCGAGCTCGCTGTAGGCTCGGCACGCTTCCATTAACGCGGCTGCGGCTTGGGCTTCAGCGGCCTTCAGCCGACCGGCAGCGCCCTTCGCGATCAGGTCAAGTAAAAAGTTTTCACAGGCGGCCTTTAAGGCGGCATTGAGTTTTGGCATTTTCTTCCTTTCGGTTGGGTGATTTTAAAGGTTTTGGGAGGCCACTAGCTGCGCGGCTTCCTGCGATGCACGGCGCTGACGCGCGTGGGAACTCTTGTCGCGCCGCTTCTGACTGCGCGTTAGAAAATAACGACGCCGGCGCAGCTCGCCGATGATGTTCGCGCGACCGCACGCTTTATGAAACCGACGAACGACGCTATCGATCGGCTCGCCCGGGCTCGGCTGAACTTTGGTACTGTCCCGCATCTCCGCGGGCGGCGAGCTGGTCAGGCGCACTTGCGTCGACGGCGACGGTTGAAGCGGAGCCGCCGCTTCGACCGCAAGCGCGTCCTCGGATTCTTCGATCCGCTCGAGCCGATCGGGACGGTAGCGGATTTCGGCTTGTCGGCTTTCGTTGACCGCTACGACGACCGAGTCCGCGACCTCGGTGACGAGCCAACGATTTGCGGCGTTGCGGCGAGCCGAGAGAACGCGAACTGCGTCGCCGACCTTGAAATCGGACATCGGAAACCTCCAAAAAAAGCCACCCGGTTATCGGATGGCTCAAGGGAAATCAGGGGAACGCCAACGCCGGTGCTCGGTTAGCGGTATCAGGACGATGGGCACTTCTGTCCGAAGTCTCGCCGCGGGCTCTGCTTGCTTCGGAGTGCGCTTGGTTGCTATGCGGGACGGCGAACTCCCAAGCAGGAAGTTTTTTCAGTGGCCTTCACTTACGATGACCTCGTAGCCGCTCTAGGTAAGCCGGATACCGAAGATGTGCTTTTAATTGAGAGGGCGCCCCGCGGGTCCCTCGCAAAAGAGCTGCCACTAAGGGTATCCCGGGGCATTATCGCTTGGAGGTGCGGCTGCCGCGCTAGACTGGGTTCGGGTTCTTACAATTTAGTAGCCTGCCCGCGACACGGCGACTCCGCACTGCGTATTTAGTCAGTCGAAAGCTCGCTAGGACCGCAGCGATCAAGTAATTGCGTGAGTCCCTCGTCATTAAAGCAGAACGCGACGGAGCAGAAAAACAGGGGCGGCTATAAGGCCTCCCCCTTTACGTAGATCGCCTAGCCCGTGTAACCTGGATTATCAGTACCGTGTTCGAGCGCAGAATCTGCGGCCTCCAACGTCGTGACCGGCTTGCCGCCGGCAATCGCCCGCAACTCGTCGACCGTGAGCGCCCCGAGGTTTGCCATCAACTGCCGGCGGGCATCGACCTGAACGGTCACCTGCGCGTCCCCGCCGATCAGCCCCGTAGCGCGCATCAATGTCTCGAGGGCGCCGCGAGCCCGATCAACTGCCTGCAGCGCGAGCCGCGAATCGTCGTCCCGCTGCGCCTGAGCGGCGATCGTTTCGGCCAACCACAAGACGCGCTCGGCCCTCCGCATCAGCGAGGCGGCGTCGGTCTCGGTCGCCGAGAGCCCGCAAACGGCGCAGCGCCCGTCGGATGACGAACCGAACCGAACCGAACCAGCGCCGTCGCTTGGCGTTCGAAGGTCGCCATTCGTTTTTGCCTTGCGGGGCTGCTTCAAGCAGTTGATCCGATGACGCTGTACGGCGCTAATCGCGAGATTGAACCGCTCAGCGACCGCCCTATTAGAACCACCGTTCGCAATGGCTTTTGAAATCGCGGCGAGTTCACTATGGCCACAGACACTACAGGATCTTGGCATGGCCGAGGCCTTTCGTTGAACAGCGCGGGCAGCGTGATTCGGCGAGCCGTTTGGCCGCGCTGGCGCCGAGGCTCACATAGTAGCCCGTCGAGAGAACGATTAGCGTCCCGCGATTCGCACAGGCGCAGCGGACGGTGATCTCCGCGACGCCTAGCGCATCGTGGCGGATGCGATTCGTAGATGCATTAGGCATTTCCCAATACCTCGCGCGCGTAATCCAGCAGCTCGTCCTCTGAACTGGTTCCCGCGTTTCCTGCGGTTCCCGTAGTTCCCAAAGTTCCCGCAGTTCCGTGCGGTTCCGAACTGGTTCCCGAAGAGGTTTGAACTGGTTCCCGTGGTTCCCTTATACTAAGGGGAACTTTGGGAACTAGATGGATTGGCGTTTTCGACGAACTGGTTCCCAACAGGGGGTTCTGGTTCCCAACGGCATATCGGAATGGATCGAAGCGCGACCCACGACCTTGTCTGCGGACGAGTCCTTTTCGGGCGAGAGCATTGATCGCCGACCAAAACACGGTAGTCCGAATGCCAGCCGCCTCTTTTAGATCCTTGGCGGCCACCGGCTCGTCGCCGAGTTCGTCGAGGATGCGTTGCTCGGCGCGCGCGAGCTCGTTTTCGCGCTTCGTTCCGGCGATCGTAACCAGCTGGTCGTCGTTCATCGTTACGACGCTTGGCTCCAGGTCGTCGCCGCTGCGCTGGATAGTCCAGATGGTTCGCGTCCCGTCGTCCGCCCGATCCATTGAGGCGAGCGTATCGACCGCCGCGAAGAGAGCCTGGGACCCAAGCACCTCGCTGCCATTTCTCGATATTCCCTTGTTCGAATGGTGAATCCAGATTTGGGCGACGCCGCGTTCTCGGGCCAGTTGCTGAAGCGCCTGGTTTGCACGGTTGACCGCGCCATAGTCATTCACGGATTCGATTAGCGTCAGCTTGTGCCAGGTGTCGATGACGACAAGGCCTGCATCAACTTGCTGGCATGTCGCCTGCAGCCACGCTTGCGCGTCCCGGGCTCCATGCCCGAAATGGAAATGGATTGAATCGTCTGGCTGCAACCCCATGTCCCGAAAAGCCGAGGAGACTTGAGCGCGAGTCTCCTCGAGAGCCAGCCAAAGGACGGTCGCCTTTTCGACCCGGCGCCCGAGAAACGTTGACCCACGGCACGTCGCCAAAGCAAGGTTTCGTGCGAGCACCGACTTGCCGCACTTCGGCTTTCCAACGAGCAGCATGATTCCACCCTTGGGAAGCAGGCCGTCGACGATGTATTCGATCGACTCCTCCGCTGAACTGAGCAGCTCTGCGGCTGATAGCAGAGTGGTCCGGCCTGGCTGCGAGGCTTCCTTGATGGGAACGGCTGCCGCGATCGCGGCGTCGAGTTCGGCAGCGAAGCGTTCGCGATCACCTTCAACGGCGATGTGCAAATCCGAAACGTCCTTGTGCTCGGTGAGGCTGATCTCGAAAATCTGCCCGGTATAACCGACCTCGCGTAACCGCCTGGCGACGTTTTGAACGAACGCTGCGCCGGCATCGCCGGGTTCGCGTACGGCGTAAACCGACTCCGCCCACGAAACATCATCGAGCAGGAGAGTATGGGTCATCGTCGCGCCTGCAACGCCTAAGCACGGCCTTCGATGAAACCACGCGGTGAGAGTGTCGCTCTCTCCCTCGACGATGAGAAGGATCTTTTTATCTGGCCGTTGGGCGAACTTCTCGGCGAGTTGGTGGCCGTAGGCACGCATCGGTCGCCCATCTCCCCGCGCCCAAAACGTCGGATGCGCGGTCTCGGCTGATTTCCGAATACGCGCTCGGGCATCGCCGTAATCAAAGCGCAGGGCGCTCCCGCCTTCCTCAGAGACCTGCCGCCGCGTGAGGTAATCGACCGGCAAAAATTTGCGTTCCGAGAATGCCTGTAGGGATCTCATCAAATGTTCTCCTCGAGCCAGCGCGCCGCCGAGGCGCGATCGGCGGTAATCTTCAGGCCGACGACGAGATCGAGGACGCCGCCGCGAGCTCCGCAACCGAAGCATCGCCAACCTGTGCCGTCGCCGACGATGTGGAAGCTCGCATTGCGCTCGGCATGGAGCGGGCACGAAACGAACCCGCTGCGATTGGGTTCCTCAAAGCCGGCGAGGCGTAGGATGTCGGCGACTGCGACGCGCTCGATGATCGAGCCGTGCGTCGTCGTCGTCACGCGGCAATCCCCGGTGCGGGCTCGACCCCACGGGAATCAAGCGCATCGTTCGCAGTCGAGATATTGCGCGTGGACACAGCGGCCGCGACGCGGCTAAGCACATCGACGAGTCCTTCGCCTTGAATCGTGAAGCAGTTTTGCATATGAAAAAAGCCCCCGTTGCCGGCGGCGTCTCCTGGATTTGGTGCGGGAGGTTAAAGCGCGAGAAGTTCCTGCGGTTCGATGCGCAACGCGCGGGCGATCGCTAGCGCATTCGCCAGCGCGACCTTCACCCTAGGATTCTGGTCCGCGCGATGCAAAGTCGAGATGGGGACGCCAGATTGCGTCGCCAGTTCGGCGAGCGTAAAACCAGCATCGCGCCGACATTGATGGAGTCTATTTTTCATCGTGCGGACCTCCCTTTCTCGATTTTGGGCTCCCGTATCCGAGAACCCAAGCCATAAAAAAAGAGCCGCCCCGAAGGCGGCTGAGCATTTTCCCTACAAATCGTGCGGCCTCTCGAAGCACTTTCCCCGATGAGCCTCCGGAGCCGTCATGCTTTCGTATTACGAAAGTCCCTGCTTCTCCTAATCCGTTTATCGCATAGGGCTGGCCCTTTGTCAAGTAGCGTCGTCATCGAAAATGGGTTCCCGCAGCATTAACCTTACGCGCTGCAATACGAGCCCCGCATCGACGGGCTTACGACACATCTTCAAAAGATCGCCGACGGATTCCAATACTTCGGCTAACGTTTTCCCCGTTAAATCTTTGATTTTCTCGACCGTTTCCGGCTCCATTCGGAACGGAAAAACTTCGCGCAGCTCTGCACCCTTGCGCGGCCGACCATGCGCCAGCGACCTCGATCTCATCGAGACTCCTTGTCCTCGTTAACGACGTGAAAGCCGGCTTCTCGTATCGCACTTAGCATCCGGCCGAGGTGCGCAAAGCCGGAGCGGTCGATATCCTCTTCTGCGATCGCGTCGACCGCATCGCCGAATAGGTGCCGCCCCGCTGCGACTACGTCGACCAGCGATCCCGGATCGCTTTTTTGATAGGTCCTGGCGCCGACGATGCTGAGCACTTGCGCCGCCGGTTCCTTATCCCTCAGCAATATCGCCAGCTGCGTCAGTTCTCTGGGTGACGACGTGATTGACCGGGTATTTTCGAGTGAAATCTCGGGGTCCCATGAAAGGCCGCGCAATAATCTCGTTAAGTACCAGACGTACAAGGAACAGGCGAGATTCGCAACTACTGACAAGCTGCTCGCGCTCGAAATGTCGATTCCCAGGAAACGAACACAACCTCTGGGCAAGCGCTCTTGACGCCACACCGCCCCCTCGCCTCCGTACTTTCTCGAGCTACCCGACTCGCCGGCAGCCCGCACGCGATCCTCTTTTCTAAGCGCCGCCATTTCTGCGGTCCATTCGGTATGCTCGCCCCCGTATAGCGGCGCGTATCTCATAAAAAGAAGCAGATCGCGCAGACGCAACCCAGACCGCTCTAGGAAGTCCGCAAAGATGGGATGCATGCCGTAATCGCACGGCTTTTCCGTAAGGTGTGAATCCTCGTCGTCGCCGACTAACACCACAATCTCGGCGCCCCACGTCCTTAGAAGTCGCTTCGGGGATGGCTTTCGCTTTTTCTGCCGCGAAGAACTTGGGGGCTTGCTTCCCTGGTGGCGTCGCAGCGTCGAATCTGTGCCCACCAGTTGCGCGCTGATGCGGTCCCATTCTCGCTCGGCCATTATGTCCGCCGCAGATATCGTCTGGTCGGAACCGTCACTCTGAGGTTCAGCCGGGAGCGCGCCTTGCGCCTCAATCTCCGGCCTAAGGCGTGCATTCTCGCGCTCATTCCAGGCTCTGTCGGTCAGAAGTCGGCTTTTCATTCGGCGCGAATCATTTTTTTGATTAGACCGAGGTCAAACATAGCGCCGTCTGCCATCTTTAAAAGCATATCTTTCCACTGCCCCGATCGCGCGAAGTATTCCAGAACCGTCAACAGGTCGCCGCGCAATGCTTTGTTTGTACCGGCCACGGCTAGCTCGAGCATGATGTAGCTTGGACTCGCGTCTTTTTCGTGCTTTTTCAGCCAATCTGAAATGGAATATACAAACTCTAGTGAAATGCGGCGCGGCCCGAGCGCCCCTTCGACTTCAAGTTCCAATGGAAGGCCGTATTCGAGAACAAAGCGTAAGCCGTGCTCGTCGTATTCCTTGGGTAGAACACCAGAGGTTTCAAGACGATTCTCAAGACGAACCATTCGCATCAGAAGCTCTCGCAATATGCTAAGTTCCTCTGACTCTTCCAACCGCTCCAAAAGCGCTCTCCTTAACAAGGGTCTGTTGTGCGTACAACTCATAATTGGCCGACTACGGAGAGCAGCCCTCTGCACACTTATTGCTATTGGTAACCCGGAAGCCCACGCTTAGACGCCCAATCAGGTTGCGTCACAGGTATGGCTTCTTGGATAAAACGCCCGGTTTCATTCGAGAGTCCTCACCGATGGTTAGGCCGCCGAGCTCGACGGCAACCGCCCTTGCGATCTCGCGCTTTTCGGCTTCGCTCGCCTTGAGGAAGATCCGGGCCGCGCGCTTTACGAGCGCCGCTACGTCGGCCTGACGAGTCAACGCAGCCTTAGCGAGCGCCGATTGTTCGCGCGCGATGTTGAGGCGTTCTTCGAGGTCCAGCCGTTGACTCGCCAAGCGGTCGAGGCGCTCTTGCACGTCCTCGTCGCGCACGCGTCCGCGAGCGTGCAAGCCCCAAACGCCGTCACGGAGCTGCTCGACTTCGCTAAGTTTGATCTTCAAATCGTGAATCGATCGCTCGAGCAATTTGGGAGATAATGGCGCGAGAGCGCGACGGCGATAGCGTTCGACCAGCTCCGGCGAAGCCTTCAAGCGCTTGAGGAGGTCGACGAACTGTTCTTCGAGCCCCTCGGCACGAATCAAACGAATGTGATCATTGTGATTGAATCGTGCGCGGCAGCAATAGTATCGATACCGGTACGGCGGCCGGCCGCACGCGATGCCGTTCATTGAACGGCCACAATGGCATCGAATCGCTCCGCTCATGGGGTAGTGGAACTTCGGGTTCTCGTGTTTTTTCTCGTTCGTAAGCGCTCGCCCAACCTGCTGGGCTCGCACGAACGTGGTTTCGTCGACGAGGACGCCGACGTACGCCTTTTGCTTGAGAAGGTCGCTTACGCGAGTAGGAGTCCAATGAATGACGCGAGTTTTGCCGTTCAGGAAAACGCGCGGGGGCGTTAACGCCGTAAGGTGCCGCCCGATCCTGGTAAGGCCGCGTCCTTCGTTTCGGAGCCGAAACGCTTCGCGTACGAAGTCGGCCGTCGATGGATCGGGCGAGTCAACGGAACCCTTTCGCAATATTCCGTAAGGAGGGACGGTTCCGCGCCAAGTACCTTCGGCCCGTTTTCGGTTGATCGAGTTCACGATTTTGTCGCGCCGCACTTCGTTTTCGTGCCTGGCAACCGCCAGCGTGGCAGCGGAGATCAGTTCGTCCATCGCGGAGTCGAGCCGCATGTGCCCCTGATCGCGCGTGAAAACTCCGACGCCCAGCGCAAAGAGATCGCGCAAAACGAGCTGCGTTTCGATGATCGAACCGCGCCCAAGACGATCGGCGCGAATCATCAAAACGCGCTTGGGGCGGCCATCCCCGTCGAGCAGCCGGAGGTCCGCCAAAAGCTCGGTAACGAGCCGCCGGGGGCCGGCCTTCCCCGATGCAACGCCTTCGATTACGCGGCTAAGGCGCCATCCGTTGGCCGCCGCGACCTCCTGCGCCCACTTGCGCTGATGCGGCAGGGTCTCGGATTGTTGCTCGCTCGAGACCACGCACAGAGCCCAAGCGGCCTCGCCCGTCGACTGTGCGGCTTTCGATTTTCGCGTCATCTCCAAGGGAGCATTTCGACAGGAACCCCCTTTTCACCCTGCTTCAAAAAGCAGGTGTTGCCCGTTGAAACTCAAGTGCGGATCGCCCTCGCTCGACCCGGTTGCGTTTTGAAAAAAGCGCTCGCCGCCGTGAGGCCGGCAGCCTCCGCTTCCTCCGAACGGGGAAGGGGCTCCGCCGTATCCCATCAGCGACTGGAGCATCTGCATCAGCTGCGCCAACATACCCATCAGCGGGCCAAGGAGGCCCTGCATGCCGGCGGCGTTATTGCCCGGCTCGCCGAAGGGCGAAGCGGACGAGTTGTCGCTGCGCCAGGGCGGCAAAAAGCGTGAGATGTTGTCGCCCGCTGCTTGCGGGTTTGCGCCCGCGAAAAGCGGGCCGCTCTCTTCTGTATTGCCGGCAAATGAGGAAAGTGGGGCGGCCCCGAGTTGGCCTTCGAGCGGCTGAACGTACATAGAAACCTCCATCGTAAAGTGCCGTTCGTTCACGACGCTCCCTTCGGCCGGCAAGAGGGATGCGCCGCGCGGCCGAAACGAAGGCACGCATGAGCGAAACGCAACGCACGACGATCTCCCGGCTCCAGGAGCGCCTCGAGTCGCTCAAGGAGCGTCTTTGACGACGCCGCAGCACGCCGTCGAGTAGCCGAGCTCGACGAGCGGTCGCGCTCCAGCGAGTTTTGGAGCGATCCCGAATCTGCCCAACGCGTGATGAAGGAGCTCGCAGAGTTGCGCGAGCGAGCGGAGGCGTTTGACGCGATAGCGGCAACGCTCGCCGAGGCTCTGGAACTGCTCTCGGTTTTTGAAGGGGAAGCGACAGCCGAATTGGAGGCCGAGCGCAATATCGCGAGCGCTCAAGCCTCGATCGAGCAGTTCGAAATGGCCGCGAGCTTTAGCGGTGAGTTCGACGGCCACGACGCGATCGTCAGCATCTACGCCGGTGCCGGAGGCGTCGACGCGGCCGACTGGGCCGCGATCTTGACGCGCATGTATCTGCGCTGGGCGCAGGCAAAGGATTTTTCGACGCAGATCGTCGACGAGTCGCCCGGCGAAGAGGCGGGGTTGAAGTCGGTCACCTTCTTCGTGCGCGGCCGTAATGCGTACGGGATGCTCGAAAGCGAGCGCGGCGTTCACCGTCTCGTGCGCCTTTCGCCCTTCGACGCGGCGCACCGGAGGCACACGTCGTTTGCCGCGGTCGACGTCGTTCCCGAGGTGCAGGCCGGCGAAGGCGATGTCGAGATCAAGCCGGACGACCTGCGGATAGAAACCTTCAAATCCGGCGGGGCGGGGGGCCAGTACGTCAACAAAACCGAGTCGGCCGTCCGCATCGTGCACGTGCCGTCGGGCCTGATCGTCGCCTCACAGCAAGAACGTTCGCAGGCGCAGAACCGCGAGGTAGCGCTCACGATCTTGCGGGCCAGGCTTGCGGCAAAGGCATTGCAAGAGCGGCAAAGCAAACTCGACGATCTGCGCGGGGAGCGCCAGGCCAACGAATGGGGTTCGCAGATCCGCTCCTACGTTTTGCAGCCCTACCAACTGGTGAAGGATCACCGCACGAACGTCGAGACCGGTAACGTGAGCGCAGTGCTCGACGGTGACATCGATCCCTTCGTGTGGCCCTATCTGCAGCAACGCCGCGCCGACGGCGTCGCATAACCGCTTCCGTGCGCGATCGTTTTCTTTGGATCGGTTGCGCCGTCTACGCGGCGCTGTTCGCGTCGCTGGGCACGATCAAGTACGACGTCCACCGCAACCTCGTCGATTTTGGAATCTTCGCGCAGACGGCAGCCAGCGCATTTGGATGTTTTTGCAATCCGATCGAAGGCAGTCACTGGTCGTTCCACTTCTCGCCGATTCTTTACGTGGCCGGCGCGGCCGTGACGCTCGTGCACTCGCCGTTGACGCTCGTCGCGCTGCAAGCGATCGCGGGAGCGCTGGTCGCGCCGCCCGTCTACGCGCTGGTGCGCCAGGCCCGCAACGACGTCACCGCAGCGCGACTGGCGGCCGTGGCAGCGTGGCTCTATCCGCCGCTAGCCGGCTTGATCTTCGGCGATTTTCATGAGAACGGCTTCGCGCCGGCCGCCGTCGCCTGGACGCTGTATGCATTCGAGAGCGGTTCGATTGTTGGAACCATCGCTGGTGCGATCGTCACGCTGTCGATCAAGGAAGATCAGGCGATCTTCCTGGCGATCGCCGGTGCGCTCGGCGCCTGGAAATATCGAGGAACGGAGCGCGGGTTCGTAGCGGGCGCGATCGCGGTCGCAAGCGTGTTGGTCTTTGCAGCGTTCTTTGCAATAATACAGCCTCACGCCGCTTCCGCGTCAGCGCTTCCGTGGCAACCGCTGCGCTTCTACGCGTGGAGCGGGGCCGGCGCGCTGCCGTTGTTCGGCGGCGTACTCGCGCGGCTCGGCTTCATCGTCCTGGCCTTCGCGCCGCTGCTTTTTCTGCCGTTCCGCTCCGCGGCGATGTGGCTAGCGGCAGCCCCACTCGCCGAAGTGCTGCTTTCGCGCATGCCGGCGACCTTTACGATGGGCTCGCACTACGCCGGCGCGTGGATCGGCTACGTCGCGTTCGCGTTTGCGCTCGCGCTACGGAAGATCGCGCCATCGCGTTTGCGGGCGATTCTCGTCGCCTGCATCGCACTCTCCCTGGTCGAGCTTGCGGTCGCCGATCCGCTGCATCCTCGCTTGAATCTGCGTCCGATCCAACAACGCGACGTCGACCTCGACGCATTTTTGCAGTCGCTTCCGCGCGGTCTGAGTTTGGCGACGCAAGAAGAGGCATACACGCATCTCGCCCTGCGCGAACCATTGGCGCGCCTGTTGCCGGAGTCTGCTTCGCAAATCACGCAGGCGTGCTTCGTCCTGCTCGATTTCGACTATCCCGACTCGGCCCGGCTGCAGGAGTACGGCAACGGCTTCGCGCGATTGGCGGCCGATCGCCGCTACGTTCTCATCGTTCGGCGCCAAGGCGTCGCGCTCTATCGCCGCCTCGGTGCATGCCGTTGATGCGGAGCGTTATTTGGAGAGCAGCCGTGCGAGTGCATCGCCGGCAGCCGACGGCCACCCGCTCCTCGCGCGCACGACGCGATGCGGCGCTGCCCAAGGCGCCCAGCGCGCGACGCGCGCGGCATACTGCGCTTCATCGGGAAAGACGGCCACGACCGGAGTGCCGGTCATCCCGGCAACGTGCGGCGCCCCCGAATCGGGTGCGACGAGCGCCGGCGCGGCGGCGATCGCCGCCTTCCACGGCGCGAGTTCCTCAAAATAGGTGATTTCGTGGCCCGTCGCTTCGCCGACGAGGCGCGCGTATGCCGACTCACCGCGCGCCGCAATGAGCTGTAGATCGCTTTGCATCCCGAGCCGCCGCACGAGCTCGACGACCTCATCGAAAGCGATCCCGAGCCGCTCCCATCGATCGGTGATCTGCACGGCCACGCGATGTCCGGGCGCAACGGGCGCATCGAGAACGAGGGGCCGAAGCGACGCCGGATCGCGCGCGGGCGCAGCGTCGCCGGCAAAGGGCTCGATCAGACGAAAAAGCGTTTCACATTCGTGCGGGGTTCCATCGTTCAAGCGGGCCGCCCGGTAGATGCTCTTCGTGAGAAGGCGGCGCGACCAAAGCGCTTTGAACGGTTTGCTGCCGAAGTCTTCGAAGCCGACGCGATTGGACGCGCGGGTTGCGGCGGCGAGACGATAACCGCTCGCGTCTTCGGTTGCGACGAGTACGTGCGAGTAGCTGCGCGCGCGCAGCTCGCTGCCGAGGCGCTCGATCTCGCGCCGGTTCGATGGCGCGTTCGAGCGCAGCTCGAAACCGGCGACGACGACGTCGCGCACCGCACCCGGCGCGAAGACGTGCGCGTTGGCGGAACGCAAAACGACGTCCACGGGAATCGCAAGCGCGCGCAGCGCCGCAAGCGCGGGCGTCAACGCAAGGGCGTCGCCGATTGCATCTAGGCGGATGATGAGCAGCGACGGTGAACCCTCCGGCATGCCCGCCTTTTCGGATGCGCCGAACCTCGTAACCTTCGAGGATCTCGAAGGTTATCGGACGGTGCACGATTTTGGATACGTTTCGGGCAGCGCGTCGCGGGCGCGCAATCGCCTTCGCGCGACCTTTCGCAGTTTGGGCATGCTCGTCGGCTTGGCGGGAACGGAGTTTCTCAGCGACGCCGAGCAGCTCCGAAGTGAAGCGCTCGACGCGCTGCGACGGCGCGCCGATTCCCTCGGGGCAAACGCCGTGATCGGCCTGCAGTTTTACGTTACCGAAGGCGGTGACGGCTCGTGCAAAGTCGTGGCGTTCGGCAAGGCGGTTTCAGTCAGCGCGGGGGACGCGGGCGCTTGAGCGGCGCGCAGACCGAGCGCCGGTGCGAACTCCTCGCCGCAGGTGCGAGCATCGCGGCCGCGTGCCGGCGGTGTGCCATTGGCTACGAACGGCAAAATAACGTCTACGGCGAGGGCGATCCCAACGCGAGGCTGATGGTCGTCGGCGAAGGCCCCGGCGAGACCGAGGACCGGCTCGGGCGTCCGTTCGTCGGCAGAGCGGGGCAGCTGCTCGACCGGATGCTCGGAGCGATCGAACTACCGCGCGAAAGCGTGTACATCTGCAACACGGTAAAGTGCCGGCCGACTTTTCCCGGTCCAAACGGGCCGCGCAATCGTGCGCCCGAGCCCGAAGAGATGGCGAACTGCCGTCCCTACTTGGACGAGCAGATCGAGATCGTCGCGCCTGCCGTCATTCTGGCGCTTGGAGCGCCGGCTGCAAAGTCGTTTCTCGGGCGCGATTTCCAGATCTCGAAAATGCGGGGCCGCTGGTACGCCGGCCCGCGCGAGATTCCGCTGATGGTCACCTTTCATCCGGCGTACATTTTACGTCAGACCGGCGGCGAAATCGAAGCGGTGAAACGCCTCGTCTGGAACGATCTTAAGGCGGTGCGAGGGAAACTCGACGAAGCGAAAGCGCCGCCAGAACTTCTCGAAGCCCAAGTCGTCCAGTCGGGGCTTTTCGAATGACTCGCGACGCGCTCGAAATCTGGCTGCGCGATGTCGTTGCGCGAGCGGGGTTCTCGGAAACGCAAGCCTTTGCCGCGCACTTCGAACTGAAAGACTACCGCCTGCGTCAGCTCTACCGGGCGGCTAATAAGGAGCTATTGGCTGCGCCCGAAGATGTGACGACCCTGCCCAAAGAGCTGCGCGCCGCCTTGACCGAGCGCAACGTACGTTTCTCGACGATCGAACCAATCGCGCTGCAGCACTCGAAGGACCGGCAGACGACCAAGGGCCTCTTCCGCTTGGGCGACGGAAAAGAAGTCGAAGCGGTGCTGATGGAGCATTACGGCGACCGCACGACGCTGTGCGTCTCGTCGCAGGCGGGCTGTGCGTTTGCGTGCGCGTTCTGTTCGACCGGTCAAGCCGGCTTCAATCGCAACCTGACCGCCGGCGAGATCTTCGATCAGGCGTGGTTCTTCGCGCGCGACCTCGCGACGCGCGGCAAACGAATTACCAACGTCGTGTTCATGGGGATGGGCGAGCCGTTCCACAACTACGACGCGGTGATGGAGGCGGTAACGCTGCTCAACGATCCCAACGGCTTTGGTTTGGGAAACCGGCATATCACGATCTCGACCGTCGGGCTCGTCGACAAGATCGACGCGTTTGCCTCGGAACGGACGCAAGTCAATCTGGCGATTTCGCTGCACGCGCCTAACGACGGCATTCGTTCGGGATTTATGCCCGTCAACCGGCGCTATCCGATCGCCGAACTGATGGCGGCCTGCGAGCGCTACGTCGAGCGCACGCATCGCAAAGTTTTCTTCGAATACGTGATGCTGGCGGGAGTGAACGATAGCGAAAGTTGCGCGCGAGAGTTGGCCGGCTTGATGCGCGGCCACCTCTACCACGTCAACTTGATTCCCTACAACTCGACGCCCGATGGGCCGTTCTCGGCGACGGGCGATGCCCGCATTTGGGAGTTTGCCGGTATCCTCGATAAAGCCGGAGTTCCGGTCACCGTGCGCCAGAACATGGGGCGCGATATCGCGGCAGCGTGCGGGCAGCTACAAGTGGAGACGCAGCCCAAAGCGCAGGCCGCAAACTCGCGCGCATGATTGAAGACGTCGCGTTCATCGCTTATTCGGTTCGCGACGTGCCTCGTGCGGTCGCGTTCTATCGCGACGTTCTCGGGCTGGAAATCGGCAGGACGTTCAACGAGGGTTTTGTCGAGTTCGACGTTGGAGCGAGCGCCTTTGCGATCGATGGTGCCTCGCCGGGATACGAGCCGGGAACGTGCACGGGCGTGAACTTCGAAGTCTCCGATGTCGCGGCGGTGCGCGAGCGACTAGCCGCTTTCGGAGTCGAAGTGAGCGCGGTTTACGAGTTCCCAGCCTGCTCGGTGTGCTTTGCAACCGATCCCGACGGCAACCGGTTCGCGCTGCATCGCCGCCGGACGAGCAACGGGGAGTTCCAGCTCGCGTTCGCGGGGATCCCGGTCGTCGACTATCCGGGAGCGATCGACTGGTACTCGAGACTCTTCGATCGGCCGCCGGACGTCGTCGTCCGGGAGGACGCCGAGGCAATGTGGCGTCTCACGGCAACGGCTTGGGTGTACGTCGTCCGCGACGCCGGCCGGGCCGGCCGAGCGCTGGCGACGATCTTGCTTCCCGATCTCGATGCATTTTTGACCGCGGTCGCCGGCCGAGGCATTGCGCCTCCCAACATCGAGACGGCGCCGGGCCTCTTTCGTCGGGCAGCCTTCGTCGACGCCGAGGGTAACTCGGTCGCTTTTGGCGAGCGTCTCGACAGTCCAAAGGTCCCAGCGCTAGAGTAAATCCGGCCCTTTGGCAGCGTTGCCGAGGGGAGCTATCATAGTCCCATGGGACGGATCCTGTTCGTCGGTCTTGCGTTTGGCGTTACGTTGCTTGCTGGCTGCGCCGGCCAGACCGCTCTGACGCCGCCCGAAGCGGCGGTGCCTTCAAGCGCAGCTCGTGCGGGCGGCCCGCGCGTCTCGTGGCAGTTCGCCGGGTCGCTGGCCCGTCCCGACGCGCGGCCTTCCTGGATCGCGGCCGCCGCCAAGAAGCACAGCATCATCTACATCTCGGACGAGGCGACCAACAACGTCTACCTCTTTACCTATCCGCAGGGCAAACTGGTCGGAACGCTGACGGGATTCTCGGGACCCGGGGGGCTTTGCACCGACCGGCACGGGGACGTCTTCGTTCCAAACGTCTTCACCTCGACGATCGTTGAATATGCCCACGGCGGCACGACGCCGATCGCCACCCTAAACGACGGTACGGACCGGTATCCCAATTCGTGTGCCATCGATCCCGTTACGGGCGATTTGGCGGTCGCCAACAACGGCAGCGGCACCGGCGAGGGACCAGGCGATATCGCGATCTATCGAGGCGCGGCTGGGAGTGCCTCGTTCGAAAAAGCCATGTATCATCCGTACTCGTGCGGCTACGATCCCTACGGCAACCTTTTCGTCGACGGGGAGGACGCAAGCTTCGATAACTTCCGGTTCGGCGAGCTAACGGCGAGCAAGAAGCGCTACCACAAGATCGACTTGAACCAGCCGATCGCGCTGGCGGGCGGCGTCGCTTGGGATGGTGCCAGCGTTGCCGTCGGCGACGTCTACGGCGCCGTAATCTATCAGTTTTCGATCAGCGGTTCGAACGGCAACCGCATCGGGTCGACGCAGCTCACCGGGACGGTGGCGGCTTGGCAGTTCGACGTCGACCTTCAGCGCGTGGTCGTTCCAAACTCCAATACCCAGGACCAGCCTGCGTCGCAAATCTTGAACTACGACTATCCCAACGGCGGCGCGGCACGAAAGGTCTACGGGACCGGTATCGTGCGCGACCCGGTCGGCGCGACGATCAGCCTTCCAAAGTAACTTCGCGGCCGCCCAACGTGGCGATCGACCATCGCTTGCCGATCGTTGCCCCGCTGCAACCTTAAGCGCTCTGCTTCGTTTCGCTGCATAGGTGGCGACGTGGCGCGACGTCCAGCGCATTGCACTTTCAATGCCGGGCGCAATCGAGCAGACGACGAAAAGCGGCACCGCGGAATGGCTGGCGAACGGCCCCGACTTGGAGATGAAAGAAGTTCTGCTCGCGAGCGAGCCGCCGGTGTTCTTCACGACGCCGCACTTCGACGGCTATTGTGCCGTGCTGGTCCGCTTATCGAAGATCTCCGCGAAGCTGCTCGGAGACGTTATCGTCGAGGCGTGGCTCGCGCGTGCCCCAAAGCGGGCGGTCGCGGCGTACCGCCCTTGATCGGGGTCGAAATTGCGGTGGGGCTGCTCGTTCTTGGTAATTCGATCATCGCGTGGCGCTCGCTCGACGTCGTCCTGCACTCCAATGCCGTCGTCGAAGCAAAGCCGGAAGCGCTCGATCTACCCGCTCTCTCCATCGTCGTTCCGGCCCGCAACGAAGAGCGCGGCATCGGTCGCTGCGTCCGATCGCTGTTAGCGACGGCGCACCCGAACTTCGAAGCCATCGTCGTCGACGACCGCTCGACCGACGCGACGCGCACCATTCTCGACAAGATCGCCGCGACCGACGCGCGCCTGCAGGTTATCGCGGGCGGACCGTTGCCCGCGGGCTGGGTCGGCAAACCGTGGGCCCTCTATCAGGGCGCGGCCCGCGCTCGCGGTGAGTGGCTCCTCTTCACCGACGCCGACACCGAGCACGAGCCGGTAGCGGCAGCCAGCGCGCAGCGCTGCGCGCTCGAAAACGGCTACGACGTCGTGAGCCTGCTGACCGACCAGGTGACGATCTCGTTGGCGGAGCGCGTCTTCTTGCCCACGATCCTTTTCGTTATCATGCTCGGCGTCGGCTCCGTCGATGAGGTGAACGATCCTCGCAAACCCGGGGTGGCGATCTTTAACGGGCAGTACATCCTCTGCTCGCGCCGCGCGTATCGGGAGATCGGCGGGCACGAAGCGGTGCGAGGCGAGATCGCCGAGGATCTCGAGCTCGCCCGGCGCTTCAAACGCGACGGACGCTTTCGCATTTTTTTGGCCGGAGCCGCCGGCTTGGTGCGCACGCGGATGTACGCGTCGTTTCCAGCACTTTGGGAAGGCTTCGTCAAGAACTTTGCCGTGGGTGCCCGGGGACGTCCCTTCGATGCAATCCTCGGAACGCTGCTGCTCGCCTGCGTCTCGCCCGTGACCCCGCTCGCGCTGCTGTGGTGCGCGATCGCGGGCGAATGGCGGGCGGCGGCGATCCTAGCGCTTTCGGAGAGCGTCGCAATCGTCGTCGCCGAGATTGGAATGCGCCGTTCTCGCTTTCGGCCAGGGTCGGGACTCGCATTGCCATTGGGGTTTGCGTTGACGCTCGCGATCTTTCTCACGTCGCTCTACCGGACGTACGTGGGCGGCGGAGTCGAGTGGCGAGGCAGGCGCTACGGCGGGGGTTTGCGAGACCAGCGCAAAACCTAGCGCTCCAATGGAGACGGCTACGCCTCGCCGGGTGACGATGGAAGAGGTTACCGCGCTTTCAAAACGGCGCGGCTTTATCTTTCAGTCGAGCGAAATCTATGGCGGCATCAACGGCTTTTGGGATTACGGACCACTCGGTGCCGTACTCAAGCAAAACGTCAAGCGCGCTTGGTGGCGCGATACCGTCGAACTACGCGACGACGTCGTGCCCTTCGACTCGTCCATCATCATGCATCCGATGGTGTGGAAGGCTTCGGGTCACATCGACGCCTTTCACGACGTCATGGTCGACTGTAAGGTCTGCAAGCATCGCTTTCGTGCCGATCATCTCAAAGATCGAACGCAGTGCCCGGACTGCGGAAGCAAAGACTCGTTCACCGAGCCGCGCAACTTCAACCTGATGATGCGCACCTCGGTCGGCCCGATGGAGGATACGTCGGCGACGGCTTACCTCCGCCCGGAGACGGCTCAGGGCATCTTCGTCAACTTCAAAAACATCTATCAAACGGCGCGCAAACGGCCCCCGTTCGGCGTCGCTCAAATCGGAAAATCCTTTCGGAACGAAATTACGCCGGGCAACTTCACGTTTCGGGTACGTGAGTTCGAGCAGGCCGAGCTCGAGTATTTCGTCCCCGACGACGGCAAGGATATGGACGCCTTCCGCGCCTGGGTCGACCGCCGAAAAGACTGGTACGCGAGCTACGGCATCGCGCCGGAGCGGCTGCGCTTTTACGAACTAACCGAAGCGGAACGGCCGCACTACGCCAAGGCCGGCATCGACGTCGAGTACGAGTTTCCGTGGGGATGGGGCGAGCTCGAATCGATCGCCCACCGGGGCACGTACGATCTCGACGCGCACATGGCGCTCTCGGGCAAGGATCTTCGCTTCTTCGATGAGGCGGCCAAGTCGCACTACACGCCGCTGCTCATCGAGAGCTCGGCCGGCATGGACCGAACGACCCTCACATTCCTCATCGACGCCTACGAACGAGAGCGCAGCGTCGATCCCAACGGCAAGGAGACGGAACGAACCGTGCTGCGCTTCCATCCTTTCATCGCGCCGGTTCAAGCGGCGGTCTTTTCGCTGGCGCGTAACAAACCCGAACTCGTCGAACGGGCGAGGACGATCGAGGCGGCCCTGCGGCGCGACCTTCGAACCCAGTACGACGAGGGAAACATCGGCCAGCTCTACCGCCGTCAGGACGAAATCGGCACCCCGCTGTGCATTACGGTCGACTACGAATCCCTCGACGACGGCAGCGTGACGGTGCGCTCCCGCGATTCGATGCAGCAGCAACGCGTCCCGGGAGAGGCGCTCGTTGGGTATTTGAAGGAGCGCCTGCAATGAGTAAGTTCGTCTATTTCTTCGATGAAGGGCGGCAGTTGGCGTCGCAATCCGACCCCAACGCCGAGCGGAATCTACTCGGCGGCAAAGGCGCCGGGCTCGCAGAGATGACCGCTGCGGGCTTGCCGGTACCATCGGGCTTCACGATCACGACCGAAGCGTGTCTGCGCTTCTATGACGACGGTCGCCGCTTCCCGCACGGTTTGCAGCCGGAGATCGACGCGGCGATGAGCGAACTGGAGAAGCGAACGGGCAAGCAGTTCGGCTCGGTGGACAATCCGCTGCTCGTTTCGGTTCGCAGCGGCGCGCGCGTCTCAATGCCGGGCATGATGGATACGATACTCAACCTCGGGCTCAACGACGAAACCGTCGAGAGCCTCGCCCGGTTAACGAACAACGATCGCTTCGCCTGGGACGCGTACCGGCGCTTCATCATGATGTTTTCCAGCGTAGTTCTCGGTATTCCCAAGGATTGCTTCGAAGAGCTCATCGAGCCGGCGCGCACCGCTGCCGGCGTGCGTACCGATGCCGAGCTCGACGCCGCAACTTGGAAAACGCTCGTCGCGCGTTTCAAAGCGATCGTCCGCGATCGCGGAAAAGACTTTCCTCAAAACGTCAACGCTCAGCTCGTCGCCGCGATCGAGGCGGTCTTCGATTCTTGGCATTCCAAGCGCGCCGTCGACTATCGCCGCTATAACAAGATCCCCGACGATTGGGGAACGGCCGTCAACGTCATGGAGATGGTCTTTGGCAACATGGGTGAGGATTCGGGGACCGGTGTCGCCTTTACGCGCAATCCCAACACCGGCGAGCGCGCGCTCTTCGGCGAGTACTTGAGCAACGCACAGGGCGAGGACGTCGTCGCCGGGATTCGCACACCCGAAAAGATCTCCGACCTCGCGCGACGCCAGCCCAAGGTCTTCGCGCAGTTCGAAGCAATCGCCGAGCGGCTCGAACGCCACTACCGCGACATGCAGGATCTCGAGTTTACCGTCGAGCGCGGAAAGCTCTTCATGCTTCAGACGCGCAACGCCAAGCGTAGCGCGGAGGCTGCCGTCAAGATCGCCTGCGATCTCGTCGCCGAGGGCTTAATCGATAAGCGGCGAGCCGTTGGAATGGTTAACGCGCAATCGCTCGACCAGCTCTTTCACGCGCGAATCGATCCCGAACAGGAGGTCGAAGCCGCCTGCAAAGGGCTCAACGCGTCGCCGGGTGCGGCCACCGGACAAGCCGTGTTTTCCGCCGAGGACGCCGTCGCTTGGAAAGAGCAGGGCCGTAAGACGATCCTGGTTCGCACCGAGACCAATCCCGACGACGTGCACGGAATGATTGCGGCTCAAGGCATTCTGACACAGAAAGGCGGCGCGACGTCGCACGCCGCCGTCGTGGCGCGAGGCATGGGCAAGCCGTGCGTCGCGGGCTGCGAAGCGCTGCACGTCGATCGCCATCACAAACGCGCGACGTTGCCCGGCAGCGAGATCGCGGAAGGCGACTGGATCACGATCGACGGCACCACCGGCAACGTCGTTGTCGGGGAACTGCGCCTGATTCCGCCGCCGTCAAAGTTGCCGGATTGGCTCGCGACATTTCTTTCGTGGGCAGACGAGCACCGTCGCATGCAGGTCTGGGCGAACGCCGACACGCCCGAGGACGCCGCCAAGGCGCGCGAGCTGGGAGCCCAGGGCATCGGGCTGTGCCGAACCGAGCACATGTTCATGCAGCCGGAACGCCTGCCGATCGTGCACCAAATGATTCTCGCGACGACGCACGCCGAACGCTCGAAGGCGCTCGAACGCCTGCTGCCGTTTCAGCGCGACGATTTCTACGGCATCTTGTCGGCGATGGCCGGTTTGCCGGTGACGATCCGGCTTCTCGATCCGCCGCTGCACGAGTTTTTGCCGTCGCTCGAGCAGCTGCTCGTCGAAACGACCGAGATCCGCCTGACCAAGGGCGTGAAGTCGTCCGAGTACCGCGAGCGTGAAGCGCTGCTGCGCCGCGTCGAGCAGCTTCACGAGCAGAATCCGATGCTCGGCCTACGCGTCTGCCGCTTAGGCATCGTTTTTCCCGAGATCTACGAGATGCAGGTACGCGCGATCTTCCAGGCGGCCAGCGCTCTGAAGTCACAAGGCATCGACGCGCGGCCGGACGTGATGATTCCCGGGGTCGGGACGAAGGAAGAGATGCAGACCACCCGCGCCGCGGCCAAACGCATCGCCGACGAAGTGCTCGCCGAAAACGGCATCGCGCTGGAATACCATATCGGCACGATGATCGAACTGCCGCGCGCCTGCATCGTGGCCGACGAGCTGGCGGATTGTGCCGAGTTCTTTTCCTTCGGAACCAACGATCTCACGCAGACGACCTACGGATACAGCCGCGACGATGCGGAGGGCTCGTTCATCCCCGTCTACCTCGATAAGAAGATTCTCAAAGACGACCCCTTTCAAGTGCTCGACCGCCGCGGCGTCGGCGGCCTGATGCGTCAGGCAGTCGAGCTCGCGCGACCGGTTCGGGAAGGCATCAAGATTGGGATTTGTGGGGAGCACGGCGGCGAGCCGAGCAGCGTCGCGTTCTGCGATCAGCTCGGGCTCGACTACGTCTCGTGTTCGCCGTATCGCGTCCCGATCGCGCGGCTCGCGGCCGCGCAGTCGGCGATCGGCGTCCTGAAATAGCGTTGGCGCTAGTCCAGCCGCGAGGATATCTCGGCGCAGAGCCGGCGTGCGTCGCGAATCGCCGCTTCGCGTCCCGGTGAGCGGCGCACGAAGAGCTTGCGCCAGTAGGCTTTACCGCTGAGCTTGGCGATCACGTCGGAGACTTGGCGCGCGTCGACGGGTCCCCCGGGTCCGTCGACGAGTACCGTGAAGGGCTGACCGATCCCCAGCGGCAGCCGGTGCAGCAGCTGCGACTGCGAGTCGGCCCACACGTTCTCGTCGCCGAAGCGCTCGCGCAGCGCGCGCTCGCAGGTCTCGAAGGCGCGCAGGTCGCGTTCGGCGTTGAACTCGGCGGCCAGCGCGTAGACCCGCACGCGATTTCGCAGCGCGTACGAAGCTTCGCTGCGCGAATCGTCGAGCGCGTTGAGCACCCGGAAATCGTCCCAGCGCAGGAACTCCTCGATCGGATCGAGCGCGCGCGGATTCGGCCAGATCTCGCGCAGCACGTCGTGGAGAACGTGCTCGAACATGCGGGTCGTGTGGTGGAAATAGACCGAGGCGAACATCATGTAGCGAGCCATCACAAAGGACTCGAGCGCGACGACGCCGCGCCGGTCAATTCCCACTACGTCGCGGCCTTGGCTGCGCACGATACGCAGCGATGCGATCAGTTGCTCGGCGTCGTAACGACCGGTTGCAACGCCGGTGAAGTATGCGTCGCGCTGCAGATAGTCCATTCGGTCGGCGTCGAGGTTCGGTCCGCTGACGAGCTCTCGCAAGGCCGGGTAGCGCGTCGCGGGATCGCCCGTAATGAGGCCGAGGACGTCGGCTGCCTCGACTTCCAGCGCCGCGATGCCGGCGGCGACGCCGGGAAGTGCCAGCATGTCGGCGGTGCGCCGCTCGTGCGCGACGCCGAGCACGCCTTCGCAGGCGTGGCTGAACGGTCCGTGCCCGACGTCGTGGAGAAGCAGCGCCGCGCGAACGAGTCGGCGCTGGTACTTCACGTCGTCGTCGCCGCCGAAAAAGTGACGCCCCTGGCGTACCAGCTCCTCGAACGCGCGCGTCCCGATCGCCAGCGCTCCCAGCGCGTGACTGAACCGCGAGTGTTCGGCCGACGGGAAAGCCAGGTAGGCCAAGCCCAACTGCCGCAGGCGCCGCAGGCGCTGCATCGCCGGAAGATCGAGGAGACGCGCCTCTGCACCCGAGAGCTCGATGAAGTGGTGAACCGGATCGAAAATGCGCTTCATTCCAGGCGCGACGGAATACGCGGGCACATCGAAGAAGTCCCGTCTTCAGGAACGCTCGAGTGAAATACGACCAGGGAACCCTTCGCGATATCCGGGAGCGCATCGACATCGCGAACTTCATCGGACAGTACGTGCAGCTTCGCAAGCGCGGCAACGACTTGGTTGGGCTCTGCCCGTTTCACTCCGAAAAGACGCCGTCGTTTCACGTTCACCCCGATCGCGGCTTCTTCAAATGCTTTGGTTGCGGGACCGGCGGCGACCTCATAACGTTCGTGCAAAAGCTCGAGAACGCATCGTTCGGCGATGCCGTACGGATGCTTGCCGCGAAGGCGGGTATCGAGCTCGAGCCTGAAGATCCGCGCGCGCGACGAGTGCGCAGTGAACGCGAGGCGATCTACGAAGCCAACCGCGTTGCCGCGCAGTATTTCGCGCGAATGCTCGCGGGCGAGCGCGGCGACGGGGCGCGGCGCTATCTGGCGCGGCGCGGTATCGAGCCCGCGACGGTCGACCGCTTTGCACTCGGATTTGCGCCCGATTCCTGGGGCGGACTGGTCGCCGATCTCGAGCGCAACGGCGTCGATCTTGCGATCGCGGCCAAGGCCGGACTTCTCAAAGCCGGCCAGCGCGGATATTATGACTTTTATCGCGATCGTTTGATGGTTCCGACGTACTCGACGACCGGCGAAGTCATCGCCTTCGGCGGCCGCGCGCTCGGTGAGAGCGAGCCGAAGTACCTCAACACGTCGACGACGCCGGTTTACGTAAAGGGGCATCACCTGTACGCGCTCAACCTCGCGCGCCGGGCGGCCCAAGCCGATCGGACGCTGATCGTCGTCGAGGGCTATCTCGACTGCATCGCGCTCCACCAAGCGGGCTTCGAGAACGCCGTTGCGGCGCTGGGAACGGCCTTTACCGCCGAGCAGGCGACGGAACTGCGGAAGTATGCCGAGTACGTCTACCTCTGCTTCGACGGTGATGCGGCCGGCAGCGGGGCTGCAACCAAAGCCGTGGATATTGCGTCTCAAGCCATCGAGAACACCGGCTCCTCGGTGCGTATCGCCTTGCTTCCCCCCGGAGAGGATCCCGACAGTTTCGTTCGTGCCCGCGGCGCGCCGGAGTTCCGGCGCCTGCTCGATGCTGCCAAGCCGGCGATTGCGTTCAAGCTCGACGGCGAGATCGAGCAACTGCGCGCCGGTTTCGATTCGCCGGGGCGAGTCGCGCCGAAGGCGGAGGCATTGATCCGAAGATTGGCGCCCCGTGAGGAATGGGACCGCTGGCGCGTTTACGTAGCGGGCCGACTGCAGGTGAGCGTGGACGACCTCCGGAACAGCCGGTTCCTCACCGATGGCGCGAACTTTGTCCCACGTCGGCAAAACACGCTACCGGAAAGCCGTCACGTCAGCGTCGCCGTCGAGCCGCTCTCCTTCGAACGAGAGGTCGTGAGCATTCTGCTCGAGGAGCCGGCGCTGGCCGAAGAGTATAGCGAACGCATCGCTGCACCACGCTTTCGAAACGCGGTGTACCGGCGAATCTACGAACGGATCGCCGGTTCGGCGGGCTCGCTACGCGCGACGGCTGACGTCTTCGGACTCTTTGCGGAGGATCAGGCGATTCTCGACGTACTGGCCGAACTCGGGCAACGCGACCGCAGTTCGGCGGTGAGGTACGGCGACACGCAGGAGCGCCGCGCGCACCTCGAACGGGTGGTGGAACGGCTCCGGCTCGACGACGAGCGAGAGAGATACCGGGAGTTGTCGGACGTCATCGACAGCCGCTGGGTCAACGGTGAATCGGTTCCGGAGGAGCTCCGTTCCGAATACGAAGCGTTGCTAATAAAGTTAAAGAAGTAGAGAAAATCGTGCCAAAAACGGAGCAAAAGCGAGAGGAGGTGAAACAAAAAAAGATGCCACGTAAAAAGGGCGGCGCACCGGTGGCGGATGCCGCCACGCCCGCGACTTTGGAGGAGCTCAAGAAGAAGCTCGTTGCGCGCGGTAAGGTTCAGGGCTCGTTGACCTATGAGGAGATCAACAGCACCTTCGACGTGCTCGAAGAGATCACGCCCGAACAACTCGACGAGTTCTTCGAAGAGCTCACCGCATCCGGAATCGAGCTCGCCGACGAGCAGAAGGAAGAGAAACCGGAGTCCGAGCGTGAAGGGGAAGTCGAGCAGGCCGTTCCCGACGGCTTGTCGCTCGACGATCCGGTTCGCATGTATCTCAAGGAGATCGGCCGCGTTCCGCTGCTTTCGATGGAGCAAGAGAAGTCGCTGGCGATGCGCATCGAAGCCGGCGAGCTGGAATCGAGCCGAAACGGCCAGTCCGACTCGCGAGTGATCGACTCGGGTGAGGAGGCCAAGCGCCAGTTGACCGAAGCCAATCTGCGGCTCGTCGTTTCGATTGCGAAGAAGTACGTCGGCCGCGGAATGCTCTTCCTCGACCTCATCCAAGAGGGCAACTTGGGATTGATTCGCGCGGTCGAAAAGTTCGATTACCGCAAAGGCTACAAGTTTTCGACCTACGCCACCTGGTGGATTCGTCAGGCCATCACCCGCGCGCTCGCCGACCAGGCGCGGACGATTCGCATACCCGTGCACATGGTCGAGACGATCAACCGCTTAATTAAGGTTTCCCGGCAGCTCTTGCAAGAGCTCGGCCGCGAGCCGTCGGTCGAGGAGATCGCCGAATCGATGGCGCTCACGCCCGAAAAGGTGCGAGAGGTCATGAAAATCTCGCAAGAACCGATTTCGCTCGAGACGCCGATCGGGGAAGAGGAAGACTCTCACCTCGGCGACTTCATCGAAGATCAAGAAGCGGTCGCCCCCGCCGAAGCCGCATCTGTAATGCTTCTCAAGGAGAAGATGCAGGACGTCTTGCAGAATCTTACCGAGCGCGAACGGAAGGTGCTGGTTCTGCGCTTCGGCCTAGAGGACGGCCATCAGCGTACGCTCGAGGAAGTCGGACAAGAGTTCGGCGTCACGCGCGAACGCATTCGTCAGATCGAGGCCAAGGCGTTGCGAAAGCTGCGTCATCCGTCGCGCGGTAAAGCGCTCAAGGACTACTGGACGAACGAATAACGTGATACTGCCCCTGCTCTTCTCGGCGCTCCTCGCCGCCAATCCGTCGCCTTCCCCGAGCCCCGACGAACGCGAGCTGCCGACGATCATCACCGTCATCTCCTCGCCCTACTGCAACTCGCTCGCCGATCACTTCAACGGCGCGCTGATGCCGATACTCGCTAACGACCGCGTCCTCGACACGGTCGGAGTGCAGTTGGACGACCTCAACTCGCTCTTCTACACGACCAACTACGTGCAGCAGTTTCTGCACGTACGCGACAGCGTCTACCGCCAGGAGGTGACGCTCAACAACTCGCTGGCCGGCATTCAGGCAAACATCAAGGCGCTGCGCGAGGGCGCGGCGCAATCGACCGATCCAAAGGCGACCGCTGAGGTCGAGCAGGCCTCGTGGCAGCTCCAGACCGCCTACGATCATCAGCGCCAAATGGCAATCGACCTCGAGAACCTCTATCACGCCATGCTGGACTACAACATCTCGCGGGCGAACCCGGCGATGGGCGGCTTCAGCGAACGCGAAATGACCGAGGCCCCCGCGATGCGAGACTCCAAAGAGTGGCTGCACTACTACCCGCAGCGCGCCGTCATCGACAAGAGCGAAGACCAGGCCGTCGATACGGCCTACACCGCCGCGCAGACCTACTGCGTCCCGAAGAAGAAGTAACCCGGCTCTCGTTCGACGGTTTGGCGTAACGCCGTAGTGGCGCTCGTCGCGGGATTCTACATATCTGGTTTTTCGGCGTCGGCGCTCGGAACGACGTTGGGATTTTTGCTGGCGAAAGCACCTAACGGATTCGGTTTCACCCACACGATGAGATCCCAGATCGAGGGGAAGAGAAAGACTTTTTTGACGTTGGCGACGCTCGTGGTTTTGCCCATCTTCACCAGCGTTTCGGGTTTGGGGTCCTCGGGATTGCCGTGCTGCGCCGCGGCAAATTTTTCCGCGCTGACGGCGCCGTAGACTTCGGCGCCGCTAGGGCCGATGAGAACGTAGTGGATGTGCTCCCCGAACGACACCCAGCGCCTATAGTTGACTCCCCATAGCTTTGGCGGTTGCGGTGAGGAGCTTTGCAGCACCGAAAAGTCGGCTCCGAGCAGATTGCCATGGACGTCATACCAGAGCTGGCTGGGGTGTTTGGGGTCTCCGCTCTGCCACTGCAGGTTGGCGTAGCTGATCGCGCCGTCTTCATCCTCGTTGCCGTAGCGGAAGTAGCCAGCATTGACGGCGTCCGCGGGCGTCGGGAAGCGGGCCATCAAATCTTTTTGAATCTGCTGGACGAAGGCGACCTCGGTGCCTTGAGGGACGGGTGAGAGGGATGGAGCCGGCGACGGCATCGGCGTCGCGGCAAGGCTGGGGACCGTCGTCAGTGCGAAGATCGCGGCCGCGCAGGTCAGGCGAATCAACAAGGGCTACCTCACTTTCTGGGCTCTTCTTTCCCACAAGTGAGGAAAAAACTTCGCCGCCCTAGCGCGTTGGTGTTTGGGCCGGCGAGGGCGTTTCGTTCGGCACGGGTGTCTCGGTCGGCGAGGGCGTCTCGGTCGGCCGGGGAGTCGGAGTGACGCGCGGGGTCGGCGGAATCGTCGGCAGCGGCGTCGCGAGCGGCTGGACCGGGAAGGTCGCGTCGGGAACCTCGGTGCCTTGCGCGAGCGGGGCCGGCGTAACGATGCCGATCGATCCGTTCGGATTTACCGCGATCGTCGCTTCCGTGCGCGCCGGTACTTCCGAACCGGGCTGCAGCACGAAGTTTTTGCCGTGGCGGAAGATCTGCCACAAGCTGTAGTACGGAACGAAAATGTCGCCGGCGGTGTCTTCGGCAGAGACCGTCGACGCGTGACCCGAGGTGACGCGCGGTTCGAGACGCCCAACCGGTGCGCGCAACGGCAACACGCGGCCGTCGGGTAGAGTCAGCGGCTCGAAATAAATATCAACGAATCCGTACGTGTCGGCAATATCTGCGGCCGAGACGTCGACGATTCGAATGGTGCCGGGCGCACCGGCAGGAGCGACGCTCTTTCCGTTGACGACGATTGCGTTCTTGAGGTGAACGCGAACGAGTTGTCCAGTTTTCGACGCCTTCGACGAGATCGGGTCGTCGAGTACGAAGAGGATGGTAGAATCCAACGGCAACACGTTTCCGCTCGGCGGAAGGGTTGGGCTCGGGGTCGGCTTCGGTACGGGGCGGAGTGGCATGGGGTACGCCCCTGCCGTTCCTACACCGACGATCACCAGGGCTAGCAGGTACAGACTCAGGCGCATCCCGAGCCGTTGGATCTTAACTGGCGCGCTTCTGAGCTTTCGCTGCGCGTTTGCCCTCTTCGATGAGTTGCTTGACTTTCTGTCCACCTTTTTGGCCAATACGTTCGTAGAAGTCGGGGCCGTAACGATCGCGTGTGGCTTCGCCACCTTTTTTGCCACCTTTTTTGCCGATCTGCTCGTAGAACTCATGGCCGTGGGCTTGCTTTGTCGCGAGGCCGCCTTTGCGCCCGATCTCTTCGTAGAATTGAGCGCCGTATTTGTTTTTGACGGTCTCTCCGCCTTTTTGTCCGGCCTCTCGGACGGACATTCCGCCGGTGCGGCGGTTTGGTTCCTGAATCCCTGACATTTTTTTCCTTCTGTTGTTGGTGTCGCCAAGAAGGGGCGGCACTCTCTTTCCATTTACTACAACGCAAGTGAGGGGCGAAAAGTTTGTCGCCCAGGGTTGGGGCTTAATGAGAGCAGACAAAGGTTAGAATCCTTTGAACGGCAGTCCCCTACCTGCTTCAAAAGGCGCGTTTGGTATCAATTAGGATGGTCACGGGGCCCTCATTTACCAGCTCGACCGTCATTTTGGCCCCAAATTTCCCATACTCCACCGGGACGTTTAGGGAAGCCGCCGTGCTGCCGACGAGCTCGTACAGGCGCTTTGCGAGCGGCTCGCGGGCCGCTGCAACGAACGACGGGCGGCGCCCGCGACGCACGTCGCCATGGAGCGTGAACTGAGAGACGAGCAAAAGCCCGCCTCCCGTATCTCGCAGCGACCGGTTCATCAGGTCCGCCTCGTCGGGAAATATCCTCAGATCGACGATCTTCTCGGCTAGCGAGCGCGCGTCGCGCTCCTCATCGTCGAGCCCGACGCTCACGAGCGCGAGCAGACCCGCGTTGATTTCGCCGACGATCTCGCCGTCGACGCGAACGCGGGCCGAGCTGACGCGCTGGGCGACCGCTCTCAACGCGAAAATATCGACGAAACGGCGAAGAGCGCGTTTTCGCGACGCTCGAGCACGCGGCGGTAGAAATAGCCGGCCCAGTGCGTCCCGAACGGAACGTAGATCCGCAGGCGATAACCGTCGGCGACGATCTGACGCTGCACGCTCGGGCGACAGCCGTACAGCATTTGAAACTCAAAGCGATCGCGTGCGATGCCCTCGCCGGCGACAAACGACTTCACCGCTGCAATCAAACGCCGGTCGTGCGTCGCGATCCCGGGATAGTTGCCGCGTAGCAGAAGCGCTTTGGCAAGCTCGAGGTAGTGCGTACGGATGTCGGCCATCTGTTTGTAGGCGATCTCGGGGGGCTCGTTGTAGGCGCCCTTACAGAGGCGGACCCGCGCCTGTAACGCGATCGCTTCGTCTACGTCGCCCGCCGTGCGTTTCAAATACGCTTGCAGCACTTCGCCGACGTTTTTGTGCTGCGCAAAGGTCTCGCGAAAGACGCGCAGCGTGGCCCCGGTGACCGCCGAACCCTCCATGTCGATCCGTACGAACGGATCGCGATTGCGCGCCGCGCGGTCCGCCAGCGCGCTCAGGTTCTCTTTGGCGAGCGCTTCGTCGAAGAGCAGCCCCATCGCGGTGAGCTTTACCGAAACGTTCGAGTCGACTTCGCTTTCGTCGATGGCGTCGAGCATTTCCAGGTAGGTGTCGCGAGTGCGCAGCGCGCCGTCGCGCGTCATGACGTCCTCGCCCAAGAAGTCCAGCGTCGCGCTCATTCCGCCGGCATTGAGCCGGCGTACGACCTCGAGCGCGTCGGCAATCGTCTCGCCCGCGACGAAGCGGCGGGCGAGAAAGTAAAACTTCTGTTGAAACACGGCGCGGCTTTTCGTGGGACTAGTGGGCGACGCCTCGGCGCAGAAGCCAGGCGACGGCCAGCACCAGCGCGGCCAAAACGACGAAAGCATAGCAGAGCGCGAGCGCTTCGCGTACGCCCGACGCCGACAGCGCGACGTAGAGCGCGACGGGGAGCGAGGTTGGATGGTACGCGACGATGCTCGTCGCTCCGTATTCGCCGATCGCTCGCAACCAGGCGAACGCGACGCCGGCGCCGATGCTCCCAGACGCCGCTGGAAGCGCGATGCGCGCAAAGATCCGCCACTCGCTGGCTCCCAGCGTTCGCGCGGCGTCGGCGTAGATCGGATTGAGCGCGCCAAACGCCGCTGTCGCGGCGATGGCCACGAACGACCCGGAAACGAAGAACTCCGCGACGCCGACGCCCAGGAGCGAATCGGGCACCGTCAGACCGTGCGCGGCAAGCCACGACCCGGCCGGCGAGTTCGTGCCCAGCGCGTAGATGAGCATCAGCCCCGAGGCAACGGGAGGGAACGCGAGAGGAAGCGCAAGGGCGAAGAGGGCGGCTGCGCGCCAGCGTGGGGGCCTCCCGGCGAGATAGTAGCCTGCGGGAACGCCCAGGAGCGTGGCAACCAGCGTTGCGGCGGCCGACGCGATCAGGGATACCTGCAGCGCGCTTCCGGCGGCCGCGCCGGCCAGTAAAAAAGCCGTCTGCGGCGGCATCGCAGCGACGACCGCGAGCACGGGCCCGAGAAGCGCGGCGAGCAGCGCGAGCGCCGCGAGCGCGAAGAGCGGTCCCGGCGATCGAAGCCTCATGCAGGAAGCTTCACCAAGGCGCCGCGCAAAGCGTTCTCATGGCCGCGGCGTTTCTCAAGGTCTTCGTCATCGCGGTAGTGTTGGCGCTCGACGTTTTCGCGGTGAGCGTCGGGGTCGGCGTGCGCGGCGTCAGAGCCGAGCGGCGGTGGCGAATCGGCTTGGCCTTTGCGTGTGCCGAGGTGACGATGAACGTCGTCGGTGCGGGTCTCGGGCTGATCGCGACGCGGCTGATCGGGGACGCTGCCGCCTACGTCGGCTTCGCCGCGCTCGCCGGTCTGGGGATCTATATGATCCGGGAAGGCACAAACGCCGCAAGCCGGTCGCAACTGGACCTCAGCCGCGGCCCGGGGCTGCTGATGGCCTCGCTCGCCATCAGTCTCGACTCGCTGGGCATCGGATACACGATCCTCTACGTGGGCGTTCCGATGCCGGTCTCGCTGATCGTCATTGCGATCGTCTCGGTCGCCTCGACGATGCTCGGCCTGATGTTAGGCCGCCGTCTCGGCCGTTACGCCGAACGGAACGCGACACTGGCCGGCGGCGTGCTGCTGGCGCTGACGGGGATCCTCTTTGCGGCGCTCAAGGCGCTGCACGTTGGATAGCTAACGTCGGCTGACGTGGACGTTGGGCTGCGCATTTTGGAGCTCGCCCGCACCGCCGGTGCGCGCTCGATCTTCGTTGTCGGAACCGGAAAGGGTGTCGGTAAAAGTACGACGCTCAACGCAATCTACGAGGCGGCGTGGCGAACGGGATTGCGCACGGGTATTGCATCGGTCGGGCACAAGCCGCGCTGGCGGCTGCTCCCGCGGACGCTCTTCGCGACGGCGCGAGCGCTCTTGCCTGCTTCACCGGCCTGCCAAATCGTCGCGTCCCACGGCCTCGAAAGTTCCGCGGGGGCGATACTCTACGCGCGCACGGTCTTTACCGGGGAATACGACCTGATCGGCCCGTCGACGGCGTCGGGCCTGCGCGAGAGCATCGCCGCCATCGAATCTCAGTGCGACGTTCTTCTCGTCGACGGCGCGATCGATCGGATTGCGACGCTGGCGGCATCGGACGGGGCGATCGTCGTGGCGTGCGGGGCCGCGTCGGCGACGACGCCGGCTCAGGCGGTGGGCGACGCTGCCGCATTGATTGCGCGCTTGCAAATTGCCGCCGCAACGCCGAACGCTGCGACCGTCGAGTTAGCCGGCGCGCTGACGGCGACGACGGCGGCGGAACTGATCGCTGCCGGCGAACGGCGAGAGATCGTCGTGCGCGACGCAACCCAAATCGTGATGAGCGCGACGTCGCTGGCACAGGCGCTCGCGCGGCTGCGCATTCGCGCCCGGCGTCCGTTGCGTGTCGTTGCGGCGACGGTCTGCGCGGTCGCAGCGGAGCGTTCCTTCGATCCCGCGCCGTTTCTGCGCGAAGTTCGCGACGCGACGGGTGTGCCGTCGTTCGACGTTTTTGCCGGAGCGGCGGCGTGAAAGCGCAGGACCTCGTCGACGAACGCGCGGCCGAGCTGCTGGGCTTCGAATGGCTGCGCGAACGGCTCGCGCCAAAGTCGCCCTACGGCGCGCGCAACTTCGCGCAGGTCGTACCGTATCGTCCCGGAGACGAGGAGGCGGCGCAGGAGCGGGGGCTGCGCATTGCTGCGCTCGCCGAGGAAGTCAAACCCGATCGCGTCGCCGCCGCGCAGGCGGCGTTTGACGCTCTGCCCGACGTTTCGAGCGCGGTCGCGCGGGCGTCGCTGAACGAAACGCTGCAGGATCCCGATTTTCTCGATCTCTGCCGCTTCTGTGAAAGCGTGGAGCGCCTAGACGAACTACTGGCCGGCTCGTCGTTAACCGAAGTCGAAAACGATGCGACCGCCGCCGTGCTCACGGCGTTGGATCCCGGTCGAAACGGCGCGCCGGGGTTTTACTTAGCCGATGCCTTCGACGCCGAACTTGGGGCCGCGCGCAAAGTGCTGGAACAAACCCAGGCAGCGCTCGACGCGGTCCGCGGCCGCGAGGCGGCGCTGGTCGCACGAGAGCTGCAGCGCAGCGAGGTCGGCGACGAGTTCATCGTCATGCGTGCCGAACTTCAAGGTGCCTTGCCGGCGGGCGTCCGCGTCGTCCGCGAAACGCCGGCCTATCTGCTCTGCGCGCTGGAGCACGGCGACGTGTATTTGGAAGCGCTTGCTCGGCAGCAGCAGGCGTTCGACGCGGTTGCCGCCGCCGAGTTGGGCGTTCGTTCGCAGCTGTCAGCGATCGTTGGACGGCAGGCCGCCGGCATGAACGCGGTGGCGCTGGCTCTCGGTCAGCTCGACGTTACGCTCGCTGCCGTGCACTTTGCGCAGCAATACGAGTGCGTTGCGGCCGTGGTGGTTCGCGAAAACGCGTTGCGATTCGAGCAGGCGCGTTTTTTGCCGTTGGACAGCGAACTGACCGTCGCCGGCCGCAGCTTCGTGCCGATCGACCTCGCGCTGAGCGGTGCCGCGGTCTTAACTGGCCCGAACATGGGCGGCAAGAGCGTCTCGCTCCAGACCTGCGGCTTTCTGGCATTGCTCGCGGCCTTCGGGGTGCCGGTGCCTGCCGCCAACGCGCGCATTGCGCTCTTCGATCGAATCGGATGGCTCGGCTTGGGCGCCGAATCGCACGGCGGTGGGCTGTTGTCGTCGTTTGCGCACGAGCTCGTCTCGCTCAAAAAAATCCTAAGCGACGACGCCGAGCGCCTGCTGCTCCTGGCCGATGAGTTTGCGCGAACGACCAATCCGCACGAAGGGCGCGCGCTCGTTATCGCGCTGCTGGAAAGTCTGCGCGAACGCGGAGCCTGCGCGCTGGTCGCGACGCACCTGCAAGGCATCGCGGTGGCTGCGGGGGTACGCCACTTTGCAGTGCGGGGCTTGCGTGAAATTCCTCAGGCGCGCGCCGCAACCGATCTTTCCGCGGCGCTGCGCGAACTGGCCGAGGCGATGGATTACCGGATCGTCGAAGTGGAAGATGACGAAATCGCGCGAGCCGATGCAATCGCCCTTGCAGAACTGCTCGGCGCGGACGCAGCCTTCGTGAAGGCCGCGTACCGCGCGCTGTCACAATGAGCGGTATGGACCCGCTCATCATCACGTGTGCGCCCGTCGGAGCCGAGGTTCGACCCGACCAGACGCCGCATCTGCCGTATACGCCGCAACTCCTCGGCGACGCGGCAAAAGCGGTGCGCGAGGCGGGTGCGTCGATCATTCACGTGCACTGTCGCAACGACGACGGCACTAATACGCACAGCGTCGAGCGCTTTCGCGAAGCCTACGACGCCGTCCGCGAGCAGAGCGACCTGATCGTCCAGTTCTCGACGGGTGGAGCGATCGGCATGACGCCGCAAGAGCGCGGAAGCGTGCTGGAACTGCGGCCTGAGATGGCGACGCTGACCTGCGGCAGCGTGAACTTCGGCGACGACATCTTCGAAAATAGTTTTCCGATCATGCGAGCGCTGCTCAAGAAGATGAAGGAGTTCGGCGTGCGGCCCGAACTCGAGATCTTCGATAAGGGGCACCTTTCGAACGCGCGACGGCTCGTCAAAGAACGCCTTCTCTCCTTTCCGCAGCACGTGGACTTCGTGCTCGGCGTCCCCGGCGGCTTGGACGCAACGGTACAAAATCTGTGCGATCTCGTCGACGATCTGCCCGAGGGCTGTACCTGGTCCGTTGCCGGAATCGGTAAGAAACAGCTCCCGATGGCGATGGCGGCGATCGCGATGGGCGGCCACGTCCGCGTGGGGTTAGAGGATAATTTGCACTATAGCCGAGGGCGCCTCGCGCGTAACGAAGAGCTGGTCGCGCGAGTCGCACGGCTTGCTTCCGAGGCGGGGCGCGCGATCGCCACGCCGGACCGGGCTCGAAGGATGCTCGGTCTAACGGCAGAATAACGCGGCGCAAAATTGTTCACATACGTCGTGCGCCGGACGCTTCAAGCGATTCCGCTGCTGCTGGCCATCTCGATCATCCTGTACGGCATCCTTTACAACATGCCCGGTGGCCCGCTGGCGCCCTATCTGCAGAACCCGCACATCACCCAAGCGGACATCACTCGGCTCAAACACAACCTCGGCCTCGACCAGCCGGTCCCGATCCAGTACATCAAATGGCTCGGACACATCCTGACCGGCGATATGGGCTATTCGACGAGCAACTCGGAGCCTGTGTTTCAGGCGCTCCTCGAGCGGCTCCCGGCGACCCTCGAGCTAACCGCCGCAGCGCTCTTGCTGGCGCTAGGTTTCGGCATCACCGCCGGCATCTTGTCGGCCGTCTATCGCTACACGGCGCTTGATTACGCGATTACGACCTTCGCCTTCGTCGGGCAGTCGATGCCGGTCTTTTGGTTCGCTCTGATGATGCAGCTCGCGTTTGCCGTGCACGGCATCCCGTTGCCCGGCGGTTATCAGATTCAGTTACCGTCGGCCGGGCTTTCGTCCAACGATACCTTCGACTTCGCCGACCGCGCCGTCCACCTCGTGCTGCCGGCGATCGTTCTCGCGCTGCTGCAGATCGCGCTATTTAGCCGCTTCATGCGTTCGTCGCTCTTGGAAGTGCTCGGCACCGATTACATGCGGACCGCCGCCGCAAAGGGCTTACCGTTTCGCACAATTCTCTTCAAACACGGGCTGAAAAACGCGTTGATTCCGGTCGTCACCGTTACGGCGCTTTCGCTGCCGGGACTGATCGCGGGCGCGATCGTTACGGAGACGATCTTTGCGTGGCCGGGCATGGGCAGACTCTTCTACAACGCGCTAACGCAGAGCGATCTGGCGCTGCTGATGGGTTACCTGCTGCTGGTCGCTTTCTTCGTCGTCTTTTCCAATTTGCTCGCCGACGTCGTTTACGCGTGGCTCGACCCGCGCGTAAAGTACGACTGAAGGAGACGAGAACATGGCTGCACCAACCCTTCCGATGCCCGGCAGTTCGGTCGATCAAGACGAAGTCGTCTTTAGTAAGGTTACGTTTTGGACCCGTTTCCGCCGCCACAAGCTCGCGATCGCCGGTACGGTGGTCCTGCTGCTGATGGTGCTCGCCGCGATATTCGCCGGGCAAATTTCGCCCTTCGACCCGAACTCGATCGACAACGGCACCACGGCCGTACCGCACTGGAACGGAACGCCGCTTCCGCCGTGCTTCCAAGATAAAGCCAACTGCTGGGGGCACTCGCTGGGAACCGACGAGGTTGGACGCGACCTGCTCTCCCGGCTGCTCTTCGGCGCGCGCATTTCGCTCACCGTCGGCGTCTTCGCCGTGGTCATGGAAATTCTGATCGGTACGACCTTAGGGGCGATCGCCGGCTACTATGGCGGATGGACCGATTATGCGCTGATGCGTCTCACCGACGTCTTTTTATCGATTCCACTCTTACCGTTGCTGCTCGTCCTGACCGCGATCGTCGCGGCCAGCTCGTCCAAGGCTGCGCTCAGTTTCGGAGTGATCGTCGTCATCATCGGCGCGCTCTCGTGGCCGCCGGTCGCGCGTCTGGTGCGAGCGTCGTTCTTGAGTTTACGCGAGCGCGAGTTCGCCGAGGCGGCCCGCGCCGTCGGCAATAACGACGGACGCATAATCTTTCGTCACCTGCTGCCCAACGCGGTCGCACCGATCGTCGTGCAGGCGACCCTCGACGTCGCCGGCGTCATCATCCTCGAGTCGACGCTCTCGTTTTTAGGCTTGGGTATCCAGCCGCCGACCGCGTCGTGGGGCAACATGCTGGCCAACGCCGCGAGCAATTTGCAGCAAGCGTGGTGGGCGGCCGTCTTCCCCGGCCTCTGCATTCTCATCACCGTATTGGCGATTAACTACATCGGCGACGGTCTACGCGACGCGCTCGATCCGAACATGCGCTGAGGCGCTATGGGCGGCAGTCGACAGGCCGGCCGCGGCAGCTAGGAGGGCGAAGCCGGGGAGGTCCCCGAAACCGATGCTGCCCCGTGCGCAAGTGGCGGAATTGGTAGACGCACTAGCTTGAGGGGCTAGCGGGAGCAATCTCGTGCTGGTTCGAGTCCAGTCTTGCGCAGTGTCCTCGTTTGAAAATTGGAGCGATGTAACGATGAGATTGTTCCTCGCGTTGGCGCTTACATTAGCGGCGTGTTCCACGCCCCAGAGCATTCCACTCACCAACGTTGCTGCGGGTCATGAAGTTAGTTTGGGGCGCGCCGCCGGCACGACGAATTTGTTCGTCCAGGGCCGTGACGAAATTTTCGAATATACCCGCCATGGACGGCTGGTCCACTCCATGCCGCTGGGCAAAGAACCTGCGCCCGGCGGCGGCCTCGCATTCGACAACTCGGGCTACCTGTATGCAACGAGCGACTATTTTGACGTCGCGGTGTTCGCGCCGCAGTCACGACAGCTGGCTCGCACGATTAGTAACGGCATATACGAACCACTTACGCTCGCCGTCGACCGTTCCGACAACCTCTACGTGGCTAACGGTCAGAACGGTGCAGGCGATATCGCCATCTTTCGACCGGGTGCTAGCACCCCGTCCACGACAATCACTCAAGGCATCTACGATCCGGAAAGCCTCGCATTCGACTCGTCCGGAAATCTTTACGTCGGAAATGGCCTGTACGCCGATACGGTCACGGTATATTCTCCGAACGGCACGTTATTACGGACTATTACCGATGGGGTTCGCGATCCGGAATCGATAGCGCTCGACGCTAACGACGACCTTTTTGTCGCGAATACGGAAGACGGTGAAGGCCGAACCGTTACGGTCTACAAGGCTGGAACGACGAAGCTCGCGCAAACGATCACCGACCATATTCAGTGTCCGCAAGCGTTGACGGTCGATACAGCGGGAAATTTGTACGTAGCCAACTGGGAGAACAGCACCGCGACGATCTACGCTGCCAAGACGCGAAAGCTGCTTCGCACCATCTCGAAAAACGTCGCCGCTCCATGGGTCATCGCGGTGGATTCAACCGATCACCTCTATGTAGGCGATATGGGCCGAGCGCCCCAGGTAAGCGTCTACTCGCCCGAGCGTCACCGGCCACAGAGAACCATCCCGAGCGACAATCAGTGGATACCTATAGCGCTGAGTTTTGGCTCTCCATAGGCCAACGCTGCCCAATTGGGCCCGCGCTGAAAATCGGGAACGACCGTTAGTTCGAGTCCGGTCTTGCGCAGAGTCGCCGGCGGCTTCGATGGTCGAGGCCGCTTTATTTTTGATGTACTGCCCGAGCGCCCCGAGAGGGAGTTTGGCCGGCTTGGGCTGCTTGAAGAGCCCTCCGAAGAAGCGGACGCGGCCTGCTGCGGCAGCCAAAGCCACTTTGGACGCGCGTTCCACCGGAAATTCGGGCTGACGCCTGCCGCGTGCCGTGCGGGGGAAACGGGGGAGCGGGGATTTGAGAGTTTTTGAGGCGAGGCGCCCCTCTAGGGCCTCAGACTTCTCTCACAATCCGCGATACTATGGAGGGGACGACTTTCGTCGAAACTTTGAAACAGTCTCAAGGCTTTCGGCGTAAAGCTAGGCAGCAATGGACATCGCAATATGTGGTTGACACGCTTTGCTCTAACCCGCCCCACGGTTACCATCGCGATCTTTGCGGCGTTGGTGATCTTCGGCGTTATCTCGTTCACCCAGCTGGGGCGCAGCTCTAGTCCGCCCAACACGGATTTTCCGATCGTCGTGGTCGCGGCGAGTTACCCCGGTGCGTCTCCGCAAGACATGGAGCGCATGGTCATCAAGCCGATCGAAGATCAGATGGCCGGCATCGATAACCTCGACGAGATCACCGCGAACGCTCAAGAAGGGACGGCGGTCGTCGTCGTTCAGTTCAAGATGGGGACGGATCTCAATCTGGCCGCCGTCGATGTCCAGCGCCGCGCGGACGTGGCGCGCGTCTACATGCCGACCGATCTCGACCCGCCGGTCGTCACCAAGGCGGGGCAGTCGGAGCCGCCGCTGCTCGACGTCGCCGTCAGTTCCAAGACGCTCAGTCAGCCCCAAATCGCCGACCTGATCAACAGCCAGGTGGTACCGCTGATCGAGCAGATTCCCAACGTCCAATCCGTCGACGTCCGTGGTTCTGCCGATCGCGAGTTCCACGTCGAGCCCGATCCGGTTAAGCTCGATGGAACGAACGCGACCCTCGCAGATATCTTCAGCGCGGTCCAGATCAACAACCTCAACGTACCGGGCGGCATCATGACGCAGCCGACGCGCGAAGGCAGCGTCGCGATCCACGACTACGTCGAGAAGGCGACCGACCTGCTCGCTATTCCGCTTTCGCCGGTCAGCGTGCTGCAGTTCCCGGTGAAGTCATTGAAGATTGGCGACGTCGCCAACGCCTACGACAGCCACATCGAGATGCGCAGCATCTCCTCGTACAACGGCCATCCGCGTGTGTACATGGAGATCAATCCAACCCTCGACGCCGATCAGATCAAGACGACCCAAACTTTGCGCGTCGAGATGAAGAAGATCCAGGCGCAGTTTCCGCAGCTCGATTTCCACGAGATCGACGCCCCAGCCGACTACACCGCGAAAATGCTCACCGGTGTCGGCCAGTCGCTGATCGAAGGCATCATCCTCACCGCGATCGTCATGCTGCTCTTCCTGCACGCGTGGCGCAACGCCGTCGTCGTGTTCCTGGCGATTCCCACCTCGATTCTCTCGACGTTCATCGTCATGCGTCTCTTCGGCTTCCACATCGACTCGATGTCCATGATGGGCCTCTCGCTGATCATCGGTATCTTGGTGGACGACTCGATCGTCGTCTTGGAGAATATCACGAGGCATCGAGACTTGGGGCTCGACGCGATGACCGCGGCGATCACGGGACGCACCGAGATCGGCGGAGCCGCGGTAGCGATCACGATGGTCGACGTCGTCGTCTTCCTGCCGATCGCCTTTATGTCGGGGATCGTCGGCTCCTATCTGCGCGAGTACGGCGCGGTCGTCGTCACCGCAACCCTTTTCTCGCTCTTCGTTTCCTTTACGCTCACGCCGCTGCTCGCCGCAAAGTGGAGCGTGCTCAATCGTTCCGAAGCGATTCCGAGATGGCTTCGCGCGCTCGACGACCGGCGCGTCGACATCGCGCTCCTCGTCGTCGCGGCCGCCTTGTTCCTCATCGGCACGTTCACCAGCTGGTTCATCCTCAACGCGATCGGCATCTTCGTCGCGGCGCTGCTGCTGCTCAACGCCTTCGTGCACCGCTACGAGTCGATACTGCAGCTGTACCGGGCAAAACTGCTGCCGTTTGCTTTGCGCCACGGTGCCTTCGTCGTCTTCGTCTGCTTGGCGCTCTTGCTCATGTCGCTGACGCTCGTTGCGGGCGGAGGCATGGCCACGATCGTCATGGCCGTAGTCCTGCTGGTTGCCTGCGCGATCGGACACGCTGCCGGCGTGCTGCTCCGCAGCCGATTGGGCGCGCGTCTTCCCGGTAACGCGTTGCCGCCGGCACAGTTTTTCCGTTCGCTCGGCACCAGTCGCGGAACGACGCTCGCTACGTTCGTCCTTCCGGTCGCGCTCGCGCTCGCGATGCTGCCGCTGGGTTCGGTGAGCTTCGACTTCATGCCGGCGCAGCAGAACGGCGAGATCGACATGAGCGTCACCTATCCGGCTGGAACGCCGATCGCGGCCACCAACGCACACGTCGGAAAGCTCGAGGACGCGATCCTCAAGCTGCCGGGCATCAAATCGGTAAGCGCGACGACGGGCCGCAAGCCCGCCGGCTGGAGCAGCGTCTCGGGCGGCAACTACGCGCAGCTCAACGCGTCAATGGCCGACGGGCACATCAAAGACACGAACAAGACGATCAAGCTGATTCGCAAGCTGGGATATCTCGTGCCGGGCGGTGAGTTCAACGTCGCGGGCGATAACGGTAACGGGCCGGCGATCTACTATTCCCTTACCGGACCGGACGACGAGATCACCGCCGGCGCCGAAAAAGTAGCGCGCTTCCTGCGCACGATGCCCGGAGCCGTAAACGTCCAAACGAGCGCCGAGAACGGCGCGCCGCGGATGAACGTCGACGTCGATCGCCAGAAGTGCGAACTGCTCGGCATCAATCCGTCCGATGTGGCCAACGTCGCTCGCATCGCGGTCGACGGCGCCGTCGCTACCAAAGTGCGAACGCCCACGGGGCTCGTCGACGTGCGCGTGCAGTTCCCCTCGGCCGATCGCCAGACCGACGAAGCGCTCAAAAACGTGAAGGTGCGCACGAACGACGGCGGCCTGGTGCCGATCGGCGACGTCGCGGACTTCGCCTGGACGACCGCGCCGACGAAGATCGAGCGCCTCAATCGCCAGCGCGTGGTCAACGTGTACGGCGACGTTCTCCCCGGGTACTCGCTCGGTCAGATCGTCGGGCCGCTGCAGAAAAAGCTGCAGACGCCGGGCTTCCTGCCGCAGGGCGTCGGTCTGAAGTCGCAGGGCAACTCTCAGTTCATGGAAGAGACGTTCACGAACATGGGGATCGCACTGATCACCTCGTTCATGCTCGTCTACATCCTGATGGTGATCCTCTACGGATCGTTCCTCGAACCGCTGATCGTTATGTTCTCGGTACCGCTGGCGATCATCGGGGCGCTGGTCTTCCTCGCGCTGATGGGCCGGCTGCAGCCCGATCAAGGACAGTCGCTCAACATCATCTCGATGCTCGGTATCGTCATGCTCTTCGGATTGGTGGCGAAGAACGGCATCTTGCTAGTGGACTATTCCAATACGCTCGTGAAGCGCGGTATGCGCGTGCACGACGCGGTGCTGCAGGCCGCGGCGACGCGATTCCGACCGATCATCATGACGACCGCAGCGATGATCTTCGGTATGCTTCCGCTCGCGCTCGGTTACGCCGAGGGCGGCGAGTGGCGCCAAGCGATGGGCACGGTCATCATCGGTGGCCTCTTGAGCTCGCTGGTGCTGACGCTCTTCCTCGTGCCGATGATCTACGACTCGTGGATCGGCTACTTCGAACGCCGAGGCGACCAGCGTGCGATCGCTGCCGAAATGCAACCGTTGGAACGAGCGCCCGCCTAGCGATTTGGAGTTTTAGCGGCGAGCGAGCGCGGGTAGAGAGGTTGCATGAAGCAACTCTTTGGGTTCGCGTTTGTCCTCGCCGCTCTCGCCGTTACCGGGGTCGCACACGCGCAGAGTGTAACGGTCGTCGTCAACGGCCAAACGATGAACTTTACTCAACCGCCGATCGAGCGCGCCGGCCGCGTCTTCGTTCCGTTGCGCGGCATTTTCGAACAGCTCGGCGCGACGGTCGTTTACTCCAACGGGCAGATCAACGCAACTTCGCACGGCCGCACCGTCTCTTTGACGATCGGCTCGACGCAGGCGACGGTTGCAGGCCAGCCGTCGACGCTCGACGTGGCACCCTTTATCGTCGGCGCCACGACGTTCGTGCCGCTGCGGTTCATCTCGCAGTCGCTCGGCGCGTCGGTCAACTGGAACGATCGGACGAGCACGGTGACGATCGCGGGCGGAGGCGGCGAAGGCTACGCTCCGGGACCGCCGCCCGCTCCGCGACCCGGGCGGCCGCCATATCTGCTGTCAACTTCGCCGACCGGAACGATCTACAACTCCTATCCAACGGTTCGCTTCGGATTCGACCGCCCCGTGACGATGGCGCGGCTGCGCGTCTGGATCGACGGAAGGCAAGTGACGGCAACGCTGCGCCAGGACAGCCCGTCGTCGTTCGCATTCGACGCGCCCTGGAAGCTCACGAAGGGCCCGCATCACGTCCGGGTCGCAGGGGTTACCGTTTCGGGCATCAACTTCGACCTTTCGTGGGACTTCATTCGCGGATGACGGGCACTGCCCGAGCGTAACGACCGTCGCGCGCTCGTAACGGGGGCGGCGGCCGGCCTCGCGGCGGGCATCGCTGCCACGCTGCCCTCACAGGGTTTCGCACACGTCGCGATTACGTATCGAAACACGCCGCCGGCGGCGACGCTGGCGGCGATCCGGGCAGGCGGTGCGAGCGCAGCGGCCCTTTCGGTCGACTTTCTCGACGACGCCGGCGCCGTGGAGGCAGCGCTCGCGGAGACCGTCGCGCGCGACGGTCCGTTCGATACGTTAATCCATGCGGTTGGTCCGCTCGTCGTGAAACGCTTCGCGCAGGCATCGCTCGACGAGTATCGTGAAGCCTTCGACGGAAACGTGCGCAGCGCGGTGCTCGCCGCGCGAGCGACGCTGCCGGCGATGCGCGCGCAGCGCTTCGGCCGGATCGTGTTCTTCGGTATGCTCGGTTCGGCGCACACGCACCCGTTTCGCAGCCTCTCCCTGTATCAAGCGGCAAAGAGCGCGCTGGTCGCATTCGCTCGCAGCCTCGCGCTCGAGGAAGCGGCCTACGGCGTGACCGTCAACGTCGTCGCGCCCGGCGACATTCGCAGGAAGGAGCTGCAACGCGCGCAGGCGTTGCGGGAGAGCGCGAGAAATCCGCGCGGGCGGCCCGGAAGTTATGAAGACGTCGCCGACGCAGTGCGCTTCTTCATCGCAGAAGATCGCGACTTCGTTACGGGAACGGTTATCGAAGTGACCGGAGGCCTTCAGACGGCGGCCGAATCATCCCAGGACAAACCCACGCTCGGCTCGTAAGCACGGCTTCGATGGCGTCCGACGAGCAGAGCGAACACTTACCTTTTGCGTTGCCCGGAGCCCGTCCCCAGTTTGGACCCGATAAAACGGTCGAAGTCGAGCAGATCGACCTTCACGTCACCCCGGATTTTGCGACCGAGTCGCTCGACGGCGTCTGCACGCTCACGGTTCGCGCGCTCGACGAGCCGGTCTCTCGTCTGACGCTCGATTCCGTCGATCTCGAAATCTCAGAGGTAAAACCGGCAGCAAGTTTCAGCGCGCACGACGGCAAGCTCGAGATCGTCTTCGAGCAGCCGATTGCGCCGGGCGAACGCGCGAGCTTTGCGGTCACGTACCACGCGTCCAAGCCGCGTCACGGCGTATTCTTTATCAAACCCACCAAGGAGCACCCCGAAAAGGTCGCTCACGTTTGGACGCAGAGCCAAGACCAATACGCCCGCTATTGGTTTCCGTGCTTGGATTATCCGCACGCAAAACAGCGGACTACGACGACGATCGTCGTTCCCAAAGGAATGTTCGCGCTAGGCAATGGCGAGCTGATCGAGCGGCGCGACGAGGGCGGCCGTACGATCTTCCGCTATCGCCAAGACGTACCGCACAGCACGTATTTAATGACGATGGTCGCCGGCCCGTTCGTCGAGGTCGCGCAGGGGAAAGCGGGCCGTAACGGCGTTCCGGTCTTCTATTACGTTCTGCCGGGGTACGAAAGCGACGGAGAGCGCGCCTTCGCCAATACACCGCGAATGATCGAGTGCTTCGAGCAGAAGATCGGCGTCGCGTATCCCTACGCGCGGTACTCGCAGATCGCCGTCTCGGATTTCATCTTCGGCGGAATGGAGAACACCGCCGCGACCACGCAAACGGACCGCACGCTGCACGACGAAGTCGCGCACGTCGATTTCTCCAGCGATCCGCTGGTTTCGCACGAGCTCGCGCATCAGTGGTTCGGCGATCTGTTGACCTGCCGCGACTGGGCACACGCATGGCTCAACGAGGGCTTCGCCACCTTTATGGAAGCGGTCTGGCGCGAAGCCGATCTCGGCGCCGACGAGTATCTGTACGATATTTTTCATTTTGTCGCCGCCTATCAGCGCGAGGACGCCCATCGCTACCGCCGTCCGATCGTCTGCAACGTCTTCCGGGATCCGATCGAGATCTTCGACCGGCACCTCTACCAAAAGGGCGGGGCGGTACTGCACATGCTGCGGGGAGAGCTTGGCGATTCGCGTTTCTGGCGGTCGATCGGGCGGTACGCACACGATAACGCGCAGCGGAACGTCGAAACGATCGACCTCGTTCGCGCGATCGAGGCTGCGACGGGGCGCAACATGCGCGGCTTCTTCGATCAGTGGGTTTATCGCGAGGGCTATCCCACGTTAAAAGTCGGGATGCGCTGGGATGCAGAGCGCCGCGTCGCGACGGTGACGATCGATCAAGAACAGAGCGTCGATCCGGAACATCCGCCGTACGTTTTCGACGTTGAGATCGGCTTCGCGCCCGAGCCGGCCGGCTTGACGCAGGGATCTGCCCGTGAACCGGTCGGCGGCGAACGGCGCGTGCGGGCGCACGTCGAGCGGCGGCACGAAACGGTCGCGGTTCACCTCGACTTCGAACCCAGACTCGTCCGCTTCGATCCGGGATCGTTTCTGCTGGCCGACATCCGCTACGCGGTTGGCGCGGATCTGGCAGCGAGCGCGCTGCGCCACGATCCCGACGTCGTCGCGCGCATCCGCGCGGCTCGCGAGCTCGCGCGAGACGGCGGTCGCGTCGCTCGCGAGGCGATCGAGCGGGCGTTTCGCGAGGAACCGTTCTGGGGCGTACTGGCCGAGACAGCCGCGGCGATCGGCGCGACGCGCGCGCCGTGGGCCGCCTCGCTACTCGTCGAAGAGCGCCGGCATTCGCACCCCAAGGTCGCGCGCGCGGTCGTCGCCGCACTGGGAAACTTCCGGGATTCGGCCGTTGCAACGGCGCTGATCGAGATCGCTCGCGAGCACCCTTCCTATTTCGTTCGCGCAGCGGCGCTGTCGTCGCTGGGCAAAACGCGCGATCCGCGGGCGTTCGACGTTCTCGCCGGCGCGGTGAAAGAGAAGACCTGGAACGGAATCGTTGAAGCGGGCGCCGTGGTGGGCTTAGCGGAGCTGGCGGACGTGCGCGCGTTACCGGCGATCGCCGATGCAGCGCGCCCGGAACAGAGCGAAGGCTTGCGTCGCGCGGCGGTCGTTGCGTTAGGACGAGCCGGTGCGCTGGTGGAAGAGGGGCGAAAACGCGTCGCCGACGAAATCGAAGCGTTGCTCGACGATAACGAATTCATGGTGGCGCTGGAGGCGGTCGCCGCCACCGAATCGCTCGGAGACGCGCGGCTTTTGCCGACACTCGACCGCCTCGCTGTTGAAGCGGTCGACGGACGTATGCGCCGCGATGCCATGGAAGCAGCGATGAGAGTTCGAAAGGCGGAAAAAGTGCCGGCGCAAGTCAAGGGACTGCGTGAGGACCTCGATGAGTTACGTGAAGACCAGCGTAGGCTACAGGAGAAGATCGAAGCGCTCGCGCGTCCGTAAGCGCCGGCTTTTCGCATTTCTGACGCTCGTAACGGTCGCAACGCTGGCGATCTGGCTTTGGAACGACGGCCATAGCCGCGGTTCCGGACGCAGCATTGCGGCGACGCCGCCGCCGGCGCCCAAGACGATCGCCCGAGCCTCGTTCTCTCCGCCTTGGACCAATCGGGAACGTTTCGCGCTCGACGCGGCGTTGCGCGGTGCTTTTGCATCGGCCTTGAACGGCGCGCACCAGTGGAGCCTGGCAGTCCTGGGGAGTGACGGACGCCTCATCTATGACGATTCATCCGCACGCGCGGTCGCGCCGGCGTCGGTGCAGAAATTGATCGTTGCTGCCAGCGCGCTCGATGCGCTCGGCCCACGGTACCGCTTTCACACGATCTTCGCTGCGGGAGCGACGCCTGCAGACGGCACGCTCGACAGCGACTTGTGGCTGGTCGGATCCGGTGACCCGTCGCTGCAGAGTTCCGATCTGCGCAACGGCATTGGTGAGCTCTCTCGTTCCGGCGTGCGACGCATCGACGGTGCCGTCGTCGTCGATGCGACGGCCCAGAGCGGTCCGGGGCGCAATCCGCACTGGGGCCTGGACGACGACGGGCAAGACTACGCGCCGCCGACCAGCGCTATTTCACTGGACGGCGACACGATCGAATCGCACGAGACGATCGGGGGCGCGGCGCAGGCGGTTTGGACGCCGATGACCGACGTCACCCGCTACGTTGCGGCGCAGACCAAGGCCCTTTTAGCCGCGCGCGGCATCGTCTCGGCCGACCCTCCCGCGATCGGCTCAGCTCCGCTCAGCAGCATCGTTCTCTGGGATCATCGGTCGGCGCCGCTCAACACGCTCGAGGCGCACATGCTGTACGTTTCTGATAACCATTACGCGGAGCAACTGCTGCGCACGGTCGGAGGGGCGGGGGGCCAACCCGACGATTCCGGCGGCGTCTGGGCCGAACGGCAGTTTCTGCAGCGAGCGGGCATTCCGGCACCAGGGCTTCGACTCTACGACGGAAGCGGTCTCTCGCCCAGCAATCGCGTCGCCGCGATTACCATCAGCCGTTTGCTCATCTCCCAAGAGCGATCGCTCTACCATTTGCTGCCGTTAGGAGGGCGGGAGGGGACGCTCGCCGACTATGACTTCACAACCGCACTTGGCCGGGTTCGGGCTAAGAGCGGGCACCTTTCCGACGTCTCGTCCCTCGCCGGTTATGCCAATACAACTCACCACGGCCGGGTCGCATTCGCATTTTTGATCGATGGGTCGCCTGCCGATCCAGACGCATCGATCGTTCGCGCCATCGACCGGTTGGTCGAATTCTGATTGGCCGGCACGGCCGCCTAGGAGTAAAGTTGTTCGACGAAGCCCTCCTTTCAAAGTTACTCGATCGCGCACTGCGGCGCGGTGGCGAGTACGCCGACGTCTTTTGCGAGCGGCGCCGCACCGTGACGTATCGCCTCCAGGACGGCCGAATTCACGACTCCTCGTACGGCGTAACGCTGGGCGTCGGAGTTCGCGTCGTCATCGGGGAGTCGGCGGGCTTCGCCTGTTCGGACGACCTCACCGAGGGCGCGCTGTTCGAGGCAGCCGACGCCGCCTCACTCATCGCTCGAACATCCTCCGGCGGCAAAGCCGGGGCGGCAGACTTGCGCATAGAGAGCGTGCCCTCGCTCTACGACGGCGAACTCGTCACGACGGTCGACGCCGAACGCTACGCGCGGCTGCTCGAGCGGGCGGACGTAACCGCGCGACGATACGATCCGCGCATCGTCTCGGTCAACGCGCAGGTCATTGACGAGACGCAAGAAGTTTGGATCGCGACCAGTGAAGGGCGAATGGTCCGCGATCACCGCCCGCTTATCACGCTGGGCGTTCAAGCCGTGGCCACCGACAAACAAGAGCGCAGCTCGGGTTACGTCGGCGACGGGGGCCGGACCTCGATCGCATTCTTCGATCTCCACACGCCCGAGGAACTCGCCGAAGAGTCGGCGCGCATCGCGATCGTCAACCTCTGCGCCACGCCTGCCCCGGCCGGCGAGATGGAGATGATCGTCGGCGCGGGCGGGGGCGGTGTCCTGCTGCACGAGGCGGTCGGACACGGCCTCGAGAGCGACTTCAATCGTCGCGGCACCTCGCTGTACAGCGGACGCGTCGGCGAGCGCGTCGCAAGCGAGCTGGTAACGATCTACGACGATGGTAATCTGGCGGAGGAGCGGGGAAGCGTCAACGTCGACGACGAGGGCGTGCCGGGGCAACACAAGGTGCTGGTCGAAAACGGCGTGCTCCGTGGATATATGCAAGACACGCTCAACGCGCGCCTGATGGGCGTCCAGTCGACCGGAAGCGGGCGCCGGCAATCCTTCCGCTTCGCCCCGCAGCCGCGGATGTGCAATACGTACATGCCCAACGGGCAATCGAGCGTCGATGAGATCGTCGCCTCGACGCAGCGGGGGATCTATGCGAAATCCTTCGCCGGAGGCCAAGTCGAGATCGCCAAGGGCGACTTCGTTTTCATGGTTGGCGAGGGCTATCTCGTCGAAAAGGGCAAGATCACCGCTCCCGTGAGAAACGCGACGATTATCGGCAACGGCCCCGATGCGATGATGAAGGTGACGGCAGTCGGAAACGACAGCCGCCTGGCCCGCCGTCACTACACCTGCGGCAAGGGCGGCCAGTACGTCCCCGTCGGCGTCGGAATGCCGACGGTCAAAATTTCGTCGATCACCGTCGGCGGCACGCAGCATGACTGAAACCAGCGCGATCGAGCTGGCCGCGCAGGCGCTCAAGCTCGCGCAAGCGGCGGGAGCCGATAGCGCCGAGGCATCGGTCTCCGTCGCGCGCCGCTTTCACGCCGAAGCCCGGGAGAGCGCAATTTCGAAGCTCGAGGGCTCGACGGGAAAGAGCCTCTTCATGCGCATCTTCCGGGAAGGACGCAAGGCGACTTTTCTCACCTCAGATTTTTCGGTCGAGGGAATGAACGACGGGATTCGCCGCGCCGTGGCTCAAGCCGCGCACGTTGAGGTCGACGAGTTCGCGGGCCTCCCGGAGACCGTCGCGCCGAATAGCGCCGATCTGGCGCTTTTTGACGACCGTATCGCCGGCCGGGATGGCGGCGACAAGGTCGACGACGCCATCAAGCTGGAACGACTCATTCGCGAAGCCGATACGCGCATCGTCAACTCGAGCGGCTCGAGCTACAGCGACGCCGTCGCGGTGACCGCCATTGCCAACACGTCGGGGTTCTCGGGAGCGTATGCGTGGACGCGAGCGGGCCGTTCGACGGGACCCGTCGCGCTCGACGGCGGCGTGAAGCGTATCGCGCACTACGGTACGGCCGGACGTTATCTCGGCGAACTCGAACCGCCCGCGGCGGTCGCGACGACTGCGGTACGCCGCGCCGTCGATCTTTTCGGCGCGCGCAAGCCGCAGACGATGCGCGTGCCGGTGATCTTCGAGCGCGACGTCGCCGCGCAGTTTCTCGACGACATTTTTGCCGCGGTTTCGGCCGCAAACGTTGCGATCAACAACTCCTGGCTCACCGAACGCGTGGGAAGCCGCGTCGGCAGCGAAATGGTCACCATCGTCGACGACGGCTGCCTTCCGGGTAAACTTGGAAGCTCGCCCTTCGACGGCGAGGGCGTGCCGACCCGACGCACGCCGGTCTTCGAAAACGGCGTCCTGCGGACGTTCTTGTACGACACCTACTATGCTCGTAAGCTCGGCAACGGCAGCACCGGCAACTCGACGGGCGGCGGGATCGGCCCGAATAACTTCTACCTCGAACCCGGGCCGATGTCGCTTTCCGAACTGATCGCGGCGACGCCAATCGGCGTGCTCGTGCTGGACACGATCGGTTTCGCGACTGAGCACGCCTCGGGAACCTACAGTCGCGGCGCGCGCGGGTTCTTCATCGAAAACGGCGAGCTCGCGTATCCGATCGACGAGTTCACCGTCGCGGGACAGTACACCGAAATGCTCGAGCGCATCGACGCGGTCGCGAGCGACCTTCGCTGGGACGCCGCGGTGCTTTCGCCTTCCTTCCGCATGTCGGAATTGACGGTTTCTGGAAATTGATCGGCGACGATCGTGGTCAACACCTCGAACTCGGACACATTCGTCGCGCCACGTCCATGTGGCGCTCCTATCGGCTGCCTCGCGCCTCTCGCATCCATGCTCCGGCGCTCGGTCAGACGGTCCTCGTTCGAAGTGTTGTCCGAGATCGGCGTTTGAGGGGCACTTTATGACGCAGCCGGCGATCTCGTTAACGCTAGTTCTGCGAATTGAGATGCCGAACGAGCCGGGGGCGTTCGGGGCGCTTGCCAATGTCATCGGAGATGCGGGCGGAGCCATCAACGCAGTCGACATGCACACGGTCGCGCGCTCGCGCGTCGTGCGCGACGTTACGATCGCCGTCGCGTCCGATGCGGTGGCGGACGAGGTTCGCAAGGCGATCGAGGCGATCGACGGCGCAAGGATTATCTTTGCCGCCGATTCGACGTTCCTCGCGCACATCGGCGGCAAGATTCGCATCGATCCCAAGATCGCGATCAAAACGCGCCAGGATCTGTCGACGGTGTACACGCCGGGCGTCGCCCGCGTTTCGATGGCGATCGCGGCCGATCCGAGCAAAGCCTTTCAGCTGACCATCAAGCGCAACTCCGTCGCCGTCGTTACCGACGGGACGGCCGTGCTGGGTTTGGGAGATATCGGCCCGCTGGGCGCGTTGCCGGTGATGGAAGGCAAATCGATGCTCTTCAAGCAGTTTGCCGACATCGACGCATTTCCGATCTGCCTCGATACGAAGAACGTCGACGAGATCGTCGAGACGATCGTGCGCATCGCGCCGGTCTTCGGCGGGATCAACCTCGAAGACATCAGCGCTCCGCGCTGCTTCGAGGTTGAAGATCGCCTGATCGAAGCGTTAGATATTCCGGTGATGCACGACGATCAGCACGGCACTGCCGTGGTGATCCTCGCGGCGCTTATCAACGCGGCGCGAGTCGTCGGCAAGCGCCTCGAAGATCTGCAGGTCGTCGTTTCCGGCAGCGGCGCGGCCGGGACCGCGACGATCAAGATGCTGCTGAGCGCGGGCGTGCGCGACGTGATCCCGGTCGATCGCGGCGGTGCGCTCAACCGCACCGATCGTTACGAAAACCCGCACTGGCGCTGGTTGGCTGAGAACTGCAATCGCGAAAACCGGCGCGGCACGCTACGCGAGGTCCTCGAGGGGACCGACGTCTTCATCGGGGTGTCGGCTCCCGGCATTCTCGCCCCCGGGCACATCGCCAAGATGGGTCGCGATCCGATCGTCTTCGCCATGGCGAACCCGACGCCCGAGATCATGCCCGACGTCGCGGCGCCCGTCGCCGCCGTCATCGCCACTGGGCGCTCGGATTTTCCCAATCAAGTCAACAATCTGCTGGCATTTCCCGGTATCTTCCGCGGCGCGCTCGACGTGCGGGCGCGGCGAATCACCGAACGCATGAAGCTAGCGGCGGCCTTTGCGATCGCCGAGATCGTCACCGAGCAAGAGATCAGTCCGGAGTACGTAATCCCGAGCGTTTTCGACGTGCGGGTCGTGGACGCGGTTGCCAAAGCCGTTGCGGCCGCTGCGATCGAAGACGGCGTCGCGCGCCGCACGCCGGGGAAGCTCGAAGGCGAAGACGTTATCGACCGCGTCTCGTAAGCAGCGCGCGCTCTTCGGTGCGAATGCGCCACGAGAGCAGCGATGCGTTGAGCACCGAGAAGACGATCGCGATTTCAACGGCGCCGAAGGCTAGCGGCAAAACGGCAATTTCCGCGCAGACGACTACGTAGTTTGGGTGACGGAAGAAGCGGTAGGCGCCGCGCCGTACGAGCGGTTCGCCGGGGACCGTGATGATTCGCGTCGTCCAGTAGGGTCCGAGGCTGGCGAGCGCCCAGATCCGCAGCGGCTGCAGCAACGCATAGACGACCAGCAGCGTCCAGTTCGGTTGGCGCCCGGCCGGAATTAGAAGCGCCATGCTGACGAGCCACGCCGTGTGTAGAACGATAAAAAAGGGATATTGTATCGCGCCGATCTCGACGCCGCCGCGTGCGAGCAGCCGGCGGGTGTTGCGCGTCGCGTAGAAGAGCTCGGCCACGCGCTGCAGCACGACCAGAGCCAGAACGACGTGGAGAACGCTCATCGGTTTTCGAGCAGCGCAAAGGCCGCCGTGAATCCGGGACCGAGCGCGCTAACGAGCGCGCGGCGCCACGGCGTCTTCGCCGCAAGCGTCCGTTCCAAGACGAACATCACCGTTGCGGCCGACATGTTTCCGAACTCACGCAAGGTTTCGCGCGATTCGGTTAGGCGCGACGCGTCGACTTCGAAGGCGACTTCGAGCGCGTCGAGTACTTTTGCTCCGCCGGGATGGCAGACGAAACGGTCGATGTCGCCGAGCCGCAACGAGTGCTCCTTGAGAAACGACGCGGCGACCTCGTGTAGCTTCCCGGTAACGAGCTCGGGGATATCGCGCGAGAAGATTGCTTTGAGTCCTTCGCCCGTAACGTCCCACCCCATGACGTCGAGTGAGTCGGGCCAGGTGAACTCGCCGCCGCCCACGACGATCGGCCCCTCGCCGCCGCACTCGAGCAGCGCGGCGGCAGCCCCGTCACCGAAGAGTGCCGTCGCAACGATGTTGCTTTTCGAAAAATCGTCGCGCCGAAAGCAGAGCGCGCAGAGTTCGACGACCAGAAAGAGCACGAGCGAGCCCGGCCGCGCACTGGCCACGGTCGCGGCGCGCTCCAGGCCGATGACGCCGCCCGCACATCCCAAGCCGAAGATCGGGAGACGGCGCACGGTCCGCCGCAACTGCATGCGCTCCATCAACAGGGCGTCGAGGCTCGGCGTCGCGATGCCGGTCGTCGATACGACGACGATCGAATCGATCTCGTCTGCGCTGCGACCGGCGCGCGCGAGGGCGTCGCGCGTTGCCTTCTCGAGGAGATCCAGCGCCGAACGGAGATAAACGCCGTTTCGATCGGGCCAATCGTGAAGATCTTCGTACCATTCGATCGGCACCGATGAGTAACGTCGATCGATGCCCGTATTGCCGAACATCGGGAGCAGCCGGACGATCTCTCGAGAACGAGGCCCGAGCGCGAGATCGATGCGGCGAATTACCTCGGTCTGGCCCAGCACGTACGGTGGGACGGCGGTGGCCACCGCTAATACGGCAGGGTACTTGGGGCCTGCGCTGGTAATGGCTTACCTCCCGTGTCGTTCAGGCAATTTTCGGCGGCTCTCTTAGCGGTCGCCCTCTTAGGTGCAGCCCCCCGACCCGCTTCCCTCATCGTTTATTCGGCGCCGGCGGGCGTTCGGCCAGCCGGAGCGGATCGCGTGCATCCAACCGATGCCATTCTTCCCAACGGAAGAATCGCGGCACCGGCCGGCACCAGCGTATTCGTTGGAACCGGCACCTTTGGAATGGCGCTTTCGCCGGATGGGCGATACGCCATTCTCTCAAACGCGGGCAGTGCATTTGCCGGCGCCGCCTCGTCCACCAGCCTGGCGGGCCTCGTCGCGGGTCCGTCGCTGAGCGTCGTCAACGTTGCCACGATGCGCGCGGCCAGCGTCTACCGCGATCCCTCAGCCTCCTTCTTCATGGGAGTGGCGACCGCGCAAGATCCAAAGGATCCGTCGCGCACGCTGGTGCTGGCTTCGGACGCGGCAACGAGCGCCGTACGAATCTTTGCGTTGGACGCTGCCGGAACGCTGACTCCGGAGACGTCGATCGTGCTTCCGGCCGCGCATGCGATGCCCGCTCAAATTGCGGTTGCGAGCGACGATCGCGACGCTTATGTCGCCGACAACGTCAACAACGCGATCGTCGAGATCGATCTGGCTACGCGCGCGGTCGTGCGGCCGATTCCCGTCGGCGACGCCCCGCTCTACGTCAACGCCGGCCGCAACGTCGCGATCTCGAGCAACAGCGGGCTTTCCACCTATCGCCCCCTGCCGACGCCGTTGCCGCAGCCGCAGTTCGCAGCCGCGCCATTCGATGCGTCGAAGGCGTCGTCGGTTTCGGTGATGGATCTGTCGACTGGGAACGCAATCGCCGATCCCGCAACGGTGCCGATGGATCCCGCGCCAGACGGCACGCAGACCGTCGGTGGGGCGTCTCCCGGAGCGATCGTGCTCAGCAAAGACGGCCGGCTAGCCTACGTCGCGCTCTCGAGCGTCGACCGCGTTGCCGTGATTAGTCTGGCGGGCACACCGCGGGTCGTGCGCGGTTTGGATCTACGGCTTTATCCGGGTGCACCGTACGGAGCGCAGCCGAGCGCCGAGGCGCTCAGCCCCGACGGGAAGCGCTTGTTCGTCGCGCTCGCCGGACTCAACTCGGTTGCGGTGCTCGATGCCAAACGTTCGACGCGGTACCGTTTCGGCTTGATCCCGACGGCGTGGTATCCCACTGCGATCGCGCTCTCCCGCAGCGGGCGTTACCTCTACGTGGCCAGTGCCAAAGGCGTCGACGGCTGGGGAATCTTACAGCGCATCGATCTCAAGCACACGTCGCTGGTGAAAGCAACGCTATCCGCGCTGCGCTACAACCGGACGCCCAGTGTTGCCAAGCTCGATCCCGTCATTCCCCCGCTGCGATCGAACAAACGCAGCGAGGTCATCGATCACGTCGTTTACATCGCCGTCGGCGATCGCGCGTACGATGCAATGCTCGGCGATCTCAAAGACGAAGCGGGCAGCCCGCGGGGCAACGGCGACGCAGCGCTGACGCTCTATCCGCAAAGCGTGACGCCGAACCTTCACGAACTGGCGCGCACGTACGCCCTGGCCGATAACTTTTACGCAAGCGACGCCGACCCGAACGTCGCAATGGCGACTGCGACCGGTTCGGACGCGACGCTCTACCAGCAGCTTCTCGCCGCAGCCGGTGCCGCGCGGAGGCCGCAAGACTTCGGCAACGATCCCGACGATTACGGGCGCACGGGGTATCTCTTTAACGCGATGGCTCGCGCCGGTTTGACTTTTCGCGACTACGGGGGCCTCACGCGGCTCTCCGGCTATGACGGATCGCTGTATTACGACGACGTCCCCGCGCTCGCGGCGCTCTCGGGCAACGTCGACCTCGACTACTCCGGTTATAATCCGAAGGTGACCGATTCGACGCGCGCCGACGAGTTCGTGCGCGACATGCAGCGATACGTGGAGGCGGACCGAATGCCCAACTTTACCTATGTGTGGATTCCGAGCGGAGCCAGCCAGGCCGCCGTCGCCGACGCCGACCATGCCCTGGGAAGAATCGTCGACTTCGTTTCGCACGCGCCGCACTGGAGCTCGACGGCGGTCTTCGTCGTGCCGGCTGCGACGCAGACGCCCACCGATCACGTCAACGCGATGCGCAGCTACGCGCTGGTCGTTTCCCCGCTGGCCCGGCGCGGGTTCGTCGGCGATCTCCATCTCAGCGTGCCCAGCGTCGTGAAGACCGAAGAAGAGATCTTCGGTTTGCCGCCGCTGAGCCTGAGCGACCTACTGGCTTCCGACATGGCGACGTTTTTCACGAACGTTCCCGCTCCGCAAGCGTATCAAGTCCGATGAGCGCGCACGGGAAGGTTTCCTTTGGGCCGCGGTTAGTCGAGAGCGCGACGGGGACGCTGCGAAGCGCCATTCTGCTCAAGCCGAGCGTCGCCATCGAAGGCGCGCAGCCACTTCCGGGAGAGCCCGGCGCGATCTATTCGCGGGCGCTGGAGCAGCACGAGATTCTTCGCTCGACCTTGCAGTATTACGGCGTCGAAACGATCTCGTTCGAATCGCACGGCCGCGATCCGTACGACGCTGCCGCCGCCGATGCCGCGGTCGCTTTACGGGACGGCGTCGTCCTCATGCGTCCGACGGCGATGTCGCGCCGGGGTGAGGCCGACCGGATGCAGGCGGAGTTTGCGCGGATCGACGTTCCGATCGCCGGACACATCGCCGGCCCCGGCCTGCTCGACGGCAACGACGTGATCTTGGCCGGAGACGTCGCCTTCGTCGGAGCCGGTTCGCGCGGAAACGACATCGGCCGCGAGGGTTTCGCGCGCCTGGCCGGCGCACACGGTTTTCGCGTGGTCGAAGTCCCGCTCGCACCGGGCGTCTCGTCGTTGCGGAGCGTCGCTTCGGCCGTGGCGCACGATACGATCGTCATCGGCGGAGATTCGGCCGATCCAAAAGCCTTCGACGGCTGTAAGACGATCGTGCTGGAACGCGGCGAAGAGCGGGCCGCCGGCGTCCTTTGCCTGGACGAACGCCACGTCTTGGCCGACATCCGCTATCGCACGGCGCTGGCCCAGATGAGCCGGCAAGGTATCACGGTAGAATCGATCGATCTCTATGAGTTTACGAAGATCGGATTGACGCCGGCGATGCTGACGCTGGTTCTCAAGCGCGATTAAAAGTTCGAGGATCGATGCGTCTCGCCGTACTCTCGGATATTCACGGTAATCTCTTAGCCCTCGACGCCTGCGTTGCCGATTTGGAGGCGCAGGGCGGTGCCGATGCGGTTGCCGTCGCCGGCGATTTATGTTTGGCCGGTCCCAAACCGAAGAAGGTGCTGCAGCGGCTCGAGGACCTCGGCGCGGACTGCATTCGCGGCAATAAGGATCGCTTTCTCTGCGACGAGGTGTGCGACGCAGAGCAAAGTGCGACCGATCTCGCGCGGATCGAGTGGACGCGGCGCGAGCTGGGCGAGCGCTGGCTTTCGTGGCTCAGAGCGCTCCCGTTTGCAATGCGCATCGGCGAAGACGATAATCAGCTGCTGATCGTGCACGCGAATCCGAAGAACGACGACGAACACATCTGGCCGGATGCCGACGATGCGACGCTCGAGCGGCTGGTAGGCGACGAACGCGCGAGCGCGATCGCATTTGGGCACCTGCACCTTCCCTACGTGCGGATGTGGCGAGGCAGGCTGCTGGTGAACGTCGGATCCGTCGGCGTGCCCAAAGACGGCGACCCGCGAGCCTGCTATGCGATCTTCACGGAGCGGACGGGCGGCTGGGAAGTCAAGCATCGGCGGGTCGCCTTCGACGTGAAGAAGGCTGCAACCCAATTCAGCGATTGCGGGATTCCGGAGAGTGCCGAACTCATCGCCACCCTTCGCCGCCACCGGTACAAACAATTAAAGAAGATCATCCCCTAGCCGTCGAGGTCGACCGGCTCGTCAAACAATACGGAAGCTTCACCGCCGTCGACGGCATTTCGCTGCGCGTCGAATCGGGCGAGTTCTTTGGCTTTCTCGGCCCCAACGGGGCGGGCAAGACGACGACGATCAACGCGATCGTGGGGCTTGCGCGCAGGAGCTCGGGCAGCATTCGAATCTTCGGTTACGACAACGAACGCGAGTGGCGCCAGGCGCGGCGTCTTATCGGGCTTTCCCCGCAGGAATACAACTTCGACCGCTACCTTTCGTTGCGCGACGTCCTGATTTATTCGGCGGGCTACTACGGCCTGAGCGGCAAGAGCGTCGCCGAACGCGCGGACGAGCTGCTCGATCGATTCGGTTTGACTTCGCACTCGCACCTCGAATATACGAAGGTTTCGGGTGGTCAAAAGCGCCGACTTTCGCTCGCGCGCGCGCTGATGCACGCTCCGCAACTGTTAATTCTCGACGAGCCGACGGCGGGCGTGGACGTCGAACTGCGCCTCGAGCTTTGGCAGTGGCTTCGCAAGCTCAACGCCGAGGGGCTTACGATCTTTCTCACGACCCATTACCTGGAGGAAGCCGAGGAGCTCTGCCGGCGCATCGCGATCGTTCGCGGCGGACGCATCGTGACGGAGAAGCCGACCGAAGAGCTCGTTGCCGCAGGCTCGACGCTGCAAGAGGTCTTCTTGGAGCTGGTTCGTGATTAATTGGGTTGCGCTGTGGACGCTGATCAAGCGCGAAATGGTGCGCAGCCTCAAGATCATCAATCAGGTGATCTGGCCGCCGATCATTACGACGCTGCTGTACGTCTTCGTTTTCGGACTGGCGATCGGCAGCCGCATTCCCACCGTGCAGGGCGTCAGTTACGCGCAGTTTTTGATCCCCGGGCTGATCATGCTGCAAGTCATCGATTCGTCGTACGGAGAATGCTCGAGTTCGCTCTTCCAGGGACGATTTATGAACTCGATTCAAGAACTGCTGATTGCGCCGATGTCGGCCTACGAACTGGTTGGCGGATACGTCCTGGGTAGTCTGGCGCGCTCGCTGCTCATTGCTGGGTTGATTACCGGGCTTGGCATCGTGCTCGTCCACGCGGCCCCGTCGAACTGGTTCCTCTATTTCGGAATCATTACGCTGGTTTCGGTGCTCTTCTCGGCGCTTGGACTGATCTTCGGTCTGGTGGCGGATAAGTTCGATCACATCGCAATTCTGACGACCTTCATCATCACCCCGCTCACCTTCGTCGGAGGAGTCTTTACCTCGGCGAAAATGCTGCCGCCGGCGCTGCGCAACTTCGAACTCTTCAACCCGATCTTTTACACGATCGACGCGTTCCGGCGCAGCTACACCGGGCAGAGCGACCTGGCACCCGCGTTTTCGATCGGGATGGTCGCAATTCTCACGGTCATTTCACTTGCAATCGTCTTGCGAATGACCGGAATCGGATATAAGCTTCGAACGTGAACGTTTCGATCGCCGCTGCTCTCGCGCTGCTCGCGCTCGCCCAGCCGACCCGCCTCTCGATTCAACCCTGGACGGGCACGAAGTTCCAAACGACTACCGCATCAGCGGCAACCTATCGGCTCGAAGTCGCCGGCAAGCCGAAGGCGGCCGTCCACCTTCAGGCGCGAGGGGTCGCGAGCGGTTGGCTGGCCGCCTTCTGCACGCCGAAATACTGCGCGCCGCAACACGTCGAAACGTCGCTGCCATCGTCGGGCCACGCCGTTTTTCAATTCGAGCTCATCCGCGAGTCGAACAGCGCGCCCAAAGAAACGGGCGCGACGATCGTCGGGCCGGACGGTGCGAGCGTCAGCGTTCCTTTCGCCCATCGGGAATAACCCTTCGCCCTTCGCCCTTCGTCCTTCGACAAGCTCAGGATGACAACACAGGGGTGTTAGAAGAACGGGTTGTGGTGTTTCTCTAGGCCGATTTTCGTCGGCGGTCCGTGACCCGGCATGACGACGGTATCGTCGGGAAGCGTAAAGAGTTTGCTGCGCACGCTGTTGAGGATGTCGCCGTAGGTGCTTTTTTCGCCGTACGCGCCGCCGACGCTCGCCGCGAAGAGCGTGTCGCCCGAAAAGAGCGCGCCGCGAAAGAGAAACGATGACGAACCATCGGTATGGCCGGGCGTATGCAGCATGCGGATCGTGGCGTCGTCGCCGAAGGGAAGCGTTTCGCCGTCACGTATGCGCGTGGCGCGGTTCGCGAGCGGACCGATCGCCTTTACGTCGAGTTCGTGCATTACGATCTGTGCTTGCGGAAACGCCTGCGCGACGTCGGCCGTCGCATCGCAGTGATCGGGGTGCTGATGCGTGATCAAAATGTACTGCAGATGATAATCGCCGTCACGCAAAATGCGCAGCAGGTGGCCGGGAACTCCGGCCGGGTCGACCAGCGCCGCGCGGCGGCCGTCTGCAAGGAAGAAAACGTAGCCGTTACTCGGATGCGGCTCCTGCGAATGGCGCGTGACGCCATCGTGCTCGATGGGCGGCGGTTGCCAGCGACCGGCGGCGCTGTCGGCGAGCTTACCGCCATCGAGCCGTAAGACTCCGGCCACCGCACGCGCCTGATCGTCGTCGGCGGTTCCTTCATCCTTGAGCCAGTGTTTGATCGCGTCGGCAGGTATGCCGGTGGCGGCCGCGAGCTGCGCTTCGCTCGTGCCCGTTCCCTTGAGCGCCTTGCGCAGGATATCGCCGAAGGTGTCTTCCAACGGCAGCGGCTGATCGATCATAGGCGCTGCTTCGACGCAGCGCCCACAACGGCTGCAACCGGGAAGCGGTCGCCCGAGTCGAAAGGTGCGGGAATGGAACGCGTCATCATCATCGGCTCGGGGCCGGCGGGACTTACCGCCGCCGTCTATGCCGCACGGGCCAACCTTCGTCCGCTCGTGCTTGCCGGCGGTCTGTACGGCGGCCAGCTGATGCTGACGACGGACGTCGAGAACTTTCCCGGCTTTCCCGAAGGCATCATGGGGCCTGATTTGATGATCCGTTTTCGCGAACAAGCCGAACGCTTCGGCGCGCGGATCGAAAACGTCGACGTCACCTCGGTCGAGTTCACCAAGCGCCCCTTGATCGTCCACACGTTCGATGCGCAGTACGAAGCGCAAACCGCGATCATCGCAACCGGTGCCAGCGCTCGATGGCTCGACATTCCTGGTGAGGAGCGTCTGCGCGGCCGCGGCGTTTCGACCTGTGCAACTTGCGACGGTGCGTTCTTTCGCGACAAGCAGATCGTCGTCGTCGGAGGCGGCGATTCCGCGCTCGAAGAGGCACTCTTCCTCACGCGTTTCGGGCGTCGCGTGACGCTCATTCATCGCCGCGATCGTCTGCGCGCGAGCAAAATCATGGGCGTTCGCGCAAGCGCGCACGAGAAAATCGACTTTCTTTGGAATACGGTCGTCGAAGAAGTCTTGGGCGACACGCACGTCACCGGTTTGCGCCTGCGTAACCTTGTCGACGGGTCGGAATCGGAGTTCAAAGCCGACGCACTCTTCATCGCGATCGGTCACACTCCCAACACCGGCGTCTTCGCGGGGCAGATCGATCTCGACGAGATGGGTTACATTGCCTCACCCGACGGCACGACGACCAACGCCGAGGGAGTCTTCGTCGCCGGCGACGTCAACGACCATCGGTACCGGCAAGCGATCACCGCTGCGGGCGCCGGCTGCCGCGCGGCGATGGACGCCGAGAAATACCTCGAGGCGGTCGAGTTTAAAATGGATTCACTCGCGCGTCTTTAGGCATGAAGGCCGCTCTGCTCGCCGCCGCACTTGCCGTCTCTCTGGTTGCGGCCGTACTTCTAGCCGGGAAAGTTCGAGCGCCGGCGGCCGATTCGAGGCCGTCGCAGGTCACCTCGCCGTCAGCCTACGGCGCGGTCGTGTGGCGAGCGGGGGATCCCGTTTTGGGTAAGTGGCAGACGGCTAATACGCAGCAATGCGGGAAGCCGGTGGCGACGGGAGCTTCGTTTTTCTTCAATCTGAAACAAGACGGCACGAACTGCGGTCGCAATCAAATGCTGCCGCTTACGCCGTCCGGATCCTTGTTCCAACTCACCCCGGGGCACGTCTACACATGGGTCTTCGATTACATCGACGGCGATGCGAATGGGAAGCCGCCGGGTATGGGTAACGATGGCGGCGTCGCGCAGTCGGTCGTGTGGCAGATCCACGGCTACAACGAACCGGGAACGCCTTGTACGCAACTCGGCTTCGGTAACACGCCGCCCAATAGTGCCGCCGGTCAGCCGCAGCGATGGTTGATCGACGATTGCGGATCGAGTCTATCGGCGCCGTTCTGGACGGGACCGTATGCGCCGCAGGAGACCGATCGCTTCGTCATCGAGGCAAAGGTGTCGGCCGGTTCGACGGGTTGGACGAAGCTGTATCGCAACGGCGCGCTCGTTGCCTCGAGCACGGGAGCGAACTATCATAGCTCGCCCAACAACCCGTGGTGGAACTTCGGCATCTACAAGTGGCGCTGGCAGCTCGCCAACGCCGGCGGCTCCAAGATGACCGAGGTCCAGAACACGGTCAACAACATGACGCTCTACGATCGAGCCCCGTGACCCTTCGACCCTTCGACCCTTCGACGGGGTCAGGGTGACACGTTAGGGTGACACGCTTGCCCTTCGACGGGCTCAGGGTGACACGCGGCTAGCACGCTCGCCCTTCGACAAGCTCAGGGTGACACGTTAGGGTGACACGGGGGTAACACGCTCGCCCTTCGACGGGCTCAGGGTGACACGGGGTTAGTCTTGTTCTTTGGCGTTGGGGCTCGGCGTGACGTTGGGGTTATGTTCGGCGAACGCGCCTAACGGATTTGGAACGAGCCATACCTGGAGATCCCATACCGCCGGGAAGGCAAAGACGAACGCGACCTGCGACGCGTTTGCCGGCGCCGGTATTTTGAGAACTTTATAGCGCGGAAGCTTTCCGATCTTCACGATATCGGCCGCCGTCGGAGCGTCAACATTACCGCCGACCTTCGCCATCGTTTTCGCGCCTGCGCCGCCGTAGGCGACGCCCGAGTCGGTCTTGATGCCGAAGTGGACGTGGCCGGGCGAGAAGTCGATCCAGCGTGACGGTGCAATGCCCCAGATCGTCGGGCGCTCTTTGGAGTTGCTCTGGAGCACGGAGAAGTCGGCCCCGATCAAACGACCGCTGACGTCGTACCAAAGTTGGCTGGGGTGCTGCTGATCGCTCTGCCAGTACTTCGTATTGACCCAGCTGATCGCGCCGGTTTGGTCCTCATCGGTGTAACGGAAGTAACCTGCAGCCGCCGCCTGCGCCGTCGTCGCAAAGCGGCTTTGAAGATCGGCCGTGACCGCGCTCACGAAGGTCGTTTCCGTGGCTGACGCCGCGGGTGCCGCCGTCGGCGCGGGTTGCGGAGTCGGTGCGGCGGATCGCGCCACGCCGGAGACCGTGAAGGCCAAAGTCAAAGCTAAAAAGCCGCGTAATACCAATCTGTTCATGCTCGCCCGGTTCCAGCTTAAGCAGGGCCCTCCTTCGCCGACGGCGCTAGATGCCGCCGACAAACCGCCCAGGATTAAGCGTGCGATTTGGATCGAAACGCGCCTTGAGGGCTTTCATCCGGTCGAGCGAAGCCGGCGGTTCACCCCACGCGTCGAGATGCACGCGATGCGGATGCTCGCAGGCAACGATCTGCGCGGTTGGCTCGACGTCGTGAATCGCGTCGTCGGCGCTTTCCACCTTACCGCCGAGCGTCCGAGAATCGAGATCGCTCAGGCGGACGATCACGTCGCCGTTGAGCGCGTCGACGAGGATGTCGCTTCGTAAATCGTAGCGGCGACCGAGGTCGCGGAGTGCAATGGCGCGTGCAGCAGAGTCTGCAGGGAGCGAAGCGAGCCGATAGGTCACCGATCGTTCGCCCAAATTACTCACATAGGCGTCGACGATTCGCTGAAACGACTCGCGCGCGCCGGCATCGAAGACGCTCGTCTCCGGAACGCCCGCGCGCCCCAGCGCCGACCGCAGGTCGCGCGTCGCGCGGTCCAGTAACGCGTCGCTGCCCTCGAGCAGCACGGCGAGACGTCCTTCATCGCCGTCCTCGCCGTCAACGGCGTTGTGAAATCCTTCGACCCAGAACGCAGCTGAAGGAGACACCGACAATGACGACAACTGCGCGAACGCGCGGTCGCGCGTGCGCTCGGGCAACGGCGCGAGGAACATCCGCGCGTGACGCGGCGCCGGAATCGTCTTAAAGTTTGCCTGCACGATAATGCCGAGCGTGCCGAAGGAGCCGACATAGAGGCGGCTCATGTCATAGCCGGCTACGTTTTTGACGACCATGCCGCCGGCGCGGGCCACGGTGCCGTCGGCGAGCACGATCGTCGAACCGATCAGATAATCTCGCAGGCGCCCGTAGCGATGACGCCGGGGGCCGAGCCAGCCGGCTGCGAGCGTGCCGCCGACGGTCGCACGCTGCGGCTGCGGCGCATCGAACGGCACGAACTGCCCGTGCGCGCCAAGGGCGACGTTGAGGCCCTGCAGCGTCGTGCCCGCGAGCACCGCGACTGTCAGATCGGCGCTCTCGTTCGCGACGATCCCGGCGAGGCGCAGCGTGGACAGGGTCAATGCCGCTGAGTCCGGCGCGAGCCCCATCCCGCTCAGCGTGTCCCCCCCGCTTATGGCGATCTTTTCGCCGGATCGATCGGACTGCGCGACGACCGCGCTGAGCGCGTCGACCGTCTCGGGCGCGAGCGCCGCCGCGGCTTTCACGGCGGCGTCACTTCCGGGCAGCGCGCACCGTTGGGAAAAATCTTTTCGGGATTGAGCATGTGGCGGGGATCGAACACATCGCGCACGCGGCCCATCGTCGCTAGATCCGCCGTCGAATAGACGCGCGTCATCGCGTCGCGTTTCTCCCAACCGATTCCGTGCTCGCCGCTGATCGTTCCGCCCAGCTCGATCGCCGATTCCAGGATCGCGTTGCCCGTTTCGATTACCGCCGCCACCTGCCGGCTATCGCGGCGATCGTACATCAGCAGTGGGTGCAGGTTGCCGTCGCCGGCGTGAAACACGTTTCCGACCGTAATCGCATTTTTCGCAGCGGCGGCTTCAACGGCGCGCAACGCGGCGGGCAGTTTGCTGCGCGGCACGCAGACGTCTTGCGTGTAATAGTTCGGCGCGATGCGACCGGTCGCGCCGGCGGCGCCTTTGCGCCCGGCCCAGAGCGCGTCTCGTTCGGCTGGGGTTCGAGCGCTGCGCCAGTAGCGCGCACCGTGGCATTTGACGATCGTCGCGATCGCTGCATCGGCGGCGGCGACGTCCTCCCCGAAGCCAGCGCTTTCGATCAGCAGTACCGCCGCGGCGTCAGTCGGATATCCGGCCTTAAACGCCGCTTCGACGGCCTTGACGATGACCGCGTCCATCATCTCGAGCGCGGTCGGCACGATGCCCGCGGCGACGATCGCCGAAACGGCCTCGGAGGCTGCCTCCATCTGATCGAAGGCCGCGACCCAGACGCGTACGGCCTCGGGCTGGGCGAGCAGCCTGACCCAAGCCGCGGTGACGATTCCTAAGGTTCCCTCGCTGCCCACGAGCGCCGCGGTAAGATCGTAGCCCGGCTCGTCGATGCTCGTCGTGAAGACCTCACCGGCTTCATCCACGACCTCGAGACCGAGTATATGGTTGACCGTCGTTCCGTACGAGAGGCAGTGTGGGCCGCCGGCGTTGGTGGCGATGTTGCCGCCGATCGTCGAGATCTGCTGCGACGACGGATCCGGCGCGTAAAAGAGTCCTTCGGCGGCGACGCTCCGAGACAGGTCGAGATTCATCAATCCCGGCTCGACCCGAGCCCGCCGATTCGCGAGGTCGAGTTCCAAGATGCGGTTCATTCGCATCGTCGAAACGACGACGCCGCCGGCTGCCGGAACCGCACCGCCGCAGAGCCCCGTACCCGCGCCGCGCGCGACGATCGGCTCCCCAAGCTCGCGCGCAATCTTCATAACGGCGCTCACTTCGTTGGTGGAACGCGGAAGCACGACGGCCGCCGGCCGGCCGCCAGCCGTATACGCATCGAAAGCGTACACCGAAAGGTCTTCGGGCTCGGTCTTTACCGCGTCGTTTCCCAGCGCGCCGATCAACCGCTCGCGCAGCATGTCCGAACGCTTCCACGATGCGCCCG
>DATAWH010000043.1:0-13697 GCA_036267315.1 Candidatus Cybelea sp. | reverse complement strand
CGACACTGCGCACCGCTATGCATGACGCGCTCGACGACGGCGCGCTCACCGTCCTACCTTTTGCGAAGCGCATGAGCCCAAAGAAGGGCCGCGCCGAGATCTCCGCGCTCGACGAGACGCAGGCAGTGGCACTGCTGACCTACCTCGACGGAACGCTGCTCGGGCCCGTTACTCGGCTTGCGATTTACACTGGAATGCGCCGAGGCGAGCTGCTGGGCCTTACTTGGGACGCGGTCGATCTCGGCAACCGCGTGCTACATGTGCGGCAGTCGCTTGAGGTAGTCGGAACCGGCAAGGATCGCGCGGTACGTTTTAAGACGCCTAAGACCGAAAAGAGCCGACGCGACGTCGCACTGACTGCGGGCGCAATCGAGGTTTTGCGTTCACAGCACGCGCAACAGTCGAAGCTGAGGCTTCACCTTAGCGGCCAATTCGGCGATGAGCAACTCGTCTTTCCTGACCCGCGCACCGGCGAGCCGTGGAAGCCCGATACATTTTCGAATGAGTTTTTACGAGCCGTAAAGGCGTCGAGGCTGCCGAAGGTAAGCTTTCACGGGCTGCGTCATTCGTACGCGTCAATCTCGCTTCGCGCCGGCACACCGTTAAAGGTCGTATCGGAGATGCTCGGCCACACGACCACGGCGATCACCGCGGACCTTTACACGCACGTGCTCGGCGATCTCAAAGCGCAGGCCGCGGATCGGCTCGACAAGATCTTCGAAAATGCAGAAAAACTCCGCGTTGTTGGCGCGGAAGAAGGCGTGTGGGCCAAATGTGGGCCAATCAAGAGAGCGCCTTTGAAAAAAGTCAGTAAAATAAGGCAAGATGTGCTAGCGCCAACGGGAATCGAACCCGTCTTTCCGCCTTGAAAGGGCGATGTCCTAACCGATAGACGATGGCGCCGCGGATCTCGCGAGGTTTAGGCTTCGGATATGCGGCAGTTTATCCCACCTGAGCCCGAGAAGGCAACCGTATGGCTCCGAAATATCGGTATGGCGAGTTGACCTGGCCGGAGGTGAAAGAGGCGGCGGCACGTCCGTGCGTCGCCATCGTGCCGATCGCAACGCTCGAGGACCATGGGCCGCATCTTCCGATCGATACCGATTTGCTGCTCTGCGCGAGCGTCTGCGAGCTGGCCGCCTCGCGGGCCGTGGATCGAGTCGTTCTCGTTCCGCCGATCAACCACGGATTCAGTCCGCATCACCTGGATTTCCCCGGAGCGATCACCATCGGCGCACATACGTTGATCGATTACGGCGTCGACGTTTGCAAGAGCCTCGCCCATCATGGGTTCACGCGAATTCTTATCGTCAACGGCCACGGCAGCAACGCGCCCTTCTGCGATGTGATCGCGCGCCTCTCCGTCGTGGAGACCGGCGCGCTGACGGCGGCGGTGAACTACTGGGCCGCGCCGGGCGTTCGCGAGGTCGCCGAATCGCTGCGCGAATCCGACGCGGTCGGCGGCATGAATCACGCGTGCGAGTTCGAGACCTCGCTCTACCTCGCGCTGCGCCCCGACTTGGTCGACATGAGTAAAGCCGTACGCGAAATTTCCCACCGGCCGACGAAAAACTACTGGACGGATCTGATCGCCGGCGATGGTCCTCTCGCGATGATGGAGCACTGGAGTCAACTCAGCGAAAGCGGCGTGATGGGCGATCCCACCAAAGCGACGGCGGCAAAAGGAAAACGGCTTCTCGTTGCGGCGGCTAACGGCATCGTCGAACTCGTCGACGAGCTGCTCGCGCGCAACAGCCCGCCACGCAAAAACCACCACTAGAATGCCGCATTCCACACGCCGTTCCTTTGATAACCATTGATAACGCGCCAAAGCGAAACCATCGGCATCTCGCCGTTGTAGCACCCCTTTGAAACCGATGAGAGCGGATTACACTGTTCGGCTGGGCCTCGTCTTTTCAGTCGCGCTGACGCTGCTGTGCGCGCCGGCGCGTGCTGCCGTGCCGGCGAACTTCTCCTTTCCGGTCGCGCGCGCGGCGCATCCTCTCCCACTCGATCCGGCACTGGCCGATCCGGCGTGGGTCGCGGGCCAAGTCCCCGAGCAGGGGCCCTGGCAGAACGTAACGACCCGCCAGCCGTCGCGCTATCAAACCACCGTCTATCTCCTGTACGACGACAAGAATCTCTACGTCGGTTTTAAAGCCGAACAAGACGGAGTTCCGATCGCAGCCTCGCAGACGACCAACGACGTCGGCTTCGGGCTCGACGATTTCGTCGGCATCGGCCTCGATACGAGTGGCGGCGGAAGCCAGGCCTACTATTTTGAAACGACGCCCCGCGGCACTCGATACCAACAAGCCAACGAAAACGTCCGCTTCCGCCCGCGTTGGAGCGCGGCCGGCAGCACCGGCGTTGGATCGTGGAGCGCGGTGATGATCGTCCCGCTCGACGTCCTGCGCGTGCCGCGCGGCGGCAAGCAAACGTGGCGCTTGCAGTTCGTTCGCGGCATCGCCGCTCGCGCCGAGCATCTCTCGTGGGTCTGGGATTCGATCATGGGCGATTCCGCCAGCGGCACCTGGCCGACGTTTCAAGATACGCGCTTTTGGGCCGGCGGCCAGTTCGATCTCGCCGGCTCGGCGGCCGCGCGCCCGAAGCCGCGCGCCGATCTTTACGGATTGGCCAGCATCGGCGGCGACCGCAACCTCTTCCAACAGGCCAACGGCACGTTTCTACCGATGAACGTGCGCTCGTTCGGCGGCGACGTCAGCTATCCGATCACGCCCACGGTGCGTTTCGTCGGCACGCTCAATCCCGATTTCTCCAACGTCGAGATCGATCAGCAGACGATCGTGCCGCAAGAGTTTCAGCGCCAGCTCGTCGAGTACCGGCCCTTCTTCGCTCAAGGCGCCGCCTTCATCAATGCTTCCTCGGGCGCGCGGTCGACGACCGGACCGCCGTCGACGGCACCGTATCTGGCTTTTTACTCGCCGTCGGTCGGCCCGTTCGATAGCGGCGCGAAGATGGAAGGAACGTTCGGCAACTACCAGAGCTTCGGCGCCCTGACGTTCCACGGATACGACGAGACGAGCAACAACACGTTTTCCGACCAAGCCTACGGCTACGAACACGCGATGCCCAACGGCTCGTTCATCTACTGGAGCGACGGCGTCTTCGCCAATCACTCGATTTCGGGCACCGACACGACGATCGAAAACGGGGTCGAAGCGCGCGATCTCAAAGACGGCATGATCTACTACGCCGACTACGCGTTCGAAAACGGCAGTTGGGTGCCGCAGGGTCACGCCGATCTCGGGCAGATTTGGGTCGACCACCACAAGAACAACTTCGAGATCAACGGCGGCTACTTCGACGTGTCGCCCAACTACGATCCGATCGACGGCTTCACCGCCAACTCCGATATTCGCGGACCAACCTTTTACACCGACCTTACCGGCGCGTCTCCGGCGATGAAGAACTGGTCGATCTTTTTAACCGCCGACCGCTACACCGACGAGTCGGGCGCCGTCCATCAAGCCGATACGCAGCTCTTTTTCAATACCGTTTTCAAGAACCAGTTCTCCCTCAACGGAATCGGCGAGCAAGTCGGACAGCTGCGCTCTTACGGCATCCCGGCGGGACCCGGCTGCAGCGGCCCGATCCTCTATCAATCCAGCTTCACCGGCTACCCGTGCTATCTCGATGGCGTGACGCAGCCGTTCAATCTCTATCAGATCCCGGTGGGCTACCGCGACGGCACCCCCTCGCCCATCGACACGAACTATTCGTGGGGTCCCTTCGGCGATAACTACGTGCACCTGTTTTCGATCGTGACGAGCCGTCCGTTGACGCGCCGCCTGAGCCTCGGCCTCGAATACGACGGCACCTACGAGCGATCGTTCGCGACCGGCGCGCTCGATTCGCAGTGGCTACGCCGCGTCTCTCTCGGCTACAACATCAGCAGCGACAGCAGCTTCAGCCTCGAGCTGCGCGACATCAACGGTTACGGCGGCTTCGCAACGCAGATCGGCAACAACCTCGCGGTCGCCTATCACCAACGCTTTTCGCGAGGCAACGAGCTCTACGTGAACTACGGCAGCCCGGCCGCCGGCGCCACCCTCAATCGCCTGATCGTGAAGTTCGTTCTGCACGAAGGCGCCGACGCCGGAACGTAAGCCTCACGGTCCAGCAACCTTATGGCGTGAGTGCAAAGACCGTGCCGTCGTCGTGCGCGCCGCCGTAAAGCGTCGTACCGTACAGCGTGTTCTCGATCGCGATCATTCCCGCGTGCGGCTGCCGTCCGTCGCCCGCCGCGCCGAAGCTGTGTACGACTTTCTCGCTTCCACTCGGGGTGATGCTAAAGATGGTGCCCCCGCGACAGTTGGTGCCGCAGCGGTTCGCACCGCCGCCCAGCGTCGTGCCATAGAGCGTGCCGTTGAGAACGATCAGCGACGCTTGTGGATTCTCGCCGTCGGTGCGCTTACCGAAACTGTGGAGCACGGTCTCGACACCACCGGTCGTGAGGCGAAACACCGTTCCGCATCCGGCGCGCGAGCCGCAGGCGTACGCCCCGCCACCGCTGGTCGTGCCGTAGAGCACACCCTGCAGCTCGATTAACGGTGCGTCGGGATTTCGGCCATCGCCGGTGGCACCGAAGCTGTGCAGCACTCGCTCTTTGCCGTCTGTCGCAATGCGAAAGACCGTGCCGAACGAATGTTTACCGCCCGAAAACGTCGTCCCGTACAGCGTACCCTTGACGTCAATCGTGCCGGCGCCGGGAAATCCGCCGTCGGGATGGCCCGCAAAGCCGTGTAGAACCGTCTCCGTACCCGCCTTCGTGATGCTGAAGACCGTTCCGCACGCTTCGCCCGAGTAGTAACACTCACCGCGGCCGCCGAGGCTCGTCGTTCCGTAGAGCGTGCCCTTGACGTCAATCAGTGCTGCGTACGGACGCGCCCCGTCGGCGGGGTATCCGCTGAAGCTGTGGAGGACCTTTTCAGTTCCTTTCCGGGTGATGCTAAACACCGTTCCGCAGTTGGAATAATACGAACCGTAGCACGCGTACGAACCTCCCGACACCGTCGTGCCGTAGAGCGTGCCGCCCGCATCGAGCAGTGCGGCGCGAGGATTACCACCGTCTGCTCCTGCACCGAAGTCATGCAAGATTTTCTCGGTTCCACCCGCCGTCACGCTGTAGACCGTACCGCAACCGTACGAGGAACCGCCGGTGCACGGGTATGCGCCGCCCGCGGCGGTCGTGCCGTAGAGCGTACCGCCGGCGTCGACGACACCGGCGTAGGGATTGGCAGCATCGCTGCCGCCGGCGAAGCTGTAGACGATCTTGTAGTTCGTATCGGCGCTGCGCGCCGCGAGCGCTGAGGCGTGCGCCGTCGCGGCGGCGCCCCCGGCGGGCGGTATGCCGCCGATTGAATTTTGGTCGGAGGTACCGCAGCCCACGAGTAGTGCCGCAGCAACGAAGCCACCAAGCACGTATCCACCCAAATCGAAGCTCGTCATCTGCCGTACTCCTCGCCGCGCGGCCCTTTGGCGTCCTGTCGGATTCGAATCTCCTTACAATTGATTTTCGGCTCGTAACGACTCGACCCATTCGCCCCGCGCTCTATCTCCAGCGGTTCAGCGCGCCGCTTTGTTCGATCGGCACCATCGAGCCTGTGGATCATTTTTAAACATCGAATAATGGCAGCGGCGAAGCGCTCGCACACCGTTCTCAGCAAGCGCTAAGAAACTCATGGCTACTCGAGGCGACGAAGACTCCACAACAACGCTTGCTCTCGCAGGGCTCAGGCAGACTCCCGCGGTAGCCCGCTAACCGGCAAGCCGTCAGCCTGCTACCTTGGAAAGGGGGGAGCTATACTCATGAGTCTTCGCGGATTATTTTTTGGTGCGGTTTGTCCGCTCCTCACAGTTGCCATTCTTACCGCTTGTAATGGCGCAGGCTCGCCGAGCGCGCCGATGGCCAACGATACCAGTTCCTACGGCCGTCCGTTCGCGCCGGAAGCAGCACAAAATCAATTCCCGACGATTCACCCCGATCGGCGCAAATCGTGGATATCGCTCGACGGGAAGAGCGAGCAAAACCTGCTGTATATTTCAAGCCTCGGTGCGGCCGCCGTCTACATCTACAGCCTGCCGAGCCTTACTCTTACCGGCACTTTGACCGGATTGAGTGGCGCGGAAGGCGAGTGCACCGATGCGAGCGGTGATGTGTGGGTTACACTGGCGTCCTCGCTTGTCGAGTTTGCGCCCGGTGGTACGACGCCGATCGCAACGCTAAACGTTCCGGGTATCCCGGGGTCGTGCGCCATCGATCCAAAGACCGGCGACCTCGCCGTTGTTGAAGACGGCTACACCTCCGGACACGGTGCGATCCTGGTGTACAAAAACATCTCGGGCGGCCCGGCCGTCATCACTAACCCAAACCAGCATAACTATAATTGGGCCGGTTACGACGACGACGGCGATCTGTACTTCGACGGCAGCACAGCACCTGGCGGCACTCACGGCGACGCTTTCATACTCTCCTACGCCGCGGCCGGCAGCTCGACGGCACAGACGATCAAGGTACGCGGCGGAACGATTTACCAGGCAGGAATGGTTGCCTGGAACTCCGCGCGCGGCGATCTTGTGGTCGGAGACGAACGCTGCGGCAACACGATTCATTCCTGCGTTTACTCGCTGAAGGCCGGCGCATCGACGGCCCAAATCACCGGCACCACCGCGCTATCGAACTATACGGGCGGCGACATCTGCATTTTATATCAAGGCGTGTTGCTTCCTAACGACACGCAAATAGCCGGCGGCGATTCGGAACCATGCGGCTCCGCATCCAACAGCGTGAATCTTTGGCAGTTTCCGGCCGGCGGTACGCCAACGCACTATAACGACACTGGCGTTCCCGACCCGCTCGGCGCCGCCCTTACAACCTACGTTCCCGGTAAGACGCAGGCAAAGGTGATCGCGCACTTTGGCGGCGCAAACGGGGCCACGCCCACTACGGCGTTGATTTCCGATACGAGCGGCGATCTCTACGGGACGACGCAGGCGGGCGGCGCGTACGGCGATGGAACGGTATACAAGCTAACCCCGCACGGTAAGCACTACACGGAAACGGTGCTCCATTCGTTTACCGGCGCGGGCGGTGACGGCGCGGTGCCGCATGGAGCGTTGCTTCTCGCATCTGGTGGCCTTATTTACGGGACGACCTCCGCGGGAGGGGATGCGACCTGTAAGTGTGGTGTCATCTTCTCGTTGACGCCCGGTACCGGCAACGGCTTTTCGTACGCAACCGTCTACAAGTTCCTTGGCGGTGCCGATGGGTCCACTCCCATGGCGGGGCTCGTCGTAGGCTCCGACGGCATCATGTACGGAACGACCGAATACGGCGGCAACACCAGCTGCAATGTCAGCGGCTGCGGCACCATGTTTCAGTACACGACGAGCAACGGCTATCTACAAGACGCGCAGTTCTCATCGGGAACCGGCACGCTTCCGCTCGCGGCACTGACGCCGATCGGCTGCGGCACCTCGAGCTGCGGTCCGACGGAGTTTATGGGCGTCGCCTCGCAGGGAGGAGCGGTTAACAGTTGCGCCGGCGGATGTGGCACGATCTTTGCGGCCGTCAAGCATTCCGGCGGCTGGAGCATCGATACCGGTTACTCCTTCGGCTCCCGCAGCGGCGATGGTGTTAATCCGCAGGGAGCCCTTACCGAGGTATCGGCGTACCCACCCTCGTTCGTGGGTGTCACCAGTTCGGGCGGCAGCGGTTGCAACTGCGGTACCGTCTACTACGCGGACTACCCGGAAGTTGGCTACCTCGCTCAAGAGAAGGTGCTCCATCAGTTCAGCAACTCGTCTTCTGACGGTAGCAATCCGGTCGGCGGACTGGTCGTCGATTCTTCCGGCGCGCTGTTCGGCGCTACCTCGGGGGGCGGAAAACACGGCGTAGGAACGGCTTTCCGCATAACCTACTCGGGGTTTTCGGCAGATGAGAGCGTGATCTACAACTATGGCGGCAAAGACGGCGGCGTGCCTCTTGCAGGGTTTCTCCTCGGCGCCTCGCTCCAAGGGAACGACACGCTGTACGGCACGACCAGCATCGACGGAACAAGCAAATCCCGGCGGCCTTCGGGTCTCGGGGGCCTGGGCCTAGTCATCAGTCACGAAGGCGGTAGCGGCGGCGCGGTCACGCGAGGCGCGCCTCGGCGATAGCGCGCGCCTCGCTCCACGCGGCGCCCTCTGCGCTCAGAAGCGCGATCTTCTCGTCATCGAGTGTTTCGCGCAGCACGGCAATCGCCGCGTCGTATCCTTGTTGCTCCGAAAAGCCGCAACGAACCTTAAGGGCGGCCAATCGCGCCTGGGCGTAGCCCAGCAGACGCGCCGCACGATGTAGATGTTCGAGCGACGGCGCTTCGCGGGGTTTCCCCAGCGCAACAATTACCGCCGCGTGTTGTAATGCGATTGTGGAGTAGACCTCGGCTTCGCTCGTCGCTGCGAGCGCCAGAGCCTCTAGGCCGCAGGCTTTTGCGCTTTCGAACTTCCTTAAGGCAGTTTCGTAAGCGCAGATGTTGAGCAGATCCTCGACGATGTGCAGCTGGTTATTCGATTGTCGATCGAACTCAAGAGCTTCTCGCGCAAGATCGAGTGCGGCAACCACTTCACCGGCGCGGAACTCCGCCTCCGCGAGGTTTCGCATGAGCCCGATTGCGCTTTCCCGAGCGCCGTTAGCCTTATAAATCTGTAACGCCTCGTCGTAATATGCGCGTGCACCGGCGACGTCGCCGGCGATGTTACGCGCGTCGCCGATATCGTGCAAGATCGAGGCAGCTTCTCTTTCGTCGTTGCGTTCCCGATAGATTTCCAAAGCGGCTTGTAACGACGCCTCACCTTCGGCGGCGTTGCCGAGCTGCGTAAGTGCGTATCCCGCGTAGCGTCGGGCCTTTGCGGTGCAAATATCGTCGTCAAGCTCGGAAAAAGCCGCTGCAGCACGGCGAGCAGCGACGAGCACGGCGTCCCATCGATAGCTCAACGCCGACAGCTGCGCTTCGTACAAGTCGACTTTCGCTGCCAGCATCGCGGGCGTACTTTCGTCGACCGCCTGTCGCGCCTGCGAAAGCCACCGTCGTCGCTCTGCGAGTGTGAAGAACCACACTCGCTGTTGCGGCAACGCCGCAAGCAGACGCAGGCCGATGAGAAGCTCGGCGCCTCCGGCTAGCGACCACTCAAGCGCTGCACGCCAGTTTTCGAGGTACGTCCGAGCGCGATGGCGCCATTGCTCCTCGGGCGTGGTGCCCCACGCGGTCTCCAGCTCTTCGGCCAGCTCGAGAAACGCCAGCGCGTGCGCGCGTGCGATCGCTGCGTGTTCGCCGCGCCCGACTAACTCCGCCGAAGCAAACTCGCGCGTCGATTCGAGCACGCGATAGCGTTTATCGCCGTCCGCGTCGACGGAGATCAGCGACTTATCGACCAGCGACGTTAAGAGCTCGAGCGCGGCGAGATCGTCGATGCCCTGCTGACTTGCGGTGCGCGCAATGGCGTCGAGCGAAACGCGCCCGACAAAGATCGAGCACGCTCGGAAAAACCCCTTTTCTTCCTCGGACAGGAGCTCGTAGCTCCATTCGATCGCGGCGCGCATCGTCTGCTGGCGCGTCGATACTCCACGATTGCCGCTCGTGAGGATAGCCAGCTTGCGGTCCAGTCGTTTCGCGAGATCTTCGATTCGCAACAACTTCATTCGCGCGGCAGCAAGTTCGATTGCTAGTGGCAGGCCATCGAGCTGTCGCACGATTTCGGTGACGAGCGAAGCGTTATCGGCTGTCAGCTCAAACTGTGGATCGGCAGCACGAGCGCGCTCGACAAAGAGGGCGGGCGCACCGTATCCGAGCACATCTTCGCCGGTTAAGGCACCCGACGGTATGGCAAGCGGCGGCATAGTATAAACGCTCTCGCCGGAAATTCGGAGCGCCTCTCGGCTGGTAGCAAGTAGACGAACTTCGGGTGACGCCTGAAGGATCGCGTGCGCGACTCGGGCGGCCTCCTCGATCACGTGTTCGCAGTTATCCAAAACCAAGAGTAGCCGTTTATTTTTAATGTGGTGCAGGAGCGTTTCCAGCGGCTGGCGGTCGGGACGCTCGGCAATGCCGAGTGCAGCGGAAATGGCCGGTGCGGTCAGGTTGGGATCGCTTAGCGCTGCGAGCTCGACAAACCAGACGCCGTCGTTCGAGCCGTCAATCAGTTCGGCGGCAACCTGTAACGAGGCGCGCGTCTTTCCGACGCCGCCGGTGCCGACAACCGTTACCAACGGCGACGTTTCAAGCAACGCCTTAATCTCGAGAACCGCTTGGTCCCGGCCGACCAGCGGCGTCAGTTGGCGCGGCAGATTGTTCGGCACCGAGCCGAGCGACCGCAGCGGCGGAAACATATCGGCCAGTCCTGGTGAGACGAGCTGCCAAACGTGTTCGGGATCGGTAAGGTCTTTCAAACGGTGCTCGCCGAGATCGAGCAGCTCCATTGGTTCGGGCAGCATACCGCGCAGCAATAGCGCGGTCGCTCCGGAAATGACGACCTGGCCGCCGTGCGCCGCGCCAAGCAACCGCGCGATACGGTTCACGACGGGACCGAAATAGTCCCCATCGCGCTCGTCGGTCGCGCCGCTGTGCAACGCCATCCGCACTTTCAAATCGCCGAGCGCGCTCCAATCCTGCGCGCGGAGCGCACCTTGGCCGTCCGACGCCGCTAAAAGCGCATCCGACGCACGCCAGAACACCGCATAACACGCATCGCCGACGGTCTTAAAAACGTAGCCGCCGTGTTTTTCAACCGCCTCGCGCAACAGGGCGTCGTGGCGCGCCAGCGCCTCCGCCATCGCCTCGCGCCGCTCTTCCCAACGCACGGTACTACCCTCAATGTCGGTAAAGAGCAACGTGACCGTTCCAGTCGGCCGCGGCCGCGGCGTGGCCGTCGCGTCGGTCATATCACGCTAGGCTTCTTTTGAAGCGCCGCTATTACGTAACAGCGAAGGTCGCGCACGAAAGAGCGTTGCAGCCTATTGCCCGCCTACGTGCTCAAAACCTAAAGGATCGTCTTTTGACGACACCTCAACGTATTTGCGTCGAGTGCCGAGCTGCACCTTGAACGCCGCAGAAGATAGCCAGAATACCCCTCCGATCGCGGGGCACTGCTTCTTCTCAAACTGGCGTCGTGAGGTTCGTTGCACGGGTCGAACATATTGCTTAACGTCGAGGCCGTACCGCGCGAAGTTCGCGTCGTCGATCTGCGCGGGAGTTATCTTGGTGCGACGCTAACGGCTACGCCATCTGGAGCAGTGTCATCGCCCACCGTAAGCGTTTTAAAGGGGGAGCCCCCGCCGGGGTACCCTCCTTGGGTAGTGAAACCCAATCACCGCTTTGGTAGCGCCTTACCGCCATCGCCGTGTAGGTTGCCATGCATTCTCCATACCTGCCCTCGAGCTTGCCAGGCAGATAGTTCAGGGTGTCGGTAAATAGTTCAGGGTGTCGGTAAATTGAAAAAACGAGCATGCGATGCCCGCTGTCCCGCGCCTCTCGGATGCATCCCTCAAGCCTCGCCAACTGCCGGCGACGATCGCGCAAACCCGCCGCGTACCACGACGGCCGAGATAGCCGCTAGGGCTACGGATGCCTCTGGACGCTTCAAACCTGGGGCGACTCTGCCCGACCCAATGATCGACGGTCTAGCTGCCTAAGCGGGAGCTCGCAGGGTTGCCTATTAAAAAGGGCCTATGCCTAGAAAAGCAAGCGCCACTAAGACAGCGAAGGGCCTTCGTGTAACCGCAATCGGAGCCAAATGGACCTTGACACCAAAAACCGGTTACGTCCGCACTTTCACGGGAACCCTTATCGCCTGGTCTTCCCACAAGCGGGTTGCCGTATTCACCGTCCACGCCAAACCAAAGGAGAAACGCACACCGAAGCGGCGCCATTCCTAGGTTCAAAAGGGACCACTACCCGTCTCGAGAGACGGCTTGCATTAAGGCGGTCCTAAGGCTTATGCTTGTGGGTGCCTGTCGTTCCGAGCCCGCGCCCGGCCTTTCAACAATGATCAAGGACCGAGGTGGCGGGGGGGCCTCCTCCCTCTCTCCGGCGGACGATGGAACAGCGCGACGGAAAGGGTCGGCGCTGCACTACTCAAGGCCGCCTCTTGGCGGCCTTCTTTTTTTATCGAAGTTCCGTTCGGTCACAACATCCATGCGGGCACCTGCCGTATGGACTGTCATAACCGACGTGTACAAGTTGACCAATGCGAAACGACTTGGCTTGTCGCGGTTCGAACTCGAATACGTTAAACGCCACACAGTCGTGCTCGCCCACAACCACGACGATACTGCGCGGCGAGGGACGCTTTACCGCGAACAAATAATACAGGCGAGGCTCAAGCCCGCTCTCACCAATTCGATAGTTTCGCCACACCTCTAACGGCGCTTTTAATGCATCTTGAACCCACGAAAGGAATGGGGCGCGCTCAGGCTTTGTCCTGATATGGTCAACGATTCGCTGATTCAGGTGAACGACTCGCTTTAGGCAGTCAAACGCCTTGGTGCCCTCGCATGCTCCATGTTCTAGGCCCACGACACCACGCATCCACTGGTATCGCTCCTCGTCGTTGGCACTGACGATCTCTCGCTTCAACTTGCATGGCGGCCTGTCGCCGCCATATCGTTCTGCGATCATGCGCCAAGGATGCAAGCCAGGTCGCTCCGTCAACAAGGTCGCCCAAATTCAACGCGCTTCCCTTTCCTTCATGCCTCAGCCAAGGGTCCCCGCAATGTACTTTTCAGACTGGCCCGTGCTCTTCGCGCAGCGGTGATCGCGGCGCGAACCAGGGCGCTGAGCGAGGGTTCGCTACCGAGGCGGCGTCGATCCGCCGCGCGTAGAGCGCAAAAGAGATGACTGCGTTAGACCCTACGGTGCAGGGCGATCGGAAGCGGCTGTCGCTGCGGCGAATTGCTTGCCTTACGCTGGCGTGATGCCGATCTCGAACAAGGGACGTTACGTGTAGAGCGGTCGCTCGAACGTGTTTCAATCCGTACGGCACAGCGGGTCCGCTATGAGCTTGCTTTTAAGGAGCCAAAGTCTAAGCGGTCGCGCCGAACCATCCCGCTTCGGCCGTTCGTCGCCGAGCGGTTGCATCGCCATCGGCTCGAACAAGCGCAGCGCTTCCTGTCGGCGGGCACTGGACCGCCCGGCCCCGATACCCTGGTCTTTGAAAACGACGGCCAACCGCGGATACCGACGACGTTCGGGATGCTCTTTGCCCGCGTTCGCGATGCCGCGAAGCTCCAGAGGGTCCGGCTGCATGACCTCCGCCACAGCTATGCGAGCTCGCTGCTACAGAGCGGCGCAGACCTCAAGGTCGTTTCGACGGCACTCGGGCACTCATCGGTCGCCATCACCGCCGATATCTAGGCGCACGTCGCGCCGGTTGTGCTCCAGTCTGCCGCGAACCGGCTGGATGCTCTGATCGAATCCGGGCACAAAGTCAGCAGCCGATAAAGGCATGCGTCGATGCCCGGTTGTTTCGAGTTGTACCGAATGGAGAGGCGCGTTATGGTGGGCCTGGTAGGATTCGAACCTACGCGCAACCAGTTATGAGCCGGCCGCTCTACCGCTGAGCTACAGGCCCGCGTGCAAAGACCTTTGCGCCCGGATAGCGCGCTGCCTGCCCCAATTGCTCTTCGATCGCCATGA
>DATAWH010000042.1:0-91533 GCA_036267315.1 Candidatus Cybelea sp. | reverse complement strand
GGCCGATGCGAGCGATCTCTCTCGCGCGCCCGATCGGCTGCTGCGCGACGGCGACGAGATCGGCCCGGCGCGCGTCATCGCGCTCGACGGGCTGAAGACGGCCGGCGAGTTTGCACTGTACCTCGCGGCAACGCGAACGGTCATCTCGGGCGACGCCTTGTGGGGCGATCCCGTCGGCGAGCTGCGGATGATGCCCGATGAAAAGTTGGCCGATCCGACGGTCGCTGCACGTTCGCTGTGCCGGCTGCGCGAGGTCCGACCGCGCAATTTGCTCGTCGGCGACGGTGCGCCGATCTTCGGGCACGCCTACGAAGCAATCAATGCCTGTCTCGAAAAGCGTGACGGAGCCGAGGTTAACCGCATCAACCTCGATGAGTTGAATTTGGAAGTCTCGTCTGGTCCCGCGAACTTCACGGTCGAGCTGGCCGAAATCGGATTTCGGATTGGTGCGGAAAAGCTCGGCTATTGGACGACCCGCATCGGTCCGGGCGGCGTCTTCTGCCCGACACATTGGCACACCGCCGAAGAGGAGCTTTTCATCGTGTGGGAAGGGACGCCGACGATCGAGTCGCCGCACGGATCGATGCGTTTGCGACCGGGCGACTTCGTCGCGTTTCCGGCACGTCCGTTCGGCGCGCACAAGCTCGTCAACCACAGCGAGACTGCCGCCACGATCGTCTTGATTTCAAACGTCTCTCCGCACGACGTCTGTTTCTATCCCGATTCGAAGAAGCTGCTCGTTGAAGCGACCGACACGCTCGTGCGTTCTGAGCCGCAGCTCGATTACTTCGACGGCGAAGTGTAGAGGTCGACGCGTCCGAGTTTGTTCGCGTTCGTCTCGACAAACCACATGTTGCCGTCGGGGCCTTGCACGATCCCGGTCGGCCCGGACTTGCCGGTCGGGACGAGGTACTCGGTTACTTTCCCTTTCGTTGTGATACGGCCGATCCGCGCGTCGGTCGAGCGGTAAAAATAAGCGCCTTGCGATTCGGTGAACCACATGGTGCCGTCGGGACCGGCGGCGATGCCGTTGGGATTCTCCGTAGGCGTGATGCCGCGCGAATACTCCGTTACGTTCCCTTTCGTCGTGATGCGCCCGATCCGCCCGCCCTGCAGCTCGGTAAACCATAGGGCGCCGTCTGGTCCCGCAGCGATCGAGTAGGGCTCGGATCCGGCAGTAATCCCCGCGGAAAACTCGGTGATTTTTCCTTGCACGGTTATTCGCCCGATGCGGTCGCCGCTCGATTCGGCAAACCAAAGTGCGCCGTCGGGCCCAAGGGTGATACCTTGAATCACGGCGCCTTGCGAAAGCCCCTGCTTATAAATCGAGATATGCCCGGAAAGGTCGATGCGGCCGATCGCGCCGTAAAAACCATCGTCGGCGAACCATAAAGCGCGGTCCGGCCCGGCGGTAATTCCTTGGGGCTCACCGAGGTCGTACGGCGCCAATGGATAGGTCGTTATTTGGCCGCCAACGGTGACGCGTGCGATTAGACCGTCGCCAAAATCGGTGAGCCAGAGAGCCCCATCGGGCCCATCGGCGATGCCTTCAAAGGCCGGGCTCGCGTCGTTCTGATAGTGAATGGCCTTCGTGCGATTTCCCGATGGCGATACACGGATCACCGCGCTCTCGCCCGCATCCTGATCGATGTCGTCGGCGACCCAAAGCGCGTAGCCGCGCACCGCGAGCGCGGTGGGAAAGTAGAAGGGGTTGTAGCCGCGAGGCAGATCGCGGAACTCTTCGATCCTTACGTGCTCGGTCGAGGATCGAACGGGCGCGGCTGCGTGCGTGAATTGGGCGGCATCGTCCGGCAATGCCCCCGGCGTCCCCAAGCTCGAACACGCCTGCGCTCCGAAGAGCATGCCCGCTGCGAAAACAAAACGGCTCCAGTTAACGTTCATCGTGGTCTCCTCGATATTCTTATGCGGCCGACTTCGTTCGTATTGCTTTCGACAAACCAGATGTCGCCTTTGATGCCCTCAGCGATTCCGAGCGGCTGTGAGTTCGGATCGATTGTTGAATATTCGGTGAGGTTGCCTTGCATCGTGATGCGGCCAATTTTGGAGCCGCCGACGCTGCTCGATTGTTGCTTGTGCTCGGTAAACCACATCGCTCCGTCGGGACCGGCGACGAGATACTGCGGCCTCTCGGCTTGAGAGATGCCGCGCGAATATTCGGTGATGCGCCCGCGCGTCGTGATTCTGCCGATGCGCCCAGCCAAATCCGTAAACCAGAGCGCTCCATCCGGACCGGGCGCAATCGAGTTAGGCTGCGCGCCCGGCGCAAGGCCTTTGGAGTATTCGGTGATTTTTCCCGCGGTCGTGAGGCGGTCAATGTTTCCCTCGAAGTCCGTAATCCAAAGCGCTTTATCGCGGCCGACCGCGAGGTCGACGAGTGCCCCAGGCTCGGGATACGGCGTCATAGCCCCGGCAGTCGTCATCCGCACAACATTTGATCCGGAGTTCCCGCTGTCGGTGAACCAGAGCGCGTTGTCCGGACCGGCGATTATGTTGTTCGGAGTAGCGTCGCCGCCGAGCGGAAAGCGCGTATACGTTCCGCCGAGCGTCATCCGAAGAACTTCAAAGTTGAAAGCGTCCGTCATCCACAGCGCTCCGTCAGGCCCGGTCGTAATGCTGCCGAGGGACGAGCCCTGGCTGGTTCGACCGCTGTAGAAATACGTGTTCGTGCGCCTTCCCGACGTCGAAATGCGAGCGACGGCGTTTGGGCCTGAGTCCTGATCGATGTCGTCGGTTACCCAGATCGCGCCGTCGGGTCCAACGGTTAAATTCGAGGGATGGTAGGAAACGCCGCTGGCGGTCCCCATCGGAAGATCTTCGAACGTCTTAACCGTGATTCGTTCGCGCGCTGCCGCCAGCGTCTTCGTACTGCTGGCTACCGTGGCGGAGGGCAGCGCGCCGGGGGACGTTGAGCACGCCGGCATTCCAAGCATCGCGCCGATTGTAAGAAGGCCGGCCGGCGAAAGTCCGTTCGTACGTTTCATCGAATTCGCAGCCTCCCGACTTCGTTCGTATTGGTTTCAACGAACCAAAGGTCACCCTTGAGGCCTTTGGCTATTCCGGTCGGACCCGAGACCGGATTGATCTTCGAATATTCGGTAATTCCGCCTTGCATGGTGATACGCCCAATCTTTGCGTCTCCGGCGTAACTGAAATCGAACTCAGTAAACCACATCGCACCGTCGGGGCCGGCGACGAGATCCTGCGGCCTTTCAGTTTGGGTGATGCCGCCGGAGTATTCGGTAATCTGCCCGTGCGTTGTGATTCTGCCGATGCGCCCTATCTCGTCGGTGAACCAGAGCGCGCCGTCCGGACCCGGCGCAATCGATTCTGGCTTCGCGCCGGAGGAAAGACCTTTGGAGTACCACGTAATTTTCCCAGCCGTCGTAATCCGGCCGATGCGACCGTTGTCAAAGTCGGTAAACCAGAGCGCGCCATCGGAGCCGGAGGCGATGTCTAGCAAGTTGCCGGTGGTTGAGTACGACGTTACGGCGCCCTGGGTCGTTATCCGCACGACATCGGCATCCGTTCCAAAGTTCTCCGTCGCCCAAAGTGCCTTATCGGGTCCGCTCACGATGCCGCCTAAGGTCCCGTCCGCGCCCAGGGGAAAGCGCCGATATCTTCCCCGAACGCCGAGCCGAAGAATCTCGTCGTTGTAGCTATCGGTGAGCCAGAGCGCACCGTCCGGTCCCGCGGTGATATCGCCCAGGTAGGAGCCCCCGCTTCTCGTCAGCCCGCTGAAGAAGTACGTGTGCGTGCGGCGTCCGGATGTCGAGATGCGCACGACCGCACTTTCGCCGTAATCCGGATCGGCGTTATCCAATACCCAAAGAGCCCCGTCTGGCCCGGCCGTAAGGTTGGTCGGCTCGAAAATGTCGCTGCTGCTTCCACGCACGAGGTCGTTGAACTCTTTGACCTCTATTCGTTCGGCCGTCGACGACGGTGCTTGCAAACCCCTGCCGGCCCCGGCCGCCGGCATCGCAACCGAAGAACTGGAACACGAAGAAACGACGACGAGTGAAGCAATGGCAAAAAAGCCGGAAGGTAAAAATAAGGCCAGACGTTTCATCTCGATGATCCTTTCATTGGAAAGGGGAATCAGTTTGTCGTGCGCGTTGGCCCAAACCTAAGATTCGGACGCGTCCGACTTCGTTGAGGTAACCCTCGATGAACCAGAGGTCGCCCTTGGTTCCCGTCGTTACGGCAGTCGGGACCCCGTCTTTATTCGGCCCTTCGGCGATTGCTTCGAAGGACGGAAACGCATCGTTTTGATAGTGAATCGTTTTCGTACGCTCTGCCGAAGGCGAGATCCGGACGATCGCGCTCGGACCTGCGTCCTGATCGATGGTGTCTGCCACCCAAAGCGCATTGCCGCGTAACGCGAGGGCGGTGGGAACGTACCCGCCGTAGTGACCCTGCGGCAAGTCTTTGAACTCTTCGATGGTGATCGTGCCGCTCGAACGCCGGACGATCGTGCCCGGTTGCGCCAACGTTTGGGAAGCGTTCGGAATCGGTGCGCCGACCGGGGAGCGAGTACACGCGGCGAGACCCGTTGCGAGCACCGCCGCCGCGATGAGGCCGGTGATGCGATAATGATGAGCGTTCATGCGATTATCTAACTTTCAATCGGCCGACGTCGTTGGTGCTGGTCTCAACGAACCAAAGATCGCCTTTCGTCCCCTTGGCGATCGTAAAAGGCGCCGAACGCGGATTGATCTTCGAATAGGCGGTGATCTTGCCGTGCATCGTTATGCGCCCAATTTTTGAGTTGGTGACTCCGTACTGCCGGTCGTATTCGGTGAACCACATCGCTCCGTCGGGGCCGGCGACTAAGTCTTGCGGCATTTCCGGTGCGGTAATGCCGTGCGAGTACTCGGTGATCTTTCCGGCGGTCGTGATTCTGCCGATGCGGCCGCCGCCGAACTCGGTGAACCAGAGCGCGCCATCGGGGCCGGGCGCAATCGAGTACGGTTCGGCGCCGGGAGAGAGGCCCGCGGAATAATCGGTTATCGCGCCCGATGTCGTAATGCGACCGATCGCACCTTCGAAATCGGTGAACCAGAGCGCGCCGTCGGGGCCGGCAGCGATGTCGATCGGTTCGCCGCCGACCGGGTATGACGTCGTTGCTCCCGCGGTCGTCATTCGCACGATATCGGCTCCCGACCGAACAAATTCGGTAAACCAGAGCGCTCGATCGGGGCCTGTGACGATTCGGGTCGGACTGCCGTAGTCTGCCAGTGGAAACCCCGTATACGTACCTTGTACGGTGAGCCGAAGAATCTGTAAGTTATACGAGTCGGTAAGCCACAGCGCTCCGTCAGGGCCGGCCGTAATGTCGCCGAGCGACGAACCTCCGCCGACGGGGCCGCTGTAATGGTAGGTTTTCGTGCGCCGGCCCGAGGGTGAAAGGCGTACGACCGCGCTTTCGCCTGCATCCGAATCGATGTCGTCGGTAACCCAGAGCGCGCCGTCGGGCCCGAGGGTAATGCCGTAGGGGACGTACGAGACGTAGCCGTTGCCCGGCGGCAGATCGTTAAACTCTTCGATCCTTACTCGTTCGCGAACCGTCAGCGGAGTTTCCAGGCCGGCTCCCGCGACGGCCGGCACGGCGCCGGGGGAACTCGAGCACGAAACGATCGCAACCAGCGAAGCGATTGAAAAAAGGGCGGAGAACGAAGGTACCGGGCGCGCTTCGCGCCATCGAGCGACCTGGAAGCGCTGCTTCATGTGTGCTCCTCCCACCCCGAAAAGATGATTATTATTACCATAAAAATGAGGTAAAAGGTAAATTAAGTCAATATTTCTTGCTTTTAATGACTTTTGTTAACTAAAGGGATGATAGTTGACATGTTCTGTCATGTTTGCGTAGTTTGATTGAACAGTGAAGGCGGATCGGCTCATCGCGCTTCTCCTCCTGCTGCAGTCGCGGCGGCAGTGTAGCGCGCGGCTCTTAGCCGAACGGTTGGAGGTCTCCGAGCGGACGATCTATCGCGACGTCGACGCGCTGAGCGCCGCCGGAGTGCCCGTCTACGCCGAGCGCGGGGCCGCCGGCGGAATCACGCTGGCCGACGGTTATCGTCGCGCGCTGACGCACTTTGACGAAGACGAGGTTCGCGCGCTCTTCGCTTCGGGCGCGAGCCCGCTCGCGGATCTGGGGCTGGAGCGCGGTCTCGTTCGCGCGCTCGAGAAGCTGCGTGGCGGGTTGGCCGACGTCGCGCAGCGTGCGGCCGATAAGTCCCGCTCGCGGATTCACCTCGATCGACGGCGATGGAATCAGCCCGAACCGCCCCTGGAGATATTGACGACGCTGCGTCGCGCAGTCTGGGACGATCGGCGTCTGCAGATTCAATACGAGGACCGCAGCGGAAAAGCGTCCACCCGGGTCGTCGAGCCCTTCGGGCTCGTTTCGAAGACGGGCGTGTGGTATCTGATCGCGCGCTGCGAAGCGGAGATGCGGAGCTTTCGCGTCGAGCGCATTCACCACGCGCACGAGCTACCCGAGCATTTCGAACACCCGCAGGATTTCGATCTCGAGCGCTATTGGGCCGAGTCGTCGGCGACGTTCGCGCAGGCGTCGCGAAGCGCGGATTGCACGGTAACGCTGCGCGCCGTCAACGACGGCTTAGGGCGCGTCACCTACTACTGGCCGGCAGAGATTATCTCCAACGATGGAAGCCAATCGCTGGTGCGCGTGACGTTTCCGGGGATAGAGGTCGCACTTTTTCAAGTACTCGCGTGGGCGGACGTCGCGACGCTCGTCGAGCCCGCTGCGCTGCGTGAGGCGGTCGTGCAGCGAGCTCGACAGGCGTTAAATCGTTACGACTTGCGCTGATGGATGATGATGCCGTTGCCCTCGGGATCCTGGCCGAACGACATGAAGCAGACCGGCGACTCCATTACGTCGCTGAGCTGTAAACCGCGCGCGCGGTAGTGCTCGACGGCGGCCTTGGCGTCGTTGACCGCAAACATGATTGCGCCGCCCGTCTCGCCGCCTTCGGGCTTCCAAACGCCGAACGTCGATCCGTCGGCGAGCGTGAACTCGGCGCCGCGTCCCTCGCCGTCGGTCTCCGTTGGAGTCATGCCGAGCACGTCCCGATAGAACGCGATTTGCGCTTGCGGATCCTTTACCAGGTAGGCGGCGATGTCGATCCCTTTGATCATCCAGATCTCCTCTTAAAGTGTGGGATTGTTACTATCTCATCGCCAGCATATCTGACCTATATGACACCTCTTGTCAGGTTTTAGAGCATTACCCGGCGGAAATCGGCGAGGAGTTCGGCGACGTACACCAGGAAGCGGGCCGCGCCGGCGCCGTCGATCACGCGGTGATCGTAGCTGATGCTGATCGGCAGCATCAAGCGGGGAACGAACTTCTTTCCGTCCCAAACGGGTTTGGTCGCCGTACGGGTCGCGCCAAGAATCGCGACTTCCGGCGCATTGACGATTTGGGTGAAGGCCGTACCGCCGATTCCGCCGATTGAGGAAATCGTAAAGCTTCCGCCCTGCATGTGCGCCAGCGTCAGCTTTCCGTCGCGCGCCTTCCCCGCCAACTCTTGACACTCGCGGGCGATCTCGATCAGGCCTTTCGTTTCGGCATTCTTGATGACCGGAACGACGAGACCACCGGGCGTATCGGCAGCGAAGCCGACGTTATAGTAGCGCTTGATGATGATTTCGTCGCCGTCGAGCGAGGCGTTGAACTCGGGAAAACGCTGCAGCGCCGCAACTGACGCCTTTATCAGGAACGCGAGCATCGTCAGCTTGGGACCGCCGTTTCGCGTCTGCTCGGCGTTGACTTCGCTTCGGAGGGCTTCGATCGAGGTCACGTCGGCTTCGTCGTAGTTGGTGATGTGGGGAATACCGACCCAGTTGCGATGCAGGTTGGGTCCGGACAGCTTTTTGATACGCGAAAGCGGCTTGCGTTCGACCGTGCCGTATTGGGCGAAGTCGAGCTTTGGCCACGGCGGTAGCCCGCCGAAGGCCGCACCCGGCTCGGCACTCTTCTCGAGCGCCGCCTTCACGAAGCCTTGCACGTCTTCGCGCATAATTCGCCCGTGCGGGCCGCTCCCGCCAAGCTTGCGCAAGTCGACGCCGAGTTCGCGTGCAAAGCGCCGAATCGACGGGCCGGCGTGCACCATGCCGTTGCCGCTGGGCTCGCGTACGCGCGCCGCTTGGGGCGCTGCCGGCGTCGTCTTCGCAGGCGCGGAAGGTTGCGCAGGCGCGGAAGGTTGCGCGGGCGCGGCAGGTTGCGATGGCGTTTCAGTTGGGGCGTTGCTTTCCGGTGCGATCGTCAGGATTGTCGCGCCCTCGGAGACGCGATCGCCGACCTTCACGTTGACGTCGGCGACGACCCCGTCGGCCTCGGCCGGTACCTCCATCGACGCCTTCTCGCTCTCCAGCGTGATGAGCGAGTCGTTCTTTTTAACGCGGTCGCCGGGCTTGACCAAAACTTCGATCACCGGCACGTCTTTGAAATCGCCGATGTCGGGAACGCGCACGTCGATTAGCTGTCCCGGCGGCGCCGCCTTCGCTTCCGCCGAAGCAGCGGGTGCTTCCGAGGCCGTGGGAGCTTGGGTGACGTTTGTTTGGGCTGCTGCGGACTCCTCGGAGGTTATGACGGCGATCGTCGCGCCTTCCGATACCCGATCGCCGACCTTTACCTTCACGTCTGCAACGACGCCGTCGCTCTCGGCCGGCACTTCCATCGATGCCTTTTCGCTCTCGAGCGTGATCAATGAATCGTTCTTTTTGACCCGGTCGCCGGGCTTGACCAAGACTTCGATAACCGGAACGTCCTTGAAGTCACCGATGTCGGGGACGCGTACCTCGATCGTACTGCTCATGCCGTGGCCGTCTTTCTATACATCGATGGGATTGGGCTTATTCGGGTCGATCTCGTACTTCTTGATGGCCTTTTCGATCGTCGCAGGCGAGACCGCCCCTTCATCGGCCAGCGCCCGTAATGCCGCGATCGTAACGAAGTGCCGGTCGACCTCGAAGAACGAACGGAGACGCCGGCGGAAATCGCTGCGCCCGTAGCCGTCTGTGCCCAGCGCGATGTAGCGCCGAGGCTTACCAGCCCCTGACGCGGCCACGAACGGATGAATCTGTTCGGCGAAGGTGCGGATGTAATCGGTCGCGGCGATTCCCGGACCGGAATGGTCGCGCAGGCACTCTTCAACGTATGAGAGCCGCGGCTTTTCTTGAGGATGCAGCAGGTTCCAGCGCCGCGCCGCGACGCCGTCACGCTGCAGTTCGTTAAAACTCGTCACCGCCCATACGTCGCTGCGGACGTTCCAATCGGCAGCCAGGAGTTCTGCGGCCCCTTGCACTTCTCGCAAAATTGCACCCGACCCGAAGAGCTGCACGCGCGGCGCCTTCCGGTCGCCCTTTCCCGCGTCTTGCAACAGGTACATCCCGCGCAGAATTCCCGCGTCGGCGCCGGGCGGCATCGCGGGGTGGCGGTAGTTTTCGTTGAGCAGCGTGATGTAGTAATAGATGTCTTCCTGCTCGGTAAGCATCCGGCGTATGCCGTTTTGAACGATTACCGCGACCTCGTACGCATAGGTGGGGTCGTAGCTGCAGCAGTTCGGTACGAACGAGGCCGCGACTTGACTGCTGCCGTCTTCGTGCTGCAAGCCTTCGCCGTTGAGCGTCGTGCGTCCGGACGTCGCGCCGAGCAAGAAACCGCGCGTACGGCTGTCGCCCGCGGCCCACGTGAGATCGCCCACGCGCTGAAAACCGAACATCGAATAAAAGATGTAAAACGGGATCATCGGCAGGTTGTGGTTGGAGTAGGACGTGCCCGCAGCGATCCACGACGAAAGGGCTCCGGCTTCGTTGATGCCTTCTTGCAGAATTTGGCCGAGTTTGTCTTCGCGATACCACATCAGCTGTTCGGCATCTTGCGGATGGTAGAGCTGGCCAACCGACGAGTAGATCCCCAACTGGCGGAACATGCCCTCCATTCCGAAGGTTCGCGACTCGTCGGCGACGATCGGCACGACGCGCGGGCCGACGTCGCGATCGCGCGCGATGGTGTTGAGGACTCGAACGAATGCCATCGTCGTGGAAATGCTGCGATCGCCCGTTCCTTGGAGCTGCGCGTCGAAGGCTGAAAGCTCCGGGACGGTCAGCGAGACGGAACGGCGCCGGCGTTGCGGCACGCTGCCGAGCGCGGCCGTGCGTTCGCGCAGATACCGCATCTCGTGCGAATCCTCGGCGGGTTTATAGAAGGGAACTTTTTCGCCGGCGATCGCTTCATCGGGGATTGGCAAGTCGAAGCGGTCGCGAAAGGTGCGCATCGCTTCCAGTTCCATCTTTTTCGCTTGGTGCGCTATGTTCTGTGCTTCGCCGGCCTCGCCCATGCCGTAACCCTTGATCGTTTTCGCCAGCACGACCGTCGGCGCGCCGCGATGTTCGGTCGCAGCTTTATAAGCGGCGTAGACTTTTAGCGAGTCGTGGCCGCCACGCTGTAACGCCCAGATCTCGTCGTCGGTCCAGTCTTCGACCATCGCCTTGGTCTCGGGGTAGCGACCGAAGAACTCGTCGCGGACGTACTTACCGTTCCGCGATTTGAACGTTTGGTAGTCGCCGTCGACGCACTCGGTCATCAGCTGCACGAGCCGCCCGCCGGCATCGGCGCGCAGCAGCTGATCCCAACGGCTTCCCCAGATCACCTTGATGACGTTCCAGCCGGCTCCTTTGAACACGCCCTCGAGCTCTTGGATGATCTTTCCGTTTCCGCGAACGGGGCCGTCGAGACGCTGGAGGTTCGCGTTGACGACCCAAATCAGGTCGTCGAGCTTTTCCCGCCCGGCCAGCGAGATCGCTCCCAGCGATTCGGGTTCGTCCATCTCGCCGTCGCCGACGAAGGCCCACACTTTTCGCCCCGTGGTATCGAGCAGAGCGCGATCGTGGAGATAGCGCATGAAGCGCGCCTGGTAGATCGACATGATCGGCCCGAGGCCCATCGAGACCGTCGGAAACTGCCAGAAGTCGGGCATCAGCCAGGGATGCGGATACGAGGATAGGCCCTCGCCGGTCACTTCTTGCCGGAAATGCTCGAGCTGCGCTTCGGAGATGCGTCCTTCGAGAAACGCGCGCGCATAGACGCCGGGTGAGGAGTGACCCTGAAAGAAGACGAGATCGCCGCCGACGCCCTCGCTCGGCGCGCGAAAGAAGTGGTTGAAACCGACGTCGTAAAGCGTCGCTGCAGATGCAAAACTCGCGACGTGCCCGCCGAGCTCGGAGCTGACCTTGTTCGCGCGAACCACCGTGGCGAGCGCGTTCCAGCGGACGATGTGCCGCAGGCGCGCTTCGAGCTCTCGATCGCCGGGCATCGCCGGCTGCTTGTCGGGCGGAATCGTATTCACGTACGGAGTCGTGAGTCCGAGCGATACGTGCGCACCGCCGCGCTGCGCTTCGTCGACCAGAGCCGCGATCAACTGGCGCGCGCGGTCCTGCCCTTCGACGGCGAGCACGCCGCGCATCGCTTCGAGCCATTCCAGGGTTTCCTGCGGATCGGGATCTACGCCGAACGTCGTCATCGTTGCGCTCCATTCCCCGCCGCACTCCAATCCCTTTCGGCCGCCGGTGCGAACCGGCGGGTGCTTGCTGTCCGGCCCCAGAGCCGACAAAGTGCGGGCCGGTGCATGAGGCTGTCGCCGAAGGGATAAGATAGTGGAAGCGGGAGCTGCAAAGGCTGAGAGGGCGATCGATTTCGCCGACCGCCAGCAACCTGATCCGGGTAATGCCGGCGTAGGGAGGAACGAATGAAGGTTTACGTTGGCGGGAACGACCCGTCGATTCGAGTTCCCCGGCGCGCGATCGCGCTGACCGACGGGAGCGTTCACACGGTGTACGATACGAGCGGACCGTATACCGATCCCGATTGCGCCACAGATATTCGGCGCGGCTTAGCCGGTCTGCGCGAACCGTGGATCGCGGCGCGCGAAGACACCGTCGAGCTCGAGCGGCCGTCGTCGCTCTATCGCCGTGGGCGCGATGCGATGGCCGATCTCAATGGGTTACGCTTTTCTGCCATGCGCCGGCCGAAGAGAGCAAAACCCGGTGCCAACGTCACCCAGATGCACTACGCCAAGCGCGGCGAGATCACACCGGAAATGGAGTTCGTCGCGGTCCGCGAGAACGTCGAGCCGGAGTTCGTCCGCAGCGAGATCGCGCGCGGCCGCGCGATCCTCCCTGCCAACGTCAACCACCCCGAGAGCGAGCCGATGGTCATCGGCCGCAACTTTCTGGTGAAGATCAACGCCAACATCGGCAACTCCGCGGTCAGCTCGTCGATCGACGAAGAGGTCGAAAAGATGACGTGGGCGACGCGCTGGGGTGCCGACACGGTCATGGATCTCTCGACCGGCAAGAACATTCACGAGACGCGCGAGTGGATTCTGCGCAACTCTCCGGTGCCGATCGGCACGGTGCCGATCTATCAGGCGCTCGAAAAGGTCGGCGGAAAGGCAGAAGAGCTAACCTGGGAACTCTTCGCCGATACGCTGATCGAACAGGCCGAGCAGGGCGTCGACTATTTCACGATCCACGCCGGCGTCTTGCTGCGTTACGTTCCGCTGACCGCCGGACGAATCACCGGCATCGTCTCGCGGGGCGGCTCGATCTTGGCGAAATGGTGTCTCGCGCACCATCGCGAGAACTTCCTCTACGAACGCTTCGAAGATATCTGCGAGATCATGAAGGCCTACGACGTCGCCTTTTCGCTGGGCGACGGCCTGCGCCCGGGATGCACTGCCGACGCCAACGACGCCGCGCAGTTCGGCGAACTCGAAACGCTCGGCGAGTTGACCGACGTAGCCTGGAAACACGACGTGCAGGTAATGATCGAAGGCCCCGGTCACGTGCCGATGCACCTGATCGAAGAGAACATGCGCAAACAGCTCGAGGTCTGCAAAGAGGCGCCGTTCTACACCCTCGGACCACTGGTCACCGACATCGCTCCCGGCTACGACCACATCACCAGCGCCATCGGAGCGGCGATGATCGGCTGGTACGGCACGGCGATGCTCTGCTACGTGACGCCCAAAGAGCACCTCGGGCTGCCCAATAAGAAAGACGTCAAGGACGGTGTGATCGCGTATAAAATCGCCGCGCACGCCGCCGATCTCGCCAAGGGACACGCCGGCGCGGCTCACTGGGACGACGTGCTTTCAAAGGCGCGCTTTGAGTTCCGCTGGCAAGATCAGTTCGATCTTTCGCTCGATCCCGAGACGGCGCGCGAGTTTCACGACGAAACGCTGCCCGCGCCCGGCGCGAAGGTCGCACACTTCTGCTCGATGTGCGGACCGCACTTTTGCTCGATGAAGATCACGCAAGAGGTTCGCGAGTATGCGCAGAGCGGAATGGCCGAAAAGTCGCGCGAGTTTCTCGAACAGGGCGCCGACGTCTACGTTCAAGTTCCATAACTGGAGTGACGCAGGCGCGGCGCCGGAGCGGCAAGCGTCTCCGCAAGCGTCGCGCGTCTGCGCCGTGCTCTTCGATCGCGACGGGACGATCGTCGTCGACGTGCCCTACAACGGAGACCCGCAACGCGTCGAGCCCGTCGCTCGCGCGCGCGCGCTGCTCGACCGGCTGCGCGCGGCCGGGCTGCCGCTGGCGGTCGTCAGCAATCAGAGCGGGATCGGCCGAGGCTTGATTACGCGAGAAGCCGTCGATGCGGTCAATCGGCGAGTGGACGAGCTGCTTGGCCCGTTTGCCGGATTCTTCGTCTGTCCGCACGCTCCCGGCGACGGCTGCGATTGCCGCAAGCCCAAGCCGCAGCTAATTTTCGATGCGGCGCGGGCGCTAGGCGTGGATCCGGCGTGTTGCGTCGTCGTCGGCGATCTTCCAAGCGACGTCGAGGCCGCCCGTAACGCGGGCGCGATCGCGCTGCGGGCACAGGGTCCTCACGGATTGGATGAGGCGGTCGAGCGTATTCTTTACTGGGTCGCGGAGGCGTCGAGCCAGTAGTCGATGTCGAGGCCGTGGGCCGGCAGCGCCACGCCAAGATCGGCCGGAAGATGAACGGTGCGGGCGAGCGTCTCCCACGTCGCCAGAACTCGAACGACGTAGTTCTGCGTTTCGTCGAAGGGCGGAATGCCGCCGTATTCGGTGACCGCTTTCGGTCCGGCGTTGTACGCTGCAAAGACGAGATCGTAGTGCTTCGTCCCGAATCGCTGCACTAATCCGCGCAGATAGCGGGCCGCGCCCGAGAGATTTTGCGCCGGATCGCGCGGGTTGACGCCGAGCAGCGCCGCAGTGCCGGGCATCAGCTGTCCCAGCCCAATTGCGCCCGCGCGCGAGACGGCATGGGTGTGCCACCGGGATTCGACGGTGACGACAGCGACGAGCATGTTGGCGTCGAGTCGCCAGCGCTCCGCATTGACGAGAACGCGGCGAGCGAGACTCTGGCTCTGCCAACTCGGCATCTGCGGATTGATGTGGCGCAAAACGCGTGAATAGATGGCAATCGCGACCGGAGTCGCGGGGACCGCTCGATTGGCTGCCTGTGCCGGCAGAGTAACGAAGGGCTCAACGAAAAAGCCGACCACAGCCAGGAAGCACACAACGGTCCTGCGCATACTGGGCCCGTGGGTTCGCGCCGCGCCCTCGCCGTCCTCCTGTTCTTGTTTGTGCTAATGTGCGGGATGATCGCGTGGTCGCAGTGGTATGCGATTCACGTCAACGTTCCGAATTATCGTGCGCAGCACGGACCCGCACCTACGCACTGATTTTTTACTAGGAGAGTTTGGAGTTGCTACCTCGCACGCTGCTTGCGGGCTCGTTCTGCGGTGTTCTTGCATTGTTCGCGTCGACTGCGGCGCTCGCAGTGGAACCAACTGCTTCACCGATGCCCGCGTCACCTCGCCCGGCGAAACCCGTCGCGCCGACGCCGACACCATCACCGACACCGACGCCGGGACCCCCGTTTTCGAACATGAGCTGGCGCGAGATCGGCCCGGCGGGCGGCGGCGGCCGCGTCGCCGCCGTTGCGGGTTCGACGACGAACCCGAAGCTCTATTATCTCGGCGCGGCGGGCGGCGGCGTTTGGAAATCGGAGAACGGCGCGCAGACGTGGGACCCCGTATTCGATAAGCAAGGCGCCGGCGCAATCGGCGCCGTCACGATCGATCCAACCGATAACAATACGGTGTGGGTCGGGACCGGTGAGGCAAATCCGCGCAACGACGTCAGCTACGGCGACGGCGTCTACAAGACGACCGACGGCGGCGATACGTGGACGAACGTCGGTCTCAAGGGAAGCAAGTACATCGCGCGCATCCTCGTCGACCCGCGCGATCGCAATCACGTCATCGTCGCCGCACTCGGCGACGTCTTCAGCGACAGCACTCAGCGCGGCGTCTACGTGACCAACGACGGCGGCCGAACCTGGAAGCAGACGCTGTACGTCGGACCGGAGAGCGGCGCGTCCGATATCGCGATGGACGAGCAGAACCCCAGCATCCTCTACGCCGGCATGTGGAAGTTTGTGCGCCGTCCGTGGACCTTTGTCAGCGGCGGAGCGGAAGACGGGCTCTACCGCTCCTCCGACGGCGGGCAGACGTGGACGAAGCTCGAGGGCCACGGTCTTCCGACGGGGACGATGGGACGAATTGGCGTTGCGGTCGCGCCCAGCAACGGCAATCGCGTCTACGCGGTGATCGAATCGAACCAGGGGGTTCTGTGGCGCTCCGACGACGGCGGTAACAACTGGACGAAGGTCAGCGACGACTCGCTGGTAGACGCTCGTGCCTTCTACTTCACGCACATCATGGTCGATCCCAAAAATCCCGACAAAATCTACGCGCTCTCTTTCGAAACGATGAGAAGCGTCGACGGCGGAAAAACCTTCAAGCCGTTCGCCAGCAGCGTCCACTCCGACTTTCACGCGATCTGGATCGCGTCCAACGATCCCACGCGAATCATGCTCGGAGAAGACGGCGGCTACGCGCTGACCCTCGACGGCGGCGCGAACTGGTTCTTCTCGCGCAACGTGCCGATCGCGCAAGTTTACCGCGTCGGTCTGGGCAACGACAATCCGTACACGGTCTGCGGCGGTTTGCAGGACAACAACGGCTGGTGCGGTCCGTCGAACTCACTCGACCCGTCAGGAATTCAAAATAAGGAGTGGATCGTCACCGTCGGCGGCGACGGAGAGTGGGGAATTCCCGAACCCGACGATGCCAACTGGATCTGGTCGGATTCGCAAAACGGCTCGATCGTCGTCTACAACCGCGTCACCAAAGACGGCTGGTTCGCGCAACCGTATCAACAGACGGCCAAGGAGTCGTGGGTACCGGCTACGAGCAAGTATCGCTTCAACTGGGAGTCGCCGATCGGATTTGCACCCTGGCGAGCGCCAGGCGGTAAGGTGATCGGCTGGCTCGGCGGAAACGTCGTCTTTCAAACGACCGATCGCGGACGAACCTGGACGACGATCAGCCCGGATCTGACGCGCAACGTCAAAGCGCACCAACAGCCCGCGGGCGGCCCGATCGTCAACGACGTTTCGGGAGCGGAGTACACCGACACGATCCTCGATATCGAAGGCTCGCCGCTGCACCGCGGCGAGATCTGGGTGGGAACCGACGACGGGCTCGTGCAGCTCACGCGCGACGGCGGTAAACACTGGGCGAACGTCACGCCGGCGGGAGCGCCGCACGACGGACGCTTCGCGACGGTGGCTCCGTCGACGCTTGCCGACGGCACCGCGTATGCAGTCAACGACGGTCACGAGACCGGAGACAGCGCGCCCTACGCGTTCGTCACCCACGACTACGGCAAACACTGGACGAAGATCGTCAACGGTCTGCCGCCCAGCGAATGGGCGCGCACGATTCGGCCCGACACGCGCACTCGCGGGCTTCTCTACCTCGGCACCGAGGAGGGCATCTGGATCTCGTTCGACGACGGCGCCAACTGGCAGTCGTTCCGCAACGACTTGCCGCCGGTATCCGTGCACGATATCCGCGTGCAGCCGCAGTACGACGATCTCGTGATCGCGACGCACGGCCGCGCGATCTACATCATGGACGACGTGCGCGCCGTGCAAGGGTTGCAGCAGGCAGTTGCTCGCGGCACGTGGCTCTTCACGCCGCGCACGAGCTACGAGTGGTCGCTGCACGAGAACGACGAGGGAACCTACACCGATTATGCTGCCGACAATCCTCCCTACGGCGTCGCGATCACGTTCTATCAGTCGCAGCCGCAGAAGAGCGCGCCCAAGCTCGAGATTCTCGACTCGCACGGCCGCGTGATCCGGAGCGTTTCCGGGACGCACAAAGTCGGCGGGAAAGAGGAACCGTACGTCCCCAACAAGACCGGCCTCAACCGCTTCGTTTGGGACTTTGCGGTCAACGGTCCCGTCAAATGGAACGCCGGCAACGAGTTCTCCAAAGGGCCCGATACAGGCCCGGGGGTCGTTCCCGGTACCTATTCGGCGCGGATGACCCTCGCCGGCCACACCTACGTGCAGTCGTTCGAGGTCGCTCCCGATCTGCGCTCTCGTTTCACGCAAGCCGACTACGAACGCAGTTTCAACGAAGCAATGCGTCAGATGGCGCATCTTTCGCAGGTGGATACGATCCTCAACACCCTCGCCGACCTCAAAAAGGGCATCGACGCCGCGCTCGACGCTTCGAAGAAGGGCAACGACAGCGCGTTGACGGCGAAGCTGCAGGACGCTTCAACGGCGCGTCAGACGCTCTTCGATTCGCTCGCCGTCGATATTCGCGGTGAGGGGACCGAAGACGAAGGAAGGCTGCACGACGACCTCTTCGGTGCCTTCGGCGTCTCGCAGGGCATCATCACGCCGGCGGTTGCCAACCTGCTGACACGCGTCGACGGAGAGTACCGTCAGGGAGTCGCGCGTTACAACACGTTCGTCACCTCGGTGCTGCCGGGCGTCAATGCAGCGTTAAAGCAGGCCAACATGAAGGCGCTTCCCGCCGCTGCGCTGCTAACGCCATGATGGTTGCGTCCATCGTTCTCGCGGCAGCCCCGTACGCGAACCTCTCCTGGCGTTCGATCGGCCCGGCGATTGCCGGGGGTCGGGTCGCCGCGGTTGCCGGTACTCCACAGAACGATCAGCTCTACTACATCGGCACCGCCGGCGGCGGCGTCTGGAAGAGCGAGAACGGTGGCGAGACCTGGGAACCGGCCTTCGAGAAACAGCGCGTCTCCGCGATCGGCGCCGTCGACATCGATCCGACCAACGAAAAGGTCGTCTGGGCCGGCACTGGTGAGGCGAACCCGCGCAACAACGTCAGCTACGGCGACGGTCTGTACAAGACGACCGACGGCGCCAAGACGTGGCGTCGCGTCGGGTTGGAGGGCGTCTGGAGCATCTCGCGCATCGCGATCGACCCGCGCGATCCGCGCCACGTCGTCGTTGGCGCGTTCGGCGATCCCTACAAAGATTCAACCAATCGCGGCGTCTTCGTGACCTTCGACGGCGGCGCGAGCTGGCGCAAATCGCTCTATCTCTCGCCCGCGAGCGGTGCGAGCGACGTCGCGATGGACCCTCAGACTCCAAACGTCGTCTACGCCGGAATGTGGCATTTTCGTCGCGTTCCTTGGACGTTCACCAGCGGCGGCGCCGACGACGGTCTCTTTAAATCGACCGACGGCGGCGCGACGTGGAAAAGACTGAGCGGCAACGGGCTGCCCTCCGGATTTACCGGCCGCATCGGCTTGGCGATCGCGCCGAGCAAGCCGAACCGCGTTTTTGCGCTCATCGAAGCGAAGGGCGGAATTCTCTGGCGTACCGACGATGCCGGCGCGCATTGGTCGATGACCAGCAGCGACACGCTGGTCGATCAGCGTCCTTTTTACTTCACTCACATCGCCGTGGACCCGCGCAATCCCAATCACGTCTACGCCGTCTCGGAGATGCTTTCGGAGAGCAAAGACGGCGGACGGAAGTTCAAGGAGATCGCCAAGGACGTCCACGTCGACTATCACGCGATCTGGATCGCGCCGAACGATCCCAAGCGAATCATCGCCGGCGAGGACGGCGGTTACGCGCTGACCACCGATCTCGAGCACTGGTCGTTCTCGCGCAATCTGGCGATCGGCCAGATCTATCACGTCGGAATCTCCAACGAAAATCCGTACCAAGTCTGCGCCGCGTTTCAGGATAACGGCGGCTTCTGCGGACCGTCCAACTCGCTGGATAGCGAAGGGATTCTCGATCGGCACTGGATCGACGTCGTCGGCGGCGACGGTATGTGGACCGTCCCCGACCCGGTCGATCCCAACTACATCTGGGCCGATCTCGAAGACGGCGCGCTGACGATCTTCAACCGGCACACGGGCGTTAGCCGTTTCGTGCGCCCGTACGACTCGTTCCCCGGCAGCTTTCTCGGGCCGTTCGATCTGAGCACCGTGCCGTATCGCTTCAACTGGGACTCCCCGATCGCGTTTGCGCCTTGGGACGGGCACGTCGGGTGGTTCGGCGGCAACGTCGTCTTTCAATCGAGCGATCGCGGCGCGACGTGGAGCATCATCAGCCCCGATCTGACGCGAAATATCAAGGAACATCAGGTTCCTTCGGGCGGTCCGCTGGCAAAGGACGTCTCGGGAGCCGAATACTCCGACACGATTCTCTACATCGAGGGATCCTCGCTGTCGCGCGGCGAGATCTGGGTTGGCACCGACGACGGATACGTTCAGATGACGCGCGACGGCGGCGCGCACTGGCGCAACGTCACGCCGCCCGGAACGCCGCAGTACGCACGCATCGAAACGGTCGCTCCGTCGCCGAGCATCGCCGGAACGGCGTACGCGATCGCCGACAACCACCGCCTGGGCGACTATGCGCCCTACGCGTACGTTACCCACGATTACGGCAGCACGTGGACGAAGATCGTCGACGGACTGCCCGCCGGCCAGTACGTTCGCACGATTCGTCCCGATCCGCGCAACGGCAACCTGCTGTACGCGGGTACAGAGAACGGAATGTGGATTTCGTACGACGCCGGCGCGCACTGGCAAGACTTCCGCATCAACCTGCCCACCGTTTCGGTGCGCGACATTCACGTCGAGCCGCAGTTCGACGATCTCGTCGCGGCGACGCACGGACGCGACCTCTGGATTCTCGACGACATCGGCTCGGTTCAGCAGCTCGGCGCAGCGCAGAGCGCTGGGCTCATGCTGTTCGCTCCGCGGGCGGCGTACGAGTATCACTATCACTCCAACGATCTCGGTACGTACACCCGTTACACCGGCGAGAACCCGCCGAAGGGCGCGATCGTGGACTTCTACCAGTCTGCAGCGCAGAAGGGCGCGCCGCAGATCCAGATCTTCGATGGCAGCGGACGCGTCGTGCGTACGATCGCCGGAACGCATAAGGTCAAGGGTAAGGAGGAACCGTACGTCTCGAACAAAGCCGGCATCAACCGCTACGTGTGGGACTTCACCGAGGACGCGCCCACGAAATGGTACGGCGCGGCGCGCGAAGAGTATCAGGGGCCCAAGAGCGGGCCGGCCGTCGTACCGGGCACGTACGCCGTGCGGCTGGCGATCGGCGGCCGAACCTTCACGCAACCGCTGACTGTCAAAGCGGATCCGCGCGACGATTGGACCGCCGCGCAATACGAAGCGGGCTACGCGTACGCGCGTAAGTACTCGACGATCTACGGAAAGATCGACGCGATCCTCAACAACCTCGACGCGATCGAGAAGTCCCTTACCGCGTCGGCCGCCGCGGCGAAGAGCAACGCGGCGCTTTCGGCCCAGATTGCGAGCGCTCAACGGGCCTGGACGCCGGTGTTTGGCGCATTTACGGCCAACTATAAGAACGACGAAGACTCGATCCAGCGCGGCGGATCGCTGCGCGAATCGGTCCCGCGGACCGGATTCGGCGGTCCGCAGCTACCGCCGACCGCCGCGCAGCTGAACTTCTCGCAGCGGTTCGACGCGGCGTACGCCGATGCGGTCGACAAATACAACGCCTACGTCGCATCGCTCGCCCCGCTGCAGAGCGGTTTGCACGCTGCGGGCCTCAAGCCGCTCAACGGGGTCGAAAAAGCCGTTTGAGGAAGGTCTCGTGGCGATAAGATGAGCGACGTCCGAAGCGGACGATCGCGAGCTCGAGTGACGGCACGACGTAGAGTGCCTGACCTCCCGAGCCGCTCGCGTAGATGAGATCGCCCGGCGCGTCTTTCGCGCCGAGCCACCAGCCGAGGCCGTAACGCGCGTTAGCCGGCGAACCGATGAAGCACTGCGCGAACCGTTCGCGTTCGCGCAAGACGTAGTGACCGTACGCGAGCCAGTCGCGTGCGCTCAGCGTCGCGCCCGTCGGCAGTGGTTGCGTTCCATCCGCCAGCCGGCGCCAACTCTCGATGCGTACGCCGGCCGGGCGCAGTACGCGTTCGTGCAGGTAGTCGCGCGGAGTTGTGGAGGCGAGCCTGCGCGCGAGCAGCGCGCCGAAGGCTTGAAACGGAATGCCTCCGTATGTAAAGCGCGTTCCCGGCTCGTTTTTTAAGGGCATCGCGAGCGCGCGCTCGTAAACGGGAACGGCCGCGCCGAGGCCGCCGAAGCCGAAGCCCGCGGTGAGCGAGAGCAGCATGCGCGCCGTCACGCGGCGCTTCCACGGGTCGTCGCGCCATTCGTCGAGCGTTGCGAAGACCGGTTCGTCGAGATCGAGGACTCCGTCGGCCTGCGCGCAGAGCGCGACCGGTCCCCAAAAGCTTTTCGTGCCGCTGTACAGTGCGCTCGGACTCTGCTCGGTAGCGCCCTCGCCAAAGGCTCGAGCGACGACCTCGCCACCGCGCGAGATGAGGATCGCTCGCAGGTCGTGCGCCGCGGCGTACTCAATGGCGGCCGCCGTATCGATATCGCGCATCATTGGAGGAGCGTTCGGACGCCGGTTGCAAAAGCGCCTGCATGAGGCCGTACGTGCTGCTCGTCGCTTCGATCGCAGCCTTGGGAGGATTGCTCTTCGGCTACGATACCGGCGTCATCTCCGGCGCGATCCTGTTCATCACCAAAGACTTCACGCTCGACACCAAGCTGCAGGCCTTCACGATCAGCGTCGTTTTGATCGGATGCATCGGCGGCTCGGCGGTCGCCGGAACCTTGGCGGATCGCATCGGGCGCCGTCCGACGCTCTTTGCCGCTGGGGTCGTGTTTTTGCTCGGCGCCTTGATCTCGGCACTGACTCCCGGCGAGGGCATTCTGCTCGTAGGGCGCTTCGTCGTCGGAATCGGCATCGGGTTCAGTTCGGTCGTCGCTCCGCTCTACATCTCAGAGGTTGCCCCGGCTAACGTTCGCGGTGCGTTGGTGTCGCTCTACCAGTTTGCGATTACCATCGGCATTCTGGCGGCGTATCTGGTCGATTACGCGCTGGCCGGACACGAGCAGTGGCGCGCGATGCTGGGCATCGCCGTCGTGCCCTCGGTAATTTTGATGGCCGGCATGATTTGGATGCCCGAGAGTCCGCGCTATCTCTTCAAGGTCGCACTCGGCGCACGTGCGCGCGACGAACTCGCGCGCATTTATGGCGACGCGTCCGAGAGCGCGCGCGAAGAGGCCTCGATCGTCGGGAGCCTCAGCGTCAAAGGCGCCGGCTTCAAAGCGCTCTTCGCGCGGGGGACTCGGATCGCGCTCTTCGTCGGCATCTCGCTGGCGGTGCTGCAGCAGATTACCGGCATCAACACGGTGATCTATTACGGTCCGCGAATCTTCGAGATGGCCGGAGTCGGTTCGGCGTCGGGCTCGATTTTGGCGCAGACGGCGGTCGGAACGGTCAACTGTCTGATGACGCTGGTCGCGATCTTTCTGGTCGACCGGCTCGGCCGCAAGCCGCTGCTCTACGCGGGCCTCGGCGGCATGTTCCTCGCACTGGCGGCGCTGGCGCTAGCCTTCGCGCAGCCGCATCTCTCGGGGTCGCTCGGCGCGATCGCGCTCACGAGCATGATGGTGTACGTGGGATGCTTCGCCTTTAGCCTCGGTCCGATCGTCTGGCTGCTGATCTCGGAGATCTTCCCGCTGCCGGTGCGCGGGCTCGGCATGTCGATCTCGACGCTGTCGAACTGGGTTGGAAACTTCCTCGTCTCGCAGTTCTTCCTGACGATGGTCGAACGGCTGGGAATCTCTAAGACGTTCTGGGTGTACGCCGGCTTGTGCATCGTAACGGTGATCTTCGTAGCGACGATGATTCCCGAAACGAAGCAAGAGCTGCTCGAACAGGTGCGGGTCCGGCCGGTTTAACTTCGGCAGCGTGGACCCGCAGCTCAGCGTCGTCATTCCCGTCTACGACAACTGGTGGCTCACCGCCCGGTGCCTGCGAGAACTGGATCGCTTACGCGATGCCGGAATCGTCGCCTTCGAGACGATCGTCGTCGACAACGCGTCGCGCGACGAGACGCCGCGAGCGATCGGCGAGTTTCCGTGGGTCCGGTATCTGCGCCACGATGAAAACCGGAACTTCGCGGGCGCCTGCAACGCGGGCGTGCGCGCGGCCGCGGCGCCGCTCACGCTGCTGCTCAACAACGACGCGTACCCGGTCGGCGACGCGCTGACGCCGCTGGTTCGCGCGTTCGACCGTGCGGAAGTGAGCGTTGCCGGGGGCGCCTTGTTCTTCGAAGATTTCGCGACGCAGGCGGCGGGGCTCGTCCTGTTGCCCAACGCGCACTGGCACTACTACTGCCGGAATCTCACCGACGTCGCGAACGTTTCCCGGCAGCGCGACGCGCTGGCGGTATCGGGCGCGGCGATGGCGGTGCGTACGAGTTGGTTTCTGGAGAGCGGTGGATTCGACGAATCGTATATCAACGGGTTCGAAGACGTCGATCTCTGCATGCGTGCGCTCGCGCAGGATCGCGTCATCGTCTACGTTCCCGAGGCGCGTTTCGTGCACTACGAAGCGGCTTCGGCCGGGCGCTTCGATCGCGAAGCAGCCAACGAGCGGCGCTTCTACGATCGCTGGGCCGCCGCGCTAAACGCCTTGCCGCGAACGGCTCGCGGCGAGGTTGGCGCGATCGCCGTGCAGCACGGCGCCGGCGGCGCGCTGCTATCCGCCGCGCTCGTCGATCTGCAAAACGCGCTGCGCGCGTTCGGCCACCCGGTGATTAGCGGTAAGATCGCTTCGTGGAGGCGCGTCGATCGGCGCTTTCGCAAATCGGCGACGTTGGCGTGGTTTGGCGAGACGGCGCAATCCCCGGCGATCGAAGTACGGCGCGGGAGCGGGCCCGTCGCCGCGATACGCACGCGCGGAGCGGTCGAGATCGAAGTGCCGTGGCTGCCGTGCGCGGCGCCGGAGCGCGTCGCCTCGTGCCGGATTCGCGCCTCGCTGGATCCGCGGTGTACGGACGTTGCAATCGCGGGCAACGTGCCGCCGGAAATCGAGCGCGCTCTGGGGGCGCGCGCGATTCGGGTGACGCCCGAGATGCTGCTGGGCGACGCGCCGGTTCTCGACGTGGCCTGCGTCGTTCACGCCGGGTGGACCGACGACGCTGCGTTCGGAAACGTGCTGCTCGCGCAGGCCGGCGTTCCCGCGGTCGTGCTGGATCGTGACGAACTGCGGGCAATCGTCGCTGCCGATACGGCGCTCTTCGCCAGCGACGGCGAACTCCTCGAAGCGATCGCGCGCTTCACCGCCGGAGTCGAGCTGCGGCGGCGGTACGGACGCGCGATCGCGGCCGACGCACTCCGGCGGTTCTCACCGCGGCGCAGCGCGATTCGAGTCGTCGACCTGCTCTGCGCGGCGCGCTTCGGCCTCGAACGCCCCGCTCGCGCCCGGCGCGACGTCCCCTACTAATCCATAACCGCCGCCGCCCGGCGTCTGAATCGTCAAAACGTCGCCAGAGCGAAGATCGAAACTCGTCTTTGCCGGGAGCGCCTCGGCGGTCTCGCTTCCCTCACGCTGCAGCCGGTGAACGCCGCAGGCGCCCGGCTCGCCACCGGCCGCGCCCGGCGGCGGGAGCGTGTGGCGATCGGCCAGCAGCGTCGCGCGCGCGATACCCTCGGTCAACTCGAGCGCGCGAACGAGGCCGTTACCGCCGCAGTGGCGCCCGCCGCCGCTCGATCCGTGCGCGATCTCGTAGCGAACCACGCGCAGCGGAAACTCGCGCTCCAGGGCTTCGATCGGAGTGTTGAGCGTGTTGGTCATGTGACACTGGATCGCATCGAGGCCGTCGGCGTTCGGACGCGCACCCATGCCGCAGCCGTTGGTTTCGTAAAAGGACCACGGGCGGCCGTCGCCGCGCACGCCGCCCAGCATCACGTTGCTCATCGTACCGCCGCTGCTCGCTCCGACGCGGCTCGGCGCGGCTTGCGCGAGCGCCTGCAATACGACGTCGGCGTTGCGCGTGCTCGTCTCGACGTTTCCGCCGGAGACGGGCGCGGGCCGCCGCGGGTTGAGCAGCGTTCCAATCGGTGCGTGCACTTCGATGGGACGAAAGCACCCTTCGTTCATCGCGATCGCGGGATCGGTTACGGCTCGCAGCGCGTAGTAAACGCCCGAGAGCGTCACGCCGAAGACGGCGTTGAGCGGCGCGTTCACCTGCGGGGACGTTCCGTCGTAATCGAAACGCGCCACGCCATCGCGCAGTTCGAGCCGCAGCGCAATTCGAATCGTCGGAGCGCCGTCGCGATCCTCGAGGTAATCGGAGGCTGAGAAGACGCCGTCGCCGAGCGATCGCAGCGCGGCACGCATCGCGCGTTCGCTCTCGTCGAGCGCGCGCTCGACCGCATCTTCAAACGTTTGCCGGCCGTAGCGCTCGCAGAGCTCCAGCAGCCTGCGCTCGCCGATAACGTTGCCGGCGATCTGCGCGCGCAGATCGCCGCTGCGCGCCTCGGGCGTCCGCGAGTTCGCGCGCAGTATCCCGATCGTCTCGTCGAGGATCTTGTCCGCGCGCACGAGCCGCAGCGGCGGCAGAACGACGCCTTCGGCAAAGAGATCGGTCGCGTCGGCGGGCATCGAGCCCGGCACCGCGCCGCCGACGTCGGCGTGATGCGCCTTGTTCGCCGCGTACCCGGCGAGCGTTCCTTCGTAGAAAATCGGGCGCACGACGGTTACGTCGTTGAGATGGGTGCCGGTGAGATAGGGATCGTTGGCGACCCACATTTCGCCCTCACGCAAACCGCCGTGTTCTCGTCCGATCCACTCGAGCATTCGGTTCAGTCCCCACGGCAAGGAACCGAGATGAACCGGGATATGTTCGGCTTGCGCAATCAGGCGCCCGAAGCGGTCGAAGAGCGCGCACGAGTGGTCGAGGCGCTCTTTGATGTTCGGCGAGTAGGCGCTGTTGCGAACGGTGATGCCCATCTCCTCGCCGGCATAAACGAGCGCGCCCTTGACGATCTCGACGGTGATCGGATCGATCACGCCTGCGCCCGCTCCAGCCGCAGCGCCCCGTCGTCGACCTGCAGCGACCAGCTCGGCGGTACGTACGTCGTGCTGTCGTACTCCTCGACGATCGCCGGTCCCGCGATGCGCCGGTCCTGCGCGAGCCAAGCGCGACGGTGAACCGGAACGTCGCGCCAAGCGCCTTCGAGATAGACGCCGCGAACGATGGCGGTTGCGTCGCCTTCGCGCACGTCGGGTTGCGCCGGCACGGAGTCGAACGCCTTCGGCGACGCGATGCTGCCGACTCCCGTCAGTTTGGCATTGACCAGTTCTACCGCTTCGCCGGGCGCGTCGTAGCCGTAGCGCGCTCGATGCGCGTCGTGAAAGCGTCGTTCGAGCGCTTTGGGCGAGCCGTCGTGATCGATCGTCAGTTCGAAGCCCTGGCCCCGATAGCGCGCGTCGTACTGCCGGCGGAAAACGATGCTCTGCGCGCGAGCCCCTTGCTCCACGAGCGTCTGCGCCGCGCGCGATTCGCTCTGCGCAAACCAGCGTTCGGTCGCGGCCCAATCGATGGACGCCGTGGTTTGCAAAAGCGGGTGCAGCTCCGTCTCGACCAGCGGCGCATCCAGCAGACCGCTTGCAGAGAAGAGCCCGGGGTGCTCGGGGACGAAGACGCGGGCGATGCCGAGCTCTTCGGCCAACGCGCACGCGTGCAGCGGGCCGCCGCCGCCGAACGCGACGAGGATAAAATCGCGCGGATCGATCCCGCGCTCGACGGTGACGATGCGCAGAACCTTTGCCATCGCGTGGTCGACGAGCGCGACGATCCCGAGCGCCATTTCCTCGACGCTCAGTCCCGTCGACCCTGCAACGCGTTCGATCGCCGAGCGCGCGCGCGCCGCGTCGATCGGAAAGGCACCGCCGAGCAGCGCGGTTTGGTTGAGACGCCCGAGCACGACGTTTGCATCGGTGACCGTCGCGTGCTCGGAGCGTCCGTAACACGCCGGTCCCGGATCGGCACCGGCAGAGAGCGGTCCGACGCGCAGCGCGCCCGAAGCGTCGCACGCGGCGATCGTCCCGCCGCCGGCGCTAACCTCGGCAAGGTCGACGAACGGGAACCGCACCGGGTAGCCGCTGCCCTTTACGGCGCGTCCGGAGTGGGTCGACCCGGCCGCTTCGAACTCGCCGGCAATCTGCACGACGCCGTCGACGACCGCACCGGCCTTCGCGGTCGTTCCGCCCATATCGAACGAGAGCAATCGCGAAGCGCCGATGCGCTTTCCGAGTGCAGCCGTCGCGATTACACCGCCGGCGGGGCCGCTTTCGACGATCGCCGCCGGCAGCGAACGAATGCGCCGCGCGCTCGCCATGCCGCCGTCGCTGCGCATCACGAAGAGCGTGGCCGTAATGCCGCGCCCCTGCAAATCCTCAACGAGCCGTTCGAGATACGCTTCGACGATCGGTGCGAGTACCGCGTTGACGACCGTCGTCGAAAAGCGCTCGTACTCGCGGTACTGCGGGTCGATCTGCGAAGACCGTACGACGCGCGCCGCCGGCAGCGCTTCTGCAATTCTTTGCGCCAACGTCCGTTCGTGCGCATCGTTGGCGTAGGAGTGGAGCAGACAGACGGCGACTGCGGCGACGCCGCGTTCCCGTAACTCGCTGCAGACGCGGAAGATCTCGGTGGTTTCCAGGGGCGTCAGTATCCGCCCGCGATAGTCGATTCGTTCGCGCACCGTCAACCGGTCTTCGCGCGCTACCAGCGGACGGGGCCTTTCAACGAAGAGATTGTAGATCTCACTGCGGTTCTGGCGTCCGATTTCGATGACGTCGCGAAAACCTGCGGTCGTGACCAGGGCTGTCCGCGGAAGTTCTAAACCGATCTGCCCGAGCAGCGCGTTGGTGGCGATGGTCGTCGAGTGCGCGAGCAATTCGATGGCCGGCGGCGATTCGTAGCTCGCGAGCAAGGTCGCGAGCACGTCGCACACCGCGCGTTGCGGCTCTTTCGGCGTGCTCGCAAGTTTTTGGGTTATCGTTCGTCCGCTCCACGATTCGACGGCGACGAGATCGGTGAATGTTCCGCCGACGTCGATGCCGACTCGGAGCGACCGCACGCGTTACGACCGCGCGACGCGGCTGATCGTAAACGCGGCCCCCGCCGGATCGGCCAGCACGCAGCGGCGAAAGCCGGCGGCGTCGTGCGGCGGAGCCAGCAGCCTCGCACCGCCTTGCGCCGCTCGCGCCGCGCTCGCGTCGACGTCGTCTATCCAGAAGTCGACGCTCCAATGCGGAGGAATCTTTGCGTCCGCCGCGCTTTCGATCATGACGCCGACGACGTCGCGCGGAACGGGCTGCTCCGGCTCGCCGCCCACATAACCGGGAAGCCGGCAGAGCGTCGCACGCGTCGCGCCGGCCGCGAAAATCTCCCATTTCCAGCCGAAGAGCGCGCGATAGAACTCCTTCGCACCTTCGACGTCGGGGGTGAGCAGCGCGCTCATCGCCCACGCGCTCGGTTCGTTGACGAGCTGCGCGCCCACCCGTTCCTTTGGTTCCCAAAGAGCAAACGCCGCTCCGGCCGGATCGCTGACGACCGCCATGCGGCCGGCGGGCAGCGCGTCGAACGGCGCGAGCAAAATGCTGCCGCCGCCGCGCGCGGCGGTTTCGCAGCTTTCTTCGACGTTCTCGACGCTGACGTACGTGTTCCAGAAGCCCGGCCCGTGCCGCTGGTTCGGCGGGGCCGAGCTTATGCCGGCAACGTCGCGCCCGCGAACCTGCGCGACGAAGTATTTGCCCCCGGTGTTCGCCATCGGCCCGGGGCCGATGAAGTCCCAGCCGAACAGGCCGGCGTAGAACGACAGCTCTGACTCGGGATCGGCTGCGAGCACGTCGACCCAGCAGGGCGTTCCCGGCGGATAATGCGATCGTTCACTCATCGGTCAGCCTTCCCGCGACGTGCATACGAGGGAAGATTCGGTTCGATTTCCACGACAACTCCTTTTTGCGCTCGATGCGTCACTTGGTGAAAAGTACGGCGAGGCTCGCGCGGCGATCGTACGCGACGATCGCCCACAGCACGAGCGGGACCAACGGGATTGAGATCGTCGCGATCTGCATCGCTAAATGAAAGAAGAGTATGTTTGCAAAGACGGCGCCGAGCAAAACGAGCGCGAGCGTGGCGACTAGACCCAAGAGAATTCGCGAGACCGTTGCGAGGTATTTCATGACTAAAGACTAGCGAGTAAGCTTTCTTTTTACAAGTAGATTGCAAAGAAACAAGTTTTGCTCTATACTCGAAACGTGCCCGGTCGAGCCTATCGACAGTATTGCGGTCTGGCGCGCGCAGCGGAGCTCCTCGGGGAGCGCTGGGCGCTCCCGATCGTCCGCGACCTTCTCGTCGCGCCAAAGCGCTTTACCGACCTGCAGCGGGGCCTTCCGGGCATCCCCAGCAACGTTTTGACCACGCGGCTCAAGGAGCTCGAAGAGGCCGAGGTCGTCCGGCGGCGCGTTCTGCCGAGGCCGGCCGGTTCGGTCGTCTACGAGTTAACGCCATACGGCGCCGAGCTCGAAGACGCGCTCGTCGCGCTCGGGCGCTGGGGGGCCAAATCCCTCGGGGAGCCGCGCCCCGACGACGCCGTTACCGAAGATTCACTGATCGTCGCGTTGCGCTCGACCTTTCGCCCCGAAGCCGCCGCCGGCGTCAAAGCAAACTTCGAACTTCGCATGGGCCCGATCGTCATCCACGCGAAGGTGGCGAATAAGCGCGTCGCGGTCGCGAGCGGCTCGCTCGCCAACGCCGATCTCGTCATCGAGGCAGGCCCGGGCATTCGCGCGCTCATGGCCGGCGAAACGACGCCGGCTGCGGCACGCAAGAGCGGTACCGTCAGAATACACGGTAAGGGCCGGCCCGAAATGCTCGACGTCTTCGCCAAGCTCTTTCGGATCGACCCAAAACCTGCGACTGCTTAGAACGTTAGGCGATAAGTGTCGTTGACGACTCCGCAATCGACGTCGGGCGTCTTCAGCCGGAAGTTAAAGATGGTGGTATCGTTTCCGGCGTCCGTCGCTCTCGGCCATACGTACGTGAACGAGTGGGACTGTCCGACGCCCAGCGGCGGAATGCCCTTGGCGTCGACCTGCGCAGCGCCGTCGAAAATCGCGATCGTCTGAATCACGTTGGAGGCCTGCTTGCGTCCTCCGACGTTCGTGACGGTCCCGACCATCGTGTAATGATTGAGCGCGTTACTGCTGGCGACGCTCTTGATTTTAACCGAGGTGATCGCCGGATCCGGTCCGGGGCAGGTTGCGGCGGACGCGGCCGCCGGAAAAGCCACCGCAGCGGTGACGATCAAGGTGATGGCACGAATCATACTGCTACCTCGCTTTTTAGCGTGTCGACCGCTCCTATACCCGCTATCGGCCCGCGCTACTCCTCGACGCGAGGGGGCGAAAAAGCCCGGCGAAATCGAGCCGACGAAAGGGCGCCGGATTCGGACGTCTTGAAGAAGTTCGCGACGATGCGCACACGCCTACGAGTCCAAAAAAATGGTCCATAGCTCTGCCTACGAGCGTTTCCGGGAGCTTCACGAACGCCCCCGAGCCTTCGTCATGCCCAACGCGTGGGACGGCGCATCGGCGGTGCTGCTCGCGCGCGCCAGGTTCGAAGCACTCGGAAGCACGTCGCTCGGACTGGCCTTTTCGCTGGGCCGTCAGGACGGAGCTCATGCGATCTCGCGTGAAGAAGCCGTCGCGCACGCGGCGTTTCTCGGAGAGGTGAGCGCCCTGCCGATCAACGGTGACCTCGAAGACGGATTCGGCGCCGGTCCGGAGGATTGCGTCGCGACGGTGAAGGCTGCGATCGCCGCCGGTCTGGGGGGCTTGGGGATCGAGGACACGACGGCGGACCCGGCGCGTCCGCTTCATTCGTTCGACGACGCGGTCGCGCGCGTACGCGCGGCGGCCGGTGCGGCACACGGGCGGATTGTGCTCACCGGACGCACCGATAACTATCTGCATGGGCGCAACGATCTCGACGACACGATTCGCCGCTTGACGGCCTTCGCACAGGTTGGTGCCGACGTGTTGTACGCGCCGGGGTTGACGACGTTGGACGAGATTGGAGCCGTGGTACGCGCGGTAGCTCCTAAACCGGTTAACGTGCTGATCGGGCCGACTCCGCCCGTCGCACTCGCGGTGCTCGATGCGGCCGGCGTGCGCCGGATCAGCGTCGGCGGGGCGCTCTATCGCGTCGCCATGACCGCACTCGACGCGGCCGCGCGCGCGCTCGCAAACGATCTGTCGGCTGCAACCGGCGCGATTCCGGGGAGCGAGATCGCGAGTTTATTGCCGCCGTAAGCGCGGCCGGCCGGAGAGAGTGAGCGCTAAAAAGCGCTCACTCCGTTGGGCGTTCCGTTGCCCGTCGGGCCGTCGTATCCCGCGCCCGCGGTGCAAAGAATGTGGTGCTTGCACGTTCCGTTGCTTCCGCTGGTGACGTCCCAGAGCGAGGCGCCGGCCGAGTAGAGCGATTCGCCGCCGTGCATGGACGACGCGTTGCCTGCTAGACCGTAGACCGCGCCGATGATCGGCGATGCGACGCTGGTGCCGCCGATCGTGCTCCAACCGTTCTGTCCGTATGTATCGTAAATCGCGACGCCCGTGCCGGGATTTGCGACGGCCGCGACGTCATTCATCGTGCGCCACGGGCAGCCCTTATTATGCTGCCACGCCGGCTTTTTCAAACGAAGGACGCACCCGCTCCCGGTTCCGGTCCAAACCGTCTCGGTCCAGCCGCGGCTCCCCGACGAATGCGTGAGCGAGGTTCCACCGACCGCGACGACGTCGTCGAAACCCGCCGGCATGCCGATCTTGTAGCCATGGTCGCCGGCCGCGGCGACGATGACGTGTCCGGGATGACGGTAGTGTTTGCTCGAGCCCAGCTTCCGATCGTTGTAGGCGATGTAGCTGTTGCTGACGACGTTGGCGTGCAGGAGGCTCACCACCATGTCTTCAGAAGCGCCGAGGTCGCTGAAGTTATTGGTGTTTGCTTCGACGAGAATGATTTTGCAGTTGGGGCAGATCGCCGAAACCATGTCGACGTCGAGTGACTCCTCGACTCCCCAACTCGCATTGCCCTCCGGGTAGTTGCTCTGCTTACCTTCTTGGTTAACCTTTTCGAAACACGGATTCTTCTTGTTGCACGCCGGAAGACCGAACTGCGCGCGATAGACGGCGAGATCGCTCTCGGCATTTGGATCGTCGTACGCGTCGACGACGGCGACGACTTGTCCCTTGCCGGCGGTCGAAGACGGCAGCGCGTACGCGCTTTGAAGATCGGCCGGCTGCAGGCCGGCGATGTTCGGGCCGCCGCCGACGTCGGTGCGAATCAGCGCCTCGCACTGCGCGATGTTGGGGCCGTAGAGCGCCGGGCACGCGCGAACGACGTTGGGAGCGTAGGCGTAGGGGCCGCCGCGCGGTGCGGCCGCGGCAAACGGCGCAGCGGCGGACGATGGAACGCCGGCGGTATTAGCACCGCAAGCGGACAACGCAAGCGACAGCACTGCGAGTCCGCCGATCGGAAGAATTGAACGCACGGGAAAACCTCCGCTGAAAGTGGGTGGTTCGTGGGGTAGCTTCTACAGATTGCGTGAAGCCGGTCAACGCTCCTCGTCTGGAGAAGGAAGCGGCTGTCGTGCAGCCTCTCTTCACCGGCCCTGGCTCGCTGCGAGAGCCCTCGGAGACACTCGCCTTTTGGCTGACGGGGCTGTGCGCGCTTCCGGCGGCGTTGCTGATCGGCTACGTGCTTCACGAATCGATCGGCGCATCGCAGGTCGCGCTCTTCATCGTGATCGCGATGGTGTACGTCACCCTGGCCCGCGGACGTCTGCTCGGGTCGAGCGTGCGAATCCACCAGACGCAGTATCCGCGCGTCTTCCAAATCGTGCGCGGTGCGTGCGCGGCGCTCGAGATCCCGCTGCCGATGATCTTCGTCCGCGAGGATAACTACGTTCCCGCCGTCGCGCTCGGATTCGGCGTTCCGTATTCGCTCGTGTTGTCGAGCCACTGGATCGAACTCTTCTCCGACGACGAGTTGACTTTCATGATCGGCCGCGAGCTTGGGCACATCGCGGCCGGGCACACGCGCTTTCACTCGCTGCTCAGCGTCAACGGTAACGAGAACCCGCTGATCGCGTTGATCTTCGGAGCGTGGCTGCGCCGCTGCTCGCTGACCTGCGACAAAGTCGGGCTGCTCTGCTGCGGCAAGCTCGAGTCGGCGATCCGCGCGCTGGGGATCGCCTCGTTTCACGAGTTCGGCCGGCGCGTCGACTACGAAGCCTTTGCCGAACAGCAGGCCGAGATCACCTCCGATTCGGTGCTGCGATGGGGCGAGTGGCTCAGCGCCGAGCCGTACGCGACCCGGCGAATCGCGTCGTTGAAGCGCTTTATCGCGACGCAGGCGTTCGCCGACGCCGAGGCATGGTTCGTGCGCGAACGCGCCGACGCGCCGCCCGAGCTTGCGCTTCCGGGCGAAGCGACGGTCACGACGCGAGATTGCGCGGGATGGTGGCGTCGTTTTGCGGCCTGCGGCATCGACGCGGTCGTCGTCAGCGCGATCATCACGTCGTTTGGGGGCTCGATCGCGCCGGGATCGCACGAGAAAATGACGACGGCTTCGATTACGCCCGGCGACGTCGAGGTCTCGACGCCCGGGCTAGGGTCGGTTCGAATCACCGGAAAGAAACATACCGTCACGGTTGCGACGCCGTCGGCTCGCCCGTCCCCGACGGAGACCCACGAGAAGTACAACTTGGGTCCGATCACGCTGTCGGATCAGGGAACGGATGCCAACATCGGCGGTTCGATCGTTCCGCTCGACGCGGATGCCGCGGGCGAGATCGTCGCGGGCACGATCAAACGGCTGGGTTTCTCGTTCTGGTTCCCGATCTATCTGGCGGTGCTGGTAATCTTCGCCGGCCAGACGTTCGGCATGATGATCGCCGGCCTCCGCGTGGTGACGACGGATTTTCGCAAACCGGGAATTTGGCGCACGATCGCGCGGTATCTGATCGCCGCCGTATTGTGGTGGCTGATCGTTCCGCTCAGCCTGATCTGGCGGCGCGTTCTTCTTCACGACCGGTGGACGAAGACGCGCCTCGTGAAAGTCGAGCGCGTCGTCGCCCGCGCTACGGGTTCGGCTCCGACGTAACCGTTAGCCGGACGGCCGCGGTCCCCGAGAGGATGTGCCCGACGGCCGCGTTGCTGCTGACCGTATCGATCTGCAAGCGCCCGACGTTTTGGTCCACGTGCAGCGTCTGGTGCGTCGTCGGATCGACGAGCGATTTCGATTTGACGATCAGGAACGTTTGGCCCGGCGCGACGCCGGCGGCCGACCCGATGTTGATGATCACGGTCTGCCCGCTGACTTGCGCGATGTGTCCGGTAAGCGCCGGCGCAACCGGGCCTGAGTTGAAGCGGCTCGGATCGAGCGATGCGGCGATCTTCGAGGCCTCGTCGTCGATGAGATGGCCCATGTCGGAGTTGACGAACTGCTCGTTGCTGTACGATCCGCCGGCGTAGCCGGAGAAACCGCTGGCGTTCCACGACGTTCCGGAGCGGCTCGCTTCGTCGGAGAAGCTCTGCACGATCTGTCCCGTCTTTGCATCGATGACGCGCACCGCTACTTTGATCGTTACGCGATGGGTCGAGACGCCGCCGGCTGCCGCGCCGAAGACGCCAGGCAGGAGACTGCCGGCGCTGGCGCCGCTCTGGCCCGTCTGATCGAGCTGAATGACGTTCCCCGTTACGAGGTAGCGCGCGCCCACCATCCGTCCGGCCTTGACGGCCGACGCCGGGTCGACTTCGCCGCTGGCCGCGAGCTGGTGTTCGCCCAAGGTCGAGCTGAGGTGCGTGCGGTCGAGGACGTTGAAGCGGCCGCTGTTGACCATCTGATCGGTCAGCAGGTCGCTCAGCGCGACGCCCGGCTGGAAGTTACCGTACCAGCTCGAGGTGAGCCCGGCCGTCGAGAAATCGAGCACCGCGATCGGCGGTCGCGCCGCGGTTTGCGCCACGGCCGAAACGGGCCCGGCAATTAAGCCGGTGACAATTAGGAACGACAGCAAACGTACAAGCACCCCCTTGTTATACCACAAGCCGCCGCGATGGGGTATTGTCACGTGAAGAGGAAGGCGGAACGTTCTAGCGACGATGTGTGGCCGGTTCACGCTTACGAGACCGCAGGGACTGCGAACGGCGTTCCCCCAGTTTCGCTACCCCGAGTTCAGCGAGACGCGCCTGCCGCGCTTCAACATCGCGCCGACGCAGAACGTGCTCGGCGTTCGCAACGACGGCGAGGATCGCATCGAGGCGTTGCGCTGGGGTATCCGCGGGCGCATTAACATCCGCGCAGAATCGATCCTGGCGCGGCGAAATCCGGTGCGCCGCCGCTGCATCGAGTTCGCCGACGGCTTTTTCGAATGGCGAGAGCGGCGGCCGTATTACTACTCGCTGCGTTCGGGGGAGCCGTTCGCCTTCGCGGGATTGTGGGAGCCCGCCGACGGCCTGCCCTCGTGCGACCTCGTTACCTGCCGCCCCAACGAGTTAGTGGCACCGGTTCACAACCGGATGCCGGTAATTCTCACGCGCGACGGCGTCGAGCGCTGGCTGGATCCCGAGCCGATTCCGCCCGAGACCGCCGCCTCGATTCTCGTTCCCTACGACCCGGCCCTGATGGAAGTTCGCGAAGTTACGCGGCGTGTGAACAACGCAAATTACGATGCGGCCGACGTGCTCGACGAGCCCGATCCGCGTCTGCTTTGAATCAAAATGATCCCGGTGGCGATCAGCCAGGCGGCAGCGGGTAACGCTCCGATGATTCCCGGTGCGGGACCTCCCGGCGCCATCGGTCCGTACGGAATGAAGATCGAAAGCGTGGCGATCGCCGCTCCGCACGCGGCGACGTACCCGAGGATCGCGAGCCAGCCCGGTGCCGACTCGTGCCGCCGCATGCTGTGCGCGGCAGCAAACAGGAAGACGGCGACCGGCGCGTAGCCCAGGCCACCCTGAACGAAAACGAATGCGTCGTAAATTCCCGCGAGCGCGTTGTCTTGAAAGGTTTCCGGCGGAACGTAGACGGCGGCCGTTTGGAGCATCGCGGCCCACAGCGAACTCGCGACCATGACAATTCCGGCGAGCATCGCGAAGGTCGGGAGTCCCTCCGGCCGGCCCGGAGCAAAGGTCAGATAACTTCGCAGCCCCACGAGGAACCAGAGAAAGAACGCGATCGCCGGAAACGTCAGCCACGCTCCCAACATTAGCATCGAGCGGTGCGCGTCGAGGATGAGCGCGGCATCCGAACTCTTCATCTCGATCGAGGGCATTCCGCCTGTCACGATCGTCGCGATGACCAGGAGCGCGACGTAGCAGATGACCGACCAGCCGGCGGAGCGTTCCGCGTGAACGTTTTCCATGCTCGTTCACTCACGCTCGGGCCGAAGCGATTCCTCCCTTATCGCTGGTTAGAGGCCGTAGTACTTGAAAGCCGGCCACATCGCCGCCAACGAGACGCGCGGCTTGGTGCAGAGGTAGATCGGCAGCGGGCCTTCGAGCATCCAGCGGTAGTCGTTGCGGTAGACCGCGATCTGCCGGACGCTGCCGAACCAGTGAAGCAGCAGATGATAGTCGGTCGCGCCGACCGCGAGCACCGATTGACCGTTGTAGCCGCGCGTGCCCCAGAGATAGTAGTTGTTGTTCGGACTGATTGCCGCCGGCAGGCCGTAGCGCGCGCCGTAGTAATCCAACGCTCCCGCGTAGGCGTAGCGATCGGCAAAGACCGCGGTGATCTGCCGTTGACGCGCGGGCAGCGACCAGTACGCGCCCGCGACGGTCTGCGTCATCGTCTTCCAGCCGAGCTGATCGGCGAACATCGGATTGATGAGGTGGCTTTTGCCGTCGGGCGGCGTCGGACGACTGAGGCCGATCGCGCGCTCGTATGCCATGTATTGCGGCAGCGGCAGAACCGGGAGCGCGAGCAGACCCATCGGGATTGCCGCAACGACGGTGACCGCTACGATCGCGCTCTTCGTCCACCCAGGCCTCGCCTGCAGTGCCCGTTCGATGGCGACCGCTCCCGCGGCGAACAGCGCCGGATAGATCCCTTGAATGTAGTAGCCGCGGCCGATCGTGACGACCAGCATTCCCAAGAGCAGCCCGTAGGCAACCGCCAGGAACCGGAACGGCGGCGTACGCCACAGCCACGCGAGGCCCCATACCCAGACGATCGCATAGAGCGGATTGTTGTACATGAACTGCAGGCCGAACATGAACTCCGCGTTGATCCAACGGTTGGGCGATTCGTCGGCCATGCCGTTGGCCAGCGCGTGCCGGTTGAGCTGGTCGTTGTGCAGCACCTCGAGCATTGGGAAGCCGTGATGGATCTGCCAGAGCGCGTTGGGCAGCAGGAGCACGATCGTCAGCAGCGCGCACAACAGCAGGCGACGCGAGCGCAGCAGCGTTCCTTGACCGGTGCAGAGCATGCCGATTGCTAGCGCGACGACGCACGCGGCGATCGAGTACTTCGCGTAAAGCGCGAGCGTGACGACGAGTGCGATTGGAAGGTACATGCGCCGGTCGGCGCGATCGACGAGGCGCACGGTCAGAAAAACGAGCGCGGTCCAGGTGAGCGGCGAAAGAAACTCCGTCGAAAGCCCGTAGGCGATGCCGATGAGCCCCGGCGCCAGCGCAACGGTCAGGCCCGTCAACAATTGCGCAAACGTGCGGCCGCCGAACTCGCGCGCGATCGCGCACGCCACCAGCACGGTGACGCCGGAGAGCAGGCTGGGAAAGAATCGCACGGCCCATACCGGGTATCCGAGCGGGCCCGTCAGCCAGGTGACGAGCGGCGCGAGCGGCGGCTGGTCGACGTAACCCCACGCCAAGTGTTTCGCGCAGTCGATGAAATAGAACTCATCGCGATAGAGTCCGAAGCGATGGCAGAAGGCGAGGTGCACGGCAGAACAAGCGATCGCCAAAGCGTACGCAATCGGGGAGAGCCGAGGCTTCATGCAGTCGTGGTCGCCTGCGTTCCCGCGATAAAGAGCTGGCTGACGCACAGGCCGACCAGACCGGCTTCGACGATCGAGCCGAAGATGAAGCTCGCGTCCCACCACGTTCCGCCGAAAAGCGGGACGGCGAACGCGAAGTACGCCGCAAAATACGCCGATGGCACGGCAAAACCCAAGAGCCGAAACGCGAGCGGGCGGCGCGGGCCGGCGGCGCACTTCGCGATGATGAGATCGCCGATCGCGCCCGCCGCAGCCGAGGCCAGAATCACCAGCAGCACTTCGTTGAAATCGTTGGAGATCTCGCCGCAGATCCATAGCTTCACCGCAACGCTGAGGACGATCAGCGCGCCGAAGCGCAACTGCTTGCGCACGCACAAGTAGAGGACCGCCGCCGAGAGCAGCACGCTCTGCCAGATGACGATCGAGATTTCCAGCGCTTGTTTGTAAAACAGAAAGACGGAGAGCACGAACTGCTCGCTGCGAAACAGCGTTTGATCGAGCGGGCGGTCGCGCGGCAGCGCTTCGGGATAGAAGCCGTACTGCGTGCAGAACTGAATGATCTCAAAAGCCAGACCGAGCGAGATCAGCATCGGCAGCTGGCCGCCCAGCGTGCGCGCCGCGGGGCGCGCGAGCGCGCTGCGAACCGGGCCGGTGACCAAAAAGAAGAGGCCGGTAAGCAAGAACAGATGCGGCGGGCTCAAGAGAAGATCGAGCTGGTGCTCGAAGCCGAAAACGGAGTGCCACGCGAAGTCGAGGGCCCCTCCGGCCAGCAGGCCGGTAACGCCGAGGACGCTTCCGGTATAGCCGTGCGGGATCGCCTTCCAGAACGAGCCGGCGCTGCCATAGTTTCGTGCGATCGTGACGCCGAGCACCGCGGCGGCGAAGATCGCGCCCGTATACATCGTGACGTGCCACGGATTGAAGAAGGATTCGACGGCGAGGAACAGGTGCTGATGTGCGTCGACGAAGAGGCCGGTGATGATCCATACGCCTGAAAAGGTCACCAGCCAATCGAGCCAAGTAGGCGCGCCGGAGTCCTCGACCGTGAGGTCGAGCAATGGTAATGAAGGCCTCGCCTCCCCAGTAGGGGAAAGCAAATCAATCGACTTCATAGCTCGGCTGTCATGCTTATGCTTCGGTTACCCTCGAAACCCTTTTCGGCTCGTATGCTCGGCGACGCTACTCGGCGCACTCTTTTGCACGAGCGCGTGCGCGTCCGCTCCCGTCTCGATGCCCTCGAACTTGACCGTTTCGAGCAGGGAACCCGATCCGTTCCCGCAGGCCCCCGTCGCGTTGCCCAACGCGCCTCCGCGGATCGTAGCGATCTGGTTTTCGACGTTGACGTTAACGCCCGGCAGCTGGTTCGACGGAACGATCGTCGGCAGTACCAACGTCGCCTCGGTCGAGGTGCGCACGGCGGCGTTTTCGATAAATAGCCGCCAGATCGCACCCGGAATCTATCACTTTCACATGCGCGTGCTGGAGCTGCCGCCGCTCTCGCGCCGTCACTCGTACGAGCTGTATATCATCGCTCGCAACACGCCGGGCGATCAGTTGGTCGAAAAAGCCCCGCTGCGCGTCGAGTAGGTCCATGCGCCGCCGATCGTTTCTGCGCGCTTCCGCCGGGGCGATAACCGCGGTAGCGCTACCGCCCAATACGGCAGCGGCGTCGGCCGGCGACACGCTGGAGGTGACGATTCGTTCGGGGCCCGCGCGCGCCGGAACGATCCGCGCCAGGCGTAACGAGAACTTCGGCGGACTGCTCGCGTACAACGGTTCGATTCCGGGACCGCTCCTGCGCGTGACGCACGGACAGCGCATTGTGGTGAACTACTCCAGCGGCGCGGACGTTCCGACGAGCATCCATTGGCACGGGATGGTTCTTCCCAACGACATGGACGGCGTCGCCGGCGTGACGCAAGCACCGGTGGGTTTTGGAGAGACGTTCCGCTACGATTTTGCGCCGGGGCCGCCGGGCACGCGTTGGTACCACGACCACGGTTTCGGATTCGCCTTCGCGCGTGGGCTTTTTGGCGCGTTCATCGTCGACGATCCCACCGACGAGCGCGTCGACCGCGAGTTCGTGCTCGTTTTTCACGAAGTTCCCAGGCGTGGTGCGCTGGAAGCGGCGCGGCGCGGCACGAGCTCCGCTCCGATGGCGGAGCCGGCCGGCTCCCCCGAGATGGGTAGGATGACGAGCGCTGCGATGGGAGATGAGGTAGCCTACGCGGCCTATTGCATCAACGGCGGCGCGTATCCGTATGGCGAGCGTTTTGCCGCGAGCACCGGCGACCGCGTGCGGCTGCGATTGATCAACGCAAGCCCGACGTCGACGCGCTACGTCGCACTCGCGGGGCACGAAATGCGCGTTACGCACGCGGACGGCAACCCGCTGGAGCAGCCCGTGACCGTAGACGTCGTGCGCATCGGATCGGGTGAGCGTTACGACGCGCTCGTCGAGATCGCTCGGCCAGGTGCGTTCCTTTTGCAAAGCGTCGCGAGCGATCCGCTCCAAGCCGCGCAGGCGGCCACGATCTACACCGACGGCATGGAGAAGGCGCCCCCAATGCGCGCGCCGGCGACGCTCGACAATTTGCGCGTGCTGAGTTACCAACTCGCCGGCGGTGCGATCGAAGGTTCGACCGCGAACGTGGCAGCGCCGCGCTACGAGTTCGTCCTTGCCGGCGGCGGTTTCGGCAACGGCCGTTGGAGTATCGACGGAAAACTCTGGCCGCAGACGCCGAAGTTGCGCGTACGCCGCGACGAACTCGTGACGCTTCGTTTTCGGAACACCAGCCAGATGGACCACCCGATGCATCTGCACGGACACACGTTTTCGCTGACGGAGATCGACGGCGTTCGACTGGCGCGGCCACTCGCCAAAGACGTCGTGCTCGTTCCCGCGGGGGGAACCGCGACGCTGGCTTTTACGGGGGGCTCACCGCCGGGGCGCTGGCTGCTGCACTGCCACAACGAGGTGCACATGGTCGACGGCATGATGATGGAAGTCGTCTATACCGCAAAGTAAAAAAGCGATCGAGTGCCGCGGCCTTCGAGCGGTATCCCCCAGACACTGCCACCTTATCCGGCGCGGCACTTCGACCGTACGGGCGATCGTAGTCCTCAGGCATGAAGAAAACGTGAAGGGGGCCGCTCACCAGTCGGCCGGCACGGCTCGCTCGGCGAAGGCGCAGAGGAGGTTCGCCAGGGCCATCTCCGCGGGCGTCCGGCAAGAGATGTCGAGCAGCCTTGGACTGCAGACCAGCACGCTCGCGGTGCGCGCGCGAGAGATCGCGACGTTGAAACGATTGCGCTCGAAGAGGAATTCCATATCGCGCGGCATTTCGTCGCCGCTCGAGGTCGCCATCGAGTAGAAGACGACGGCGGCCTCCTGCCCTTGGAACTTGTCGACGGTCCCCACGCGCACCGCGCCGAGTCCGGCTTCGGCGAGTTTGCTCGCGATCAAGCGGCGCTGCGCGTTGTAGGGCGTGACGACGATGACGTCGCGCTCGTACGGAGCGAGGCGCAAGATCCGCGCGACGATCTCGGCCGCTTCTTCAGGCGAACTCGAAGCGTTGCCGGAGTGCGCGACGGGCGCGAAATAGAGACCTGCTAATCGGCGATCGCCCATCGCGACGTGGTGTGCCGCGGCCTTAGGTGACGGCTGCAAACGGCCCTCGTACATCGCATCGGATACGAACGCGCATATCTCGGACTGCATCCGATAGCTGACGTTCAAAAATACGCCGCGATCGGGCGGCACCGTGCGGTGTCCCGCGAGCAAGTGTTCGAGAACCGAGTCGCCGACGTGCAGGCCGTGGTGTCCCTGACTGACCTGCGCGAGTTGCGAAGGATCGCCCAAGAGAACGACGTTGCGCGCGCAGAGCGAGAGGGCCAACGCGTCGGCGAGCGCGACTTGCCCCGCCTCGTCGATGAAAAGATAGTCGAACTTTCCTTCGAACTCCTCGCGCGCGAGCAGCCATGCCGTGCCGCCGGCGAGATCGTAACCGTCGCCCCCGAAGGCGCCGTTGGAATCGACCGACTCGATCATCGCCATCTGAATTTTCGAGTGGAACTCCGAGCCCTCGTTGTTAGACGAATGTTTGTAAAGGCCGCGAAAGCCCAGCCCTCGCTCTCGCATGCGCGCTTCCACTTTGTGCAGCAAGTTATGGATTGCGGCGTGACTCGTGCTGGTGACCGCGATGCGCTTTCCCCGCGCCAGCAGATCGCAGATCGTAGCGGCGCCGTACGTGCTTTTGCCGCTGCCCGGCGGCCCTTGAATGAAAAGATAGCTTCTGTCGAGCGCGCTGGCCGCGTGGGCGGTGCCGGCTTCGTCGACCGTTACCGGCTGAACGATCCTTCCGGCTTCGGTAAGCCGGGGAGGCCGGCGCAAGAGCAGATCCGCGGTCGCCGGATGGCGCCGCGAAAGCTCGCCGCCTAGGAACGCTTCGGCGATGCGTTCCAGGGCCTCGTGCTGCGGCTTCGTCGGGGGCGGTCCCGGCGGAATGAGTTCTTCGATCGCGCGGACGACCTCGGGCGCCGCGGTGGTCCGCAGTTCGAGCCGGTTGCGCTCGTCGTCGATCGAGAGGATCGTAAACGTTTTTTTGGTGCGCGGATTCTCCGCGTCGCCCGGGCCCATCTTATGGTTCTGCTCGGGAAACGAGTACGTGTAGATCTTGCTGCGCTTGTCGTCGCGCTCGGGAACCTCTTCCCGGAGCTGCAGCCCGGCGATCGGCTCGCGATCGAACTCGAGCAGCGTATCCACGTTCTCACAACGGTCGAAGTACGTCCACCACTGGGGTTTGGCTTCGCGAGCATGATAGGCGAGCAACCCCCCCAGAAGGTAGCGAGCGCGGCGATCGTCGCTCATCAATTCGTACTCTTCTTCGGACCTCGGCAGCAGCACGTTGTCGAGCAGCCTCCGCTCGAGGTCGCTGCGGCGGCTCTCTTCCTCTTGCGTCTCTAAACTCGGCTTCGACTGCCGGTGTTCGTAGAACGGAAACTCGACCCCGAACGCGGCGGCCGCTTCGAGACGGCGCGCCATGAGCCAGTCCCGCAGTATCTGGGTCGAACGGCAATCGTCGCGGTTGTAGGCTTCGATGTCCGCGAGAACCCGTGGATTCTTTTCCAGCATCCAACGCTCGAACATCACGATCGAGTCGTCGCCTTTGCGTACCTCAGTCGCGCGCCCGTAGTCGTAGAAACGCTCGAGCTTCTTTAGGCCGTATCCGTCTTCGGAGATGACCAGCGACTGGCGGACGACGGCGTAGAGATCCACGAGCACGCCTTCGCGGAGCAAGGCGTCGACCTCGTTTTCGCGCGTGCGATGCTGCTGCGCGAGGCGCCGCAGCGCCGATTTTTCGTAACCCGAATAGTGGTAAACGTGCAACGACGCGTAGCGCCTGCGGCGCTCGGTGACGAAGTCGACGAAGGCTTCGAAGGCCGTCTTCTCCTCGGCGCGCGTAACGCCCCAAAACGCGCGGAAGGGCGGATCGTCATCGGCCATCCAGCAGCCGAAGAGGTACTCCAATCCGCGCCCAGGCTCGTAGAGCGGATCCCCCTCCATGTCGAAAAAGACGTCGCCTGCCGAAGGCTCGGGCAAGAGCGAAAAGCCCATCGGCGGCTGGTGCTCGAGCAGCTCGTAGATCGGACGCCCCATCTCGCGTCCCCGCACGTGCAGCTGCGCCTGCCGCCGAAGTTTCGCGAAGGTCTCGGGGTTCATTCCGGCAGGCCGGCGATCGTCGGGGGCTTCGGCCAGTTCGGTGACGCGGCCGATTCCGTTTTCTGCGAACTTCGCGACCTGATCGCGGCGCATCCAAGCGACGAGACTGAGGTGATCGTCTCGTACGCGTTGCGCCTTGCACGCGGGATCCCACTCACAGGTCGCGCAGTGCGAGCACTTGTCCGGATATGGGCGCGGCTCTTCGATGCTTTCGAGCGCGGGGTCGTTCGCGAATTTGAGAAACGACTGCTTGAGATGCCGGTAGTACGCCAGGTAGTCGGAGATCCGGAAGCGTTCTTCGGACCCGTCTCCGAAGACGACGTGCCCGAACTCCGGAAGACGTCCCTGCAGCCGTGCGAGGTGTTCGCTGTAGTTGCAGAGCTGGACCAAATAGTACGCCTTCGGCGATAGGGCGAGTTTGGTATCCACGACCTCGTAACCGTAAGAACCGAGCGCGGACGGAACGGTAACGCGGCGCAGAAAGTCGGCGTGCCCGACGAACTGGCCGTCGAAGAAGGTCGCTTGATAGATAACGCGCGCGCCTTTACGCATCTCTTCGAGCGTCCTCGCCTCCGCCTCGCGGTATGCTTCGATTCCCGATTCGAAGCGCGAAAACTCGACGACCTCGCCCGGGTATCGCTCGAGCAGGCCGGCGAGATGCCGGCGTTCGTGTTCCTCTCCTTTGCGGCGAATCAGCGCGGAGCGCTCGCCATCGTCGACTGGGCGCACCAGCCGGCCGCGCGCGACGAGGCCCTCGAGGTCGCTAAGGCGTTTGCACTCGAGGTAGTTGTTGAGGTCGCTGGCAGAGTAAATGAGTCGCCCATCGAGGCGTTGCATGCATGAGATTATCTCACGCGAGTGCAAGACGCTGCGCTTGAACGAGCACGAACGGCGTTCCGCGCTGCGAAATCGTCCTCGGCGTCGTTAACCTCTTCGCCGGCATGACGTACGAGGGCGCGCGCGGGGTGGCCGGCGCGTTCTTGGGTCACCTCGGCGCGAACGGCGCGATGGTCGGAGCGATTGCCGGAGGCGGCGAGCTGGCTGGCTATCTCATTCGCTCGGCCAGCGCCGCTCTACATCTCTCTAGGTTTTCCGAGGTTGCGTGGGTACACTGTGGAGCATGGAACTACCGCTCCAGATTACCTACCGGAAGGTTCACCCATCGGAAGCCCTCAGCCGCCTGATCCGCAAAGAGAGCGAGAAGCTCGACCGCTTCTTCGCGCGTATTACGAGCTGCCGCGTCATCGTCGAACGGGAGGCAGGCCGGACGAAAGAGGCTGCGCCGTTTCACGTGCGCGTCGATCTCGGCGTTCCCGGCAGCGAGCTGATGACGGACACGATGGAGAAGAACTCCCGGGTGGCTGTGCGCGACGCATTTCGGCGGGCACGCCGCCGCCTGCGAGAGTACGCGGCGCGGTTGGTAGCCTAAAGGGTAACCGTCTCTCCACGGCGCGCGACCGTCGCGTGGAATCCGCCGGCGTTTAACGCGCCCGCGAGGCCTTGGGCGGCCGGCGCTTCGGCGTGCACGAGATAGATCTGCGCGGCGACGGAGCGCAGAGGCGCCAGCCAGCGTAAGAGCTCGTCTTGTCCGGCGTGAGCGCTGAAACCAGAGAGCGGAACGATCGCGCTGCGCACGCAGATTTCGTCACCCAAAATGCGGATCGTGCGCGCCCCGTCGATGAGCAGGCGCCCGGGCGTCCCACGCACCTGATAACCCGGAAAGACGACCGTTGCGTGCGGGTTCCCGAGATGCCGGTGCAAGTGGTAGAGAATTCGTCCACCGCTCGCCATGCCGCTCGACGCGAGAATAATCGCGGGCTCGTGCAACGAGTTCAGCCGGCGCGATTCCTCGTTGGTGACGTGCAGCGTAAGATTCCGGCAGCCGAACGGTCTTCCGGGCTCTTCAGGTATCCGCCGGTAAGCGTCGCGATGGCTTTCGAAGACGGCGTCGACCTTGATCGCCATCGGGCTATCGAGATGTACGCCTAATTTGGCGATCTCCCGGTCGGACGCCTGAAGGCGACCGATCGCAAAGAGCAGATCTTGCGCGCACTCGACCGCGAACGTCGGAATGACGATCGGGCCGCCCCGGGCGAATCCGGCGAGAAGTGTCGTTTTTAGCGCATCGAGGTTGTCGGGCGGATGGTTGCGGTCGCCGTAGGTTGCTTCGCAGACGACCGTATCGGCGCGCGGCAAAGCCGCCGGGTCGAAAAGCAGCGCCGAGTCGTAGCGGCCGAGGTCTCCAGAGAAGATCGCGCGGCGATCGCCGCTGCGCAGCTCGACGAAGGCGGCGCCGATGATGTGTCCGGCATAGTGATAGCGCAGTGTTGCCCCGGCGCAAGTGAAGTCTGTCTCCAGCGACACCGTCTTGATTTGCGATAACGTCGCGGCAACGTCGCGCTCGGTGAAGAACGGGACCAAGTTGTGCGATCGCTCGCGGTGGAGTCCGCGATCGTGCATGTGGCGCTGAATGTGCGCGGCGTCCTCTAAGACGATTGCGGCGACGTCGGCGGTGGCCGGCGTACAGTAGATCGGCCCTTTGAATCCGTCGTGCACGAGCTTCGGCAAATAGCCGACGTGATCGAGATGGCCGTGCGTGATCACCACACCCTCCATCTCCGCAGCCGGCACCGGAAGCGGCGCGTGATTGAGCGCTTCGATCTCGGGCGGTCCTTGGAAGAGCCCGCAGTCGACGAACAGGTGATGCCCGTCCACGGTCACGAGGTGCTTGCTGCCGGTAACGGTTCCGGCGGCGCCGACGAACGTTAGTTCAGCCACGACATGAAACTCGTGAAGAAGATCGCGCTCGGAATCGTACCCGAAGCGTATCGCTCGGCACAGCGGTCGACGAGCTGTTCGGGGTCGGTGTCTTCGATCAGCTCTGAACCCGTCGACTTGCGAAAGAGCCGGGCGATGCCTGCGAACTCGTTGGAAATGCCGCCCGAGTCACGGAGTATGCCGATCAGCTTGCCTTCATCGTACGCAATGGCAAACTCGCCGAGCGTTCCGCTGCGTCCGCCGACGAAGATGACGAAGTCCGAACTATGGATGTTGTCGACCTCGCGCCCCATAAGTCCCGAACCGGTGAAGACCATGGCGGTGTAGGGCTCGAGCGGAGATTCGTAGAGCCCGGTGTGCTCCTCCCGTGAGTGGGCGGGGGAGACGCCCAGGCTCTCGCCACCCGCCTCGTGCGCGCCCAAAACGGCGGCATGCGGCAGGCCGGGGCACGCGCCCGTCACGATCAGAGCTCCGCGGCGAGCGATGTTCCAGCCGACGCGGCGCGCCAACGCAAGCTCGCGGCTGGTAAGAACTCCCCCCGCGGAGCCCATGACGCCGATCTGCAGTTTCACGGCGGCGTAGCTTCGCCGTCCAACAGATTCTCCCAGCTAGCGAGCTTAAACCGCCGGATTGGGTATCAGCTAACTCTCGCCGAAGCGCAGAATCGGCGAGGGAGAAAGGCCACGAGCCAATGCGGTCCATCATACTCGTCCTCACCGCCCTCGCGCTGACCGCGCCAAAGGCGCTGGCAGCCGGCGATCCGTACGCCGACATTAGCACGATGCGCGTCGCTTTTTCCCACGTTCGTTCGGTCGTTGCCGTTCAGCGCTACAGTTCGGGCGAATTGGCGACCGTCGAGTACGCCTCACCGAATCGCTATCACGTGACGATGCACGCGTCGCAAATCGTGCTTGCCGGCAACGTTGAATACGACCGGAAGGCCGGCAGCGCATGGAAGCGATCCTCCAACGGAGCCCAGCATCAAGCGCTGCTTTCGGCGGCGTGGAATATCGCCGGGCCGACGAATATCGACGTCCACAAACTCTTTACGATTACGTCCCTAGGCAGCAAGAAAATCGAAGGAACGACGCTTCGAGGCTATCTGCTGCACGACGCCGCGGGCGCCTACGACGCTACCGTCTGGATCGGGCCGACGTATCTGCCGATCTACGCGTCGATTCAAATGCCGGATCAAACGATCAAGGTACATTACATCGCGTACAACACTTCGGTCGACGTTGCGATGCCGCAGCTGCAGCCGGCAGTTGGAACCTCTACGCTGGGCGAGCGTTCGCCGTAACGGAGATCGAAACGCCGTCAAACGCCGTCGACAAAACGACGAGCGTTACGATATGGACGGCGGCCGGCTCCAAATGATTGAGCAGCGCTTCGAGGTTTGCGACGTCTTGTACCACGGCCTGAGCGATGAACGAGAACTCGCCGGTCACGCGGTGACAGGCGAGTATCTCGGGGCGCTCGCCGGCGATCTTGACGAAGCGCGCGTCGGGTCCGTTCGGGCGCGCTAAGATGAAGGCCATCACCGGGAGTCCGAGCTTGGGCGCCGAGAGCCGCACCGCATAGCCTTCGATAACTCCATCCTGCTCTAAGCGCCTGATCCGCTCCGATACGCTGGTCGGCGAGAGCCCCACACCCTTGCCGATCTCCGCGAACGACTCTCGCCCGCTGTTCTGCAGAACGCGCAGAATCGAGCAGTCAATGCGGTCGAGGGCGTGAAAACGAGGGCTTTCGGTCAAACTTCACTCCTATTTGAGGCGAGTGGTCGAGTTCGCAGCGGTTCTCGGCTGTTCCCGGCGCCGCCGGCAGTGCTACCCTGCAAGGGCATGGCCGATTGTACGCTGGTCACGTGCGAACTCGTGCCTCGTCTCGATCCAGACGATCGGCTCTTGATGGGTGCGATGCAGCGCCGCGGCCTCGACGTCTCGATCGAAGTGTGGAGCGATCCGGGCGTCGACTGGAGCGGTTCGACTCTCTGCATTGTACGGTCCACGTGGGACTACCACGTCCGCTTCGGTGAGTTCGTCACGTGGATCGAACGGGCGTCGGCGCTCACCGAACTCTGCAACGGTCCCGAGCTTCTCCGTTGGAACGCCGACAAAGCGTATCTGCGCTCTCTGAAGGATCGGGGTGTGCGCGTCGTTCCAACCGCTTGGGTCGCGCGCGGTCAGCGGTGCAACCTCATCGAACTCGCCGAGACTCACGGCTGGCGCGACCTCGTGCTCAAGCCGGCGAAGGGGCTCGCGGGTCACGGCGTCACGCTGGTGCGTCGCGGGGCGAAATCGTTCGCGTCCGCGCAGGCTCGGCTCGATCATGTTACTCAAACTCACGACATGCTGGTCCAACCGTATTTGGAAGGCGTACTCGGGTATGGCGAGCGCGCGCTGATCTTCATCGACGGGCACTACTCGCACGCGGTCGTCAAAAAGCCGTTCGACACGCTGCTGGCGATCGATGACGATGGATCGACGCTCGTCGAAGCGACCGCCGAGGAGGTCGCCGTTGCTTCGCAGGCGCTCGACGCGGCGCCGTCTCCCTCGCTGTACGCACGGGTCGATCTACTGCGAGACGACGACCATAACGCGTGCGTCAGCGAACTCGAACTCATCGAACCTGCGCTCTACTTCGGCGTCCACGAGCCGGCTCGCATCGCGCTCGCCAAGGCCGTCATTGCGCAACTCGCTGCTTTATCGGAGGCTCTTCCGTGAGAAAACGCTGCTCTCTACCGATCTGCTACCTTCTCGTGGCCATTGCGGGCGGCGCGATCGTTGCGGGGTGCTCGGCCAGCTCGAGTCCGATGCCGCAGGCTGCGGCGCTCGCCGGCGGCACGCGCGTCCTCGGTCGTTTAGACCACGGTCCGTCGTGGATTCTCCCCGACGCGAAAAAGCAGAATCTGCTCTACGTCTCCGATCTCGAAGCGCAAGAAGTCTTCATCTACGTGTACGGCAGCAAGAAGCTCGTCGGAACGCTGGGCGGATTCTTCAATCCCGAAGGGCTCTGCGTCGATAAAAAGGGCGACGTCTGGGTGACCAACGATACGAGCGAAGGCGAGCACCAAATCATCGAGTACGCGCACGGCGCGACGACGGCCTTAAAGACGCTCGACGATCCCGATGGCCGAGTCAACGGGTGCGCGATCGATCCCGTTACCGGGGATCTCGCGGTGACGAACTTTTGGGGGCCAACGGAAGGCTCGGGCGGCGTCTCGATCTATCCGCACGGTAGCGGATCGCCCGCGTCGTACTCCGATCCGCAAATCTACTACTATTATTACTGCGGCTACGACGACAAGGGCGACCTTTTCGTCGACGGACTGAGCTATGGCAGCGAGACCGGCTTTGCAGAACTACCGGCCGGGGGCAAGGCATTTCAAGACATCGCGCTGCCCGAGACGATCTATCTTCCGGGCGGCGTGCAGTGGGACGGTCAGTACATGGCCGTCGGCGATCAGGTCGCAGTGAAGCACAGCTTCCAAAGCGTCATCTATCAGTTTGCAATCAGCGGAAGCAGCGGTTCGGAGGTCGGCGCGACGATCTTGACTGGAGGAAACGAAGTCGCGCAGTTCTGGCTGCCGCGCCCGAAGGGCAAGAAAAAGGGTCAGGCAACGCGCGTAATCGGCCCCAACGGCGACGGAATGAATACGCTGATCTGGTCCTATCCCAACGCCGGCAACCCCATCAAAACCTATTCCGGCGAACAAGACGCCACCGGAGCGACCCTCAGTCTCAAGCGCTGAAAGCCCCAAGGGGGCGGCCGCTTGCCGCGAAGAAGAACCCGCGGCTATGAGAATTTCGATCGCCGTTTCGGCCGCCCTCGCTCTCGCGCTGACCGCGCCGCACGCAGGAGCCGCACAGACCGCATCCATGGCGCTGCTTCGGCGCGCCGTCGATCCCAATCCAACGCTCAATTCGTACACTGCTTCCGCGCAGCTTTCGGCGACGCTGCACGTGTTGATTCCGGTGCACAAAAGCTTTGGCGGCACCGTCTACTATCTGCGTCCAAAGCGCAAAATCGAGCTACAAAACGTGCCCGGCGCGTTGAGCCGCTTCAAAGATCTGGCCACGCAGACGCCGAGCTACGAGCAGGCGACGGCGCAGTACACGATCGCGCCGTTGACCGATAACGGCACCGTGTCGACCTACTCGGCCGTTCCAAAGAAAGCCGGCGGAAGGGTGAAGAGCATTACGCTGACCATCACCGATGCAACCGCGCTGATTGCCCGGGCGCAGTGGACGTACACAAACGGCGGAACGCTCGACTTCGATCAAACGTATACGACGATCGGTCAGTACCGGTTGCCGGCGAAGGCAGATATCTCGGCGCGGTTCCCCGGCTATAGCGTCGACGGGACGCTCACGTTCTCGAACTACCAGCCCAACGCGACGGTCTCGCCCTCGGTTTTCGCTTCGCCGAATCCTTCGTAGCCTGCTGCAACCTTTCGCGGTCGGGCGGCGATTGCCGCAACCATGAAAGATGTAAAAGAGCTGCTTCGCAAAGCATCACCCGGTGGCCGCCCTCAGCCGTTGGCGTACCGCGATACGACGCTGTGGGTCGGTGCGTGGGACACCGATACGATCTACGCCGTCGATCCGTCGACGTGGAAGGTCGTGGATGAAGTGGGCGCTCCCGGAAGGCCCTACGGAATAGCCGTAACGGGCAACGAGATGCGCGTCGTCGTCTCGCTCGGTGCCGACGACGACCGGTATCTGTACCGGTTCGTGCCCGGTAAGGGATTCGACGAAGCGAGGAAGACGCCGTGTCCTGATTTCACCGGATCTCACCTGGCCTGGTACGACGGAACCCTCTACCTGGCGCAATTGGGCCTTCGTCGAATCGTCGCTTTGGACGAACGGGGTGCGATTGCGCGCGAGATCGCGCTTCCTACGCATTGTGGCGGAATCGGCGCAGGCGCCGGCGCGTTTTACATAATCTCTGCCGACGAAGAGTTCGATAACCTCACCCTGGCGACGCTCGACGTCGGCGTGGCTGCCCCGCAGGCGGTGACGCTCGCCTCACTCAATCCTGAGGCGCGGGCGCTCGCCTATGACGGCAAGGCGTGGTGGACCAGTTACCGCGAACAGAACGAGATCGTTTCTTTCGAAGTGTGACGCTCAACGTGCGAGCACTGAGCGAACCAGCGGCGCGTCGAGTGCGTCGAGCCTGGCCAGCGTCCGCGACGCGAGCGAGAGCGCTTGCGGGTCAGGCGGAAACTCACGATTGGGAACTGCGATGACGCGCAGCTGCGCGTTGGACGCGGCGCGAATCCCGTTGGACGAATCTTCGACCGCGACCGCGCGGTCCGCTCCGATATCGAGCAACTCCAGAGCGCGCAGGTAGACGTCGGGCGCGGGCTTACCGCGCCCGACTTCGTCGGCCGAAACGACGACGGCGAAGCGCTCGCGCCATCCCGTTCTTTGCAGAATGGCGTTTGCCACGGGAAGCGCGGCCGACGTTGCCAAGCCGAGCTGAAAATCGCGGCCCAGCCGTTCGAGCGCTTCGCTCGCGCCGGGTAAAATCGGGACCTCGCGCAGTCGCTCGATGACCCCCGCGACGACCGAATCTGCGATGGCCGTTTCCTTCAGTGCGACACCCAGATCCTCGTGCATGTAGCGTGCCCACTCGTTGGTGCGCATGCCGATCATGGTCGCCTGAGCGCCCTCGTGCCAGCGGCCGCCGTGCGCCAAGACGAAGTCGCGCCGAACGTCGCGCCAGATCGTTTCGGTTTCCACCAGCGTCCCGTCGAGATCGAAGACGACGCCGAGGTTATGGATGCGGCGCCTGTGCTTGCGGCGATGCTTCCTGTGCTTCCGGCGATGCTTCCTGTGCTTCCGGCGATGCTTCCTGCCCTTGGGGTGACCGCGAAGCACCTCGGACGACCACGGCGTGCGGCATGCCCAACGAAACGTTCGCTGCGCGGAAGGCGTCGCTCACGCGGCGATTGATCTCCCGCATAAGCGCGGCTTTCTGTACCGGAACCGTCTTGATCCAAGCACGCAGGACGATGCCTGCGTGTGAAACGGCGTCGACCCCAAGCACTTGCGGCGGCTCGAGGATGCTCTTGCTCCACGCCGGATCGCGTGCGATCTCGTCGAGGGTCGCGGTCAAAACTTCGATTGCCTTGGCGATGTCGCTGGAAGCCGCCACCGCAACCCGGTAATCGATGCGCGACCATAGGCGGGTCTGGTTCTCGACGGCGACGACGGAACTGTTTGGTAGCGTCACGAGACGCCCGTCGTCGGTCCGAATCCGCGTTATTCGCAGCGTCAAGTCTTCGACGGTCCCACTGAAGCCGTTGATCGTCACGACGTCGCCGATGGCAAACTGATCCTCGGCCAAAATCAAGAAGCCGTTGAGGTAATCCTTGATGAGGCTCTGGGTCGCAAACGAAAGGGCGAAGGCGATGACCGCTCCGATCGTGAGCACGGAAGCGGCCGACACCGAGAGGATCGAGAGGGTCGCGAGGATTGCGATCGCCCAAAGAACGATCGACTTGAGATTTTCGGCGGCGCGTACGACGGTTGGGCGCCGAACGGTCAGGCGCGCGCGGTCGCCGGGAGTCGCAAAGAGGCTCGACTCCCAGTTGTCGGCGATGCGAACGATCGTGACGTTGAGCACGCGGTCCAGAAGCGCGAGGATCAGCCACAGTACGACGACTCGGATCGACCGGGTGGTCAGCACGTTGGCGAGCGCGTGCGTCGTCGGCAGGATGCCGAGCACCCACAGGAAGATTACCGCCCACATCCCGACGAGCGCGTAGCGCGTTAACAGCAGACCACCCGAGACCACCGAACGCTCGATGCGAATCTGCTTTGCACCCGCCGAATCGCTGGTCTCGTGCGGGTCGACCGCTTCGGCGGTCGCGTCGAGCGCATCGTTGCGGCGACGCAAGCGCCGGCGCAGAATGACGAGCAGAATCGTCGCGAGGGCGCCGCCGGCCAGGACGAACGGTAGTTTGCGAAGTTGCGCCGCGAAATATTCGGGCTCAGCCGTCAGCAGGGCGCGTCCGAGCGCGCTTTGCAAGACGCCCTGCCACTGCACGGCCAAATCGTTCTTCGACATCGAATTTAAGGTCGCGTCGGCCTCGGTCAGCGTCACGATGGGGGCCACTTCGCGCTTCGATGCATCGGTGGCGTACAGGGTCGGGTAGCCATTTTCGCTGCCGATGTTTACTTTGAAGGTCTTCGCGTCGAAGTGTGAGGCTGGGCGATTACCGATACTCACGGTTGCCGGTACGATGCGCTGCAAGTTATCGGCGATCGTATCCACTCGCTGAACGATCGGCGGAATCGCTGCGTCGGCTGCCGCGGCCGGTGCGGCAACGACGAAGAGGCGCTGACCCTCGAACGCGATCGGTGCGGTATCGAGGTTGTTGACCCGCTTGATCGGAAAACCCCACGGCGACGCCGTCGTGGTGACACCGGGAATCGAGAGCGGTACGCCCGGCACCTGCGCGAGAATCGGCAGGGTCGCCAGCAGCAAGGCGATTTTCAACACCGAGGGAAGCAGTTCGCGAACCGGGTGCCGTCGCCTCGAAGGCTTGCACGATGGCCGAGTAAAACGCAGGCAGTGTGAACGGTCGTCCAGCACAGCAACCGTCCGTGAAGCTGTTCCGCAACGTGATGATTTTCGACGGTAAGAGCAGCTCGCGTTCGGGGCCAAGCGACGTGCTCGTACGAGGCAACACGATCGAAAGCGTGGCTGCGCGAACTCCCGCCGAACTCGACGCCGGCGCGCGCGTCATCGACGGAACCGGCCGCACGCTGATGCCGGGGCTCATCGATGCGCACTGGCACGCAACGATGGCGGCCGTACCCCTGCAGACCCTCTTGCTGGCGCCGTTGGGATATACGATGATCGCGGCCGCGCGCGAGGCGACCCAGACGCTCATGCGCGGGTTCACCAGCGTTCGCGATCTCGCGGGACCGTCGTTTGGACTGAAGATGGCGATCGACGCCGGCGTCGTCGACGGACCACGCATCTGGCCCTCGGGCGCCATGATTTCGCAGACCGGCGGCCACGGAGACTTCCGCCTTCCTTACGAGGTTCCCAGAGCGCCTAGCGGGTCGCGCAGCCGAGGAGAGATCCTGGGAGGCGGCGCGATCGCCGATGGCGCCGACGAAGTACGCCGATGCACGCGCGAGCAGTTAATGCTCGGCGCATCGCAGATCAAGCTTGCCGCAGGCGGAGGCGTCGCGTCCGCGTACGACCCCATTGACGTCAGCCAGTACGGCGAACGCGAGTTCGCCGCCGCGGTCGAGGCAGCCGAGAACTGGGGCACGTACGTAACGGTGCACGCGTACACGCCTCGAGCGATACAAGCTGCGCTTCGCGGCGGCGTTCGTTGCATCGAGCACGGCCAACTCATGGACGAAGCTACCGCGGAGAGGATCGCTGCCAGCGGTGCGTGGCTGAGTCTGCAGCCGTTTCTCGATAACGAATTCGCCAATCCGCAGAAAGGCGAAGCGCGCAAAAAGCAGCTGCTCGTTACCGCAGGAACCGATAAAGCCTATGCTTTCGCCAAAAAATACCGAATCAAGACCGCTTTCGGGACCGACATTCTCTTCGACCCCGCGATGACGCAGCACCAAAATGCGATCTTGGCGACGCTGACGCGCTGGTACGAGCCCGCCGAAATACTGATGATGGCCACCGGGACGAACGCGGAGCTGCTCGCGCTCTCCGGTCCGCGCGCACCGTATCCGGGAACGCTTGGTATCGTCGCGCAGGGAGCGACGGCGGACTTGCTGTTGGTCGAAGGCAATCCGATCGCCGACATCAACCTCATCGCAAACCCGCAGACGAGTCTCTCGATCATCATGAAAGATGGGACGATCTACAAGGACTCGCTGTCCGCCTAGAAAGCCTTGCTAGGGAGGAAAACGGAAAGGGGACCATGTGCAGACGGTCCCCTTCGTTGTTGCGACTGTCACTCTGACAGAACCTACGATATCAGGCGAAGCTGAAGGCTTCCTTAAACGGAAAGCCGTTCTTTGAAAAAAAGTTGCCGGCGACTCAGGCTCCGCAGGCTGCGCAGCGGCCTTCAAAGGTGATGCGTTCGGCTTTAATGTTGATGCCATGCCGCACCGCGAGTGCTTTGAGCGTGCGCGCCGGAATAGCGAACGCAACATCCTCGACTCCGCCGCACGCCGTGCAGCGAAAGTGGGCATGCGGGGGACCCGAGGGTTCGTACGTCGCCGCGTCGGCGCCGGGCAGGTGGAGTTCGGAGATCAAGCCGAGGTCGCGCAAGCGCTCGAGGCCACGGTAGACGGTCGAGACTCCGATCCCCGGCCGGCGCTTGAGCGCAGTTGCGAAAATCTCCGACGAGGTGAGGTGGCGGCCGAGCCCGCTCTCGGCGACGATGTCGTAAACGAGCTGGTAGTTTTTCGGCAGCGAGCCTGGTGCGGACGACGCCATAATGCCTCCCATCCTATCGCCTTTTCTCGTCGCCGTCGCCCTATTGACGGGGGCGGCCTGCGGCAGTATCCTGCCAATTGTGAGAGTGACAATCACTTTCACTACCCCTCGCGGAGAAACCTTTGGGCGCGACGGGCCTCGGCGCGACGCCGTTGAAGCAAACCAGCCGCCTCATTCACTTTTTCTGGATCGGAGAAGTTACACGCAGATGGAAAACACGATCGTCGAGCTATCGGAAGCCGATCAGGGCTGTCCGGTAAAGCACGTACCGCTTCGACCAAGAGCCAATCTCGATTGGTTCCCGGAGCTGTTGGACCTTTCGGTGCTGCACCGGCCGTCCGCGCTTTCCGATCCAATGGGCGCCGATTTCAACTACGCGCGCGAGTTCAAGAGCCTCGATCTCAACGCGGTCAAAGCGGATCTGTTGTCTTTGATGACGACCTCGCAGGACTGGTGGCCGGCCGACTACGGTCACTACGGCCCGCTCTTCATTCGGATGGCGTGGCACTCGGCGGGAACCTATCGAATCGGCGACGGCCGGGGCGGCGCGGGTTCTGGCGAGCAGCGTTTTGCACCGCTCAACAGCTGGCCGGATAACGCGAACCTCGATAAACCGCGCTTGCTGCTGTGGGCGATCAAGCAAAAATACGGCCGCAAAATCTCCTGGGCCGACCTCATGGTTCTCGCCGGCAACTGCGCGTTGGAATCGATGGGATTCAAGACGTTTGGTTTTGCCGGCGGGCGCGTCGACGCGTGGGAGCCCGACGAGAATATTTACTGGGGACCCGAGGACACGTGGCTTGCCGACGAACGCTACACGGGCGAGCGCGAACTCGAAAGTCCGCTCGCTGCCGTGCAGATGGGGCTGATCTACGTGAATCCCGAGGGACCCAACGGCGAGCCCGATCCGCTCGCTGCGGCCGCCGACATCCGCGAGACCTTTGGGCGGATGGCGATGAACGACGTCGAGACGGTCGCGCTCATCGCCGGAGGCCACACCTTCGGCAAAGCGCACGGCGCAGCCGACCCCGGGAAGTACGTCGGCTTCGGGCCGGCCGGTGCCGGGATCGAGGAGCAGAATCTCGGCTGGCGCAACACGTTCGGCACCGGTTCGGGTGACGACGCGATTACGAGCGGACTCGAAGGCGCGTGGACGGCAACGCCCACCCGCTGGAACAACGAGTATTTCAACAATCTTTTCAACTACGACTGGGAGCTGACGAAGAGTCCCGCGGGCGGCAATCAGTGGACGCCAAAAGACGGCGCCGGTGCTAATACGGTGCCGGGAGCGCACGATTCGTCCAAACGCCACGCGCCGATCATGTTCACGACCGATCTGTCGCTAAAGGTCGATCCGATCTACGGCCCGATCTCAAAGCGCTTTCACGAGAATCCCGAAGAGCTTGCCGATGCGTTCGCTCGTGCGTGGTACAAGCTGACGCACCGCGACATGGGCCCCATCTCGCGATATCTAGGCCCCGAAGTTCCCGCCGAGCAAGAACTTTGGCAAGATCCGCTTCCCGCAGTCGACCATCCATCGATCGACGCGAGCGATGTCGCAGCGTTGAAGAGCCGCATTCTCGATTCAGGGCTCACCGTCGCGCAGCTCGTCTCGACCGCGTGGGCGTCGGCGTCGACGTTCCGCGGTACCGATAAGCGTGGGGGCGCAAACGGCGCGCGCATCCGGCTCGAACCGCAAAAGGACTGGCCGGTCAACGACCCTGCCGAGTTGGCACGGGTGCTGCAGACCCTCGAAAAAGTTCGCTCGGGCTTCAATGCGACGCTCTCAGGCGGGAAAAGGGTTTCGCTCGCGGACGTCATCGTTTTGGGCGGCGGAGCCGCCATCGAACGGGCAGCCAAGAACGCGGGCAATGAAGTGAAGCTGGCGTTTACTCCGGGCCGCACCGATGCGACGCAAGAAGCGACCGATACGGAATCGTTTTCGGTTCTGGAACCCCGGGCCGACGGTTTTCGCAACTTTCTCGGGAGCTCGCACTCGCGCTCGCCCGAGCAGCGCCTCCTCGATCGCGCGCTGCTGCTCACGTTAACTGCGCCGGAGATGACGGCGCTGGTCGGAGGCCTGCGCGTTCTCGGTGCCAATGCGGGCGGCTCGAAGGAAGGCGTCTTTACCAACCGTGCGGGTTCGCTCAGCAACGACTTCTTCGTCAACCTGCTCGACGTTTCGACGAAGTGGGAGCCCGTCGGCAACGCCCTCTATAAATACCAAGGGAAAGACCGGCGCAACGGTCAGGTCAAATGGCAAGCCACTAACTGCGACCTGATCTTCGGCTCGAACTCTCAACTGCGCGCGATCTCCGAAGTCTACGCCGTCGAGGGCGAGCACTTCGTACGCGACTTCGTTGCCGCTTGGGAAAAGGTGATGAACCTCGATCGCTTCGACGTTACCGCGAACGCCTAGCCTTCGACCGGACTGTACGGGCGGCGCGGCTTTCGGGGCGCGCCGCTTTTACGTTATCGCGAGGCCGACGTTGCGGCGGCCAGCCAGAAAGGCAACTGCCGAGCGGTCACCCTGAAGCAGCCGTTACCGCAGACGTCGGTAATTTGTTGCTCGCTCAAGCGGTGGAACGTCTTATTTCCGAAGTGAAAGACCTCGCCGGCGTCGGCTGCATCGTAGCGCGCCTGCGCGCCGACGTTGAGCCGCGGGCGTAGCTGCAGCGTGTGCTTCTTGAGATCCACGCGGTAGGCGAGATCCTTGCCAAAGAGGACGATCTCTCCGCGACCGTTCGCGTATCCACCGTAGATCTGATCCGAGAGGTCTGAGCCGCCCTTCCCGCTGCTTTCGGCCTTGATTTCAAGGAGCGCGACGGGCGAGCAATTAGTCTGATTCACCGTAGTTAAACAGCTTGGCGGCAGAAATGGTTGCTGAGATGAAAAGAGCCCGCAGCGGTGCCGAGATCGCTACGGGCCGCTTCCAGCCCCATTTGTAGCGGGCAGTGATCATGCGTCGTGACGCTCAACTCTCCTGCATCGCGGTCGGCAGCAACGGCGAGGACGAGACGCCTTGGGCGGCCTGACGAAGCCGTTGCATCGATTTGCTCGGAATCTTTATACGATCGGCGAGTCGAAGAAAAGCGAGCGCCTTTACGTGCCACCACGTCACGTCGATCTCAAACCAGCGAAGTCCGTGCCGAGCCGAAAACGGAAACGCGTGGTGATTGTTATGCCAGCCTTCGCCCCACGAAATCAGTGCGACCCACCAGCAGTTCGTCGACCGGTCCGCAGTTTTATACGTGCGATATCCGAAGATGTGCGACGCGCTGTTCACTAGCCAGGTCGAGTGGTAGCTGAGTACTAAGCGGACGAAGATGCCCCACACCACCCACGACCAACCGCCGAGCACGAACAGCCCGGCTCCCAATGCGAATTGCAAGGGAATGTTGCAGTACTGGAGCACGCGATAGAACGGTTCGGCCAGCAGTTCGGGCGCGAAGTGAGCGGTCTCTTCATTCGACGGCAACGCGATGTTGTGCCGGTATACCCAGTCGACGTGCGCCCACCGGAAACCGCCATGGATGTTGTGAGGGTCACCTTCTCGATCGGCGTGTGCGTGATGCTTGCGGTGAACGGCGACCCACCGGATCGGATCGCCCTGGAGTGCGAGCGTCCCAAAAATCGCGAGCAGATACTCGAGCGGCTTAAACAGGCGAAGGCTTCGGTGCGTTAGCGTACGGTGAAAGCAGAGCGAGATGCCCAACGCAATCGTCGCATACGAAACGATCGCCGCGGCTGCCACGGCCGGCCACTGAAAAAGGCCGGGCAAGAAAACCGCAAGCGCGCAGATGTGAATGCCCAGTAGTCCGAAACCTTTAATGGATCCGTAGACTCGATCCATGCGCCCTCCATTCAAGCTTGAAGGGCGTCTATTCGATTGGCGGCGCCTTTGTTCCCATGACGAGCGGAGATGCCGCCGACGTCGCCGTGGCGGCCCGGCTCAACTGTTACCTTTGTCTGTCGCAGGAGCCGTTTTGCCGTCGACAGCGCGAATGTTGCGAAATGCGGCGGGTGCGATTTCGAAGACGGTTCGCCAACGGCTGTCGACCTGCTGTCGCGTCATTTCGTTGAGCTCAGACGCTGCGAAGCCTCTCCCCGCCCGATGAAAACTGAAGGTGAAGCTCGGGTAGGGAACGCCGAAGTAGACGAAGCCCTCGGTTGCCGTCGATGACGACCGGCCTCGATAGGACGCACGGCTGCGCACCCACCGGTTCGCTCCCGCTCGCGGCCTACGCTGCGACGGCGTCTGGTTCGGCTTCGGGCGACTCCGCTTCGATCAGGCGCACCGGAAATGTATAGGCGAGCGCGAGTTCGCCAAGCTGCAGCCACCCTTGCTGTTGTCTGAAAAGCGCGTTCATGGGCTACCTCCAGTTTCTGCGGGCTTCGGGCGAGGCTCAGCCGGGGCACTCGCCGGACGCCAAGGGCCTCGTTTCGAGGAAAGTAACTATAGTCATCTTTTTAAGTCGAGGTTTGGATCCGCTCGCTCGGGTTGCTTTTAGCGGCCGAGGCTTTGCGCTAGGCCGTTTTGCGCCTTTAGCGGCGGCTGCCCTAAACCGTTTTGGGCAGATCGCCGCATGACTCGATGCAATTTTGCGTGCTAGCATTTTCGAAAACAGCCAATCGTGTTGATTGGCGCACGCTAGAGGAGAAAGCCATGTCTTACGCATGGGCTCGTAACGATCTCAGCACTGCCGCGGGTGCGCCGGCAATCGCCGGCGAGCCATGGGGATATATGTTCGACGCTCAAGGCACGCAACACGTGAACTATTGCGGTCGCAATAATCACGTGTGCGAACTGTGGTGGGATTCCGCCGGTTGGCACTTCAACGATTTAACCAGCGCCGCAAACGCGCCCGTTTCGGCGAGCAACCCCCGCGGCTATGTGTTCGTCGCTCAAAGGACTCAGCATGTCAACTACCTCGGTCCCGACGGTAACGTGCACGAGCTGTGGTGGGACGCAAACGGTTGGCATCACAACGACTTGAGCGCGGCTGCGAAAGCTCCGGCAGCGGTTGGGAATCCCGGAGGCTACATGTTTAGCGCTCAAGGGACGCAACACGTGAACTATCGCGGTACCGATAACCACGTGCACGAGCTGTGGTGGGACGCAAACGGGTGGCATCACAACGACTTGACGGTCGCGGCGCACGCCCCCAACGCGGCCGGCGATCCGTTTGGTTACACGTTCGACGCCCAAGGAACGCAGCACGTGAACTACGTCGGCGAGGACAATCACGTTCACGAGCTTTGGTGGGATGCCGCCGGCTGGCACCACAACGACTTGACGGCGGCAGCGAACGCCCCTCGCGCCTCCGGCAATCCATTCGGTTACGTATTCGCCGCGCAGGGAACGCAGCACGTCAACTATCTCGGAACCGACGGACACGTTCACGAGCTCTGGTGGGATCGCAACGGCTGGCACCACAACGACTTGACCTCTGCCGCGGGCGCGCCGCCGTCGGCGAGCGATCCTCACGGCTACGTCTTCGTCGCACAGGGTACGCAGCACGTGAACTATCGCGGCAGCGATTCGCACGTCCACGAGCTCTGGTGGGATGCCAACGGTTGGCATCACAACGATCTTACCGCCGCGACCGGCGCGCCGGCCAACGCCGCCGGCGTTGCGTTAGGTTATATGTTCGCCGCTCAAGGGACCCAGCACGTCAACTACCTCGGAAGCGACTCGCAGATCTACGAACTGTGGTGGCCGGGAGGCTACTTCCTTTCGTTTCAAGTCGCGCCCCAACTCGAATCGGAGTGGTGCTGGGCGGCGGTTTCGACCAGCGTCGCGCACTACTACGTGCCCTCTACCTCGATCGCTCAGTGCCAAGTCGTCAACGAACAGCTCGGACGAACCGATTGCTGCATCGATCCGGGCTCGGATAACTGCAACCAGCCGGGATATCTCGATCAAGCGCTGCAGTACGTTGGACACTTCGCTTCGGAGAAGGGCCAGGGATCGTACGGCGACCTATCGGGCGCGCTCGCCGGTGGAACGCCGCCTTGTCTGCGGATCGGCTGGTCGGGCGGCGGCGGGCACTTCATCGGCGTCTATGGCTGCGAGGGCGGCGACGTCGTTTTGGTCACCGACCCAATCTACGGCGATTCGTTCGTCGCGCTCGATTCGCTGACCGGCGGCACGTACGAAGGCAGCGGTACGTGGACCAACACCTACTTCACTCAGGCATGAGCCGAACGGAGAAACGTCGATGGCTATTCGAATTCCTATCGCGCCCACGCAATCGCTCGACGCATTGCGCTCGGAGCTTCCGTCGCTGGCGACTCGCTCGGCGATGACCAGAGTCGCGCCGCGCCTGGCCGCCGCATTGACCAGCGAGCGCGCCGCCTCCGCGACACCCGTCCTGTCGTACCCCGTTTATACGTTGGGATTGAACGAGCTCGGCAACGCGGCGCAGCGTCTGAGCGCTGCAAAACCGTCGCTCTGGCGCCACGTTCTGAGTTTCGACGGGGAGCTCGTAACGGCCGACACCGTCGTGGATTCGACGGGCGCCAAACTGTCCGCGCTCAACATCAACTCCGCCGCCGCCGCGGTGCAGGCAGCGATTCACACGCTGAGTCAAGACGGAACGATCGCGAGCGCTTCGTACGAAGCCGGCTTATTACAGGTTCCGGCATTGGGGGTGCGGGCGGTGTGGCTGCACGATCCGGCACAGAAGTCGCCCGATATTCTCGTTCCGGTGCCGCCGGTTCGTCCCGAACTCGTCGCCGGTCGCCATTATACCGTCGCGGAGTTCGCCAATGCCCTCAAAGATGCCGCGACGAGAGCGCTTGCCAACGACGATCCGCAAAAAGGCTCCGGCTAAACGCAGCAGGTTTAGAGCCGGTATCGCAGCCGGAGCAGGATCGAGCGGGCCAACGGATACGCTTCGGGCACGTAGCCGGCACGGCCGTACTGCCATGGAACCGCCGGCGACTGGCCATCGTTGGTGGGCACGCCGTTGCCGAGCGTATAGAGGCAGCGCTTGCAGTACTGCGAACCGTACGCGCTCTCGTAATATGGGTTACCGCCGGTGTATCCCGGCGGACCGATCAGATATGGATTGCCTTGCAGTTGCGTGGGCGTAGCGGTTGCGAACAGGTTCACGATGTCGACGATCGCAGTTATCCGCGGCGAAAGGTCGCCCTCGACGTGCAGGGACGCCAACATCTGCGGCGTCGTGCGCAGCGTGTTGGGATCTGCCTGCTCGTCCGTGCCCAGAGTGGCCACGTACGGATTGGTCGCCGCGTTGTACGGACGCGATGGGTTTTTGAGAAAGTAGTAGTTGTACCCTGGATTGACGTAGTTGTCGTTGGGAACTTGCACTGGCTTGCCCTTGACGATCTCCCAGACCATCGTACCGTTGCCGTACGGATAACCGCTTTCGTACGAAAGCATCGGCGAGACGCGCAAGCGGTGACGGAGGAAGTCGAACTCGTACGAGCCGGTGGCGGTAAAGCTCGGAATATAGTTAGCGGGAAAGAGATGGCCGGCGAGGATCGCCGGAGCGTTGAGGTCGTTAAACGCGAACTGGTAGATGCTCGAGGAAAGCGTGTGGTTGTAGTTTGCGTTCAACGTGAAACCACCGTCGTGCAGCCACAGCTCCAAACCGTGCGACTGCAACTCGCCGGCGTTGGTGGGAACGCCGATCGCGTCGGGATTCTCTCCGGCATTGAGAGAGTTACGGTAGTTGGTCGGCAGCACGTCGATGACGTTGTACTCCAACGCTGCGAAGTACGTCAGTCGAATCTGAGTCTTTCCACCGTGTTCGTAGGAGAAGGCGTAGTCGTTTGACGTTTCGGGCGCGAGCGGAAAGCTCGGAATGGCGCCGTTAGCCTTTCCGCCGGAGTCGTCGCTGCAGGCGCTTGCCGGGACGCAAGTGCGCTGCACCTCCAGCGGCAGCGGCATCACCGAGTTGCGGTCGAAGGTGGCGCGCAAGCCGTTATTTTTCGCGAACGTGTACGCCAACGACAGGTGCGGGTCGAGAGCCCCGTCGCCGTAGATGACCGGGGGATTGTCGCTGGTTTGGGCGTGTTGGCCGATGTAGCGCAGAGAGCCCATGACCGAAAAGGTGGGCGTTACGCTCCAGGTGTCGCTGACGTAAGCAAGATATTGGTTGAGGCGCGGCGCGGCAGTCACGATCTGGGGCACGGTCGGTACGATCTGGTAGATGCTGCTGGTATTGACGTCGTATTGTGCGCCCGCGCGAAAGTCCGTCTTGTCGTTGGCTTGATCCTCGAAGTCGTATCCGATTCCGTCCTCGCGCTGCGACTGCGTCGAATAGAGCGAGATGATGCCGTCGGGGAACGAAAGGTCGTCCCACTCGGGCCCGTTTGCGACGGCGCCGATCTGCGACTGAAAGAGCTGAAGCCGCCCGAGGGAGTGCTGCCAATCGTGCACCCATTGCAGTTTCTCGACGCTGTAGGTTCCACGAGCGATCGACGGCGTGTCCACTTGTTGGTTGGGGTTTGCCGGCTGGCCCGGGAACCCGGCGGTTGGACTATTGAACGTCGACCACTGCAGGCCTAAATACGGCGAATCGTACTGTTGGTAGGCGGCGGCGCCCGTGAGAAACACGGCCGAAAGGTCGTCCTTCGGGCTCGGCGTAAAATGCACGTTTCCGGCGATCGCGTATTGGGCGCGCGTCTGAAAGCCCAGGCCGTACGTTCCGATCTCGGCCGGATAGAACGTGTGACCGTCGCCGTAGGCGAAGTACTCGCTGCCGCTCGTCGCCGAAAGCGCGTAACGCCAGCGTAAGTCCGGCGTCGCCTCTTGCGCGGTGAACTTTACCTGGCCTAGCTGCGCGCCGATGCCGCCGGCAATTTCGAGGGTCTCCGTTCCGGGATAGACGCCGGTCAACGGAATTTCATTGACCACGCCGCCGAGCGCGTTTTGACTGACGTTATTGTAACCGCCGAGCGCCACGGTTTCGGATGCGACGCCCGCCGTTCCGAGCTGCGCGCCGACGATGTTTCCCCCGGGCTCGGCAATCAGGCCCTGCGGCACGGGCACGGAATCGTAGTCGTAGACGGTATCTTGAACCTTCCCGCCGCGCACGATGACGTTTGCGAACGAGTCCTGTTGGACGCCTGGGACGTTCGAGATGGCGCCTTGGATCGAGTCACGCGAATAGTTTGCCAATCCCGAAGACGAGGCTTGTGGCGTTCCCGCTCGCGCCTCTTCGCCCTGGACGGTGAAGGTGTCGCTGGTGCTGCCGATCGCAAAGGCCTCGCCCGCTGCCCGCACCTTTGCGATCTCTTTGAGCTTCGCGAGCAGAACGACCGCGAGACGTTCGTGTTCGCCCGGCAGTACGATCGCCGTCGCGTTCGCCGTCTCATATCCGTTGGCTTCGACGCTCACTGCGTACGTGTCGGGCGCCACGCCCAGCATCGTAAACCGGCCGTCGTCATCGGTCGTCGCAGCGAAGCGCCCGGAGGGAGAAGTCGCGCGCACGCGCGCACCGGCGATCGGCGCGCGGGCGGTCGTCGAGACCGTTCCCAGAATCGCGCCGGTCACGAGCTCGGCGGCCCGCACGGGTTGGCAGAAAAGCGTCGCGATGAAAATGACGCAGAGGACGCGCTCAATCGTTCGCATCGAACTCGCTCCCAAGCGGCGCGTGAATGCACGCACCGCGGCTCCTTGACGAAGTTAGGCTAAAACGGGGAGCGTCTGCGGGGGAGCTCGCCGGCCGCGCGACCTAGTTCTTTCCGCGGCGACGGGGGAAGAGTTCGCTTCGGGGTGAGGCTGCGCCGCGTGCTTCGACGTCGCCCGGAACGCGCGCGGTATTCGAAGGAACCAGGTGAAGATCGCCGCGACGAGCGCCCTGCTGCGGGCCGCAAAACCGATAGCGGCGCCGAGCATTATTCGGGCGCCGACGGCGATCGTCACGAACGACAGGGCGAGAATTGGAGCGTGCGCGACGATCACGGAGTGCGGATCGAACGGCGCCAGACCGCCAAAGCCGGTTTCGTAGCCCTCGATTCCGATCACGGTGACGCAGCCTATCGCGAACGCGGCAAGCGCGTCGAGCGCGCGGCCGCGAGTGTCATCGAGCCTTCGTACGAGTGCATCGCCTGGTGAGATGCGCGAACCGGCGATGTAAACGACGAGGCCGAGCGCCAGCATCAGCGTGAACACGAAGACCGGGAGAACTCCCTGATGGTCGACGTCTCGCGCAACGCCGCCCAACCAGCCAAACGCGCCGAAATACTCGGTTCCCGCGTCGCCGATTGCACCGGCCAGCAGCCCGATGGTGAGTACGGCCCAGAGGCGCACCATTGCGTACCGCATTCCCGCTTGACCTACGACGGCGACGGCGCTGCCCCTTGTAGGATCTGCCTGGCGGCGCGTTCCTGAGGGGACGGCGCCGTAAAGCCGCTTCGGCCTGCGGTTTTGCTTCCTACATCCCGTTAACGGTGTCGCACGACGGCGTCCCGCCGCTCTTGCTGCTCATCGTGAACTCGATCGAAGGATACTGCAGCGCGGGCGCATTCTCTGGCGCCGCGATAAAGAAGAGATTGTTGGTTTCACCGGTCGTTCCCGATCCGGCCGGACAGGTAGGCTTCTTTTTCTTACCGGTGTCCGTCTGCAGGCTCACGGTAATCTTCGAACCGGAGTTAAAGTTTGCGACGTCGCCACCGGCGTTGCCGATGATATTGAACTCCGCACCCATCCAGTTTGCGGCGAGGTCGGTGATTCCGTCGCTTTGCACGTTCTGCATGCCGTAGGCGGTCTTTCCGACCGAGAGGTAGACGCTATCGCCGCCGGCAGCAGCCGCGCCGGTTTCCACCAGCTTCTTGAGGTCCTTTATCGAAACGTTGGGAATGTAGACTCCGAACGGACTGTTTTGAACGCAACCGATTCCGACGTTCTCCCAGCCTTTGTTCGGCGGGCAGCCGCTGAAACCGGATCTCGTGGTCGGAACGAGCCAATCTTGAATGAAGAGCGCTGCATCGCTGGCGCCCGGCGGATTCTCAAAAACGAACTGCTCCCAGCCGTCACAGTTTTTAAGGCTGCCGCAGGCGGATGTCGGAAAGAAGTCGGAGTTCAACTGCAGGGTGTAGCTGTTGAGACCCTGTTCTCCGCAGCAGCCGGCGCTCGTTACGGTTTTCACGCCTTTGACTTTCGGAAACGCGCCGATCGCCGTCGAGATGAGACGAGGGGTGGTGTCTGCCGTATAATCGTGGCCGTCGCCGACGACCTGGCCGAGCTTCGGACGGCGTGACGGAGGAACCGGATACCACAGACGCGGCGGCGTCGAACAAGCGATACGAGTCCACGCAGTCGCTGGATACGTTGCTTTGAAGCATCCCGCACTCGGCAAACGGTTGGCGACGATCGCACGTTGCCAAGCGTTCGCGGTGCCCGCGGTCGCGTTTGCCGAGTTCGCGACCGATGCCGCCGGTCCGAACGGTTGCGTGGCACTCGAGCACGCCGACAGCGCAACGGAGAGAGTAGCAATTGCGGCAAGTCTTGAATTCATTTCGATCGATCCTTCAATAGGCTGCCTGGGGTTGCACCGTTTAGACGATCGCGCAAAGCCGACCTCTTGCTATCTTGGCATCGCACGCTCGCGTTGCTGCCCGCAGCAGGCATAAGCCGCCCGAGAACATTCAGACGTCTGCCCCGAGGTTGTCCCCGCTGCGATTTTGGATTCCGCCGAACTGACGGCAGCACGAGCTTTAAGGCCAAGGGGTTCCGTTCGTTGCTTTATTCGAGTAGTCGATAACGTAGTTCTTCAAGAAGCCGCTTGCGGGGTAGTACAATTGAACTCCGATCGCGGTTTGGCATATCTAAAATGCCATCGATTACGTTCGGCGAAGAGAGGGCGGTGGCGCCCGGACTGGGCAGGGAAGAAAGGCTATTGCGCAAAGCCGAGGCGACGATTCTGCAAAACGCTGTGCTCAAGCGTGAAGCGGGAGATTACGCACGGCTGTTGACCGACCTCGCTCGCACGTAAGAAGGGAAACGGTATGAAAGCTTCGGTCGTGACCGCTTACGGCGGTCCGGAAGTCATGAAGTATCGAGATATGCCCGATCCCGAGCTCGGCCCGGGCGATGTCCTCATCAAGGTGGCCGGCATCGGCATCAATCCCGAAGACATGCTCGAGCGCAACGGTGACTTGAAGGATCATTGGACGCTGCAGTTCCCCGCGATCATTGGGCTGGACGTGTCGGGGACGGTCGTCGCAACGGGCGACGGCGTTGCCGATCTCACGGCCGGCGATCGCGTATGCGGATGGTCCTACCACACCTACGCCGAGTTGGTAGTCGACAAAGCGATGCTCTTCGCGAAGGTACCCGAACAGATGGACCTCGTCGACGCGGCCGCTGTTCCGCTCGTCGGCGTCACGGGCAGCCAACTCATCCGCGTCGCCGGCGGAGTGCAGCCGGGTCAGACGGTGCTCGTCTCAGGCGCGTCAGGCGCCGTCGGCCGTTGTGCCGTTTATGTCGCGAGCCTTTCGGGAGCGCACGTAATTGCCGACGTGCAGCAGACTCAGCTCGACCAGGCAGCAAGCATCGGCGCGCATGAAACGGTCGCGCTCGACGATCCGGCGGCTTTTGCGATGCTCCCGCAAGTCGACGTCGTCGCCAACATGCTGCGTGGCAAGCCGGCGACGCAGCTGCTCGCGAAGGTCAAAGACGGCGGAACGTTTGCATCGGTGACCGGAGCGCCGGAGGGCGCAGCCGATTTTCCGAAGGTCCGCGTCGTCCCATTCGTCTCGAAACAAGACCGCGAGGTCATCGCCTTTATGGCCGGCGCCGTGGCCGGGGGTAAGCTGACGATTCCGATCGGCCGACGCGAGAAGCTCGCCGATGCCGGCGCCGCGCAGGCCGAATTTACCAGGGGCGGTATCGGTAAGGTGCTGCTCGCCCCGTGAGCCTAAAGCGTTCCACGTGAGCAAAATGGTACGATCGCCGAGCCATCAAAGCGCGGCCGGTAAAGCGTCCCGAGAAAAGGCCCCACATCGTTCGCACGGCGATCTGGAGCTTTCATCGCAGCGCGACCCGATAGGAATCCTGCGTCAATCCGATCGCGAGCGGCTACGAGATCTCGTTCCGATCCGGTACGGACGGATGATGCAGTCGCCGTTCGCGTTCTTTCGGGGGTCGGCAGCGATCATGGCTGCCGATCTTTCGAATACGCCCACGAACGGATTGCGAGTTCAGGCGTGCGGCGATTGTCACCTCAAGAACTTCGGCGGTTTTGCGACGCCCGAACGTCACCTCGTTCTCGACATCAACGATTTCGATGAAACCCTCCCGGCACCGTGGGAATGGGACGTCAAGCGCCTGGCAACCTCGTTCATTCTCGCCGTTCGCGAAAACGGCATTACGGAAACCGTCGGTCGCGAGGTAGCCGAATCGTGCGTGCGCTCCTATCGCAAGTCCATCCGCGCCTTTTCAAAACTCGACCCACTCGCAGTTTGGTACGAAAAGCTGACCGCCGAAGAGTTCGTCGAGTCGGTCTCCGCAGATGCGCGCGGACGCGTTGCGCGCCGGGTCGAGAAAGCGCGCGTTCAACGAGGCGCCGACATCGACTATCCCAAGCTCGCGGAGATGGTTGGCGGGGAGATACGCATCAAGGACGCTCCCCCGCTGATCTTTCACCCCGATATCGCGCGAGCGCCGGAGGTCGAATCGGGCGTCGACCGCGTCCTTAAAGAATACCGGGAAACGCTGCCGGACGATCGGAGGATTCTTTTCGATCGTTATCATTTTGTCGACGCGGCGATCAAAGTGGTCGGCATCGGCAGCGTCGGGACGCGCTGCTGGATCGCGCTCCTCATGTCGTCTGCCAACGAGCCGCTTTTCTTACAACTCAAGCAGGCCAATCCATCGGTCCTCGAGCCGTATGCGGGTAAGAGTCTTTACCCGCACAACGGTCAGCGTGTGGTGATGGGTCAGCGACTGGTACAGGCGGCATCGGATATCTTCCTGGGTTGGACGACCGGAGCGGCAGGGGACTATTACGTCCGGCAGCTGCGCGACGCAAAGATCGGTCCCAACGTTGAAACGTTCGACGAAGAAATGTTTCGCGTCTATGCAAAGGCCTGCGGCTGGAACCTGGCGCGCGCTCACGCGAAGACCGGCGATTCCTCAGCCCTCGCCGGTTATCTGGGCAAAGCCGATACGTTTGATGAAGCCATCGCCGGCTTCGCCGTCGCGTACGCAAATCAGACCGAGCGCGACTATGCGACGCTCAAGAAGGCCGTGAAGTTAGGAGAGATTCAAGCCTACATCGAGTAGGCAGCGTTCCTGAGTCCGTACGGGCTCTTGCAAGGCGAACCTTGAGAATCGTCTGAGCGCGCGGCTGCAGGAAGGCTCGAACGCAGCAAGGTAGGAGCCCATGGCTTCAATCGAGCCGTCTGGCCTTCATGAATACCGAGTATACGCGCTTCATCGATCAGTCGAATTTGGTTTCGCTCGTCCCCTCGACGATCACGTGGGAGCAACTCGAGCCGGGCGAGCTCGACGTCGCCTACCGCGTGCTGCAAGTTGGGCCACTCGTCGTGTCGTCGCGAACCGTGAACCTCGCCTTTCGCGGTTATGCGCAAGTCTCGGCTCACCGATCCGGGATCATCGCCGTCGAGTCGGACGGCTTGGCGCGTTGGCGCGGCACCGAGTTCGATGCGACCCGGCTTGCCGTCGGCAATGAAATCGACGTACGCACCAGCGGAAAAACGACGATCTTCGGGATGGTCGTGGACGAGCGCGCTCTTGGGTCGAGGGTGCCCGATTCCTTAGACGCAAGCGACCTGGTCGATCGGCTCACGCACAATAAAGTTACCCACGCGCCCGACGGCGCGGGCGCTTTCCGCGCGGCGATCAAAGCGATATGCGGCCACCGCGAGGTCCCGCTCGCGGCCAGCGGCACGCTCATTCCAATGATGGCGGCGATGCTCGATTCGGCCGACGAATACTCCGTCGAAAGGTCGCACTGTCTGAATCGGCGGTACGCTGCCGTCCGCGCGTGCGAGAAGTACATGCGCGAGCACGTCGCCGAAACCATCACGCTGCTCGATCTCAGCCGGGCTTCCGGAATGCGATCGCGCTCGCTGATGAACGCGTTCGAAGCAATCGTCGGATTTAGCCCGATGGATTACCTCAAGCGGCTCCGCCTGAGCGCCGTCCGCCGCGCGCTCGTGCGACCGGGTTCGGCTCCCACCCGAATCATCGACATTGCCATGGAGTGGGGCTTCTCGCACATGGGCCACTTCGCGCGCGACTATCGCGCGATGTTTGGCGAACCGCCGTCGCAAACGCTCGCGGGCGTACGCCGCGCTCTCGCCGTTACGTGACGGCGGGAAAAAAGGCCGGGTAGGGACCGAGCGGCAAAATCTGCACTTCGAGCATCCCGCGTTGCGCGAGCGGCAGCGAATCGACTGCGGCGTAAGCCGCGGCTTCGTCCGCACACTCCAGGACCATGACCGCACCGGCGGCGTCTTTCCGGCTCCAGATCGAGCGCACGACTCCATCTTTGTAAAGAACGCGCACGCGCTCGCGTTCCGCATCGATGTGGGCGGCGAACTGCTCGTCGGAGAATCGCTCGGTGAGCCGTCGCGAAAGCGAAATGAACTGCATAGCCGGGTGAGTGGCTACCCGAGGAGAAAGTCCTGTCAAAGTTCATACCAGCAGTAAAAACCGGAGGAAGCAATGGACGAAGTACGAGCCGGCGACTCGAGTTATCAGATGCCCCCGAAGGACGGCTTCACGGTCGCGCACTTCCTCACCGTCGCCGACATCGGGCGATCGGTGGATTTCTACGAAAAAATCTTTGGAGGCGAAGTCGTGAGCAGAGGCGACGCCGGAGGCGCGCCTCCTTATATTAAAATTGCGAACACCTGGCTGATCGTCAACGTCGGCGGCGGTCCGACACCGGACAAGCCCACCGTCACGCTGCGGCCGCCGCCGAACCCCGACGAGATCAGCAGCTTCATGAATATCCGAGTGGCCGACATCGCGGCCTGCTACGAGCTCTGGCGCAGCCGCGGGGCGACTTTTTTAACCGAACCAATCGACAAATACGGCGAGATACGCTGCTACATCCGCGATCCCGACGGCTACATCATCGAAGTCGGCCAGAGCAAAGCCGGCTTCGAGTACGGCTAGGGCACGCCGATCGGTCCAATCCAATGACGCTCGCTGATGCGCTGGCTCCGCGTATCGCGCCGGTGCTGCTTGCAAATCTCGCGGCCCGTTATCCCTATCATGACGGACACGTTTTCGAGAGCGGCGACCCGCCGCACGACCCGTTTGCGGCACACCCGGCCTTCGGCAACTCTTTCGACTGGCATTCGAGCGTGCATTCACACTGGACGGCGCTGGAGTTAGCGCGGCGCGGTAACTCAGAGCTCTCGGCTGCCATTACGCGGAACCTCACCGTGGAGAACGTTGCCGCCGAGACCGGCTATTTGCGCCGCCGCGCGAGCTACGAACGTCCGTACGGCTGGGCCTGGGCGCTGCTTTTAGCGGCCTCGGCCGCAGGGTCGTCCGTTGTTTCGCGGCTGTGCGCCGACGCGTTAGGTTCGATGGCCGAGGTTATCGGAGAAGCGGCCCTAAGTTGGCTCAAGGCGCTCCCGATGCCGGTGCGCCACGGCGTTCACTCGAACTCCGCATTTGCGATGAGCCTGATGCACGAAGCATCCGGCGCGCTCGCGCTCGTTCGGCTGAAGAGCGCGATCGAACGGCGCGCGAGCGAGTGGTTTGGGGACGATCGCTCTTGGCCGGAGACCTACGAGCGTAGCGGCAACGACTTTCTCTCCCCCGCGTGCGCGCAAGCCGACCTCATGCGTCGCGTCCTGTCCGGAGCGGAGTTTCGCGCGTGGTGGAAGGCGTTCGTTCCGAACCTTATGCCGACATCACCGGTGTTGGCCGAGGCGGTGGTGCCGAACGTACCCGACGGTCAGATCGTACATCTGCACGGGTTGAATCTTTCACGCGCCGCCGCACTCGCTCGGATCGCGCGAACGCTCGACGATTCGCTGCTGCTCGAGTCTGCGCGGCGGCTCTTCGACGCGAGCGTCGATCGCGCCGTAAACGGGCACTACAGCGAAGTGCACTGGCTGCCAACCTTCGCGTGGATCGCAGCCTGCGCGATTGACGAAGCGCAACGGCGCGCCGGCCTTTCTCGCTAGTGGTCGACGAAGTGCGAGGCCTCGTCTAAGGTCGGGTCGAGCTTGAGGTCCTCGTGCGCGTATTTGCGATCTTCGTGCCCTCCGGGAACCTTCACGCGAACGAGAATCTCGTGCGGGTGGACCTCCCGAACGGTGCCCTCCTCTGCGCTCCCATCGATTCGAACGCGATCGCCAACCTTCAGCATGTACCGTTGCCCTCTCGTCAGCAGCTAAGCGATGTCGTGAAGAAGATGGGCCTCAAAGGGAACTTTCCCTCCCGCCGTCACCTCCGGGCGCCCGGCTGCTTGGCGAATGGCCGGCCCGTCAGAGAGCACGTGCATGCAACCGGCGCCTCGACATCCCGCGTCATGGTATCGCCTAGTGGGGAAGAAAAGTAGTGGCTAAGATTTTATTGCAGACGACGATTCCGTTCGCCGCGGACGATTGGAACGTTTCGCGCTTTTCGCTGTTGCGCGATGCGCTCGTCGCCGACGGTCACGACGTCGTCGCGCGGAATAAGGAGACGAACGGCAACGGCGACGACCCGGTGCTCACGCACTTGCCCGACTCGGACTTCGATCAGCTATGGCTGTTGGCCGTCGACGTCGGCCAGGGCCTAACCCGGACGGAGAGCGACGCGATCATCGAGTTTCGCAAGCGGGGCGGCGGCGTGTTAACGGCGCGCGACCATCAGGATCTTGGTCTTTGCCTCTCCCATCTGGGGTCTCTTGGAGAGTTCAATCATTTTCACACCCACAACCTCGAAGAGGGACGCGCCGAGAACGACGACCGGGACAACGCAAACATCTCCTTTCCCAACTATCACTCCGGCGCGAACGGAAACTATCAGAAGATCGCGGCGGTCGCGCCGGTACACCCGCTTCTGAAAAGCGCGAACGCGCCGGCCGGCGTCATCGAGTATTTCCCCGCCCATCCGCACGAAGGGGCCGTCGGAGTAGCGAAGGGAACCACGTTCGCCAACGTTATTGCGACCGGCACGAGCACGGTAACGGGGCGTCCCTTCAATCTCGCCGTTGCCGTCGAAGGCGAACCGTTTGCGGGCGGAGTCATGGGCCGAGCGGTTGCGGTTTCGACCTTCCACCATTTCGCCGACCTGAACTGGGACACGCAGCGTGGTGCACCGAGCTTCGTTACCGACAAACCGGGCGATGAAATCAAAAGCGATCCGGCTCGGTTCGAGATCTTTAAAGACTACATCCGCAACATCGGCCGCTGGCTGGGCGTGCGCGCGAGCCAGACCTAGCCGATCTCGTCGACCCGGTCGGGATAGAAGGCTAAGTAGTCTTTGATTTGCTCCACCGCTTGGTGCGGCGTCTCGTAGCTCCAAACCGCGTTGACGGAGCGGTTTCCACCAGCGGGGATGCTGAAATACGACGCGTCGCCTTTGTAGGGGCAATGCGTCGTGTGATCCGTGCGTGCGAGCGCACTCAAGTCAACGTCGCGCCGGGGAACGTATTGAACTGCCGGATAGTCGGCCTCGCGAAGCGTCAACGCTTCAGTGGTATCCACGACCGTTTTTCCGCCGACCCTCACGACGACGCGAGATGGGTTCGCCTGAATCGAGATCGGATGATCGGGCCCCGGAACTCTGATCGGCTTGTGTGCCATGACGTTTTTCTCTGCTGGACTGTCGCTTTAATTCCTTTGGGCCGAAGACTCAGACCCAGTCTCGCAATGTGAGCGTTACCATTCGCGGTTCCCCGCTTTTGGCGGCGATTTGAAGGTGCAAAATCGTGCCGGGAAGGCCCCGCAGCGCCCGCCGGACTTGCTCGAGCGATTGCGGGACGACACCGTCGATCGAGAGGATGACGTCCCCTCGAACGAATCCGGCTTGCGCCGCCGGCGTGTCTGCCCGCACCGCGTAGACCACGATCTTGCCGGCTTGGTTGATAAGGAGCATCCCCGATCGGTCGTAGCCGTCGCGCGTCTGGAGATTTGCGTTTGGCTTGAGGTTCATCGTCTCGCCGGCGTAGTCAAACGTTACCGTAAACTTCTTCCAAACGCCCCCACCCAAGTTTGCCGCGAAGAACGGAGATGCGAAGAAGCCTTGCTTTTGGGTGGAGTAGCCTGCGATGAGATCGTGCAGCACGAAGTCTCCGACTTGCAGCGAACCCAGACGTCCCAGAAATCCCTGGTGGCCTCCTCCTACGCCGTACCCATTAAGGCCGACGGCGCTGTGCACCGCCGGGACGACCTGCGGGTGATCGGCGATGAACGGTACGTAGAGGTTTGCCGCACTGGTGTCGCCGGTGTCGACCGTACATTCCGACCGGATACCGTCGACCGCGCAGCCGATCTGCGGCACGGTGCCGGCGAAGACGAATGGGACGACGTCCGCAGCGCTCCTGGGCGCGGTTCCCGGCAGCGAGAGCGTGAGCGTTCGAGCGCCGTAGTCGAACGTCGTGACGAATCGAGCGAGGACTTCGAACCCGATCAGGCCGTCGACTCGCTGTCCCGACGCGACGCCGAATCCTTTGCGAATCGGCTCGACCGAAAAAACCTGGTGCCGCAGCAGCGCGTCGCCGATTTCCAGCGAATCGACGACGGCGTAGCTGGATGCCTCGGTCGCCGCTCCGGTGCCGGAATCTTGGGCCACCCCCGACGCGGTGACGTTGATTTCTTTGGCGACAGCCGGATCGATGATGTTGCTGCCGCCCGTGTCGAAGACAAACCGATAGGGTCCTTTGCCGTTGAGCGTAGCGTCGAGGTAGACGTGATTATCTACCAGTTCGATCGGCACCGCCGTGCTGGAGCGGTTGCGGTCGATCGAAAAGTCGTCGACTCGAGATTTTGGCTTGACCAAGGCGGCCTCATCGGTCGCGACGATCCGCGCGGAGCGCACCGTAAGGTCGGACTCGTTGCCTTCGCTGGACTTGGAGACGATACGACGCGGCACCAGGAGTCCGTCGACGGAACGATATTGCGAAACGTCTATTTCGTAGGTTACCGGGCCGATTGGTATGACGTAACGAGCCGGCACGTGGCTAGCCGCGTCGATCCAAACCTGCATGGGAACGAGCGAACGACGCGGCGTCACGAGAAGTGTCGCGTAGTGCCGGCCGCCGGAGTCTCTTAGGCCGTCCCAGGCGATCGTCGCGCCGCCGCTGCCGGGAACGAAGAGCGTATCGCCGGCGGCATACGCGGTATCGATCTCTTGTGAAACGCCCGCGTCGCTGCCGTCCGTCCACACCAAACCCGACTGATCTTGATTCCAGAAAGACGTTCCGTCATAACCGTCTCCGGCAGCAATCGGGGGCGTGTAGGTTCTCTCAGCGATGCGTGCGCCACCGATCGCGGCCGCCGAGTCGCCGGTTCCGCTCAAGCCGTTCACCGTCGCGGTGCTTGTAAGGGAGAGCACACTGCCGCGCGCGAGCGCCTCAGCGCCGAGTGCCTCGCGGCTCTGCTGCAGCGTCCGGGCAACATCGATCGCAGTGCCGGCGTAAGTTACACCCGGCAAGGCGATACAAGCGCACGTGAACGCGGTAAGGGCGGCCCGGCTCGGGCTCATCACGCTTGAATGAAACTGCGTAGCGCCGAGATACCTTCTTGGTAGTTGCGTTCGATGGCCGCGCACGCAGCTTCCAACTGCTGGCGTTGCAGTCCCGAGACGATCTCGTCGTGCTGGGCCGCGGAGCGGGCCACGAGAACGGCATCGCCCATATGAAAGTACTCGTAGCGCAGAACGCGGCGATGAAGCGTTTGCAGCATACCGACGAGCGTGTCGTTGGGGCAGCGCGAGACGAGTTGGCGATGGAAGTCCTGATCTGCGGCGACGGCTCGGCGCGGTACCGCACGCGCGGCAAGAAAGCGCCTGTTGATCGCCCGCAGTTCCTTGCTGCACGAAACGACTTGCGGCCAGCTCTCGCGAACGGCTAAGACCTCGAGGTGGGCAACGATCGTGTAGATCTCGCGCGCTTCGCGCTCGCTCATCGGCCGCACGGAAAATCCGCGTCGCAAGTGCGTTTCGACGAAACCTTCGCGCTCGAGCAAAAAAAGTGCCTCGCGCAGCGGCGTTCTGCTGAGCGCTAGCTCTTGCGAGAGCGATGCTTCGACTAGGCGGGTACCCGCGGGCAAGCGCTTATCGAGGATGGCTTCGAGGACGGCATCGTAGGCGCGCTCGCGTTCGCTGGCCTCCGAGTCGCGGGCGGCCTTTCTGTATACCATCTGACGGATATAGTATACTAAAAATTCGCCGCCATCAAGAAGCTGAGCCTTTGCTTAAACGGCTATCTGAATACCGATCGCGCGATCCACACGAAAGAAAGCAAAAGCGGACTATCGCAAGCCCGGAAAAACCTGGAACGCCATTTTGCGAACGATCGCTTCCGCTTCAGCGCCGGTGATGTTCGCATCGTGCGAGATCTCCGGCACGTTCGCGCCGAGGCTCTTTTCGAAAGCGAGCATTCCGAAGAAAATTCCTTTGCCGAGGACGGAGAGCGGCAAATTCGGCGGGAGGAGCGCGGTATCGAACGGCGGTACCGGTTGCGGCGTAACGTCCGGCCACTGCTCGGGCGGTCTCGGCGTATCGAGCGAAAGAACGGGCGCGATATCCGCGGCAATCTCATCGCGAGCGGTGAGCGGCGCTCCGAGCGACCATCGTTCGCGCAGCGTTCGGATCAACGAGGTGTGCCGGTACTCTTCGGTGACTACACGGCGCGGAGGAATCCACGCCGAAATGGCGATCGCCGGCACGCGTTGGCCCGACCGGTTGAACGTGAAGCCCATCTGTCCGGCTGGGGCCGCCGCGTTCGGCGGCGGAGCGACCGGCGGCGCGACGTGATCGTAGGTTCCTCCAGCCTCGTCGAAGGCCACGAGGAGCAGCGTGTTGAGGTAGTTCGACCCATTGGATGACGACGAAGTTCTGACCGCGTCATAAACCTTCGCAAGCAACGCTTCGCCGCCCAGCAGCGAAGAAGGCGGATCCCACGGCAAGTTGTGCAGCAGAGCCGAAACCGGCGGGTGCATGTCGTTGTGCCCGTGCCACAGGTTTGGCTCGATGAACGCATAGTTTGGAAGACGGCCGTTCTTCGCATCATCTAGAAAATCGGCGACGGTGAAAAAATTGGTGGCAAACCGGCCGTGCAGCCGAGAGGCGTGAATGATGCCCGTCATCGACGCGGGGCTTGGCGTATCGCAATAGACGCGCCAGGTCAGCCCTTTTGCTTCGAGGCGCTCGAAGATCGTCTCGGCGGTGTTGTGGACGGGGAAGGCATCGGCGGGCGGAAAGTTTATCACGTAACCCGACGCGGTAGCAGCGTGAAAAAACGATCGGTTCGTGAACGTCTGTGAGGGCACTTCGCAGAACCAGTGGTCGAACGTTGCAAATCCGCGCGCGAGTGCTGACGTCACGGGTAGTTGCGCGGGCGAGTAGCCGGTCATGATCTGGGCGTACTCTTCGTAGGTCGGCTGCCGCCCGACCTCGGCCGTAAACGCGCTGATGTAGTCGCTGATGAACCCATCCATCGTCGGCTGCTGCCCGGGATTCGGCGCGTTGAAGGGGGCGACCATCTTCGACAAAGGCATGAATTGGTTCTTCGGATCGACGACGCCGAACAGGTCGGTGTTGATGTGTGGATACTCTTCGCCGGGATCCGGACTCGGCGTGTTCATGTTCGTCGCGACGCCGTAACTTACGACCTTGCGATTCGCGCCGTTTTCGGCCCACTCGGGAATTGGATTTGTAAGGTTTTTGCCGATCACGCCTTCGAAGGACGCCACTTCACCCGGATCGTAGAGCCGGCCGAGCACGTTATCGAACGACCGATTTTCGAACATGATCACGACGATGTGATCGAGTGCGTTCTTGCGATCGGCCGCCGATCTGGCGCCTTGCGCGGTAGCGAGCCGCGGCAGCGCCGCGGCAACCGAAGCGACTCCGACCCCTTCGGTAAATCTGCGCCGCGTAATTCTGCCGTGCGTTCCATCCGACATCTCGTAACGGCCTCCGACTCAAAGGAGCCAACGCCCTTCCAGCGCAATCGAAGCATTCCTTCTCTACCAATTAAGCATCGGAGGGCCGCCCTTTGAACGATGTCATGGCGATCGACGTTTTACTTGAACCTGACGCCGCAATGTTGCGACACGCGCAGGCCGCTAATGCGCGCCTGCTCAAGGAGTTCCCGAAGGGATACGCGTTAGACGCGGCCCATCAGCCGCACATTTCGTGCTTGCAGCGGTACGTGCGAACCGACGCACTGGAAAGCATCTACGATGCCGTCGGAAACGTGCTCGCGGCAGCGCATCCCGCAGCCTGGACGTTGACCGCGTTCAAATATTATTACATCCCGTGGAAGGGGTTGGGCTTGGGCGGGATCGTCGTGCACCCGACCGACCCGCTTCTTGCGTACCAGCAAGCGTTGATCCAGGCGCTCGCGCCGTTCACCGTGCCGTCGGGAACGGCGGCAGCCTACGTTACGACGCCGGAAGATCCCGAGATCGTGCCGCCGGTGATTGAGTACGTCGCGAGCTTCGTGCCCAATCAAACCGGCAAAAGCTTCAACCCGCACGTGACGATCGGGCTCGCTCCCGAAGAGTACCTCAAAGGCATGCTCGCGGAGCCGTTCGCCGATTTCACGTTCTCGCCGGCCGGCGTCTCGGTCTATCATCTCGGAAACTACGGTGTGGCGGCAAAGAAGCTGAAAGGTTGGTCACTGGCGCCGTAACACTCGGCGGATGCGTTCCACGAACGCATCCAAAAGGGTTGGAAAGTGCTTAGCGCTGGGCTGCAGTGTTCGAAGCACCGGACGCGGCGGCTGCGGTGGCTGTCGGCGCGCCGGAACGCCAACCGAGTTCTGGATGAGCCTTTGCGCCAAAGGGCTCATCCAGGCGGACGCCCCGGCGCCGACGGACGGTTAAAGCCGCATCACCTTATTTGCCTTTTGCGGTTGCGCAGGTCGCTTTGCCCTTTGCTTGCGACGCCATCGTGAACTCAATCGAGGGATAACGTAACTTCGGCGCCTTGGCGGGGCCTTTCACGAAAAACAGGTTGTTCGTTTCGCCGGTCGTCCCGCTATTCGCAGGACAGGCCGGCTTTTTCTTGACGCCATCGTCGGCCTGGATGCTCACCGTAATCTTCGATCCGGAGTTGAAGTTTGCTTGATCGCCGCCGCCGTCACCGAGGATGTTGAACTCGGCGCCTTGCCAGTGCTCCGACAGATCGGTAATGCCGTCGCCCTGTACGTTTTTCATGCCGTATTCGGTCGTGCCAACCGACATATAGATACTGTCGCCGCTCGAGTCCGCATTGCCGGTCTCGATGATGTCGCCGAGATCGGTAACGTTGACGTTGGGAAGATTGACACCGAACGGGCTGTTTTGCACGCAACCGATGCCGAGGTTTTCCCAACCTTTGCCGGGCGGGCAGTTGCTAAATCCAGACGGGTTGGTGGCCACCAGCCAGTCCTGAATGAAGAGCGATCCTTGGCTCGCGCCGGGCGGATTCTCATAGACGAACTGCGACCAGCCGACGCAGTCCGAAAGACTGCCGCACGCTGCCGTCGTGAAGAAGTTTGAGTTAAGCTGCAGCGAGTAGGCGTCGGTGCGGCCTCCGCTCTGCACGCTGGTCACTCCCTTAACCTGCGGGAACGCGCCGATCGCCATGGAGATCACATGCGGGGTCACGTCGGCCGTAAAATCGTTGCCGTCGCCGACCGTCTGCCCGAGCTTGGGGTGGCGGGAACGCGGCATCGGAAACCAGATGCGCGGAGGAACTACGCAGCCAATCCGCTGCCATACAGCAGACGGATAGACTGCCTTAAAGCATCCCGCGCTCGGCAGTTTGTTCTCCGCAAGCGAGTTATGCCAGGAGTCCATAGCGGCGGCGCTGCCGCGGGCGGGATTCGCGACGGCTCCGGTCGACGGGACGGATTGCATCGAGTTGGAACACGCCGCTAAGGTAGCCGAAAAAACCGCGATGGCGGTTAGTCGTGAAAGATTCAAAGCATCGACCTTTCGTGAGCGCTCTGCAACTGGGGCTAAAGCATTACGTCGCCTGCGAAGGGGTCACCTTTGAACGAGCGGCGCGGTCCGAGGGCGACTTCCGCGCCGCGAATGGGCTCCTCTACGGAGCAACCTGACTTGAGCCGCCTTCGAACCGCCGGCCGATCTCGCGGCGCCGGTATTCAAAGATTGCTTCAACGTCTCGGCGCACCAGTGGCGCAGCGATTGCGCTCAATTGAGCATGTGGGAGGAGGTAGCTAACGTCGTCGGTGACGAGCGTTCCATTCGGAACGGGAACGAATCGGTGCCGATGCTCCCAGAGCGCGTACGGCCCTCGCAGCTGCAGATCGGTAAAGCCGTGCGGCGGGTCCCAATCGACGATCAACGTCTTCCAGGAAATCGGTAAGCCGTGGAGGCGCAGATCGTACTCGATGACGCTGCCTTCGCGGATAGGGTCGCCAGTTCGAGTAATTTTGAAACGGAGCGACGGAGGAGTTATCGCTTCAAGGTTCCGCGCATCGGAGAAGAACGCAAAGATGGCATCGGCGGCTTGGGGCACGAACTGCTCCGAGGTAAAGGTGTGGATTGCCGGCGTGTCGCCCGCGCCCGGAGCGAGAATGTGTTGCAGGGCGATTTCGAGACGCTTCTCACGCCATTCGTATCCGGCGGCCGCTGCAACGGAAGGCAACGCGAGCTGACTTGCCAGTAAAGTCCCGGCAAACTCACCAAGCAGCGCTCGCAGTGCGAACCCCGGTGCCGGTGCGAACGCTGGGCGATGCAGCGCCAAGCCGATGGCCTGGGCTAATCGGCTGTTGGTGGCGACGTCGGGCGAAACCGCGTTTATTGGCCCTCGCAGCGTCTCGCGATCGAGTGCAAAGAGGTAAAGGCTAGCGATATCTTCCAGCGCGATCCACGGTACGAACTGTCGTCCGTTTCCGAGCGGTCCGCCGGCTCCGAACTTGAAAGGATGTGCCATTTTCGGGAGCGCGCCACCGTCGCGCGCGAGAACGATTCCCGTGCGCAAGATCACCGTCCTTATTCCGAGTTGCTCCGCTTCGACCGCCTCGCGTTCCCATTCCCGGCAGACGGTCGCCAAAAAGTCGTCTCCGGCGACCGACGATTCAAAGAGCGGCTCGTCGCCGCGATCGCCGTAATACCCGACCGCCGAAGCGCTCACGAGGGTGCGCGGTTTGGTGCTGCACGCCCCGAGCGCGGCAACCAGCGCCCGGGTGCCCTCGACGCGCGAGGCTCGAATGGCGGCTTTTTTCGATTCCGTCCAGCGGCCGTCGACCGGCTCTCCCGCCAGATTAACCACCGCATCGAGCCCCTCAAGATTCTCTGCGCGCGGCTGCCGCGGAAGCGGCACGCCGAGCCATCCGCGCTCGCGCAGCTTCGACGTTACAGCGCGTCCGATCAGACCGCTCGCGCCGGTGATTCCTACACGCAGTTGCGGCATCACTGCGGAGTTGCCCGGCTTTAGTAGCAGCGAAACATGCATGGGTGAGGTCGCGCCATAGAGCGCGCCGCTCGCCGCAGCAAGACTAACGACGGTGCCCTCTCGATCAAGCGCGAGAAGCGGGACCTTGCAGCGTAGGCTCAAATCTGCAACTGTCCGCGAAACAGCTTCATTTTTGGGTTGTGCGCACCTCAGCGAGATCGGCGTACCAAAAGCCGCGGGTGATGCCGCCATCCATGAGGAATTTGCTGACTCTACTGAGTCTCTTTTGCCGTCCCGTGGGTTCCGCTAGTTTTCCTACACTGGAAGCATCTCGACGACATACTAGGACTGAAATTCGGCGAAGGAAGTCGACCATTTGGCCGACAAGGTTCCCCATGTACCCTCTCGCCGAGCTCATCGGGCGAAATCCAACGGTTAGTGTTTGTCGCAATTCGTCTGCCGGGACAGGAGTCGTTGAATGGAACCGTGTGAAGGTGGAGACGTTCCTGTAGCCAGCGCAGCAGCGGGACGAGACCGGAGTATGTCGCCCGCGCAAGTTGAGTCGCGAATGGTGTCGGCCGCTGCAGACGTGCCGCTGGCGCTCGCGGGCTGTCGAACCAAGGCGTCGTTTGCAAATTTGGAATGCGTGGGAGGCTTTGCGATGCGGCGCCTAATCGCTGCGCTGACATTAGCTGGAACTTTGTTCGCGCTGTCGCTGTCTGGGAACGCGGCATCCGCCGCGCCGGCGATCGCGTGGCACAAATGCACCAAGTCCGCTCAGTTGGGATTTGAGTGTGCCACGATCCGAGTGCCGCTGGAATACGAGCACCCCCAAATGGGCGATATCGAACTAGCCCTGATCCGCCATCGCTCGAGCGGTCCGGGTCGCCGCATCGGGACGCTCTTCTACGAGCCCGGCGGCCCGGGGGTGCCGGGCACGGAGTTTTTGCCCGCGCTGGCCTACCGCGGCTTCCCTGCCGCAGTGCGGGCACGCTTTGACATTGTCAGCTGGGACCCGCGCGGGGTTGGCGCGAGTACTGCGGTGCACTGCTTTGCCAGCCAACCTGCCGAGGACCAATTCTTCTCCGGATCGCCAACGAGGAACGTCGACGGATTTCCGGTTGGGCAGAGCCAGATGAACACCTGGATCGACCGATACCGCCGCTTCGGGGAGATATGCCAGCAGCGCAACGGCCGCCTCCTCACCCACGTATCAACGGCCGACACGGCCCGAGACCTCGATCTGATGCGCGAGCGAGCCGGAGAACGCATGATGAACTTTGTCGGCACGTCCTACGGGACGATCGTTGGCGCCGTCTACGCGAACATGTTCCCGGCCCGGGTCCGCGCGATGGTGCTCGACGGCGTCGTGAATCCGATCGCCTGGACGCGTCCCGACCTCGAGGCAAACGGTGGGCGCTTCCTGTCGGCCGGTCTGCGTTTCAAGTCTGATGTCGAGACCGCCAAGACCCTCAACTCCTTCCTAGACCTGTGCGGGAGGACGGACACCTCGCACTGCGCGTTCTCCGCCGGGAACCCCGCGGCGACGCGCCAGAAGTTCACCAAGCTGCTGGCGCGGCTGCCTGTGAACCTGACGCACGGGCAAACGACCTACGCGGTGGCGATCTCGGGAGCGGCTCGCGCGCTGTATTTGATCACCAACTGGAAACTTGAAGCGATCGACCTGCAGAAGCTGTGGGAGCACGGGCCGTCCGCCGTCCCCCCGCCGCCCGGCCGCGACGAGGAGCAGGAGCTGGCGGTCGGTTGCGGCGAGGTCCCGTCCCCGCCGACCAGCGCCTTCCCGGCGATCGGCGCCTTCGCCCAAAGGCGCTCGGGAGTGGTCGGGCCGTTTTGGGCCTGGGACTACGAGCCGTGCTCGACCTGGCCGGTGCTCAGCGCCAACCCCTTCAGGGGACGGTGGGACAACCGCACCGCCAGCCCGGTGCTCGTAATCGGCAACACGTTTGACCCGGCCACCCCCCTCGGCGGGGCGCAGGTGATGGCCCGCGCACTGGCCCGGGCGCGCCTACTGACTGTGGACGGTTATGGCCACACGGCGCTGATCAATCCGAGTGCTTGTGTGAATCGCTACGAGAGTCAGTACTTCATCGACGGCACCTTACCGCCCAAGGGAGCCCGATGCGCCCAGGACGGACACCCATTCAGTTAGTGCTTATCGGCAATCGCAACTGTAATAAGCGTTCACGCCCCAAATGCATGAGCAGAAAGTTCTTTAGACGGGACGCCCCGGCTAACGTCGAGCGTACGACAATTTGGCGCGGACCTTACGAACGACGGGCCTAACACGGCCTCCCCGTGCGTTCTCTATTTATCCGATGGAACGGTAGGCTGCACCATAGTTACCATTTTTTAGATTCTTGCTGTTGACCCCGACAAGCGATTTTGATTACGTCCCGCGGCGTGGTGTATGAAAGATGGCCCGGCGAAGTTGGCGATCAGCCTGCAATAACCGCTGAAAGCGTGGCCGTCTGATTGCCGCTGACGGCGTTGAGTCCTTCGAGCTGCATGTACCCTTGCCGCAGTTGCCATTCGTCGTTCTGCTCAAGCGGCAGCGCACCAACGAGCCGCACGATCACCGCTTCGTTGGGGAAGATCCCGACAACGTCGTTTCTTGATCGCTGCGTTCACGCGCTCCAGCGGACTAGTTGATGCGAGTTGCTTGCGATGCGCCTTAGGAAAGTCCATAAAGGCACGGGCATCGGAACGATCCACGCGACTGAAAGCGAACTACCACTCGCTCCTCGGCTCCGCAGCCAACATCATCAACATCTTGATTTTGGTTTGTCACAACGTTGGCGATCGAAACGCTACGCTTCGCACCGACGGCAAGCGCCGTTGAATCTTCTTGGTGAAGAGGAGCATATTTCAATGAGACTTTCCATCGCGGCCGCTTTCGCGGCAGCCGGTTTAGCGGCCACCGGCATCCTAGCCGGTTGCGGGAGCGGCGCTTCGTCGTCGAGTTTCGCCCCTGCAGCTCCGAGCCAGCAAAGCATCACGGAGCCCGGATCTAACGTACGACCAAAGCGAGGAGTGACGAACTACGATCTCCTCACGCTCGACTCGCTCGGCGGAAGTTTGAGCTTCGCGATCAACGTCAATGACGCCGGCCAAGCCAGCGGAACATCGCTGTTGAATACCGGTGCGATCCTCCGCGCCCAGATTTGGGAGAATCCCCCGCACACGATCGATCTTGGCACGCTGGGCGGCCCGAACAGCGCGATTTTCCAGTATAACCACGGCGGGCCTGGCCGGTTCGTGGGCTGGTCTGAAACCTCGCGTACCGATCCATATGACGAGAACTTCTGCGGCTTCGGCACCTCGCACACGTGCCTCGGATTTGTCTGGCAACACGGTAAGATGAAACCCCTCCCGCTGCTTGGAGGAAATAACGACAACGCGAACGACGAAAACTGGCGCGGACAGATCGTTGGGGCGTCGGAGACCACCAAAGACTCGAGCTGCATCGCGCCGCGAGTCTACGATTTCCTCGGCGTCATTTGGCAGCCGAACGGCAAGATAACGACCCTACCGCCATATTCAGGCGATACCGTTTCGTATGCGTATACAATTAGCCAGTCCGGACATCTCGCCGTCGGACAATCCGGCATATGTGCCTCCGCGGCAAATCACGCGGTGCTTTGGAAAAATGCCTCATCGCCGATCAATCTCGGTACGCTAGGAGGCACCGTCAACGTAGCATTGGACGTCAACGATTTGGGCCAGGTGATCGGCAACTCAAACCTTTCCGGAGACGCGGTGACGCACGCGTTTCTCTGGCAAAAAGGCACGCTCAAAGATCTTGGCACGCTAGCGGGCGACGAGAATAGCTTCGCCGGCGGCATAAACGATGAAGGCCAGATCGTCGGCGAATCGTGCGACGCGAGCGGAAACTGCCGCGGATTCCTCTGGCAGAACGGTACGATAACCGACCTCAACGCGTTCGTGCCGCCCAGCAAAGACGTAAACGTTCTCTTTGGCGCCAACATCAACGATTGGGGGCAGATCGTCGGAGCGACCGTTAACGCGCAGAACGTCGAGCAGGGAATCCTGCTGACTCCGTCCTGGAAATCCCACGTTGCGCCCAAGAGAATCTCGGCAGCAAAGAAGACCCTACCCGGCACCCCCTCCAAGTTCTGGGATCTTCGCAAAATCAAGATGCCCCGATAGAGCATCCCTCTAAAGGCTGAGACCGCTTGAACGGGCTCAGCCTTTAGAAACATAGACCTCCCAAACTGATGACCGATCTCAAGTTTGCGATGAAGCCGCATTGATAGGCATGGCGGATACCAACGTCCATCAAGAGTTGCCGCTAATGCGTTACCGTGTATCGTGCCGACGGCCACGACGATACCGCTGGTGACAAAGAAGCTTCTGCGCAGAGGATTGCCGTAGCGGAGCAGAGCTACGCGCTGGATATAATGACGCTGGCATTCAGCTCATCGCCTTGGCAGTTCAGTTGACCGGGGGTGTAAGTGCCGCTACATGCAGTAATCCGTATTACGGACCGTCGGTCTTGTTTTATTCGAATCCCACACCCATAGCGCTTACAGTGTTTGGGCTACCCTTGACGGCTACGCAAGGGCTCGTATTTCTTCCGAACGCCTACGATGCCATTATTTTTAACACGGCACCCGCGCGGTCTACTGGCTAGGTAAATAAAAAGGCTTTGAGCAACCGCATGTACCGCATTCGACCTACCATTGTCGCTCTGAGCCTACTTTTACAGGTTTCGGGCTGTGCATCAGACGCACAACTTGATCACCTAACTGCTCTCCCTGCGACAGCCGACGCGACTTCAGCCCGCTTTTTGTCGACAAAGCTACGCGACATGCGATCCGACACTGCGCTGCTCTACGTTTCAGATACCGTAGGAAGCATCTACGTTTATAGCTATCCGAAATTAAAGCTACAAGCTGAAGTCAGCGGGCTAAACACTTATTCGGCTGGCGAGTGCGTTGATTTGCACGGGAATGTGTTCGTTACGACATCCTCGACCGCTAGCACCGGCACAATTTATGAGTTTTCGCATGGCGGGACGACTCCCATTGCGGCTTTAAGTGATCCAGGGTCACCCGCCGGCTGTGCGGTGAACCCCAAAAACGGTGACCTTGCCGTTACAAATATCTCGGACCCCTCAAATCCCTATTCCCCGCATCGCGGCGATCTTGCGATCTACAAAAACGCCGAGGGGCAAGCGGCCATGCATTATAGCGACGACACTAGGTTCATCGCATTTCTATTCTGTGGCTATGACTCTTCTGGAGATCTTTACCTTTCGGCGGAGAATGCGTACGATGTTGGAACCTCGATTCTTTTAAGATTTTCAACTGATAGTGGTACCTTTGCCGTTATAGATGTTGGTGCGGCCCTCGATGGACTGTCATCGGTGCAATGGGACGGCCAATATATGACCGTTACGTCGGGGGAGAGTGCCCAGAAATTTGAGCCGGTTTCCATTTATCGCCTCACTTTTTCGGGGAGCACGGCAAGTATCGTTGGAACGACGACGTTGCGAGTTAGCAAAAATCGATTTAGCGGTCAAACCTGGATAAATAATAGAAAGATTGTCGGACACGCTCGGGGCACGGGCGATCTTCTGGTATGGAAATACCCCAAGGGTAGTAAGCCCATAGAGCGTCTGCGAGGTGCTGGCATCTTGTTGTGGGGCGTCGCCGTGTCGCGGATGTAACAAAAATTATCTCTCGATCGTGCGCTACTCGTCAAGGCGGCGGCCTTGGCTGCGGACCGCGAATCGCGAGGCAGCAGGTGTATTACACCCGCCCGACGCAGAGCCCGGCGGCCCCCATCCCGCCTACCGCCAGGCCAGGTTTAGGAGGCAGCCTTGTAGTGGAGCGGCCGCCCAGCACTAGCTCGCTTGACGTATGAAGGGAAGCCGCTTCGTGCCCTGCAAGCGTCTTCTCTCTTCAACAGCGCACTAGGAGTGACTAATGCCCCAAGATCGCAAGCCCAACATCCTCGTCATTTTTGGCGACGATATTGGGATAACCAATCTTAGCGTCTACAGCGACGGAATCATGGGTTACGAGACACCCAATATCGACCGAATCGCGAAAGAAGGCCTTCGCTTTCTCCATTATTATGGCGAACAAAGCTGCACCGCCGGGCGTGCGGCCTTTTTGACCGGCCAGCACGGCCTCCGTAGTGGGCTTACGAAAGTTGGCTTTCCCGGCGCGCCGATGGGCATGAGTCAGCTAGATCCTTCAATTGGAGGGCTGCTCAAGAATCTCGGCTACGCCACAGGTCAGTTCGGTAAGAACCACGTTGGCGACCGCAACGACACGCTGCCAACCGTAAATGGCTTCGATGAGTTCGTCGGAAACCTGTACCATTTGAATGCCGAGGAAGAACCGGAGCTGCCGAACTATCCGAAGGACCCTGCATACCTCGCAAAGTTTGGCCCCCGCGGCGTACTCAAATGTAAGGCTACCGACGTTGACGATCCGACCGTTGACCCGCGTTTTGGCAAAGTCGGCAAACAAACAATCGAAGATACCGGACCTCTGACCAAGAAGCGCATGGAGACGATCGACGACGAAACGTCCGATGCCGCTATCGATTTTATGAAACGCCGGAACTCGGCAGGCAAGCCTTTCTTTTGCTGGTTCAACTCAACTCGTATGCACCTTCGTACGCATGTCCGCGACAGCCATCGCGGTCGCTACGCGCATGGCGACAGCGAATATATGGATGGTATGATGGAGCACGATGATACAATCGGCAAGATTCTGAAGTCGCTTGACGACATGGACATAGCGGACAATACGATCGTCGTTTACACGAGCGACAACGGACCGCATATGAATACCTGGCCGGACGGAGCGATGACCTGGTTCCGCTCGGAGAAAGACACGAACTGGGAAGGAGCATTCCGAGTTCCATGTTTAGTGCGGTGGCCCGGAAAAATAACAGCAGGGACGGTAACTAATGAGTTAATGAGTCACAATGATTGGATTCCCACGCTGTGCAGCATCGTTGGAGAACCTGCAATCGTCGAAAAGTGCAGGAACGGCTACGCCGCAAACGGCAAAACCTACAAAGTGCACCTCGACGGTTACGATCAATCAGAGTTTCTAATGTCTGTGCGAGGAACTGCCGGCAATAACAACGGAGTCAAGAGTGCGCGGAACTCATTCTTCTACGCCGATGATGACGGTATGCTCGTCGGCTTGCGGCATGGCGATTACAAGTACGTCTACGCAGAACAACGGTGTCCTGGAACGATGGAAATTTGGGCGGAGCCGTTCACTCAACTGCGCCTGCAGAAGATATTTAATCTGTTTCAAGATCCGTTTGAGCGAGCAGACATCACCTCAAACACCTATTGGGACTGGAGCCTTAATCAAATCGGAGCGGTCTATGGCGCGATGGATGAGGTATTCCAGTTCGCGGAGACGTTCAGGGAGTTTCCGCCCCGGTCGTTCCCCCCGAGCTTTGTTCCGACGTCGATTATAAACGAAACGTTCAATGCGATTAAAGAAAGACGTGCAATCGAAGCCTCACCGATAATGGGTAAGATTCGCGATGCAATTCAGCAGAGGCAAGGAGGTAATGTTACGAAGTCTCCATGATGCGCATTATCTGATTGCACCCGTTGGGGCGTCTTTCTGAGCGGCCGGCTCTCGGAATGCGGGCCAATCCGGCTTCAAATCACGTATGTCAAGCTGAATGTTGCCGCTGAGTTGCTCTCCAAAAAACCGCTCGTGCCGTCCAGTTGCCCGTTTGGTACGGATGCACCGCGTTCCAAAAGATTGCGCCGCCGATGTGGCCCAAGCCGGTCCCCATTTTGATGAGCTGCGTCCACGTTGGTCCAAGCGGAACAGTCCATTTCTGGTTTCGCGCCGCCAGTTAGATTTGAGCTTGCAACAGGTGAACGGGTGGGTGGCAAATTTTATTTACAGAAGGGTGCTACCGATCTCAGCAAGTTTAGAGACTTGCTGTAGGGAAATAGTTTAACGAGTGGGGAACGAACTGCCGCAGACGCTATATACAGAGACGTCAGAGACGCATTTGGCGACCACGGCCCAAGCCAATTTATCAATAATAACGTTCCGCCAACACAGATTAGATGAGTCGTGCGACCGCCGCTTGACGTAGCTGACCTCGAGCCATTTTTACTCGAAGTCATGCCAGGATTTCGAGATTATTGGACGCTTAAGCCACGAACATATTCTAGCGCAGCTCATTTCTATCTTTTGCTTGCAGATTTTCGAGACTATGTACGAGGTTTGTACCAGGTCGACAGCTATTCTGAAGCGTTTAAACGGGGGCTTGAGACGATAAACGCTCTTTTAGAGAGTCCAAGCGAAAGTGTCCGGGACGCAACTACCATTTCAATTGTTGATGTGGTGATCAACGACGATGCATTGCGGGCAAGGGTGCTCGAAGCGGACCTCCCCACGCTTACGACCGAAATTAATCAACAGGTGCAAAACTGGGCTGACTTCCGAAGACGCCACCCTGAACTAATGAAAGAAAACGAGGCGGAATAATATTGTTGCGTAATTCGCGGAGATCAATAGCAGCTCGGAAGGTTTCAGCCTGAGTGAGACCACGCGTCGCGCGTGAATAGTGTGTGACTGCAAAGATTCTAAGCGCACGATGTTTTGATGTCAAGTAGCTGATTTCAAAGTACGTGTTGATTTGTTGCAGCGATCGTTACGCTCTG
>DATAWH010000041.1:0-5220 GCA_036267315.1 Candidatus Cybelea sp. | reverse complement strand
TTCCGGCATCGTGCTGACGGCGCACGCCGAGCTGCACGAGCGGACGATGGTCGTACCGGCGCACTACATCCAGCGAACGGCCGGAGAGCGAGACCCGCGTTCGTTCACGCCCGACGAATCGCGCAGAGCGCGGGGAATCGCAGTGTACGCTGCGCTGCGGTCGCTGGGGCGGCGTGGGGTGATCGAGCTGGTGGAGCGTTGCTGTGCCTTCGCGCGGTCGGCGGCGGCGGAGCTGCGAACGCATCCGCAGGTGCGCGTGCTCAACGATGTCGTGCTCAACCAGGTGCTCGTGCAATTTTTGCCGGGCGCCGGCAATCCGCTCGACCCAGCCGCGTTTACCGACGCGGTCACCGCGGGGGTTCAGGACGAGGGAACCTGCTGGCTGGGCGGGACGATGTGGCACGGCCGGCGCGCTGCGAGGATTTCGATTTGCAACTGGTCGACGACGCAAGCCGACATCGAGCGTTCGGTGGCGGCAATTGCGCGCGTTATCGAGCGCGTCAACGTAGCAGGCTGCGCCGACGTCGCTGCGAGCACTGCTCGATCCGGCGAAGAGATGGGCTTTCGCGGACGCGCGTAGAATCAGGCTCGGCGAGTCTGCGTTCGGGAGTGTAAGATGGACGTTTCAAAAATCTGCGTGCGCGCGCTGTCTATTGCTGCGGCGGCTGCACTTGTCTCGGGCTGCACCGCCGAGCCCGGCGATCGGGCGCCAAATGGGATAGCCGGCGGCCCTTCCCTTTCCTTCATGCCGTGCCGCGTATCGGGTTCGCGAGCGCTTATCTATGCGTCGACGCCAAGGGATTTAATTTACATCCTGGATTACACAACGGGCGGCCTGGATACTAAGTTCCGCGGGCCGAGTCCGCGCACGTGTGTAGTTTCGACGTGATTTAGTCCTTCAAGGACAGTAAAACGTCACCGAGCCAACTTTCATGTCAACTACAACGTGAAGGAGACTCGATGACGCAACCCAGTCTACCAAACTCGACCGTACCGCGCTACTAGGTATCCTGACCCAGCAGTCCGACTACATCCTGGCTGACCTCACGGGCAAGGTTGCTCAGGCAGCAATCGAGGCCCAGTTCGACGAGCTTATCGGCACGTGAGAGTTCGCTGCGGCAGCTCCGTGCAGTGAAGGCATCGTACCTGAAGGCTGCAGCAAAGGACATTCTCTCTGGGAATATCGACGCGCAAGCCGTCGAGTCGCTGCCAAGCGGCGCGGCGGTTGCACATTGAAAGCCGTGCGAGGTGTCGGCTGCTGGAGCGCTGCGGTTATCCTCCTTCGGGGCGTCGGCAGGCTTAATATTTTTCCACCGAAGGAGTCCGGGGCCTCGCGCAACATGAAAGCCTTGTCGGCGAACCCACACATCGATGCCGAAAAGCTGCTCGCGGTGCTTGACGGCACGCGGGGCATGTTGTATTTCCACCCTTTGCCGGGAGGCTTGCACGGGATGCTTCCGAGATGAGCGCTACAGCCAAAGCGGGACGTGTCGAAGCGGTTCGCACCGAAGCCGCTGCCGAAGACGTTGCGATATTCTCAGCCTACACGATCACCGCAACGTTCTGGCTGCTGTTCACAACCGCCGTCGGCTTGCTGCTGAGTTTTAAGTTTCCCTATCCCGACTGGGCGACGAGTCCGCTTCTTTCCTTCGGCCGGTTGCGTGCGATTCACACCAACGGTACCTTTTACGGTTGGGCAACGATCGCGCTGGTTGGATCATCGCTCTACGTCGCGGCGCGTGCCTCGGGCGTCGCTCTCGTTGCCAAGCGCTGGGCCTGGATCGGTCTGTGGTGCTTCAATGCTGCAGCGGTCTTGGGCACGATCACGCTCGACGCGGGGCTCAACTACGGCGATCAGGAGTACCGCGAGTGGATCTGGCCCGTAAAATTGGTCTTTCTCGCGGGCTTGTTCTTCAGTGGGGGGGCAATCGTACGTACCGTCGCTGCGCGCGCCGAGCGCGAGATCTATATTTCGAACTGGTATACCATCGGCGGCTTCGTCTTTACGATCATCTTGAGCTTCGTGGCGCTGATTCCTAACTACCAGACCGGCTTGGGGCAAGTGGGCGTGCAAGGCTTCTTCATGCACAACGCGGTCGGCATGTGGTTCACGTTTCTCGCGCTTGGTGTGACCTATTACGCCCTGCCCAAACTCCTAAATCGGCCGATCTACTCGTACGCGTTGGGCGTACTGGGCTTTTGGACCAACCTCGTCTTCTACCCCGTCATTGGTGCGCACCACTTCGAGTTCTCACCGTTACCCTGGTGGTTTCAAACCCTCGCGATCGTCTTTTCCGTCGGCATGCTCGTCCCGGTTTGGGCGGGCAGCGCGAACTTCTTTCTCACGATGCGCGGCCACGGCGAGACGATTCGGCGGTCCTACGCGCTACCGTTCATCGTTGTCGGCGTGGCGTATTACTTTCTCGGATCGACGCAAGGCACGGTTGAAGCGTTCCGCACCCTACAGAGCATCTGGCACTTCACCAACTTTACGATCGGGCACTCCCACGCGACGATGTATGGCTTCATCACCTTCATCGCATGGGGCGCGATCTACGCGCTGCTGCCGGCGGCCACCGGGAAGCGGCCGCACCTGCTTGCGACGGGCTTGCATTTCTGGCTTGCGACGGTCGGCGTGACCTTCTACGTGCTCGTGCTCTCGGTCGGAGGCACGTTGCAAGGGCTCGACTGGGCCGCCGGCAATCCGTTCATCGCCTCGGTCGATGCGGCCGCGCCGTATTGGGTAGCACGCGCGGTTGCCGGATCGATGATGTTTCTCGCCCACGTGATCTTTGCGTACAACGTCTGGGTGATGACGTTCGGACCGCCGCCGGAAACGATGCGGCACACGACTCTGCCGGCGCCCGAGGTTGCCCGCACATGAACCGCGGCATGAACAACGTCTGGTCGCTCATTGCGGCGTCGGCGATCGTCTACGGCTTCCTGGCCATCGTGATGGGCGTCATTCCTGGCGTCGTCATGTCGAACATCCCGCCGACGGAGGGGCTGAAGCCGTTCACCGCAGCGCAAGCCCGCGGACGCGAGATCTACGTCAGCGAGGGATGCGCGTATTGTCATACGCAAAACGTGCGCCCGCTACAACAGGATCTTGTCTTCGGGCGTCCCTCGGTTGCAGGTGATTATGCGTACTCAACTCCCGAGCTGCTTAGCGACCATCGTAACGGGCCCGACCTCACGAATATCGGCGCTCGCCAACCGAGCACGACCTGGCAATTCATTCATCTCTGGGAACCCCGTGCGGTCGTTCACGACTCGATTATGCCGCGGTACCCGTGGCTGTTCGACGTGAAGAGCCACGCTGGACCCGGCGACGAGGTCGTTCCACTACCGCCCGGATTTCGGCCGAGCAACGGGGTAGTGGTGACGACCGAGCAGTCTCGCGATCTGGTTATGTACCTCGAAGCGCTCAAACAAGTGCCACTGCGCGGAGGACCGGCGAAATGAGCACCACGCTGGGCTGGATCGTCATCGCGGTAGGGGCGGTCGCCACCGCCGCTACGGTCCTTGCCGCCGCCTATTGGACCGTTCGTCCGGGTGAGCGCGATCCACGCCATCCAAAGTACACGATTCTGAGGCGGGACCGATGACGGAGCAGGGGCCCGCGCAGGACGAACCGGTCTCGATCAGCCTCTTCATCGATGCTGACGCCGAGCCGATCGCAACGTACAAGCCGCCGGCGCGTTTTCATCTCGATACGACGCAACTTGCGGATGGCGAGCACATGCTGCGCGTCCAAGCCGTCGATGCGATCGGGAATATCGGAGTTCGGGAGATTCCCTTCGTCGTCGCCAATGGACCCGGCATTACGGTGACCGGGCTTCGCGCGGGATCCCGCGTCCGCGGGGCGATTGAAGTCGACGTGAACGCATTCGGTGCGCAAGAGCCTTTCGATCCGGTGCGGGCGGAATCGTCGGGACCGGTCCCGGTCTGGACCTGGGTGTTTTTTGCGGTCATCGTCGCCTGGGCGGCGTGGTACGGCATCGAGTACTTCCCAACGCCGGCCGCATTTGCCAAGACGCCGACCTACGCATCCAATCCGGCGCTTGCGGCGGCCAACGCTCCAGCGACCGAGACCCAGGCTCAGCCCGTGGCCGTTCCCGGTGCGGCCCAGGCCGGCAGCAAGAACGTGGCGGGATTCGACTATGCGACGCTGGGCACGCAGGTGTACGCTGCGAACTGCCAGGCGTGTCACGGGGAGAACGGAACGGGCGTGCAGGGAACCTTTCCACCACTTGCGGGCGATCCGGTCGTGAACGGTGCCAATGCCGACGCGCACATTCGCATCATCTTGCACGGCCTTTCCGGTAAAGTAATCGACGGCACGCGCTACTCGGCTCAGATGCCATCGTTTGCACCGCAGCTCAGCGATGGCCAGATCGCCGCGGTGGTCGATCATGAGCGCACCTCATGGCAAAACCACGGGCCGATCGTCACTCCGGAGGAAGTCAAGCGCAACCGATGAGCGTGTTGAGCGTCGCGAAGCTGCGGCTCGATTTCGACGATGCCGCGAGAATTCTCAGCGAGGCTGCCAGCGTGTTGCAATAGGAAGTCGGCGACTCAACACGGATTCCTCAGCGGGAGAAATACTGGTCAGCCCCCAGAAGGCCATTTGCCATTCTCACGGAGTGGACCGACACCCGCGCCTGCGGCAAGTGATGCTACGACGCTCGCGTCGGCAAGATGCTCGAAGACTGCTCGGCGGCAAGCGCTGAAATCGAATTTGAGATTCACGATCGGCACTCTCGATTTTCCTCAAACAGCGCCGTCGAGCTCATCGACGATTTTAAAGAATGAGTCGCGCTTTATGGAGCACGGGATTGTTTGCGCGTGCACGAAGGATGGCTCTCGGCGATTTAGCGTTTTAACTAAGATGCTTAAAACGCACGCACTCGTTTGGCACTCCACTTACTTAGCAATCGCAACGGAGCACGCCGTTTCACACGTCGTAATCTTTGGTAGTGATGCCAAGATTACGGGAACCACAAAGCTTAAAAACTCTTCTCCACCCATGCTTTTAGCTAAAACGCTTGGGCGACGCTTCGGGACGTTAGAGCCCTGTCAGTTGTGGACGAGCGTGAGAAAATCGATCCCGGCAATCTTGCCGGCGCCGTCCACGGCGATCATCTCGATGACCCGAACCGATTTGAACTGCAACTGAAAGTCGTAGCCGAGCATGCCCCCGATCGGGTACGAGCGGAT
>DATAWH010000040.1:0-4158 GCA_036267315.1 Candidatus Cybelea sp. | reverse complement strand
GAGCGACGAGCAGCGCCAGATCGGCGCGCTGGCAGCTGAGATCGCCCAACGCGAGATCGCGCCGCACATCGAGCAGTGGGATCGCGAGCACGTCTTTCCGCGCGAACTGTACGGAAAGCTCACGCAGGCCGGCATCATGGGAATGCTCGTTCCCGAAGAGTATGGCGGCGTCGAAGCGGAGTATATCGCGTACGCGCTGGCGATCGAAGAGTTGGCGCGCGTCGACGCCGGCACCGCGGTAACCGTTTCGGTGCATTCGATGATCTGCTCGGCGATCGTGAAGATGGGTTCGCGCGAACAGAAGGCGCGTTGGCTGCCGACGCTGGCGACCGGCGACCTCATCGCGGGCTTCGCGTTGACCGAATCCGATGCGGGGTCGGATGCGGTTTCGCTGCGTGCAACTGCGAAGCGCAACGACGGCGGCTATCTTCTCAACGGACGCAAACAGTGGTGCACCAGCGGCAGCTACGCCGGCGTGATCATGGGGATGTTTCGCACAGGCGGCGCGGGCGCGAAGGGCGTCAGCGCGTTTTTGATCGAGCCCTCGCTGCCCGGCATCAGCGTCGAGCGCGTGACGCAAAAGCTCGGAATCCATACGAGCAACACGTGCGATCTTGCCTTCGATGACGTGCAGGCAAACGGCGAGGCACTGCTCGGAGAAGAAGGCGCCGGGTTCGGTAATGCGATGACGGCCTTGACGGCGGGGCGGATCGGCATCGCCGCGCAGGCGATCGGGATCCTCGCGGCTTGCCTCGACGAGTCGGTTCGGTTTGCAAAAGAGCGCGTTGCGTTCGGCAAGCCGATCGGTGCCTACGAAGGCATCTCGTTCAAGATCGCGCAGATGGCGATGGATCTCGATGCCGCGCGAATGCTGACGTATCGAGCTGCCGCGCTTGCCGATGCCGGCGAGCCTTTTGCGATCGCCGCCAGCAAAGCAAAGCTGTTCGCTTCGACCGCGGCGCGCAAGCACGCGGCCGAAGCGCTGCAAATTCACGGGGGCTACGGGTACACGACGGAGTTTCCCGTCGAGCGCCACTATCGCGACGCGAAGATCACCGAAATCTACGAAGGAACGTCGGAGATACAGCAACTGATCGTCGCCCGCTCGCTGCTCGGCCGCCTCGACTAACGATTTCCTAGTCCATCGCGTGTCACCCTGAGCTTGTCGAAACGGAGGGTGCGACAGAAATAGCAAGGGGCCCGGCGCGCGCGGCCACGAACCTGTCGGCCCGCTATGAATCTCATGGAGTACCAGGGCAAGGAGCTCTTCCGGCGCGCCGGCATTGCCGTGCCGCGCAGCACGCACGCGCACACCTCTGACGAGGTCGCCGAGTTCATCGAAAACACGCCCGGCGATTGGGTCGTGAAGGCGCAAGTTCTCATGGGTGGTCGCGGCAAGGCCGGCAAGATCAAGATGGCCGGCGACGCCGCCACGGGGCGCAGCGTCGCCGATGAGATTATGGCGACGCCGATGCCGCCCAACCGGCAGAATCCCAACGGCGAACCGATCAAGTCGGTTCTGGTTGAAGAACGTCTCGATATCGTCAAAGAAGCCTACTGCGCGATCGCGATCGATCGCGCCGCGCGGCGGCCGGTATTCATCGTAAGTCGCTTCGGCGGCATGGACATCGAGGAAGTCTCTTCCGAGCATCCCGAGTCGATCTCGAAGTTCTACGTCGATACGAAGATCGGCTACTCTCCGTTCATTGGGCGCGAGCTGGCCTTCGCCGCCCAGCTCGATCCGGGTTATCGCCGAGAGTTTCCGGCGATCGCCGGTGCGCTTTACGAAGCGTTCTTTGCCTACGGCGCAAAGCTCGTCGAGATCAATCCGCTGGCACTGACCGCCGACGGGCGCGTCATCGCCTCCGATGCCAAGGTCGAACTTGACGACGACGGCTTGTTCAAGAATCCGCACTTCGCCGAGTGGCACTCCGTGCTGCCGCTGGACGAAGACGAACTTTTGGCCTCGGGCGCCGGTGTCGGCATCCGTAACTTCCGGCGTTTTCCCGGCGATGTCGGCACGATGGCCAACGGCGCCGGCTTGGCGATGGGAACGATGGACGCGGTGAGCAATGCCGGCGGAAAGATCGCGAACTTTCTCGACGTTGGCGGCGGCGCCAACGCGCAGCGCGTTCGTAACTGCTACGAGCTCGTGGTCAACAATACGGGCGCAAAGGTTTTCTTCGTCAACATCTTCGGTGGAATTACGCGCGGCGATGAAGTCGCGCGCGGGATCGTCGAAGCGATGCGCGAGACGACGTCGAGAAAGATCCCGCTCGTGATTCGCTTGACCGGCACGAACGAAGAAGAAGGACGCCGCATCCTCGCCGCGGCGAACATGACGCCGGTCGAAACGATGGATGAAGGCGCTCGCGAGGCCGTGCGCCTCGCTGCAGAGGCGAAGGGCTGACCGGCGATGTCGATTTTTTTAGATAAGAACAGCCGCGTCATCGTGCAGGGAATCACCGGCGCGGAGGGCTCGTACCACGCCGGCCGCATGGTGGCGTACGGAACGAACCTCGTCGGTGGCGTCACTCCGGGTAAAGGCGGGCAGCGAACGCCGCAGGATCTCCCCGTTTTCAATACGGTAAAAGAGGCCGTCGACGCGACCGGCGCCACCCACTCGTGCATCTTCGTTCCGCCCCCGTTTGCCGCCGATGCGCTCTACGAAGCGTACGAAGCCGGAATACAGTTGGCAGTCTGCATCACCGAGGGCGTGCCCGTCCACGACACGCTGAAGGTCGTCGGCGCGACCGCCGGTATGCGAATCATCGGGCCCAACTGTCCGGGTTTGGTTTCGCCGGGCAAGGCACTGGTCGGCATCATGCCCGGCCACGTTTTTAAAGAAGGCAGCGTCGGCGTCATGTCTCGTTCTGGGACCCTGACCTACGAAGTCGTCGATCTCCTAACGCGCGCGGGGCTCGGTCAATCGACCTGCGTGGGCGTCGGCGGCGACCCGATCATCGGCACGACCTTCGTCGAGTGTTTGCGCGAGTTCAAAAACGATTCGCAGACCAAGGCGCTCGTCGTATGCGGTGAGATCGGCGGCTCGGACGAGGAAGACGCTGCGGCTTTCATTGCCGAGCACATGCCGGAGATGCCGATCGTCGCCTTTATCGGCGGCCGCAACGCGCCGGCTGGAAAGTCGCTCGGGCACGCCGGAGCCATCATTTCAGGGAACTTCGGTACCCCCCAGAGCAAGATCGCGGCCTTCGTTGCCGCCGGCGTCCCGGTCGCCGAGCGCCCGTCGGACATCCCCGGCCTGCTGGCCGAGCGCCTCGCCGTTAACGCGTAGCCAGGGTCCGTAGCCTCCCCTTAGGGGGGGCTAAAGGAACCGACCTGGTCCTGAGGAAATCCTTGGCGCAGTGGGTCACTCTGTGAAGCTCCTGAGGCATAAGAGCCGGGGGGACACAGCGCGACCTGCGCTTTGACACTTAACCAACAGAGGGTTTAACGAACAATGAGTTCACAACCAACCCTCCGTCGTGCGGTCATAGCCGTGGGATTACTGGTAGCGTTCCTCAGCCAGGGAACATGGGCACTGGCAGGCGTTACCGGCAACATCGCGGGTGTGGTCAAGGATGCGAGCGGCAACCCACTCGCCGGTGTGCGAGTACAAGCCGTATCTCCCTCGGAGACTCGAGCCGCAACGACGGACTCGGGGGGTCACTTTACGATTCTGTCGCTGACCCCCGACACGTATACCATGAACCTTAGTAAGGCAACGTACCAACCCACCTCGATTCCTGGCGTGGTGGTCTTCGCCGACCAGACGCAGCAGGTTTCGTATACCATAAGCAAGGCGCTCATTACGATCGGTCGAGTTACCGCGCAGTCGGGAAGCTCGCTCGTGAAATCGGGCGTCGGCTCCGACCTGTACAGCGTTAACGCTGCGCAGGCTTCTGCCGCGGCCGCTCTCGGCGGCGGCGGTAACCTCAACAACGCCTACTCGGCGATGGCGTCGGTCCCCGGCGTCCAGGTCTCCGCCGGCGGTATGGGGTGGGATTTCAACGCGGCGTACGTCCGCGGCCAGAACTCCTACTATACCGGTTATGAATACGACGGTATTCCGGTCAACCGCGCCTTCGACAACTACAACTCCTCGACCGAGTCTTCGCTCGGCCTTTCGGAGTTGCAGGTCTACACGGGCGGCGGCCC
>DATAWH010000039.1:0-10523 GCA_036267315.1 Candidatus Cybelea sp. | reverse complement strand
CGAGCCGAACGCCCCGACCTCGCCGGGCTCCGGCGCGAATGAGATCGAGCCTCCCACCTGAAGGATCATCTTCGGAACCGCCTCACGGACGCGCCCGATCTGCTCGCCGTACTCCTTAAAGTTCTTCGAAATGTGTCCCGTTTTGGGGTCGCGCACGTGGATGTGTAGCAACGTCGCCCCGGCGTTATAACAGTCCACGGCGGCCTGAACTTGCTCGTCCCAGGTGAGGGGTATATATCCCGGCGGCCCATCCTGTGGCATCCAGACCGGCCCGTACGGGGCCGCGGTGATCATGAGCGGGGCCATGTTCTCGGGAAGAAGCGAGTCGTCGGTAAAGTATGCCACGGTCGAACCTCCAGGGGACTATCGAGCGCTTAACAGAACGAAAGAAACAGACACTATCTTAAGTCTACAGGCCTGGGCCATCGATGGCTAGCAGGGAAATGAACCGATGGACTGATCTGCAAGACGTCTTGGCAAGCGCCGTGCCAGCACGCCTGGGGCCCTCTTAAGGGACGGATAATGGTGGTTTAAGATTGGCGCTCGGAGTCGATAGCGGTCCCTGGCGCCTACTTAGGATTTTGTGTAGTAAGCGGTGTAGCAAAAACACCGTCGCCCTGCGAGCGCCGTGTAAAATTAGGCGAGAATCACTAAGTGGAGGGAGCGTTTTGACTTGGCGGGAGCGTGTAGGAATCGAACCTACCAGTCGCCTTACGACGACCTCAGCGATTTTGAAGACCGTGCGAGCCACCAGACCCGTACACTCCCATGAAGGTGAGGCTTCCGCTACGCAGACATTTCACTAACCACTGCCTCACGATGAGCACGCCGTTCCCGTTCTAAGTTGCATTTAGGTTACACCTCCTCGGCGAACGCCCTCGATGCAAAATTCCCATGCGAACTGTAACTGGATGGTATTGTTACAACGGGGCAAAACACACGGTTGCGGCGTGTACAACGTTGATGAGAACTATGAAGAGACGACCCGGTCTACGCGGCTCCGAACAAAACAGCAATTTATGGGCCCACTTATGACGCACCTAACTATAGAGTGCATCCGTATCCAACGCCATCGGCGCCCCCCACGCTGACTGCGCTAAACGAACGATGACCTGTTTCAGGATTACCTGCTGTTTAAGCCGGCGGTTAAGAACACATCCGGTACACGAGTTCCGAGCGTCCGGCTGGCAATCGGGCAACTTTATTGGAACTGGGGAGGAAATGTAAGGAACACGCTCCTTGTCGCTCCCTATTTCGCATTCGGAATCGCCATCGCCGTTTCAAGCGCCAGGCACTGGCGCACAAACCGGCAATCAAAGCAGCTGGATTCCTCAGTGGCCGGCCCTTCTAAGTGCGGGAGGCATGGAAAACTGCCCCGATCCCTCTCCCACTGCACCGCCGGCCTTGAAGAGGCCACGCAAATGGTATAGTCAGAATGGACAGAAGGTTGTCAGTTCGACCAGTTACGACAGTCCGTCGTTGATGAAAAGGAAGGTTTTCGTGCGCACAACCAACGTCGCAGTTAAGTTCTGCGCCATGGCAATCGTCTTGCTGGCGTTTGCCATGGCGAACGGACCTGCATTGGCCTCTTCGGGAATAGGCGATGTGCGTATACACTTGGATTCTCGCAGTGCAATATATAAAGCTGGCGAGAAGATTCAGGTGCAATTGACTCTAAGCAGCTCTACTGGTCGCGCATACGCCATATACAACGCTGCCCCCTATGGCCTTACGCGTCTTGAAATTTTCGATGAACATGGCCAGTTGGTTCCCTCGCACGGAGCTTGGGGTTACCGCGACAGCCCGTCGGTAATTAATATTCGTCCCGGTGAGCCAAAGCTATTGCAGTTTCAGCTACCTGACGGAGGCGGAAAGATTTCTCCATGGGCTGATATCAAGTTTTGGGGCTACACGTTAACTCGCCCCGGCACTTATACGATCGTGGCAGTGGCAAGTTTCGACGGATACGACTACACAAACCGCAAAGCCGGGCCCGACTTCAGTGCCTCCTCGGAGGATAGGTCTAACGTTGTTCAGATAAGAATCGTTCCCTGACGACGTCGCGCCGCTGACGGACCACCACCTCGAGTGAATGGACCCACGGCGCCCCGCACAGATGGAAGACGTTGCCGGTCTCGTAACGGCTGGCGATAGTCCATGCACGTGTCTCTTTGCTCCGCGTGATCGTGAACCGGTAGTCCTGCCTTGGCGGCGGCCTGAACCGCAACCCACTGATAAGCGAACGCTTCGATCCCGATTCGCCCAGCGCGAAACCTGTTGCGCAGCTGGCCAAGCATCGTGATCTGATCGGGACCTTGGATTTTGTTGTCACGGTAGATGTCCTACACCGCGAGCTCGTTGCGCGCGCAGGGCGCAAAGGTGCCGATGACCGCGTAGTCTTGCTTCGGCTTGACGCCCGTGATGCCGGAGCGCAACGTCGTCGTATCACCCAACGAGATCGATGATCTCTTAATAGCCAATTGCCGCACCGGAGGGAGTTCGCGGATCGCTTCCACCTTCAAGGACGCCGGTGGTAGGATCGATGACGATCGCCTGCGCCGAGCCCCACGGTACGTGCGTTTGCAGCGTGTAACCCATCGAGCGGAGCCGCTCTATCGAGGAATCGGAAAGAGCGCCGGATTCGTACTGCAGCACGTCGGGTAGCCACTGCATGTGCGTGCGCGGCGCAGCGACGGCCTCTTGCGCGCTTCTGCCGTACACCAATGCGTTGAGTAGGGTTTCTAAAACGATCGTGATAATGCGCGAGCCGCCGGGGCTTCCGGTAACCATACGCAACTTGCCGTTTTGCGTGACGATCGTCGGCGTCATCGATGAGAGCGGCCGTTTTCCCGGAGCGATCGCGTTCGCTTCCCCCTGCACGAGGCCGTACAGATTCGGCACGCCCGGCTTTGAGGTGAAGTCGTCCATCTCGTCGTTGAGGAAGAAGCCCGTGTTGCCAGCGATGACTCCCGCGCCGTACAGCGCGTTGAGCGTATAAGTGACGGCGACGGCGTTGCCCCAACGATCGACGATCGAATAATGCGTCGTCTCGGCACCTTCGTTTGCCGGCGCGCCCAGGCCGGGACGAACCTCCACCGATGGCGTTGCGCGGTTTGGCCGAATCCGCGCGCGGATCCGCGCCGCATAGGATGGCGCGAGAAGCGCAGCGACCGGATTACGCACGAAGTCGGGATCGCCGAGGTACGTATTGCGATCGGCGTAGGCAAAACGCTCGGCTTCGGTGATGTAATGGATGCTGCGAACGTCGTGCCAACCCCACTGCCGGAGCGGATAAGGCGCGATGACGTTGAGGATCTCGCACAGCGTCGTCCCGCCGCCGGGCGGCGGCGCCGTCGTTACGTCGTAGCTTTGGAAGCGACAGTGCAGCGGGGCGTTCTCGGCGATGCGATACTCGCGAAAATCCGCCATCGAAAGAATCCCGCCGTTCGCGTCGCTTGCCGAAACGATCTCCCGCGCGATCGGCCCGCGATAGAAGGCATCGCTGCCGTCGCGTGAGATGAGGCCCAGGGTCGCGGCCAACTCGGGCTGCCGGTAAAGCTCGCCGGCGCGAACGCGATTATGAAACGACGGCACGTCCTTCGCACTGAAAACGAAGCCGTCACGCGCGAGCGCGATCGCCGGTGCCATGAGCTGCGCGCGGGACATCGTGCCGAACTCGGCGCGGGCGCGCTCCAACCCGGCGACCGTGCCCGGCACCGCGACCGCGAGCCAGCCGGTCGTCGAAGCGCCCGGCCGCACGTTGCCGTTTGCGTCGAGATACATCGAACGCGTGGCCCGCAGCGGCGCGCGTTCGCGAAAGTCGAGGAAACGCTCGCGACCGTCGTGCAGGCGTACCAGCATAAAGCCGCCGCCGCCGACGTTCCCGCAACACGGATTGACCACGGCCAGCGCGTATCCGACCGCGACCGCGGCGTCGACCGCGTTGCCGCCGGCGCGCAGGACGTCCACGCCGGCCGCAGTCGCCAGACGCTGCGCCGTCGCCACCATCGCATGCTGGGCGGTTACGCCGCTGAGCGCCGTGTCTGCAGAAGCGACCGCAACCGGAGAGATCGCGAACGCCACCGCGACGAGTAAAGCCAGACTCCTCATTACTGCGGCGCTACGGCGAGAAGTTGCCCCGGCCTGCTCGCGTCACTAAGGAGACGAAGCGACAAGCGGCGCGCCCCGGCAGTTCCTGCGCCTCTGCGGGGGATTCACCAGCCATGGGAGAACTCGCTTGCTCGGAGGGTCCATGAAAAACTTTTATCAATCGACCGCGGTCACTGCATTCTTTGTAGCAGCGGCGCTGGTCGCATGCCAGGGCGGCCCGGGTTATACTCCCGCCACCTCCCAAGACGTTTCGCCGTCGGCGCAGCTCGCGCAAGTCTCACCGCTCGCGTCGGGGCAGTGTAACGCCAAGCAGGTCGGCCCGCTGGGCACGTTCCTTACCTATCTCGCCGTAGGTAACGTCAAAGGCACCACGTTTACCGCATCAAAATCCGACGAGTCAGTTTGGTTGCTGGAGAAATACAGCAAAGTGAAGCCGACGCCGACTCCCAAGCCGACGCCGACACCGAAACCGACGCCCACTCCAAAACCAACGCCGACACCGAAGCCGACGCCGACCCCGAAGTCCGTGCAGTACTATCTGTACGAAGGCAGCTTTTCCATGAAGAACAAGCAGGTCGGCTGCGCGTTCCTCTTTACGACCGTCGACGGGAAGCCGATCTCCGGCGAATCGTTCAACGGCGAAACCGAGGGCTTCCCGAACCTCAAGAGCGGAAGCAACAAAACATCGATCGTGCAAGAGGGCGCGATATCGTCGCTGGTGATCGCCCATCTCTCTGCCAAGGGCGGCTCGGGCACGACGACGCTGATCGAGAAAAACAAGAAAGTATACACGACGGGCACGATCACCTTGACGGGACGCGCCGTGATTAAGGAGATCGACCAGATACGGCAGCTCATTAAGCAAGCCTATTCGGATCAGTAGACCCCAACTTGCGTCATGCGCCCGCGACGGCTCCGCCGCGGGCGTTCGCTTTTCTCGCGCCGCGCGGGAAGCGTCCAGCCCGGTATTAACAGAACGCCCGCCGAATGCAGGTACCTGTGAGTCGCGAAGTGCGCGTCCATTCCGTCCCCACGCGCGCCGAGCAGATTCGAACGGCGGTGGAGATCGTCGCGATTATCGCCGCCGGGCTATGGGCGCTCTATACGTTCGTTTACGAGCAGCGTATCAGACCGCTATCGGAGCCGGCGGAGTTCTCCGTTCCGACCACCGTGACGCAAGGCCCGACCGTCAACGGGGTCGTCTTTCTCACGATTCACAAGCGTCTCGAGAACACGGGCAACGTGCCGATCGATATCGCAGCCGAGGCGCTGAGCGTCTATGGTGAAAAACTCGAGCGTCCGCGCACCCTAGCCGAACGCGTCGCAACCTCAGATTTCGCTCAGGTCACCGCCGACGTCCCGCGCAAACCGGTCGCACTGCTCTTCTCCACTGCGAAGTTACGCAGCGGTGCCGTCGGCGGCAATGCGAAAACGAGCTTTTTTCTTCCGCCGCACAGCTCCGGCGAGGAGGTGTTTCTCGTAGCGGTGCCCGCTCACGCGTACCCGGTCGTGATGGTCAAACGCATCGACTTCATCCGCAAGGCGCCGATTTCGCCCCAAGTCCCCGTACGCATCGTCCGCACCAGCCTGGGGCGTACACCCTGGCACCAACTTCGCTCGAAGGCGAGTACGATAGCCTCAACGAGTTTCCGATCGCACCATAGCCCGGTCGCTCCTAGCCTGCGTGCTTCCGCAGCTGTGCGAAGATGCGATCCTCGGTAAACCGCAACTTAAGCTTTGAGGAGCAATGTAAAATGAGACTTACGGACTTTGGCGGCGTTTATTTACGCATTTGCCTAGCTGCCGCGATACTCGTAGGTTGTGCTGGTCACACCGACGGCGAAGCACTGCCGGCACTCGACGGCGCCAACGCGCATTTTTCACACCATCGGACGTTTCATTTTACCGGCACGGTGCGGTCGTTCATGATACCGGCAAACGTAAAACTGATCAATGTTGTGGCGCTTGGCGCCGGCGGCGGCCCCACGCCATACCCGACCTACAATAAATCCCACGGTCGTGGCGGTCGCGTCCACGCGGTGATCCCCGTTACTCCGGGACAGACGCTATACGTGGTCGTGGGCGGCGAAGGTTACAATGGCATCGCCCCAGGTGGTACCGGCTTCAACGGCGGCGCGACGGGAGGCCTCATCCCTTACTGCGGTCGCAGCGGCTATAAGTGCTACGGTTTTGGCGGAGGCGGCGCATCAGACGTGCGTGTGAGCACGCTGCTGCGAGACCGCATCATCGTAGCTGGTGGCGGCGGCGGAGCCGGCTCATGGAGCGTCAGCGGGGGCGGCGGAGGCGGTAAAATCGGTGGTGATGGCGGCAGCGGCTATGGCTATTACCGGGGTGGCGGCGGAGGAGGAGGAGGCACCCAAAGTCATGGCGGCGCCGGCGGGGCCGGGCAAACATATGGTTCGTACGGAAGCGGCGGCGACGGAAGCCCGGGAACGTTAGGACAGGGCGGAAACGGCGGAGAGGCAGGCGCCACTCGTTATTGCTCGAGCAGTTGCGAACCAGGCGCCGGCGGCGGCGGCGGCGGTGGTTACTACGGCGGCGGCGGAGGCGGCGGTGCGTGTACTCCGAGTCTTACTTCGCCCGTGTGCGGCCTCGGCGGGGGCGGCGGCGGCGGATCCTCCTACGCCGAACCGCGCGCGAGAAACGTGCGGATGTGGAGAAACTGGAACACCGCCACTGGGAACGGCCTCGTCGTCCTAAGCTGGTAGCTTTATCGATTCAGCCTTTGCCCCGCGGCTGCCGAGATAGTCGGCGACGAGCAGCGCGACCGCGGCGATCGCAAAGGTTTCGATACCCTCGCTCCAGTTAGAGAGCGTCTTCGGAGCGGCGATCAATATCGGAATCCAAATCCCGGCGACGAAAATTAGGAGCATCACTGCGAGCAGCTGGGCCGCGATCCGCGCGCGGTAACGAACGAGCAGCGCGATGCCCGCCAACGCGAAAGCGATCGCGGTGAGGATCGCCCAGAAGTTGCCGTTGGGTGGAATCCACTTCGGCACCAAGCTCACCGTTCTGGCAAGAAACTCGACCTGTTCGATCGCAAACGAAATATTGCAAAGGCCGAAGAGCCCGATCGCAGCGGCGCAGATCTTCGCCGAGGACGCCGAAGGTGCAGCAAGCCCGTAGGCCACCACGGCGCCGACGACGAGCGCGAGCGCGTAGAAGACGTCTCCCCAGCTAGCATAAACTCCCGGCTGGGCGACGATATCGCGAACGAACGTCAGCGCAAACACCAGATAGACCGCCGCGAGCGTTGCGGCGCCCAGACGGCCGGTTCGCGCAAACGGCAGCGCGAGGCCGCCGCCGATCTGCACGAGCGACGTGACGATCAGAAAAGCCGTCTTGCCGGGCAGCAGCCACTCCGATACTAGCTGCGCGTGCAGGATGAGGGAGACCGCCCCCAAGATCACCGCCGCGATGCCAAATAACCAGCGTCCCATCGCGTCAAAAACGAACCGGCAGAGGGAAACGTGACGACCCGGTTCGGCAACGCACCCGCCAGCCAGCCAGCGCTACTTTTGCAGGGCCGCGTTCGAACGGACGACGCCCTGACCGTCCGATCCGAGATACAAGAAGCCGTTGAGCCAGCGGATGCCCCAGAAGCTGTGCGCGATCAGTCCGCCGTCCAGTCGCGTCCACGTGCTCCCGTTATCCTTCGAAAGATAGGCGCCGCGCAGCGTGGTGATCGCGACGTCGGGGGTGCCTTTGGACACGTCCTGGTTGTAGCGGATCTCTCGCTCGGGCGAGTAGACGAAGGCGCCTTCCGGCGATCGATCCTCGTCCTCGTCTCTCCGGCGCGCACCTCTGTGCCGCACGAGGTCGCGCTCGAGCTTGGCTGGGCCGCGAACCAACGGCGCGTTCACGACGGTCGATACCTTTTGAAACGTCAAGCCGCCGTCGCTGCTGCGTAAAACGAAGACGTCGTTCTTGGCGTCGACGCTCGACGCTAAAACGGTCTTTCCGTTTACCGGCGAGATCGTAAAGGCATACCAGAATGCAGTCGCGATCGCTCCCGCCGACTTCTTCCACGTCTTTCCGCCGTTGGTCGTTACCGAAAGCGACGACTTGTTGTTGTTGATGTCGCAGACGAGGATGTGTGCCCCGTTCTTAGGATCCACCGTGACCGAACCCGGCCACGTGAACGGCCACGACAGCTGCGCGATCGTCGAACCGCCGTCGGTCGTCTTGAACATTCCCTTCGGCCCGTAGATTCCCGGCGCTTTGTTGGGTCCCGAGGCAAAGTACATCGTCTTGGTGTTCTTCGGATCGAAGGCGATCGGCGTCGTCATCAGGCGGCTGGGCGTGATATCGGAGTTGGCGTGGGAGAACGTAAGGCAGCCGTTACTGGAGACGCTCAGGCCTGAGGCTTCGTCGTACACGTAGCACGCGTTTGCGTGGCCGGGGCGCAACTCGTTGAAACCGTCCTCGTAGAAGTTCGTCAACATCCAGGTCTTGCCGCCGTCGGTCGACCGGTGGCTGTCGAAATCTTGGATCGAAACCATCAGCGTCTTACCGTTGGGCGAGACGACGAATCGCCGCGCCAAGCCCGTCGCTGCCGAGGCCGTGACGATTGAATCCGTGTAGTTGCCCGACGAACACGTCGGCGTGTAATCGAGGCCTTGATCCGACGCGACGAAGCACGCGTCGTCGCTGCCGTTGGCGGTCGGCCAGACGTTGCGAACGTCAATGACTTTTAAGTTCGCCGCGCCGTTGAGCGGAGGATCGGCGGAGCCGTCGCCGGTGATGTAGTAGAAGCCGCCGTCCTCACCGACGTACAAGCGGTGCTGATGAACGGCACTGAAACCGATCGCCTGCGTGCCGAGGCCGTAGTTGTAGTAGATGCCGCGCAACACGGCGGTCCAATGTTTGCCGCCGTTGGTCGACGCGAAGAGATTTTGATCCCAGCTGCCGTCGTTGGAACTGACGTAGAGCGTCGACGGCGCAAACGGGTCGACGGTCATCTGGTGCACCATTCGGCTGCTGCCCGAGGTTCCGGTCTGCTTCGTAAAGGGCAGCCGACTGACCTTACTCCACTTGCCTGAAGCGTACGCGTAGATATCGCCGGCGCTCGTACCGGTGTAGAACGCCTTTCCTTTGGACGAGTCGACCGCGGCCAGCGCGGTCGGATGATTCTTTTTCGTGCCTTTGAGCTGGACGCTCCACGTCTTACCGTCGTCGGCCGACGTCAGCAGCCCCGCGTCGTCGGTTGCAAAGAGTGCACCGCCGTAGGACGCGAACGCCGTCGCCTGCCCGCCGTTAAAGACGTTGCTCCACGACGCCCCGCTATCGCTCGAACGATAGATCCCGTCGTATTCGCTGGCGGCCAGCAGCACCGACGGCTGCGCCGCGTCGATCCAGAGCGCGTTGATCACGGAGACCGTCAAGCCATCGGAGTCGACGAGACCGTTGGTTAGCGTCTTCCACGTGCTTCCGCCATCGGTCGTCTTGAGAAGGCCGGCGCTCGAGTACGTCTCCAATCCCGTTCCGCGTCCGCTCCCGACGTAGACGATCTTCGCGTTCTTTGGATCGACGGCGACGGCGTTGACCTTGCCCGACGCCGGAAAACCGTCCGACATGTGCGTGGGACCCAGCGATGTAAAACCGAGCGCGCCGGCAGCCGCGTTGACACCGGAATCCGCCTGGGGCGTCACGCCGTTGCCTCCGAGCGTACCGCGGCAGCCCACCAATACGGCGGCGCCGACGCCCAGCGCCAAAATCGTGCGAGCAACGGTCATTCGAGGACCTTTCTAGCGGTATGAAGGCGATAGAGCACGTGGCGATGCAAGCGGCTGCCCGCCTCGACGCGCGGATGATCGAAGTCGTCGCGTGGATCGTTGGTCATGCCTAAGCGCTGCATGACGCGCGCCGAGCGAAGGTTGCACGCCGCGGTGAAGGCGACGACCTGGTCGACCCCGAGCGATTCAAAGGCGAAGCGGATTACGCCGCGAGCGGCCTCGGTCGCGTAACCGCACCCCCAATACTCCGGCGCGAGGCGCCAGCCGATTTCGATTGCGGGCGTAAAAGGCGCCTCAAAGGGTACCTCCTGCAGCGCCACCACACCGGCGAAGGAGGGTCCGCCGCGGACCTCTACGACCCACCAGCCGTAGCCGTGAGCTGCCAGCCGGTCGCGCATGGATTCGGCCAGAGAGACGTCGAGCTCGCGGCTATGCGGCCTCCCAAGGAACTCGCTCACGCGCGGATCGGCGTTCATCGCGATCCATGGCTCGACGTCGTCGCCGCGCCAACCGCGAAGGAGCAGGCGTGCCGTTTCGATGGTTGCCACCGGCGGCCAGTTCGCGCTAGTCTTGGCGGTGACCGTTTTATGAAGACACGCTCCGATATCCGCAACGTCGCCATCATCGCCCACGTCGACCACGGCAAGACGACCCTCG
>DATAWH010000038.1:0-3353 GCA_036267315.1 Candidatus Cybelea sp. | reverse complement strand
CTCGTTCATCGATGCCTACGGCTATCTCGGCCTGTTCGTTGCCCTAGTGCTGGGGAACATCGGGGTTCCGGTCGGGGCGGAAATTATTCTCCCGGTTGCCGGTGGTCTCGTCGCGACCGGTCATCTCAGCAGCGTTTGGCTCACGATCGCCATCGCGCTGGCCGGCGAACTGGCCGGAAACACCGCCGGTTACGCAATTGGCCGGTTTGGCGGCGTTCCGGTCATCGAGCGCTACGGTAAGTACGTCCATTTCACGCACGACCGTTTGCTGATCGTGCATCGGTTCTTCGAGCGGTGGGGAACCTTCGCCGTATTCATCTGCCGGTTTCTGCCGGTGCTGCGCGGCATCGTTTCGATACCGGCCGGAATCGCCGAGATGAACCTCGCGCATTTTTACCTCTGGACGTTTTTGGGATCGCTGGTTTTCTGCAGCGCCATGATCCTGCTCGGCCACGCGCTGGGCGCGCACCTCGATGCGGTGCTGCCGCTGTTGCACCGCGGCGCGTACGTGCTGCTTGGATTGGCCGTCGTCGCGGTGATTGCAGGCGTCGTCGTCTTTCGGCTTCGGAGGCGACCGGCTCGCGCCGATTCCTAATCGTGGGCGCGGCGTGAGGCTGCAGGAGACGCTCGCGCAGATTTCCGACGGACCGGGCGTGTACCTCATGGTCGGCCCGGACGACGAGATATTGTATATCGGTAAGGCCGTTTCACTGCGCAACCGGGTTCGCTCGTACTTTCAGGAAGGCGCCGCGCACCACGTTCGAATCTCGGCGATGGCGGCGCGCGTCGTCGACGTGCGCACGATCGTCGTCACCAACGAAATCGAGGCCCTGATCCTTGAAGCGAACCTCATCAAGCGCTATCAGCCGCCCTTCAACGTGCGCCTGCGCGACGACAAGCGATACCCGTATCTCAAGGTTACCAACGAACCGTTTCCGCGGGTCGTCTTCACGCGCATGATCCGCAACGACGGCGCGCGCTACTTCGGACCATATACAAACGCTCACGGGCTGCGCGAGCTGATCGATCTCGTCCGGCTCGTCTTTCCGCTGCGGACGTGCCGCGAGCCGATCGACGGGCGCCGAAAGCGTCCGTGCCTGCAGTTTCACATCAAGCGCTGCCTCGCGCCCTGCGTGGGCTACCAAACGGAAGAAGATTACGACCGTACGATCGATGAGGTCGTGCTCTTTTTGGAGGGCAAGCAAGATTCGCTCCTGCGCCGTTTGCAGCACGAAATGAGCGAGGCCGCCGAACACTTACACTTCGAAGCGGCAGCGCGGCTGCGGGATCGCATCGTTCAAGTGCGTCGCGTGACCGAGGCGCAGAAGGTCGTCTGGAAGTCGCGGCTCGATATGGACCTCATCGCCGTCGCCCGCTCGCAGGGTCAAGCCTGCATGCAAGTCTTTCTCGTGCGCGGGGGCAAGCTGATCGGTCAAGAGCACTTCATCCTCGACGGCGTGTACGATCAATCCGACGCGCTGCTAACGGGCGAGTTCCTCAAGCAGTTTTATACGGCGCGCACTGCCAGTGCGCTTGACGGAAAGGTTTTTTCGCCGGCGCGCATCGCCCGCGACGTCCAGGCGCCGGTGCCCGAGACGCGCCGCTCGGCGCAAACCCAAGCGGCAGCGATCCCCAAGGAACTGCTCGTTATGGCGTTGCCCGACGAGCGCGAGACGATCGAGTCGTGGCTTTCGTCGGTCAAGGGACAGCGCGTGCGGATTCTGCAGCCGCAGCGCGGGGCGCGCTGCGATTACCTCAGGCTCGTTCAGAAAAACGCCGAGCAGAACCTTAAAGCCTTTTTAGCCCATCAAGAAGTTCAGGAGACCGCGCAGGCGCGCGCGCTGACCGATCTCGCCGACGCGCTCGAGCTGCCCGAACCGCCGCATCGGATCGAGTGCTACGATGTCTCCAACATCCAAGGCACCAATCCAGTGGCCTCGATGGTCGTTTTCGTCGAAGGGCGGCCGCGCAAGAGCGAATATCGACGCTTTAAGATTCAGTACGATCGCGGGCCGAACGATTTTGCGATGATGCAGGAGACGCTGCGCCGGCGGCTGCGTTATCTGCGCCGGGAGACCGACCGGACTGAGACGACGATGGAGCGCGCGCTCGCCAAAAAAGAAAAGTTCAACAAGAAGCCGGATCTCTTGTTGATCGACGGCGGCAAGGGCCAGCTCAGCGCCGTGGTCGAGGTGCTCGAAGAACTCGACATGACGGGGCTGCCGGTGGCGGGCCTGGCTAAGGAGCACGAGTGGTTGTACCTTCCCAACCAGTCCGACCCGATCGTTCTGCCGGCAAACTCGGCGGCGCTGCACCTCGTCGCGCGGATTCGCGACGAAGCGCATCGCTTCGCCGTGACCTACCATCGTCAGCGCCGGGCGAAGTCGATGACGCAGTCGGCGCTCGACGCGCTCGACGGCGTGGGCCCGGTTCGCAAGAAGCGGCTGCTGACGGCCTTCGGCTCGCCTGCGGGGATCCGGCGTGCGGCGCTCGATGAAATCGCGGCCGTTAAAGGGATGAGCCCTACCTTGGCCGCAAAGGTCAAGCAAGCACTCGATGGAGGTTACAAAACTTGAACTGGCTCCTGAGATTCCTGATCAATGCCCTGGTCTTCTATCTCATCGCGAAGTTCGTTCCAGGCTTCTACCACAACACCACGCTCTGGAACGCCGTCATCGCCGCGATCGTCTTCGGCCTCGTCAACGCGCTGATCGGACCGCTTCTGCGGCTGATCTCGCTTCCGCTCACCCTGGTCACGTTCGGGCTGTTCTCGTTCGTGATCAACTACCTGCTCTTCGTGATCACCGTCCACTTCATCAACCTCTACGATCCGAGCAGCGGCGTCAATCCCTGGCTTGCCGACCTGTACGGCGCGATCATCATGCTGATCGTTTCCACGCTGCTACACGCGGCCAGCAACTCCGAGGCAAAGAACACCTAGTCGTCGCGAAACTCCAGGCTTGCGCCTTGTGTTATAATGCTTGTTCGACATGGGGCTGAAATAGGTTCGACAGGAAGGCCTTTAGTCGGCGTCAGCAGGCGGAGTTGCGAGCACTCCTAAAACGATCGCAACGGCAATATCTGCCAACAACGAATACGCACTGGCTGCCTAATCTAGGCTAGTCACCGGACGCAGAGAGTCGGCCCGAACCGCTCTGCCCTCCGGTCACAAATTCGGGCTGGCACGCGCGCGTGATTCGACGCACGTGCGAGATCAAGAATCTGCAGCGAACGGTAAGCCGCGCTTCGGGGCGTCCGTTCGAATAAGATAAAGCCGAGGCTGAGCCTGGAGAACGCGCCGGTGAGGTTTCTTGGACTCGGGGGGCGGTACCCCGACAGCTCCACCATTTTTT
>DATAWH010000037.1:0-9895 GCA_036267315.1 Candidatus Cybelea sp. | reverse complement strand
GAAAGCGCTCGACGTTGGTCATCCGCGCTCCCAAAAGCCCGGCCCGACCGGTTCGGGAAAGTCGCCGCGCGCGCGCAGAACTCCATCGGGACCGACCGCGATCGGCAGACGCGGCAGCGCGTGATCCGCCGGGCCCGAGAGCACCGCGCCCTCGTTGACGACGTCAAAGACCGATTGATGACAGGGACAGAGTAGTTCTCGCGCGGCGGCGCGATAGAGCGCGACCGGACATCCCGCGTGGGTGCAGAGGCGCGAATACGCGATGTAACCGGCGGCCGTGCCGGCGACGCCGGGCGGCAGCCGAATCAGCGTCGCTTGCGATTGCGCGTCGTCGACGGCGCCGTTGGGAAAGATCGCGATGCTCGAGTCGACATTGAGTGCGTCGACGCGCACCGGCGTTCCGTCCTCACGCACGAGCGCGGTGCCGGGGCGCCAGCGTGTATGAAACAGTTTGTCATCGGGCGCCGGACCGAGCGAACGAAACGGTACGATCAGCGCGGCGGCGAAGCTGCCGATTGCGGCCGCGGCCATCGCGATGAGAAACCGCGGGCGCGCGACCTCGCGCAGATCGGCGACGGCGACGCGCCCTTGCGCGACTCGCTCGCCGGGCGGCGATGGATACGTTTCGATCTCATCCACGACGCGCTCGAACGGAAGGACCCAAAAAGCCCAGCCGGCAGCGGCCAGCGACAGGGCGGCCGCGGCCACCGCGATCGCCAAGCCTTCGTAGAGCCGATCGGGCGCGGCGAAGTAGACGACGATGAAGGCGATGCTCGCGATGGTGGCGACGACGAGCGCCGCAGCGACTCCGAGCTCCCCTCGCGACCTCATCGGACGAAGTAGATCGTCGCGAAGATGCCGACCCAAACGATGAAGACGAAGTGCCAGTAGTAGGTCATCGCCTCGGCGCCCGCGCGCCGGTTCGTCAGCAGAGCGCGACTGTTCATTCCGATCGCCAGGGCCGTCAAAATGCCGATTCCGGCGATGACGTGCAGTAAGTGAAAACCGGTCATCGCGTAGTAGATCGAACCGTAAGCGTTGGTCGAGATCGTGAACGTGTCGCTTGCGTATCCGCGCAGCGCGATCGCGACAAAACCCAGCGCGGCGACGATCGCGGCGACGGTCCAGGCACGCGCCGCGCGCAGGTTGTTGCGATCCATCGCCCGGCCGGCCAGCACCATGACGCCCGAGGCCGCGAAGAGCAGAAACGTTCCGAACGCGGCCGCCGGCGTGTCGAGGTGCACCATCGGCGGCGGCCACTGCGAGCGGTTGGCCCGGAGATCGTAATACGACGCAAACAGCGCCGCGAAGAACATGAGCTCCGACGCAAGAAAGAGGACGACTCCGAAGACCAGCGGGTGGGCGCGAACCGGTAACGGCGCAAGCGGCCGTGCGCTACCATTCGCCGACGTGGTCATCCTAGCGGTCTACCCGCGGCAGATGCTTTCTACACCGCGCGGGTTGGGTAAGAGAGGAGCGTGGAATCGTTGGCCAATCCGGCGTCACTTCAGGGCGTCGCGATGCGAACCGATTGGTATATTTTTATCGGCGCGGGCATTCTCGTCGGAGTTTTTGTCTACGCGTGCATTTTTTGGTGTCTGGCGGCCTATCGCGAGCGCCGGAGGCCGGCTGCGGCGCAGTTCAGCGGCAACACGCCCTTAGAGATCCTCTACGTCGTCGTGCCGCTCCTGATGGTCGTCGCCTTGTTCGGCGTCACCTACGTCATCGAGATGCCGGTCGACCACGTGGGCGTCTCCCGCAACCGCATCGCGGTCACGGCTTTCCGGTGGTCGTGGCGGTTCGCCTATCCCAACGGGGCGATCGCAACCGGGACGCCGGCCTCGCCGCCGACGCTGTACCTGCCGGCCGGCGAGCCGACGGAGATCGACTTACGGTCGGCCGACGTTACTCACTCGTTTTGGGTTCCGGCCTTTCTCTTCAAACGCGACGCGATTCCGGGAATGACCAACGTCTTCGACCTCACGCCGTCGCGGACAGGCCGCTTCCCATCCCGCTGCGCGCAGTTCTGCGGGCTCGACCACGCGTTCATGACGTTCTACGTAGAGGTGGTTCCAGCGCAGACGTATCGGCATTTCCTGCGCGGCCCGGTAGAAAGCGCCCCGTGATCGAGTGGCTGACGACGACCGATCACAAAAAGATCGGCATTATGTACGTCGTGTCGACGCTTTCGTTCTTCGTCATCGCCGGCGTGCTCGCGGCGCTGATCCGCGCGCAACTGGCCGTGCCCGAAAACACGCTGCTCGGACCGCACGCCTACAACCAAATCTTCACTTTGCACGGCACCGCGATGATCTTCCTCGTCATTGCGCCGTTCGGAATCGGGCTGGCCAACTATCTCGTGCCGCTGCAGATCGGCGCACCCGACGTCGCGTTTCCGCGGCTCAACGCGACGGGACTGTGGCTGTTCGTGCTCGGCGGCATCACGGTCTTCGCCGGTTTGGCGACTTACGGCGGCGCCGCCGCGACGGGCTGGACCGCGTACGCGCCGCTCAACGAGTCTTTTCTGGGCACCGGCGCGGGACAGGATCTGTTCTTCATCGGATTGCTGATGACGAGCATCTCGACGATCCTCACCTCGATCAACCTCTTGGTGACGGTCTTCTTGTTTCGAGCGCCGGGGATGACGATGTGGCGCATCCCGATCTTCACCTGGGAAATCGTCGCCACGGCGATGCTGATCGTCATGGCGTTTCCGTCACTGGCGGCGGCCTTTGCGATGGCCTTGATCGAACGCCACCTGGGCGGACACTTTTTCGACGCCGCGTACGGCGGCAATCCGATCCTCTACCAGCACCTCTTTTGGTTCTTCGGGCATCCGGAGGTATACGTGCTGATCCTGCCCTACTTCGGCATCGTCACTGAGATCGTCGCCACGTTCTCGCGCAAGCCGGTCTTCGGGTACGTTGGCATGGTGCTCGCGGCGTTTGCAATTGCAGCGCTGTCGCTGGGCGTCTGGGCCCACCACATGTTTACCACCGGCGCGGTGAGCAATCCGTTCTTTTCGGCGGTGTCGTTCCTGATCGCCGTGCCGACGGGCGTGAAGTTCGTCAACTGGATTGGAACGATGTGGAAGGGCTCGATCGCGCTGCGGGTGCCGATGCTGTTTGCCATCGGTTTTTTGCTGAACTTCCTCATCGGCGGGATCACCGGGGTGATGATCGCGTCGCCGCCGATCGACTATCAGGCGCACGACAGCTACTTCATCGTGCAGCACTTTCACTACACGATCGGCGGCGGCAGCATGTTTGCGCTCTTCGGTGCGCTGTACTTTTGGTTCCCCAAGATGTTCGGCGTGAAGCTCGACGAGCGCATCGGCCGATGGGTCTTTGCGCTGCTCTTCCTCGGCTTCAACGCGACCTTCATCCCGATGGGCTTCATGGGAATGGAAGGGATGGCGCGGCGCGTGTACACCTATCCCGCGGTCGGGCACCTCCCGCTGCTCAACGCGATCGCGACGGCCGGCGCGCTGATCATGACGGTAGGCGTCGCGCTCTTCTTTATCGACATCCTCGTCTCGGTGCGCCGGCGCGAACCCGTCGGCAACGATCCGTGGGGCGGCTACACCCTCGAATGGATGACGACCTCACCTCCTCCGGAGTTCAACTTCACGACGCTGCCGCCGATTCGCAGCCGCCGCCCGGCGCTCGATCCGCCGGCGGGATCCGCTTAGTGCGTTCGTTCGTCGCGCTCTTCGCTTTTGCCGCGGCGTTCGGCGCGGTCATCGCGGTCGTCTATTGGTTTGTCGCGCACGAAGAGGCGACGGGTACGGCGCTGCTCGCGGTAATGGCGACGGCGCTTGCGTTTGCAGCCGCCTACGCCGTGGTCGCCGAACGCGACGCGCGCCTCGAAGGCGACGATCCCAACCAAACGCCGCAGACGGCGGCCGGCGACGACCTCGGAATCTTTACGACCAACAGCCCGTTTCCGGTGCTGATCGCGCTCTGCACGCTTGCGCTGTTTACGGGCCTTCTGTGGTCGCCGCTGCTCGCCGTCGCGGGGTTGGCCGGCATGCTTCTTTGCTTCTGGCGCCTCGGCGCGGAAAGCGCGCGTACGTAGACGGCCGATTAGTCGGTGGTGCCGATGAAGCGAACGAACAGCACGAGCGCGCCGATGCCGAAGAGCCACGCGATGAAGCCTTCGGCGACCGGCCCGTCGTGCGCGAGCGATAATCCGCCGGCGTTGGCTCCTTCCGGCAGGTTTCCGTGCGCCTGCACGTACTTCACGTAGTGCGCGATATCGTCGACCTGCCGACTGCTCAAAACGTCGGCGCCGAAGCTCGGCATTTCGCCGGGACCCGCACGAATCGCTTCGGCGATCTGAAAGAGGGTCGCCGTCGACAGGGCGGGCGCGACGTCGTTCGCACCGACCGACGCACCGTCGCCGGTTGCGCCGTGGCACTGGGCACAGTTCTCCGAGAAGAGGCGGCGGCCCGCATCGACGTTCCCCGGCCCGACCGCCGGCAGGGCAGATGACGCGGGCTGCGGTGAAAGCTGCAGCACGTACTGCACGATTGCGGTAATTTGCCGTTCGTCGAAGTGGGAAGCGCGCGGGATCTCGTTGACGTAGGGCGCCGCCGCCGGCATGCGGCCGGTGTCGAGCATGAAGTGAACGTCGACCGCCGGTTTACCGATGAGCGGCGGAGCGAGATTCGATCCCTGTCCAACGCTGCCGTGACACGACGAGCAGTACGTCGCGTACAGCGTGGCCCCCAACGCGGCAGCCGCAAGCAGCATGATGGCTCTCCTTTACCCGGCAAATCCGCGGGCACAACGCTTCCACGAAACGATAGAGGGCTCGTTTCCTGACTCACTCCAATCTTTGGTGGGTATGAAGCGGTATGCAAGGTAAGGCAACGATCGCAGGGCATCCCGTCCATCCGATCTTGGTGACCTTTCCAATCGGCTGCTTCGTGGCGGCCATCGTCGCCGATATCATTTCGATTTGGGCGGGGCCCGTCTTCTGGTCGCCGATGGCGACCTGGCTGATTCTGTTCGGTGTCCTCGGCTCGCTCGTCGCCGGGCTCTTCGGCTTCATCGACTACCTAACGGCGCCGATGTCGCCCAAAGCAAAGAACGTTGCGGCGTGGCACATGACCCTCAACGTCGCGCTGATCGTGATCTTCGGATGGGCCTGCGCGGTGCGCTTTCACGATCACACCGCCGTCGGCGGATACGTGTTGACCGTGCTTGGAATCTTAATTCTCGGGGTCGCGGGATATCTCGGCGGCGACGTCGCGCACCGGCATCTCGTCGGTTCGTCAGAGGAGGACGTCGGGACGTCGCGCCGCGCAGAAGAAGATACGTCGCGACAGACGGTCTAGCGCGCCGCTTGCTGCCTTGCGCTTCGACGGAAGCGGCGACGACGGTACCCCGCGAGTTGACCAGGTAACCGGCGCGGGCGAGAGCAACAACCCGGCGTGGACCGTCGATCGCTTTGCAGTCTCATGGCTCTGTGCGTCGTCTTTACGACCGGATGTTCGGGAACCGGCATTGGCCCCGCAGCCGCGGGTGCAGGCGGCGCAACGTTTGCCGGCGGACGCGAGGCGACGCCGATCGTACGGCCGGCGGCCGGCTCGCCGTCGGGATACATTCAGCACGTCGTCGTCATCGTGCAAGAGAATCGAAGCCTCGATAACTTCTTTGCCGGCTACCCTAATGCAAACGCGCCGATGTCGGGTTGCGCGATTCCCGTTACCAGCGGTATGGCTCGGCGCCGCATCGCTCCCGGCGCGCGACCCACGACGACTTCGAACTGTCCCCCCGGCGATATATCGGTCCCACTGAAAAAGATCACGTTTGACGGGCCGGACCTCGCGCACGACTATGGCGCGGCGAAGAAAGACTACGATAAGGGGAAGATGGACGGCTTCTCCAAGTTCGGCAAACACCCGCTCTACGGCGCCTATTCCTACGTCGATCCGAACCTGATCGTGCCGTACCGGTCCATGGCACAGCAGTACGTTCTCGCCGACGAGATGTTTCCGACGGAGTTTGGCGGCAGCTTCACCGGCCATCTGACGCTCGTCGCCGGCAACGATACCATTTTGCAGGTACCCAACCGGTCGGAGGTCGATTTCCCTAACGGCCTTTACGACGACTGCGACTCTCCGCGCGGCACGCGAAGCTCCTATCTGACGGCCGATTCCAAAGAGCACTATTACGCGGGGCCGTTTCCGTGCTTCGATCAGTTTAACTCGATCGCCAACGTGCTCGACCGCGGCGGCGTATCGTGGAAATACTACGCAACCAAACATCTCGACGACGGGATGTGGGAGCCGTTCGAAGCCTTCAAGTACACGCGCTACGGACCGGATTGGAAGAACATCATCGCGCCGCAAAATCTGGTTCTGACCGATCCCGATAACAACGCGTTGGCTTCGGTCGACTGGGTGACCCCCAGCAAAGACGATTCAGATCACCCCGCCTATCATAGCGATCAGGGTCCGTCGTGGGTGGCGTCGGTCGTCAACGCGGTCGGCGAGAGCCCGTACTGGTCGACCACGGCGATCGTCGTCCTCTGGGACGATTGGGGCGGCTGGTACGACAACGCCGTGCCGCCGCAGCTCGATTATCGAGGATTGGGGATGCGCGTGCCCTGCCTCATCGTCTCCCCGTATGCTAAAGCGAACTACGTGTCGCACGTGCAGTACGAGTTCGGAAGCGTGCTGCATTTCATCGAAGAGGTGTATGGACTCGGCCCGATCGGGCCGGCTTCACAGGGGTACACCGACACGCGCGCAGCGAGCCTCGACGACGCGTTCGATTTCTCGCAGAGTCCTCGCCCGTTTACGGCGATTCCGACAAAATACCCGATGGCGCACTTCGTGCACGAGCCGCCCTCGAACGACCCAATCGACTACGAATAGCTCAGAATGAGGGAGCGTGCCGCCGGTCCACCGGCTCGCCGCGTGCATTTTCCGGCATGGTATCGGTAAAAACGAAGAATCGCTGCATGTCGACGATCTGGAAAAGCCTCAGGATGTTGCCGTTGCTGGTAACGATCGTGGCGGGGTCGAGGCCGGCGGCCGCGCGCGCTCGATGCAGCGCCGTCAGCTCGCTCAGCGCGGTCGAATCGAGATAGCTCACGTCGTTAAAATCCAAGACCGCCTGCTTCGCGCCGACAAGGACGGCGAAGGCTTCGCGCAACTGCTCCTTTGAAGCGAGGTCGTACTCGCCGCTAAAGACCATCACGATGCTTCCAAGGCTCGACATTCTCTTTAGTCTCGCAGACTCCAGTGGGCGAAAACAACGGTGATTTTGGGGTTTCTCCCATTGCCGACCATCGTGTTATGAACACCGGTGTACGAAGTTGTGAGTAACCCTCTGGGTTCCGTGAAATAACCCGTGATTCTGTACGCTATTTACTCCGCCGAACTGGCGGCATCCACCCGTTTGCTGAACGTGCGCAGCGCCTTGGCCAACGGCCCTTGTGACTCCTCGAGAGGGTCGTCGCGCAGCACCGCCACCGGCGTACGATCTTCCAGGGCCGGATTGGAGCCGTGAAACCAGGCTCGCGCGATATCGCGGGTGCCGTGGTTGGCGATCATCAGTGCGAGCTGTAGGGCAAAACGAAGGGCGTGGGGCCGTTGGGGTTCGCGCTCGCCGCTGAGCCATTGGGTGACGGCGCGCGTCTCTTTGACGTTGCCGATCGCGGCAACCGTCGTCGCGCCCAAGAGGTCGACGAGGCGGCGGATGACGTCGCCGATGGAAAGGCCCATGGCTTCGTTGTGGGCTTCCGTCGCAGTATGATTTCCGATCACCGAATCGAGCAAGCTTAGTCACTCCTCCTGGGGATTTATTATACCCAGTGGAATCACATAGTCAATAACCTAATAGATCACGCCTCAGCTCACAGCTCGAACGGCCTTTCGAAGATCGGTCACGAGGTAGGTCATCAGCTGCCGCCGCCCGTCACTATCGGGCGCGCGGAGGATCGCCGAGGGGTGGATCGTCGCCAGCGTTCGCGGGGGGCCGGCAAGCACGCGTCCCCGGTTGGCCATGAGACGAAAAGCCGAGCCCAGGAGCCATTGAGCGGCCGTGGCGCCCAAGGCGACGACGAGGGTCGGCTTCACGACCGCGACCTCGCTCTGGAGCCGCGGTTTGCAAGCGCGAACCTCGACGATCTTTGGCTTTTGATGGATGCGGCGCTTGCCGCGCTCGACGAACTTAAAATGCTTGACGGCGTTAGTGACGTAAACGGCGCGCGGATCGATGCCGGCACCCTCCATCGCGCGATGCAGCAGTTTGCCCGCGGGTCCGACGAAAGGACGGCCCACGAGATCCTCGCTGTCGCCCGGTTCTTCGCCGACGAGCATCAGGCGCGCGCTCGCGGGCCCCTCTCCAAAGACGGTCTGCGTCGCGTATTTGTAAAGATCGCAGCCGCGGCATTGCGCTGCGGCCTCGCGCAAGCTTTTCAGCGAGAGGCGTCCGGGAAGAAAATCGGCGGCCGAGCGCGCCTCGCTAGGGGACGTTTTGAACTACGATCCCATAATGGCGCGCAACCGTTCGCGCGAAGCGTTCGTCGTCCGCATCGGTACTCAGGAGCAATGCGTGCAGCTCGAACGCGGGCGGCTTGCCGGCGAAAAAGTCGCGAGTGCGCTCGTCGAACGTGTTCGCGCCGCGCAGGATCACTTCGGAGTCGAAGCCCAGTTCGCGCAGGACGGTGGCGGCTGCGCTGGCCTGAGGTTCGTTTTCAAATAATGCGGCGGGCATAGGTTCGGTCTTTTCCCGCAATGACGCGGCGGAAACCGGGTACAAGCGGCTCATGGCCGAGATATTTGGAACCGAGGGCGAACCCGTTGCCGTCAGCGGTGAGTACGAATGCTCCCAGTGCGGCTTTCGCCGGCACCTAAGCGCCGGCGAAACCTTTCCCGCCGATCACCACCCGGAGAAACCCTGGACGCTATACGTCAAGGATTGAGCAACGAACGCACCGCCTCGTTGAACGCGGGGATATCGTTGGGGCCGCGGCTGGTTACCAGATTGCGATCGACGACGACTTCCCGGTCGACCCATTGCGCGCCGGCGTTGCGCAAGTCATCGGCAATCGTCGGCCAGCTCGTCAGCCTGCGCCCGCGCGCGAGCCCCGCTGAGGCGAGCAGCCACGGCGCGTGGCAGATGACGGCGACCGGCTTTTCGGCTTCGTTCATCTGCTGCACGAAACGCTGCGCGCGTTCGTCGGTGCGAATGCCGTCGGCATTGAGCGCGCCACCGGGGAGCAGCACGGCATCGTAGTCATCGGGGGAGACTTCATCGAGGGTTTTGTCGACGCCGATTTTGATCGTCGGCTGGTGATGTTTGAACGCTTGAATCGGATCGCTCTTCTGCGATACGATATCCACCTTCGCGCCGGCGTCGCGTAGGCTTTTGGTGGGCTCGGTCAGCTCGGCTTCTTCGAAGCCATCGGTGACGAGAACCGCCACTCGTTTTTGTTTCTCGGTCATGCTGGCGATATGCCCGATGCACGCTTCAAGCTAACGCGCAATGCGTTTGCTCGCTTTTACGGATGGGCTTCGGGCGCCCGGGCGTCGTGTGGACCGCCAGACTCGAGTCACGTCTCTATGCTTTCGCACCCGGGTCGCGTGGTCGAAGTAATTCTCAGCGCTGCGCAGTCGGTGTAGAAGAAGGGGTCGCTAAAATGGCGGCCGAGATGTGGGCTCCGAAGCCGGGCAGTATTTCGACGTCGACCCGCGCGCCGAGACGTCCGACGAGCCACAGTTCGCGATCGTATTCCTGGCGCGCGTAGCCTTCGCCGTGCGCGACGACGTGCAGCACCGGAGTTCCGTCGCACCACTCGAGCGCGAGCTCGACGGAGCCCTCGGAGTGCTGCGCGATGCTCGAGCTGAGCTCTCCGAAAATAAGTTCGCCGTTCTTTA